>NZ_JABEQL010000004.1 GCF_014174215.1 Gluconacetobacter tumulicola | reverse complement strand
GGTCCATGGCAAAGGCCCAGTTCGCCATTCTCTTCGGTGAACGCTTCGCACGCGCCACCGTCTGATCAACAACGTGAACAACGCCTCGCACACGAAATTCCTGACAGTCCCTATCCTCGGCGGTCGTGATAACGCCTTCGGCACGACAGTCTTCACAGTAAGGCGTCATATGTCGGATCGTCTCTGACAACTTTCTCCACTTCGCATCATAAACTTGTTTGGCCATTCTTTCTCCTAATCAAATGCTCCAATATTTAACGTAAATCGGCTGATTTTTTCTCTTATTAATAAATAGAAATACGGACAATGTTTCCGCAAACAAAAGTCATTTAAGTGTGAGAGAGAGAAAACAATGACAAACTTAAATCCAAACCTAGACGAATACCTTGATCTTATGATCGAGACAGCCACCAATGATATTGGCTTCAAGCGTTGGTCTGACCTCAAGAGGAACATCGACAACCGCATAGATCGTGGACAGATGTATGTCACACCATCAGAAGCCAAAGGCATCCGATACAACAGCAGGAAAAACAAGGCTATACGACTATATAACATGCCGGTCGAACTCGCGGTCATGGTTAGTCATGCTCTGGACGATAAACCAGAAACAATATCTTTTCCCGATCCAGAACCTATTCAGCCACACGAGCTCGAAGCAATCGCCGTTGGCTTGGAATGCGGCACCATTTCAGCACAACAGGTTCGTGAAGTCTTGGAAATGCCTTCCATTGATGAAGACGATATCAAGAAGCCCACGCCACTCGATCACAGCCTCTGGGATATCAAGGTGAAGCAATCGACGGTCGCGCTTAATGAGGCGGCGACAGATCTCATGGTGTTTTGCCGTCAATGGGCGCAAGCTCTTCGGGATAAAAAATAACATTAATCCGATAAATCGAATAACCGGTATTTATTTTCAGTCGAGTTCTAGATTTTTCCTATTGAAAATACAAAACAACATGTCATTCTTTCTTTCGAAACTTCACCAATGAGAATGACTATGAATTCACGGCTCTCGAATCTGGACACCAAGTGGTATAAGACTCTGTATAAGCTTGCCTTATGGGGATTTATAGGAGCATCCGTTTCTATATTGAACTCATTTAACATGTTCTATGCTGGTACAATAGAAAAAATAATAGGAACTCCTGACGGAATTTATATGAGATCAGGAGCTATTTTCGTTGCTGTTTTGATTATAACTGGTGCCTTTACGTTAATATCTGAAAAAGATTCCGCGCTACGGTCTCTCTCCAAAGAAGAGATTAGAACGAACTTACAGACGTTATTATCCTTCTTTTGGTGTCAATCTGTATATTTTTTAACATCGTGCGTTCCATTCGGTCCGAATGCGCGCCTTGCTATATATCAGCAAAATAACCTTCCTATATTTTTAGGATTTTTTGCCTCTGTATTGGCATTGCAGTGGTTTGTAACATTTGTCACCCCCAACCAAAAGAAAGTCTGAATCAAATAAGATTTATACTTAGAATGGCCATTTAGACCGCTCCAAGAGCTATATCCAGTAAATACGGAATGAACTGGATATATGACAATGAACCATTTGAGCCAACAGAAGCCATACGGGGAATCGTTTATCGAATGTCCCTCGATGGCTTCTGGTATATTGGCAAGAAGACCATCAAGAGCCCAAAAGGCAAGCCGACGAAATATCAGGACTATTTCGGTTCAGGCAAGCGATGGCTCCAACACATTGGCGGCCGAGAGCAAGAGGTAGAACGACAAGTCGTCTATCTATGCGCGAATAAGACCGAGATGGATTATTGGGAATCTTATCTTCTCTATTCGACTCACGCGATCTTCCGAGAAGATTCCATGAACGACAACGTGTCGATGATTACCAACAGGAGAACATCGAAGAACTTTATCAACAAGCCGGAGACCATATGAGCATAAGCAACGCACCACAGGCATTTCAGGAGGTTATATCCAATCTAGCCGCGATATACACCGATCCCGCGACTTACGTTTCCATACTCGCGCAGTTGAAAATCGCAGTGTCACTGGTTCGATTCCGGTCTTGGGCACCATTTCCATAAAAATACCTTCAAATCAAAATCCTGGTTTCGGGCCTCGACCCGCACGGTGTGCGTTCGAGGCGGAATTCCATCGAACATGCATTTAAAAAAGATCACAGGGCATCCTTCCGGAGGCCGGGCCGTTGTTTTGCCGGGGCGGCGAAACAAGGAGCAGAATCCCATGATCGCGCTATCCGATATTCATGTCGGCATGCATGTCGTCGGTTCAGACGGCCAGCCGGTCGGCAGAATCCGTGCCGTGGAAGGCGCAACGCGGCTCCTTCTCCAGGACACCACGCTGGCGGACGGGGATACGCATTACCTGCCCACGAGCCATATCGTGGAGATCACCGATCAGGTGCGTCTCGATTGCTCGGGGGCCATTGCACGCACGCTCTTCGACAAGGATCTGCCGGCAGGCGAGAACACGACATAGACGGTCGGAACCATCATCGGCATCGTGACGCAAGAGCCGCCCGGGACACTCCGGGGCGGCCCTTCGTCATATCGTTTACGACTTGCGGCAGAGTTTCTTCAGAATCACCACGCCGGTTGCCACGACGGCGATGGCCGCCACGGTACGGACCAGCGGACTCATATTCCCAATCGAACGCGCGGGCACCTGCCCGCTTTCCAGCTTCGCCAGCGCGCCCTGCGCGCGGTCGGCGACCTGGCCGAGCAATGTCGCGGCCTGCTCCGCGCGCTCTTTCGAATTGCCGACCTTTTCCAGAACCTTCGTGTTCAGCTCGTTCACCTGGCCAACCGCGGTATCGCCAAGTTCCTGCAACTGTTTGGCGGTCTGGCGCAGGGCGGTCGCCCCGCTCCGCAGGCCCCAGGATTTGAATTCGGTCCGCAGGGCCTTGTCCGTCTCCCGAAGATCTTCCCCGAGGGTATGAAGATCGGCCCGGAGCTTTTCGACCTGATCAGAAATATTGGCCACGATCTCTCTCCCGTTTTCTGCTCGGTGATGTGGCGCCCGCCCTGTCAGCCGGAGCCGGCCAGGAACGCCTGGCGCAGCTTCTGCTCCGCCTCGGGCGACAGGGACGTCTGGACGATGTGGGGATTGCCTTCGAGCGCGCGCAGATGGTCCACGACCTTTCCCGGCTCGACCTTCCGCACCAGGACGAACAGTTCCGATGTCCCCGGTTTCAGATTGGCGCCCACTTCCCTGATGAAATGGTCGTTGATTCCATAATCGAAGAGCGCGCCCCCGCCGGCGCCCGCGACCCCTCCCGTCAGCGCCCCGACGGCGAAACCGGCCAGCGGGTTCATGAAGACCAGCCCCACCAATGTTCCGAGCAGCATCCCACTCCAGAATCCGTCCAGCGCACCGAGCGCCACCGTATGAACCGACTGGTCGAGATGCAGCCGACCGTCATCGGTACGGCGCACGACAACCGCGTCATCAACATCAACGAGATACGCGTTTTCGAGTTTCCATATTTCCTCGCGGGCGCGGGTGGCGCCGTCGAGCGTATCGAAGCCAAGAACCACGAGATCGGACATGTCCTGCCTCCTTCGTCACGCGGGGGAATCTGCCCCGCTGCCTGGTTTTTCGCCACATGAGAAGACGCCCATTCCCCGTGACCCGCAAGGCCAACCGCACCGGCCGGGCCGGCGGCTCGCCTGAACGTGCGCGGACGCAGGGCCACCACCCATCGGAAGGGAATTTTTCATATTGAGATCGTGATATAAATATCGCACGCGACAATCGCTTCCATAGCGTCCATCCGCTTTCTTCCGTCGCGCATTGTTCGATCAAGATATTGTATATAAATAATTCTTTTGCCGGATATTTTCATCCCTGACGGCGTGCGAGCGAAATACAGGCAGGAGTGCCCTCCTGCTTCTTCATGCACATCCCTGTCTTGATCGGGGGACACCCGACCATATACAACGCACGGAATGCGTATATTTCTTCTCCTGATCGGGGCCCCTCAATGACTTCTCTTTTATCCCAGCCCCGCCGGGCCTTTCTGGGCCTGCTGGCGATGGCGCCGCTGCTGCGGGTTGCCCGTGCCGCCGGGCAGAAGACCCTGCGCATCGGCATCATGTCCGGCGAGGACGAGGATATCTGGCGCCTGATCGCCACCCATGCCGCGCAGGCCGGCCTGACGCTGAAGATCGTGACCTTTTCGGACTATAACGCGCCTGACGAGGCCCTGGCGGAGCATGAGCTGGACGCCAACGCCTTTCAGCATGGTCCGTTCCTGGAGGCCCAGAAGGCCGCGCACGGCTATGGCATCGTGCCGGTGGGCAATACCTATTTCTCGCCGATCGGGCTGTATTCCACCCGCTGGCCGTCGGTGGCGGCGCTGCCGAAGGGCGCCGTGATCGGCGTGCCGAACGACCCGAGCAACGAGGGCCGCGCCCTGCGCCTGCTGGAGGTGCTGGGGCTGATCAAGCTGGCACCCTCGGCCGGCCTGCTGCCGACCGCGCTGGATATCACCGACAATCCGCGCGACCTTTCGGTCAAGGAACTGGATGCCGGGATCGTCGGCCGCACCCTGCCCGACCTGGATGCCGCTGTCGTCAATACAAACTGGGCGTTCAAATCGGGCATCCAGGTCGACAAGCAGCGGATCGGGCAGGAAACGCTGGCCAATAACCCGTATGTCAATTTCGTCGCGGTCAATGCGGAAGACGCCAAGGCGCCGTGGATCGCGCCGCTGATGAACGCCGTCCATCAGCCGGACGTGCGGCAGGCCATTCTGGACATCTATCACAACGCGATCGTCCCGGCATGGTGACGAGCCTTCTGCGGGTCGAACATGCCTGCCGCCGCTTCGGCGGCCAGACGGCACTGGACGATGTCTCGTTTCAGGTACGGCCCGGCGAGATCCTGGGCATTATCGGTCGGTCGGGCGCGGGCAAGACCACGCTGCTGCGCTGCCTGAACGGGCTGGAACGGCCCGATAGCGGGCGCATCCTGATCGAAGACCGCGACATCACGACCCTGCCCGAGCGCGAGCTGGTGCAGGTGCGGCGGCGGATCGGGCTGGTGTTCCAGCATTTCAACCTGCTGAATTCCCGCACCGTCGCCGCCAATATCGAACTGCCGCTGCAGATTGCCGGCATGCCGCGCGACAAGCGCCGGGCGCGCGCCGACGAATTGCTGGAGCTGGTGGGGCTGACGGGCCATGCCGACAAACGCCCCGGCCAGTTGTCGGGCGGCCAGAAGCAGCGCGTGGGCATCGCGCGGGCGCTGGCGGCGCATCCGGCGCTGCTGCTGTGCGACGAGGCGACATCGGCGCTGGACCCGGAAACCACGCTCTCCATCCTCGACCTGCTGCGCGACATCAACCGGCGGCTGGGGCTGACGATCATCCTGATCACGCACGAAATGGATGTGATCCGCCGCATCGCACAGCGGATTCTGGTCATGGACCATGGCCGCGTGGTGGAGGACGCGGAGACCGCGCAGGTCCTGCGCGGCGGGGCGCGGCACGATGTCACGCGGGCCTTCCTGCATGGCGAAGCCGCGCGCCTGCCCGACGCCCTGCTGGCCCGGCTGCGCCCGGACCCCTTTGCCGGGGGCGCCCCCGTGGTGCGCCTGACGCTCGATACTGGGGCGACCGGCACGCCCGTGCTGTCGATCCTGGCCCGCCGCCACGGGATCGACGCCACGATCCTGCAGGCCGGCATGGCCGAAGGCCGCACGCACATGCAGGCGGAATGCGTCGTGCGCCTGTCGGGACATGATGACGGGGCCATGGGCTTTCTGCTTCAGGCCAGCCCGTCGATGGAGGTACTGGGCTATGTCCCGGCTGATTCTTGATCTGATCTTGCACGCCACGGTCGAGACCATGGAAATGGTGCTGGCGTCCGGCCTGATCGCGGTGATCGGCGGGCTGCCGCTGGCCATCCTGCTGATTGCGACCGCGCCGGGCGGCATTCTGCCCCTGCCGGCATTCTCCCGCGTGCTGGGGCTGGTGGTCGACGCCGCGCGGGCGGTGCCGTTCATGATTCTGCTGGTGCTACTGATCCCCGTCACACGGCTGGTCGCGGGCACCGCGCTGGGCACCGGGGCGGCCATCGTGCCACTCTCGATCGCCGCCGTGCCCTATTTCGCGCGCATCGCGGAAGTGTCGCTGCGCGAGGTCGATCGCAATCTGGTCGATGCCGTGCGCGCGATGGGCGGCACGCGCTGGATGGTCATCCGCTTCGTCCTGCTGCCCGAGGCGCTGCCCGGCCTGATCTCCGGCCTTACGGTCACGCTCGTCACGCTGGTCGGGGCCTCGGCCATGGCGGGCGTGATCGGCGCCGGGGGGCTGGGCGACCTGGCGATCCGCTATGGGTACCAGCGCTTCAATACGACGATCATGCTTTCGGTCGTCGCGGTGCTGATTGCGCTGGTGACTTTGATGCAGGCTGTCGGCAACAGGCTGGCGCGTCGGCTGCGGTGAAGAAAGATCTCTTCTTTTTCTGAAGAAAAAGAAGCAAAAAGACTTTTGATTCGTTCAGGGACATCGCGCGCCCCAGCAAAAAATTCCTGAACGAATCAAAGTTTTTTGGTTCTTTTTTCAAAAAAGAACAGAAACCGATCCCCGCCTAGTTCTTCCCCGCCGCCATACGCTTCACAAGTTGGGCCGCGACCAGATAACCCGCCGTGATCCCGCCCATCGCCAACAGCACGGCGGCACCAGGCACGGCGAAAGCGAGCCAGCGCCCCGCGATCGTGAAAGGCAGGACCAGGGCCACACTCAGGGCGCACAGGGCGGAGACCAGGAGCCACGGATCGGGTGGGGTGCGCCAGGGCAGGCCGCGTGTGCGGATCAGAAAGACCACGAGGATCTGTGTCGCGATGGATTCCTCGAACCAGGCGGTGCGGAATTCCGGCGCCGCGACGTGGAAACCATAGAGCAGCACGACAAAGGTAATCCCGTCGAAGACCGAGGAGAGCGGCCCCATGATCCCGGCATAGCGGACGATCCCGCGCATGCTCCAGCGTTGCGGGTGGCCGAGATCGGACGGATCGACGGTATCGAACGGGATACCGATTTCTGACAGGTCGTAGAGGAGGTTGTTGAGCAGGATCTGCGTCGCCAGCAGGGGCAGGAAGGGCAGGAACAGCGACGCCATGGCCATCGAGAGCATGTTGCCGAAATTGGAGCTGGACCCCATGCGGACATATTTGAGGATGTTCGCGAATGTGCGCCGCCCCTCGGCCACACCATCAGCCACCACATTCAGGTCCGGGGCCAGCAGGATCATGTCGGCCGCCGCCCGCGCGACGCCGGTCGCGCCATCGACGGAAAGCCCGACATCGGCCGTGCGGATGCCCGGCGCGTCGTTGACGCCGTCGCCGAGGAAACCGACAGTCTCGCCCCTGGCCTGCAGGGCACGGACCACGCGCACCTTCTGGTCGGGGGTCAGGCGACCGTAAAGCGCGACCCCCTGGACCCGCGCGGCCAGGGCCTCGTCGCTCAGCATCTCCAGTTCCGGGCCGGCCAGGACGGCGTCTGCGTTCAATCCGACCAGCCCCGCGATCCGCGCGACCACCAGCGGGTCGTCTCCCGACAGCACGTTCACGCGCACGCCGGCCGCCGCCAATCGTTTCAGGGCAGCGGCGGCACTCTCCTTCGGGGGGTCGGCGAAGGTGCAGAACCCCTCGAAGATCAGATCCGCCTCATCACCGGGCGCCAGCGCATTGGCGGGCGTGGCGCAGGGTTTGGTGGCGACCGCGATGGCACGGAGACCCTGGGCGGCAAGGCCGTTCAGCCGGGCCGTGATCGCGTCACGCGCCGCGTCGTCGAGGGCGGGTGCGTCCGTGCCCGCCCGTCGCCGATCGCAGACCGCCAGGATCGCTTCCGGCGCGCCCTTGCAGATCAGCACGCACTCCCCGGGCCGCGCCGCCAGCACGGAGCCACGCCGCCGCTCGTAATTGAACCCGATCCGGCCTTGCGCGGTCCAGCCCTCGGCGGCTCGTGGCGCGGCGGTGGCGAGCGCGCCATCCATGGCGCCGCGATCGCCCGCAAGCTCGGCGCACCGGCCGGCCAGCGTTGCGATATGCGGATCGTCCTCGCCGCTGGCATTGAGGCTGCCGGCCAGAACGATCTCGGCCGAGGTCAGGGTGCCCGTCTTGTCGGTGCAGAGAACCGTCATGGCGCCGAGATCGTGGATCGCGGTCAGCCGCTTGACGATCACCCGGCGCCGGGCCATCCGCACGGCGCCGCGCGAGAGGGTGACGGTGGTGATCATCGGCAGCAGTTCGGGCGTCAGTCCCACCGCCAGCGCCACCGCGAACATCAGGGATTCGATCAGGGGCCGCCCGAACAGCAGGTTGATCACCAGCACCGCCACGGACAGGACGCCGGCCGCGCGCGCGACGACCAGGCCGAGGGCGCGCAGATCGCGCTGGAACGGCGAAGGTGCGGTGTCCTCGGCCAGCACGGACGCGACCGCGCCGAACAGGGTCTTGCGCCCGGTGGCCACCGCCAGGGCGGTCGCCTCGCCCGTCTGCGCGATCGCCCCGCGGAACAGCGCGTTCGCCGCGTCGGCGGGCGAGCGGGAGAGAATGGGACCGGGGTGCTTTTCCACCGGGTAGGGCTCGCCGGTCAGCGCCGCCTCATTGGCGGTAAAGCTGGCGACCTCCAGGACCAGGGCATCGGCCGGAATGACATCGCCGGTCCGCACGCGAAAGACATCGCCCGGAACGACCTCGGCGGTGGGGATGCTGACGAATTTTCCATCGCGCCTGACTTCCGCCGTCAGCGCCACCGATTGCCTGAGCGCCTCGGCCGCCCGGGCCGCACGGCCTTCCTGGATCGCGTCCAGCGCGATGGAGCCGATGATGATGGCGGCGATGATGCAGGCGCTGGTCACGTCGCCCATGCCCGCCGACACCCCGGCGGCGAACAGCAGCAGCAGGATCAGCGGCTCCAGAAACCGCCGGCCGATCGCGATGACGGGCGAGAGCCTGCGGATGGGCCGGTCGGTGTTCGGGCCGATACTGGCCAGACGGGCCGCTGCCTCGCTGCCCGTCAGCCCCTGCGCGCCGGATGCGACCGCGGCAAATATGGCATCCGGCGACTGGGTCCAGAACGGCGTCGAGGCTTTCGTTGCGCGCGGCGGATGATCCATCCCCCTCCCCTCTGCCCTGTGACGATCCGGAAGGACGGCGAAAGCGGCTCCGGCCGGGTGACGTTATTCCGTGAGGGACCGCCGCCGCCACGGTAGCAGATAGGGCGCGCGCCCATGGTGGCCGAAATGGGCCACCCGCGCCTCGTGCAGTTCGATCGCGCCCAGGACGCCCAGCCGCGCCAGCGCCACCGTCACCGCCGCACCCGTGAACGGGGCCACGCCATAGATCCAGAAACTGCGCCACTGGCCGGAGAACAGTGCCGGCCCCAGGCTGCGGGCCAGGTTGGTGCTGTCGCCCGACAGCCAGGCCTCGAACGGATTGAGCATGAAGAAGAGCGGGCCGGCCACCAGCGGCGTCACCCAGCGCAGGCCGGCGGTCCCGCCGGTGAACAGCAGGGTCCCGATCAGCAGCGCGGTGGTGCAGACCTCGCCCAGGAAGGGCCAGGAGAGCGGCACCGCCGCCGAGGGGATGGTGGCGGCGAAATGAGTGACCCGCGACCACACCGCCCAGCGCGGCCAGAGCAGCCCCACCAGCGCGACCAAGCCGGTGCCCAGGACCGCGCCCGTCAGCTGGGCGGCCATGTAGCCCAGCATGTCCCGCCACGCCAGGCGTCCCATCAGGGTGAAGGCCAGCGTCACCGACGGGCTGACATGCCCGCCGCTGACCCGGCCGAAGGGAGAGAGGGCCGCGATGGTGCCGCCCATGCCGAAGAACAGCCCCTGCAACGCCACCTGCAAGGCGGGGTGGGCCGCCAGCACCCGCCCCACCGGGCTGCCGGCCGCACCGAGCAGGACGTTGGTGGCGACGCCGAAGACCATCAGCAGGACGGTCCCGGCGCACTCGCAGGCATACAGGCGGGGATGGACCGGCCGGCCCGGATTCGGCGCCCCGGCCAGCGGCCGGTCATGCGGATGGGGATAGCATGCCGGATCGGATGAAATGGGGGGAACGGAAGCGGATTCGGACACTGCTATCCCTGGTAGGATGCGATCTCGACCAGATTGCCGTCCGGGTCCTCGCAATAGACCGAGGTGACGGGGCCCAGCGCCCCCAGGCGGGCGACCGGCCCGTCGGTGACGCGGACGCCGCACCCTTCCAGATGCTCGACCACGTCGGCGCTGGAAACGGCGGTGATGAAGCAGAGATCGTTGGTGCCGGGCAGCGCATCGGTGGCCGAGGCCCAGCCTTCCGCCCCCTGGGGGCGGAGATTGAGCTTCTGGCCGCCGAATTTCAGCGCCGTGCGGTTGTTGCGGCCATATTCCTCCCGCTCCATGCCCAGAACCCGCTGATACCAGGACGCCGAGACCTCCAGGTCACGGACGGTAATGACGACATGGTCCAGCCGATCGACGGTAAAGCGCATGGAACGGGGATCTCCTTGTAGACGGATGGCGGGGCGGCGCCCCGACTCAGCCCGTCAGGCCTTCGTAGAAATCATTGCCCTTGTCGTCGATGACGATAAAGGCCGGGAAATTCTCGACCTCGATCTTCCAGACCGCTTCCATGCCCAGTTCCGGATATTCCAGAACCTCGACCTTGCGGATGCAGTCCTTGGCCAGCCGCGCCGCCGGGCCGCCGACCGAACCGAGATAGAAGCCGCCATATTTGTGGCACGCCTCGCGCACCGCCTTCGACCGGTTGCCCTTCGCCAGCATGACGAACGACCCGCCGGCAGCCTGGAGCATGTCGACATAACTGTCCATGCGCCCGGCGGTGGTGGGGCCGAACGAACCGGTCGGCAGCCCGTCCGGCGTCTTGGCCGGGCCGGCGTAATAGACCGGATGGTCCTTCAGGTACTGCGGCAGGCCCTCGCCGCGCTCCAGCCGCTCGCGGAACTTGGCATGGGCGATGTCGCGTGCCACGACCACGGTGCCGGTCAGGGACAGGCGGGTCTTGACCGGGTACTGCGACAGTTGCTTGCGGATCTCGGTCATCGGCTTGTTGAGGTCGATCTGCACCTCTTCGCCGCCCAGATGCTCGTCGGTCGTCTCGGGCAGGAAGCGCGCGGGATCGGTCTCGAGCTGTTCGAGGAAGAAGCCGTCGGCGGTCACGCGGGCCTTGATCTGCCGGTCGGCCGAGCAGGACACGCCGATGCCCACCGGCAGCGACGCGCCATGGCGCGGCAGGCGCACCACGCGCACGTCATGGCAGAAATATTTGCCGCCGAACTGCGCGCCGATGCCCAGGCCCTGGGTCAGCTTCAGGATCTCCTGCTCCATCTCCAGGTCGCGGAAGGCGTGGCCCTGCGGGCTGCCTTCGGTCGGCAGGCTGTCCAGCCACTTGGTCGAGGCCAGCTTGACCGTCTCC
Organism: Gluconacetobacter tumulicola; assembly: GCF_014174215.1. GTDB lineage: Bacteria > Pseudomonadota > Alphaproteobacteria > Acetobacterales > Acetobacteraceae > Gluconacetobacter > Gluconacetobacter tumulicola. Next base: position 215,886 of record NZ_JABEQL010000004.1, on the reverse strand, counting down.
AGCGTCTGTTCGGCCGACATGCCGCCGATCACGACCGCCAGATGGTAGGGCGGGCAGGCCGAGGTGCCCAGCGTGCGCACCTTGACGTCCAGCCATTTCAGCAGGTTTTCCTTGGTGGACAGCAGGGCGCGGGTTTCCTGGAACAGGAAGGTCTTGTTGGCCGACCCGCCGCCCTTGGCGACGAACATCAGGTCCATCTGCTCGGCATGGTAGTCGCCCGGTGTGGCCGAGATGTGGAACTGCACCGGCAGGTTGGTGCCGGTATTCACTTCCTCGAACATCGACAGCGGCGCCATCTGCGAATAGCGCAGGCTGGTGCGGGTGTAGGTGTCGTAGACGCCGCGCGAGAATGCCTCTTCCTCGTTGCCGTCCACCCAGACGCGCTGGCCCTTCTTGCCGTAGATGATGGCGGTGCCGGTATCCTGGCACATCGGCAGCACGCCGCCGGCGGCGATGCTGGCATTCTTCAGCAGGTCCAGCGCCACGAAGCGGTCATTGTCCGACGCCTCAGGGTCCTTCAGGATCTTGGCAAGCTGGGCCAGGTGGCCGGGGCGCAGCAGGTGCGCGATGTCGTGGAAGGCGCGGGCGGCGAGTTCGCCCAGTGCCTCGGGCTTGACGTGCAGCACGGTGCGGCCGTCGCAGACCGTGGTGTGGACCCCTTCGATCTCCAGCCGCCGATAGGGCGTGTCATCGTCATGGAGCGGAAAGAGCGGGCCGTAGACGAATGGCTTCAACGGCGGCTTGGGGGGGGTGGATGAGGCGTTCAATGGACAGTCTCCCTCTGTGTGCCTGTCTCCCCCGGATTGGTTCCGGGTGGTGGCGATGCACGGAGAGCCCGGCCGCATCCGGGCCCCCCGGATGGTGTACGGTTCAGCCCGGACCGGAACCCTTCTTGCGGAAGGCGGCCAGGCTGACCACTTGTGGCGAGGACGGCGCTTCCTCCGCGGGTTCCGCGGCCTCATCCGCCGGGGCCGCCAGTTCGGAGGCGGCGGGCGCCTCGTCTTCCTCGACCGCCGGCTCGGGCGGGGTAAAGCGTAGCGCGAGCCGGACATGGGGATCGGCGAAGGCGGTCACGGCGTCGACGGGAATGACCAGGGTCGACCCCACGCCGCCGAAGGACAGGCCGACCGAAATGGTCTGCGCGTCCTCATCCACCTTCAGGTCCCAGAACTGGTGCTGCAGCACGATGGTGATCTCGTGCGGATACTGGGCGCGCAGCCGGCTGGGCAGCACCACGCCCGGCCAGTCGGTGCGGTAGGTGATGTAGAAATGATGCCCGTCGGGCAGTCCCTCGCGCCCCACATGTTCCAGCGCGCGCAGCATCACCCCGCGATACGCGTCCTCGATCCAGGAATCATAGGGCAGGAGGCTTTCGGGAATCGTGGTGTCGAAACCGTTTTCCTCGTCGCGATCGTCGGACATGCGGGATACTCCGTACCGTCCGGCCGCCCCATCGGGAGTCGGCCGGGCCATGATGGCCGTGTGGGTCGCGCCACGCCCTGCCACAGCCTTCAGCCATGCGTCAAACCGCGTGAGGGCACAAGGGCTGCCTCGGCAGGTCAGACATCACAACCGCAGGAATAATGGCATGATTTGGCGGCGAAGTGGGAGGGCTTCTGTTGCCCGGTGCCCTCCCGAACCGCGCTTGTCACTTATGCAGCGACAGCGAGCACCTCAGAGTTATCGTTGGCACTTGTAAGTTAGCCCGATGACGGCGGTACAATGCCGGGCAAAAGGCAGGTCTTTACCATGCGTGTCGAGCCTGTTTCGTCCCCATGCTCCCCTGCCCCGAAGGGTCATGGCGGGGAGAGTTCTGGTGGAGACGCCGGGTACTGCCCCCGGGTCCACTACACTTATTCCACGTGCCGTTTATCGCCATAGCCAAGGAGCAAGCCCCTCCGGCACTCCGGTATATAAGGATGCCGCATCATGGGCGCAAGCCGTGTCCGCGGCCGGGGATTCGTGGTATGCGCCCCCTTGGACTCAGCGGCAGGGACGGAGCGCGGCAATGTTTTCAACGGACCAGAAATCGGAAATCGACGCGGCCCGCGCCGACTGGGCCCAGACGCGCCGCACGGTCGTCCCCGCCGTCGAAGAGGCGCTGTACGAGCCCCAGCCCGTGCTGGGCACCGGATTCGTCCGGCTGGTCGATTATATGGGCGGCGACGAAGCCATCGTGCAGGGTGCGCGCGTCTCGTACGGGCGGGGCACGCGCAGCACCTCGGACGACCGGGGGCTGATCCGCTACCTGATGCGCCACCGGCACACCAGCCCGTTCGAGCTGGCGGTGGCCAAGTTCCACGTCCGCGCCCCGATCTTCGTGACCCGCCAGTGGTTCCGCCACCGCACGGCCAGCATCAACGAATATTCGGCCCGCTATTCGGTGCTGGAGAAGGAATTCTATTTCCCCCGGCCCGAGGACATCGCCCACCAGTCGGCCAGCAACAAGCAGGGGCGCGGCGACAGCCTGCCCCCCGATGCCGCCCAGCACGTGCTGGACCTGCTGCGCGAGGACGCGACCCGCTGCTACGACCATTACCTGGAAATGCTGAACCAGGACGAGGAAGGGAATGTCGTCGATCCCGACCGCCCGGTGGTGGCGCGCGAGCTGGCGCGCATGACGCTGCCAGTCAATGTGATGACGCAGTTCTACTGGCAGCTCAACCTGTGGAACCTGCTGCATTTCCTGCGGCTGCGGGCCGATGCCCACGCGCAGTACGAAATCCGCGCCTATGCCGACACGATCCTGAACCTGGTGGAACGCTGGGTACCGCTGACCTACGAGGCCTTCCGCGACTACATGCAGGAAGCGGCCCTGCTGTCCGGCCCCGCGCTGCGGGCCCTGCGCGACGTGCTGGCCGGGCGGGAGGTCGATCTGCAGGCGTCCGGCCTGTCGAAGCGCGAGGTCACGGACCTGATCGGCCTGCTGCCCGAGATCGCCCCCCGGCTGGGAAGATAAAAAGCCGCCCTCAGACCGGTAACAGGTTCGACGGCCCCTCTTTCAGCACCCGCACGTCATCGCCCATCGCGACCCGGCCCGGCCGCACCACCACCGCGTTCTGGCCGAACATGACCCCGCCCCGGGCGCGGCGGGTGCGGGCCAGCGTCGCCAGCGGTTCGCGCGGGTCGGGACTCTCGGCCGTCCGCTGGTCGATGGTCGTCATGATGCAGCGCGAGCAGGGCTTGACGACCCGCAGCAGCGCCTCGCCCACCGCCAGCAGGCGCCAGCCATCCTCGGCCCAGGGTGCCGCCCCTTCCAGCACCAGATTGGGCCGGAAACGGTCCATCGGCACCGGGGACGGCAGGTCGCGGTTCAGGGCGTCCAGCGACGCCCGGCTGGCCAGCAGCACGGCAAACCCGTCGGCGAACCCCACGGTGGCGCCCGGCGGCGCGAAGGCCGGATCGGCCGGCCGCGCCCCCGTATCGTGCAGGTAGACCAGCCGGCAGGGGCGGCCCAGCGCGGCACCGAGCCAGGCGGCCGCCGCATCGCCCGCATCGACGGCCGGCACGCTGTCCTTCCACACCCGTACGATCCGCCGCGTGCCGTCGACGGGCGGAAGGGCGACCGCATGCGCGCCGTGGCCTTCCATCGCCAGCACCAGCCCATCGGTGCCGCGCGCCACCGTCACCAGCGCCATCCGCGCCAGCTGGCGCTGGGTCAGGAAAGCGCCATCCGGGTCGGTGACCATCCAGCGCCGGTCATCCTCCAGCCCGCACGGCCCCAGCCGGCCGGCCGATACCGCGATCCCGCCCAATGACTTGACGGGATGGACATGCAGCGCCACGACCCGCGCCACGCACGCCCCGGCCGCCGGGTCCGTCATATCCTGCATCATTCTTCTCCCTGGCTTCGTGACAGGATGCCGCCGCAGGCGGCCACCGGTCAATCACGGGAACGTGAACGGCTCCGCCCGGCGGCATCCCGCGCCCCCGGTGCGGGTGCTGGCCGCATCGGCCCCGCCGGGCTGTTCCGCGCGATGACGAACCGGACCGTTCCGGTGAAGGAACAGGCCTGACATGCCGCAGGTGGCCTGAAAACCCCTGCCGTCCCCACGCCCGCTCCCCAGGCGCATGACCGGTCGGTCAACGGCGACGATTGCACACGCCGCGTCCCATGCTAGAGAGAGGGTTCGCGGACACGCGTCGACGCCCGCGACATCCATTGGCTTCCCGCGCATTAGTGGCGTTCGGGAACGGCAGACCAGGGAAACGGGAACGAGCATGCGTGCAGTGACAGGATCGAACTTACAGCCATCCCGGTCATGTACTCCCGCCCGCCGCCCGCGCCGGATCACCCGCCTCTTCGCCGGACTGGGGCTGGCCGCACTGGCCGGCTGCGCGGCCCCGCCCCCCAAGGACCCGGACGCGCTGGCCGAATATCGCGAGGCCAACGATCCGTACGAATCCCTCAACCGCAAGATGTACGACGTCAGCATGACGCTGGACAAATATTCCATGCGTCCGGTGGCCAAGGCCTATGTCTGGGCCGTGCCCTATCGCGTGCGGCAGTCGCTGGGCAACATGGTCCAGACGATGAACGAGCCGGTGGTGTTCTTCAACGATGTCGGCGCCGGCAGGCCCCGCCGGGCGGGCGATGCCTTCGTGCGCTGGTGCATCAACATGGTGGCCGGCGTCGGCGGGCTGGTCGATGTCGCGAAATATGCGGGCTATCCGCACCACGACAATGATGCGGGCCTGACGCTGGCGACATGGGGCGTGCCGTCCGGCCCCTATCTGTTCATGCCGATGCTGGGTCCGTCGTCGATCCGCGACGGGATCGGCTACGGCATCGATACCGGCCTGCAACCCTTCAACTACGTTCCCAGGGGCTACGGGCTGCTGACATTCAACTGGGCCTACAACATCATGGGCATGATCAACGGGCGGGCCGACCATCTGGACGCGCTGGACCAGTTGCAGAAAGACGCGCTGGACCCCTACGCCACCATCCGCAGCGCCTACCAGCAGCAGCGCAAGGCCCAGGCCGAAGCCATCCGCAACGACCACCGCGCCACCGTACCCGACTGGTACAACTGAACAGGGACACAGAGATGAAGACAGCCCTCTCCCGTCGTCATGCGCTGGGTCTTGTCGCCGCGGCCGCCACCCTGCGGGTTGCGGCACCAGCCCGCGCCGCTTCCGCCGGCGATGCCCGCGCATTCGTCAGCAGTTTCGGCCAGCATCTGATCGCAATCGTCAATTCCGACCACTCGCTGGCCGACAAGAAGGTCGCGATCCTGCCGCTGCTGCAGGAGCATGTCGACATGGACGCCATGGGCCGCTACTGGCGGGTCGCCACGCCGGAACAGCAGACGCGCTTCCTGGCGCTGTTCCACCAGATCCTGGTCAATTCCATCACCGACAAGATCGGCGATTATCGGGGCGTGACCTTCACGATCGGCAATGTCGCCTCCTCCGGCCCCGATCAGGCGGTGGATACGGTGATCAGCCGCCCCGAACAGCCGGCCTTCAACGCGCAGTGGATCGTCAGCTTCAGCAGCGGCAAGCCCATGGTGGTGGACGTGATGGCCGAAGGCCCCAGCCTGCGCCTGACCACGCGGCAGGATTATGCGTCCTTTCTCGGTCGGCATAATGGCAGCATCGACGCCCTGCTGCATGCGCTGGACCATCAGGTACAGGCGCACGCCGCCCCCTAGAGGCGGTTGTAAATGCGCTGGTGGCGATCCGGCGCGCGTTTCCAATCCGCCTCTCTCACGCTGATTGGAAATGCGCTTCGTCCCCACTATTCCGGCAATCTGACCGGGCGGCGCGGCGGCAGGGGGAGCAGCGGCTCGGGCGCGACGTCGCGGATGCTTTCATAGACCAGCATCTGGTGGCCATCGCGTTCGAAACTGTCGCACTGGGTCATGCCGATCCCGCCCAGGATGGTGCGCGAGGCGATGTTGGTGTCGCGCGTCACCGCCATCACGCGGCGAATCCCTGCATCATGGGCGAAGCTCAGCGCCGCCGAGGCGGCCTCGCGCGCCAGGCCGCGCCCGGCCGCCCACGGCCAGAGCGCGAAGCGCAGGCCGAGCCCGCGCCCGTCCGGGCGTTCGTGCAGGCCGGTCATGCCGATGAAGCGGCCATCCTCGCGAATGATGAAGATTCCGACCCCGCGCCGTGCCCAGCAGGCCATGTCGTCGGCCATGTCGGCCTCGGCCTGCTGGCGGCTGCGCACGCCGCCCAGCATCATGCCGAACGCCCCGGCATCGGCCTTCAGCCGGGCCATATCGTCCATGTCCCGCCACGAGACCGGTTCCAGCACCAGGCGCGGCGTGCGGATCGACCCGCCCGTGATCCGGGGATAGGGCGCCAATTCGGTGCGGTCAGCGGGCTGCCCCCACGGGCCACGGCGCAAATGCCGCGCCCCGGCGGGGTCCGGCCCGTCAATCCCGCGCGGCGGACGCGTCACGGGGGCCCGGCAGGACGATCGGGACGTGCATGGCCGCCCCGGCGGTTCAGCGCGCCAGGGGGCGGTACTTGATCCGTCCCGGCTCGGTCGCATCCGGACCGAGTCGACGTCGTTTGTCCTCTTCATAGGCCTGGAAATTGCCCTCGAACCATTCGACGTGGCTGTCGCCCTCGAAGGCCAGGATATGCGTGGCCAGACGGTCCAGGAACCAGCGATCATGGCTGATGATCACGGCGCAGCCGGCGAATTCGGCCAGCGCGTCTTCCAGCGCGCGCAGCGTATCGACGTCCAGGTCGTTGGTCGGTTCGTCGAGCAGGATGACGTTGCTTTCCTGCCGCAGCATCTTGGCCAGATGCACGCGGTTGCGCTCGCCGCCCGAGAGGATGCCGACCTTCTTCTGCTGGTCCGCGCCCTTGAAGTTGAAGGCGCCGACATAGGCGCGCGACGGCACGGCCCGCTTGCCCAGATAGATGACGTCGGTGCCGCCGGAGATTTCCTCCCAGACCGTCTTGTTGTCATCCAGGCTGTCGCGCGACTGGTCCACATAGCCCAGCTTGACGGTGTCGCCGACCTTCAGCGTACCGGAATCCGGCTGCTCCTGGCCCACGATCATACGGAACAGGGTCGATTTGCCCGCGCCGTTCGGCCCGATGACGCCGACGATGCCGCCGGGCGGCAGCTTGAAGCTGAGATCGTCGATCAGCAGACGGTTGCCGAACGCCTTGCGCAGATCCTCGGCCTCGATCACCGTGCCGCCCAGGCGGGGGCCCGGCGGAATGACGATATCGGCGGTACCGCCCGCACGCTCGGCGTTCTGGGCCAGCATTTCCTCGTAGCGGGCGATACGCGACTTGCTCTTGGCCTGGCGCGCCTTGGGGCTGGAGCCGATCCATTCCTGCTCGGCGGCCAGGGCGCGCTGGCGGGCGCTCTCTTCCTTTTCCTCCTGGGCCAGGCGCTTGCGCTTCTGTTCCAGCCACGAGGAATAATTGCCCTGGAACGGATAGCCCCGGCCACGCTCCAGTTCCAGGATCCAGTTGGTGACGTTGTCCAGGAAGTAGCGGTCATGGGTGATGATCATGACCGTGCCTTCATAGTCGCGCAGGGTCCGCTCCAGCCACGCCACGCTCTCGGCGTCCAGATGGTTGGTCGGTTCGTCCAGCAGCAGCAGGTCGGGCTTTTCCAGCAGCAGGCGGCACAGGGCCACGCGGCGGCGCTCACCACCCGACAGCTTGGTCACCGGGCTGTCTGCCGGCGGGCAGCGCAGGGCGTCGAGCGCGATGTCGATCTTGCGGTCCAGCTCCCAGCCGTCGCCGGCGTCGATCTTTTCCTGCAATTCGGCCTGCTCGGCCAGCAGCGCCGTCATCTCGTCGTCGGACATCGGCTCAGCGAACTTCATCGAGATCTCGTTGAAGCGGTCGACCGCCACCTTCAGGTCGCCGAAGCCCAGCGCCACGTTCTCGCCGACGGTCAGGGACTCGTCCAGCTTGGGCTCCTGCTCCAGATAGCCGATCCGGGTGCCTTCGGCGGCCCAGGCCTCGCCGCCATATTCCTTCTCGATCCCGGCCATGATCTTCAGCAGGGTCGATTTACCGGCACCGTTCACACCCAGCACGCCGATCTTCACCCCGGGCAGGAAGGACAGGGTGATGCCCTTGAAGACCTCGCGCCCACCCGGATACGCCTTGGTCAGGTCCTTCATCACATAGACATATTGCGTGGCGGCCATGACGAAGGCTCCCGATGATCCAGAGTAAAAAGAAAGCGAACGGCCGGCGTTCCCCGGTGGGACGCGCGACGCGGGCTGCGGCCTGCGCCCGGCAGGACTTGAACCCGCAACCAAGCCGTTATGAGCGGCCCGCTCTAACCAATTGAGCTACGGGCGCGCAGGCCGGTCCTCACTTCGCGCATGTGCGGGCTTTTGGCAAGATGCACATTGGCCCGTACCGGCGATTCCCGCCATCGAAACGACGCTTGGCAACCACCGGCGGCGTCGATAGGTTCGGCCTTATTCTGTTCCTGTTTCCAAGAGTTATGGAGCACCGCCATGGATGTGTCGAAAATCTCGCCCGGTCAGAACGTGCCGTTCGATATCAACGTCGTCATCGAGATCCCGCAGGGGTCGTCGGTGAAATATGAAATCGACAAGGACAGCGGCGCCGTCGTCGTCGACCGCATCCTGTTCACGCCGATGGCCTATCCGGCCGCCTACGGCTTCATTCCCGGCACGCTGGCCGACGATGGCGACCCGGCCGACGCGCTGGTGCTGATCCCCGCCCCGGTCGTGCCCGGCGCCGTGATCCGCGCACGCCCGATCGGCATGCTGCGCATGGAAGACGAAAGCGGCCAGGACGAGAAGATCATCTGCGTGCCGCACGACAAGGTGCATCCGCACTATTCCAAGGTCGAGAAGCTGGAAGACCTGCCCGAGATCACCCTGCAGGCGATCGAGCATTTCTTCACCCGCTACAAGGACCTGGAGAAGGGCAAGTGGGTGAAGGTGACCGGCTGGGCCGGCCGCGAGGAAGCGGGCGAGATCATCACCGCGTCGCTGGCCGCCGCCCAGAAAGCCTGATTCTCTTCCCTCCTGCCGCTCCGGGGCGGCAGGAGGGACCTTCAGGCGCCTCGGCCGGCCACCCGGTCGATCAGGTCGCGATAGCGCGCCATATACTCCGCCATGTCGAGCGTGCGTTCGGCCTGCCGGCGCACCGCGCGGCGCAGCCGGGCGGACAGGCGGACATCCTCCAGCACCTCCAGCACGCCCTCGGCGATGCCGTTGGGGTCCAGGAACGGCACCAGCCGGCCGGTGCGCCCGTCAGACAGAAATTCGCGCACCGGCATGGTGTCGCTGCCCACGATCGCGCACCCCATCGCCATCGCCTCACGCAATGACCAGGACGCCACGAACGGGTAGGTCAGGTAGACATGCGCGTCGGACCGGCGCAGCAGCGCGCGGAACGTCTCGTAATCGACCCTTCCCGCGAAATGGACCCGGTCCGGATCGATCTTTCCCGCCAGTTCCGCCATCATCCGCGCCCGCCAGGCACCATGCGGCTGCTTGGCGCCGTAGCTGACGCCATCGCCGCCCACCAGCACCACCCGCACATCCGGTCGCGCCGCCAGAATGCGCGGCAGCGCGCGCATGAAGACATGAAAGCCGCGATAGGGCTCCAGGTCACGCGCCACATAGGTCACCAGCCGCTCCTGCGGCGCGATCACCGTGCCCGCGACATGCAGTGGCCGTTGGAAGGCCGAGGGATCGGGGGAGCAGGCGTCCAGATCCACCCCTTCGGGCAGCAGGGCGATCCGCTCCCGCGCCCAGTCGGGATAGGTCATCCACTGGAAGCGGGTCGGGGTATGGCCGTGTGCGCCCAGCGCCAGTGCCTGGAGATTGACCGCATTCTTGGCGCGGATGGTCGGCCGGATACTCTCGGGCGAAGGAAATTCCGGGTCGAACCCTACATCCAGCGCGTCGGCATGGTAGAAGAATTCGAAATAGCCCAGCAGCGGCACGCCGGGAAACACATCGCCCAGGTTCAGCAATTCCCCCCAGCCGTGATGGCCGATCACGATATCCGGGCGATAGCCCAGATCGCGCAGGCTGGCGGCCGCACGCGCCACGCATTCGGCCCGCAGCAGTGCCAGGTCGAACTCCCGCGCCCCCGGATGCACGCCGTCCAGCCCGCCGCGCGGCAGGCGGTAGGCCACGCGGCGCACCCCGGGGACCTGATTGTCGTTCGGCTCGCTGATGAAGACGATCTCGTTCCCGGGGTCCTGGCCCAGATGCCGCAGCAGGTGCAAAAACTGGCCGGGAAAATTCTGGTGAACGAACAGGTATCTCAAGACATCATCCCGGCAGCCCTGTGGGACGGAAACGGGGCGGACGCACGCCGGCCGCCGGTCACGGCTCCTGTCGGGGCCGGCGGCGCGACGCCATCTGCCGGCGCGCCTTCAGCAGGCCCACGCGCGACCCCTGCGCCTTGCGCCCCCGGCCCGGCCGGAGGGCATCGATGGACACAATGTCTTCGGCCGGCTCGGCACCCTTGCTCCGACGCTTCCGCTCGATTTTGGCTGGCGCGTCCTTGACCGGATCGGCGGTTCCGGCCCGGCGTTTCCGGACCGTCCCGGCGGGCGCCTCCGCCATCGGCGGGGGAGCCGTCACGGATTTCGGGGGACGGCGGGTGTTTTTCTCCGCCGCCATGGTGCTGGCCAGCAGCGCCTTTTCCCCCTCGTCGGGGACCTCCGATTCCGCCACCGGCACGATCTCGATACGGAAGGCCTCCAGCGGGGCCGCGCTTTCGGCCTCCGCCACCCCGCCATCCGTCACCGGCCCCACCCGGCTGTCATCGGTAAAGCTGGCCCAGACGCGGCACCGATACCGGCCGGCGGCCTGCGGCTTGAGCCGGACGCGCAGGCCCAGGATCGGCAGCGCCATGCCGCGACTGCCGCAGAACTGCCCCCCCGAGGCCCAGGGCGACAGCCAGCCGCGCCCCAGCACCGCCTGATATTCGATCTCCTCGGCCGTGATCAGCCGGGCAGGCGCGATGGCGAAGCCCTCGATCCAGTTCCGGCTGCCGGGCGTGCCCATCCACTCGGCCATCGCGGTCGCCACATCGCCGCGACGCTGGATGTGGGCCGTCAGCTCGCCGGTGGTGGGTTGCCCGGCCGGGCGATCCCCTGTCGGCCGCTCCGCGGATGTGGGCGAGAGCGGAAAGGGCGGCGCGGCACCGGGGGCCGGCCGGGGCGACGCCATGGCGGGCGCCGGGCCGGCGGCCGGCGCATCGGCCAGACGCACCACCTGAAGGCGCGGCGTCTCGGCCATCTGGGCCGGGTCCTGATAGATGGTGATCAGGATCTGCCCGGCCGCCCCCGGCACACGGACCAGTGCGGCATTGCGTGCCGCCCCAAGCCAGCCATCTTCATCGAAGGTCGCGATCCCGACCCCAACGCCGCCCGGCCCCGGAGCGCGCGAGATGCGCACGCCAGGCAGGTCCTCGCCCGCCCCCCCAGCAGGCATCTCGCCCCCGGCGGCATGGAAGATGCAGTACAATCCCGGCTCCAGCGTCATCAGGCGGCCGGAGACCTTCAGGTCCATGAGCCGGCCCGGATTGTCGGTCGTCATGCTGTCCGGCATCAGCGGGCTTTCCGTCGTGGGGTGGAGGAACAAGAGGCAGTGTCCTGCGCCGGCAGGCAGTCGACTGGATGCAAGGTCGGGATCTCCCTTTTCTCCCGGCGACACGTGCTGGCCGCCCCGATCCGCCCATAAGACAGCAAAAACGTATTCAATTCGTGAATCGGCAGGCCGGGCGACAGCACGGCCCCGCGACCGGTCCGGCGCACGCGCTCCGCCATCGCACCCAGATCGAACACCACCGCATCCAGCCCCGCCTGCCACGCCAGCCCCAGGGCGAAACACCAGGTCTCGGGCCAGATCGAGGGCAGGAAGGCCAGGTCCGCCCGCTGCGCCGCCAGCAGCGCGGCGCCGTCGCCTTCCGCGTACGGACCCGTGACGAACACCCGGCCGGTGGCCATCAGCGCGTCATCGTCCGGCGTATGCCCCACCACGATGAATTCCAGATCCAACGCCCGGGCGGCGGCATCCTGCGCCGCTTCTAGCAGCACGCGGTACCCTTTCTCGACCCCGATCGCGCCAGGCACCGCCACCCGTATCCGCGCTGCCGGACCACGGGCCGCCACCGCCGGCGGCGCATCCGCCGGATCGTCCGCCAGCGCGGCCACGCCGACCGCAAGGCCGGGAAAGGCCCGTTCCATGCGGCGAGCGGTATCGGCGGAGGGGGTCATCACCGCGCCCGCTCCGCGCAGCACGGCATTGGACCGCGCACGATAGGCCGACAGGCGCCCGGGCACCGGGCCGGCGCCCTTCAGCAGGCTGTCGCCCGCCTGCAGGCAGGCGGCGCATCCCGCCGGCCCGGGCGCGCCGCAATACCGGCCGGACGGGTCCACAAGCGCGACGCGGGGACAGAACCAGACATAATCATGGATATGCACGCTGTACGGCACACCCAGCCCGGCAGCCAGCGTCGGCGCGTCGATCCCGAGCCCCAGCCCGTGATGCCATTCCAGCCTGTCCACCCCCGATGCCCTCAACACCGCCAGCAGCAGATCCAGTTCCGCCGGCAGGTGGAAGCGCGGGGTGGCGGACCAGGCGCCCCCTGCCGCATCTTCCAGCCGGCAGCCATCCGGCGCGGGGCGCAGCACCACCGGCCGCGCGCCCCGCGCGCGCCACATCCGGGCCCGGTCCCGCACCACCCGCTCCACCCCGCCGCCCTGATCGTGCGTGACCAGCAGCACCGCGTGGCGCCAGCCGGCCCCGCCCCTTCGCCAGCACACCAGATCCAGCCGCCTGCGGGCCGCGAACAGCGGATCGACGACGGCATGGGCCGCCACCAGCGCACCGTAATCGGGATACAGCCGATCCATGATCGCCAGATTGCGCCGCAGCAGCGCCGGGCGGGCGGCGCCGAAGGAGGCGGACCCCGCATGACCGACAAACGCGCCGGGCGCGGCGACATGCCGCCAGCCCGCCACGGCAGTGCGCCGGCAGAATTCATTCTCCTCGCCATAGCCCTGGGCGAAGAGGTCGGCGCGGAACGGGCCGGTGGCGGCCAGGCAGTCATGCCGGATGAACAGGCAGAATCCATGCCCGGTCGGGACATCGACCGCCTGCCCGCGATTGGCCGCCCGCGCCGCCGCCATCAGGCGCTGCACCGTCGCCAGATCGGGCGTCAGCGCGGGCGCGTCGCCCGGCAGCGCATCCGGGCCGGGCCATGAGAAGAGGCTGGCCCGGTTGGACAGCGGCGTGACGGTGCCGATATCGGGCGCGCCATAGGCGATGTCGGCCAGTTCCTCCAGCCATCCGCCGGCCACCAGCGTATCGCTGTTCAGCAGCAGCACATCGTGCCCCGCCGCCGCGCGCATGCCGTCATTGGCCGATTGCGGAAAGCCCAGACGGCGTGTGTGACGGATCAGGCGAATGGCCCCCTCTCGCGCCCGCCGGTCCAGTTCGGCGGCCAGAACCGGGTCCGGCGTCGCATCATCGACCACGATCACCGGCACCGCGTCCCCCACGCTGGTCCGCACCGAATCCAGGCACGCCAGGGTGGCGGCGCCATCACCATGCACCGGGATGACGATGGCCGGACCGGACCGGACCGGCGGCTCCAACGGTGGCGGATGCGTGGACGGTTCCACGTCGGAGGGCGTAACCGGGCGCACCGTCAGCGGGCTGCCCGTCAGGTCGCTGCCATCCGGCCCCAGTACATGCAGCGGGCCGGGCGGCAGGTCGGCCGCTGCCAGGGCAAAGCGGCGGGGCCGGGCCAGCGGGAACATGCTCTCCGCCCCCGGCGCAGGATCGGCGGCGAGGACGCGCCGGATCATGCGCCCCCGCGCGTCGCGGATGTGCAGCACCGGTACCTGATCCGGGTCCGACGGATGCCAGGCCCAGCCCGACAGCCCATCGGGCCCGGCCTCGACCAGCCCGTCGGTCCGTTGCAGGGCCGCCGGGTCCAGCGGGCTGCCCAGCAGATTCGCACCGCCGGCCAGGACCTCCACCCGCCGCGCGCGGCGCCACCGCGCGGGCAGTACGGTCCCATCCTGCGCACCGGGGACAGGCCGGCCGTCGATCAGGACCGTCACCACCGACGCCCCTGCCCCCAGGCACAGCCGCCCGGACACAGACAGGCCGCACCAGCCCGGCCGGCCGGCCCGCGCCGCCAGCCGCGCGAGCAGGGGCTGCATGTCGTCGGGCGGCGCATGATGGGACAGGGCATGCTGCGCGGCGGCGATGGCGGCGCTGTCCTCTCCCGCCATCAGCAGGGCGGCCGCCAGGGCGACCCAGCCCTCGCGGAAATCGAAACGCCCGGTCAGCGTGCGCAGAAGCTGCGCGGCGCCCGCACCATCGCCGCCGCGCAGCCGCGCCATCGCCAGCGGAAAGGCGACCACGACACTGTCCGGTGCCAGACGATGGGCGCGCTCGTACCAGGCCCAGGCGCTGCCATGGTCGGCGGCATCCTCGCTCTCCCGCGCACGGCGAAAGGCCGACTGGGCCTGGGCGTCGGCCCAGACCTGCCAGGCCGCGCGGTCCTGCGGCGTGACCCGGCCGCGCGCGGGCTGCACCCTATGCCCTGCCACCGCTCAGCCCGCCCCGGCGCCGGCGGCCGGGCCCGCCCCTGCCCCCAGCCGGGCCAGTTCGGCCGCGGCGTCCGGCACGCCCTGCGCGGCGGCGCGTTCCAGCCATTGCCGGGCCTCGGCCGGGTCGGTCACGCCAGCCAGTCCGCGCAGCAGATAGCGCCCCAGCATCAACTGCCCCAGCGCGTTGCCACGCTCGGCCGCCATGCGGAACCAGTGCTGGGCCTGCGGCCGATCCACCGGCACGTCGTGGCCGCCGCCCAGCAGCGCGCCCAGCGAGAACATGGCATCGACCTGCCCCTGTTCGGCCGCCGCCCGATAGAGCACGGCCGCCGCCGCATGGTCGCGCGGACCGCCGCGCCCGGTCAGCATCAATTGCGCCAGTGCGACCTGGGCATCGGCCATGCCGGCCTCGGCGGCCCGTGCGATCCAGCTTCGGCCCGCCGCCGCGTCGGGCGCGCAGCCGCGCCCATCCAGCAGCATGCGGCCGTACCAGTATTGCGCATTCACCACCCCGTCGGCGGCGCGCAGCATCCAGCCCGCCGCCGCCTGCTCGTCCCGCGCCATCCCCAGCCCCTGCGACAGGCAGATGCTGAAATTGAAGGCCGCGACCGGGTCCCCGGCCTCTGCCGCATGGGCGAAATATCGGCCAAGATCGCGCCGGTCATCCTCCGACACATCCTGGTCCAGCAGCAGGTTGCCCAGATCGGCGCCCGCCCGCCCGTCGCCCAGCGCCGCCGCCTGACGGAAGCAGCGCACGGCCTCGGTCACATCGCGGGGCTGGCCGGCCCCGGTCAGGGCCAGCATCCCCAGCGCCCGCCATGAGGCCGCATGGCCGGCGGCAGCAGCCCGGCGATACCATTGCGCGGCCTCGATATAGTTCGGCGGCAGGTCGCCGCCGCTGGCATACAGATCGCCCAGCAGCGATGCCGCCTCGCGATCGCCGGCCAGGGCGGCACGGCGCAGCCAACTTTCCGCCCGCGTCGCATCGCGCGCGCAACCCCGCCCCTCCAGCAGGGCCAGACCGAACCGCGCCTGGGCGGCGCGTACCCCGGCCTCGGCCGCGCGCCCATACAGCGCGGTGGCCGCCGCGCTGTCACGCGCCACGCCGCGCCCCTGTTCGGTCAGCGCCCCCAGCAGGAACTGCGCCGACCCCAACCCGGCATCGGCCGCCAGGCGCAGGGACGCCGCCGCCCGCGCATGCCCGGCCTCATCGGTCGCCGCCCGCATCCAGACCAGCCCGAGGCCGAGATGACCCTGCGGACAGCCGGCGGCGGCGGCGCGGGAGAACCAGCCCTCCGCCGCCGCCGGATCGCGCATGTCGGCCGGCCCGTCGGCGAGGATATAGCCATAGAGCGCCTGCGCGTCGGGCGATCCGGCCTCGGCCGCCAGACGGGCCCAGCGGGCGGCCTCGACCGGGTCCGGCACCCGGTCGCCCGGCGTTTCGGCCACCAGGCGCACGCCCTGTCCCTCCGCGCTTTCGCGCGGCAGGCCGAACAGATAGAGCGTGCCCAGCACCATGCGGGCTTCGACCCACCCGGCCTCGGCCGCGCGACGCATCCAGCGCGCGCCCTCCACCAGGCTGGGCGGCACGCCGGTGCCATCCAGATAGGCCCGCCCGACCCGAAACTGGGCCTCCGGCATGCCGGCCTCGGCCACGCTGCCCAGCAGCGCCACCCCGGCCACCACATCCCCGTCCTCGATCAACCGCAAGGCATGCGCCAGACGCGCCCGTGAAGAAAACCGCGCCCCCAGCGCGGAAAGAACCCGCCTCACGCCCCCCCCCGGATCAGACAATCGCCAGAACAGACAATAAGTGTTTCGGAAGATCCGAGCGGAGCAGCCTTATCCGCCACGAACACCCGACGCCCGAAGCGCGCCCCGGATCGGGTTGGGCCACGGAGTTTGGGTCCGCAAACGTGGGCTGGTGAGCGAGAGCTGCACAGAGTGCAGCGCCCGGCGTGCGTTTCCGAGCTTCGGCGCGGAGCGGCCTTGATGGCCGTGAGCACCGGACGCCCGAAACGCGCCCCTGATCGGGTTGGACTGCGGAGTTTGGGTCCGCAAACGTGGGCTGGTGAGCGAGAGCTGCACGGAGTGCAGCGTCCGGCGTGCGTTTCCGAGCACCGGAGCGGAGCGGCCTTGATGGCCGTGAGCACCGGAGCACAGGAAACGCGCGTCGGATCGCCACCAGCGCGCGTTTGCGGGCCCAAACGCAAAACCCGTTCTGCAAGCCGTTGTGCCGAGCGGGAGTGCCGCGCAGCGGCACGCCCGGCGTGTATTTCCGAGCATCGGAGCGGAGCGGCCTTATGGGCCGTGAGCACCGAAGCACAGGAAATGCGCGTCGGATCGCCGGCAGAATGGCTTGCAGGACAGGTTTTATGGTTCGCGCATGCCATTGGTCATGGCCGGCACCAGATGATTCATCAGATACTGCATGATGGTACGGCGGCCGACATGGATATCGGCTTCGACCGGCATGCCGGGCTGCGCGTGGAAGAAGGGCGGCACGCCATGCAGCGTGTAGCGATCGACCCGTACCCGCGCACGGTAATAGGCGTCCATCCCGCCGGCGGCATCGGCCGGCTGGGCCGGGGCCGGCGATCCCGGGGCGCCGCGCCCGCTCTCGCCGGGGGCGAAGGAATCCGCGCTGATGACGCGCACCACGCCTTCGGCCCCGCCATATTGGGTGTAGGGGAAGGTCGCGAATTTCAGCAGCACGTGGTCCCCCGCCCGGATGAAGCCGACATCGGAGCCCCGGATCGCCGCCTCGACCTCCAGCCCGCTATCGACCGGCACCAGGGTCATCAGCTGCGTGCCCGACTGCATCACCGACCCCACGGACAGGGCCGCGATGCCCAGCACCACGGCATCGCGGTCGGCGCGCATCACCACCATGCTGTGCCGCAGCCCGGCCTTGCGGGATTCGTCGCGCGCATCGGCCAGATGGTGCTGGGCGGTGGCCAGATCCTCATAGACCGTGGCCTTCCAGTTCTGGACGAAACCGTCGCGTTCGGCCGTCACGGCCTCCAGCTTGGCGCGGGCGCTGTCGGCGGCCTGATGGGCGGCGATCTGGGCGCGCTCGACTTCCATCAGGTCGTTCTGCGCCGAAAGGGTGGACAGGCGGCTGCCCACCTGGTCGCGTTGCAGGCGCTGGCGCATGGCCAGCACGTCGGCCGCCACGCGGGCACGGGCGCCATACATCGCCGCATCGGCCAGATTGCCCTGCATGTCGCTGCGGGCGCCGGCGATCTGCTTGTCGTAATTCTCGATCCGGGCGGTCAGTTCGGCCCGCCGCCGCGCGAAGGCCGCAGCTTCCTGCATCGCGGCCGGGTCGCCGGGGTTGGGCGCATATTCCCGCCCGTCGGCCTCGGCCGTCAGGCGCGCGACCTGGGCGGCGTAGGCATCGGCCTGCTGGCCCATATCCTCGACATCGGCGCCGGTCACGGTCGGGTCCAGCCGCGCCAGGATCTGGCCCTTGTGGACGAAATCGCCCTCATGCACGTCGATGGTGCGGATGATCGCGGTTTCCAGCGGCTGGACCACCAGCGTCGCTTCGGTGGAAACCATCCGCCCCTGTGCCGTCACCACCTGGTCGAGCGGGAAGACCGACATCACGATCACCCCCATGATCGCGAGCGCCGAGATGATCCAGACCAGATAGAGCGCCGAAGCGGTGGGCGGCAGGTCGATCAGCGCCAGGCTGGGCGAATGGAATTCCAGCAGGGCGCGCGGCATGTCGCGGTCGGTGGTTTCGGGCAGAACATAGGCTTCGACCGCGTCGGAATCGGGCGGCACCAGGGGGGTGGCGGTCATGGCGCGTCCCCCTCGGCCAGCATCGCCGCCGGATGGGCGTGCGCGTGCGCGCCCGATTCATGCCGGTTCTGTTGCAGCCACAGCGCGCGATAGATCGCGCAGCGTTCCAGCAGGACCGCATGCGGGGCGATGTCGACCACCTGCCCACGGTCCATGACGCAGATCCGATCGCAATCGACCAGCGAGGACAGGCGGTGCGAGACGATGACCATGGTGCGCCCGCGCGCGATACGTTGCAGGTTGGCGTTGACCACGGCCTCGCTCTCCGGGTCCAGGGCCGAGGTCGCCTCGTCCAGGATCAGCAGTTTCGGGTCGCAGATCAGCGCGCGGGCAATGGCCAGCCGCTGCCGCTGGCCGCCCGAGATGTTGGTCGATCCTTCCTCGATCCAGGTTTCATACCCGGCGGGCATGCGCTCGATGAATTCCTCGGCCCCCGCCAGCCGGGCGGCCCGGATCACGTCATCCAGCGTCAGGCCCGGCCGCCCGGCGGTGATGTTGTCGCGCACGGTGCCCCGGAACAGGAAATTGTCCTGCAGCACCACGCCGAGCGAGCGGCGAAGATGCATCAGGTTGATCTCGCGCAGGTCCACCCCGTCCAGCCGCAGATAGCCGGTATAGGACCGGCTGACGCCCTGGAGCAGGCGGGTGATGGTGGATTTGCCCGACCCGCTGCGCCCCACCAGCCCCAGCGTGCTGCCCGCCGGAATCTCGAAGCTGACACCCGACAGGGCGCGCGTGGTGGCGCCGGGATAGGAGAAATAAACCTCCTGGAACGACAGGGCGCCCCGGATGGCCGGGCGCAGGCCGGTCGTCAGGGCCTGGCGCTCGGTCGGCTGGTTCAGCACATGGCCGGCCTCGGCCAGCGCGGTGCGCACCTCGCTGAAATCGTCCAGCAGCCGCGCCAGTCCCACCAGCGGCGACGCGACGCGGCCGCCCAGCATCATGAAGGCCATCAGCGCCCCGGCGCCCATGTCGCCGCGATGCGTCAGGATCAGCCACGCCCCCACCAGCAGGACGCCGCGACTGATGAAAAGCTCGAACGGCTGGGCCACGGTCGCGGCCATGTTGCCCATGCGCCCCGCCGCCAGCCCCCACAAGGCGGCCTCGGCCGAGCGTTCGTCCCACAACTGGCGCCGCGTCTGTTCCAGCGCCAGCGTCTTGACGGTGCGGATTCCGGCCACCGTTTCATACAATACGGCGCCGCGCCCCATGTCGGCGGCCATCTTGCGCCCGACCAGTTGCCCGACCGGGCGCATGAAACCGAACACCACCAGGCCGATCATCCCGGCGGCGCAAATGGTCATCCAGGCCATGGGCGGGCTGAAATAGAACAGGAACGGCAGCACGACGACCAGCGTGAACAGGTCCAGCACCGTGTTCATCAGCTTGCCGGTCATGAAATCGCGCACCCTGTAGATGGCGGATACCCGGCCGATCACCTGCCCGGCCTGCTCGCGCTCGAAGAATTCCAGCGGCAGGGACAGCAGCCGGTCGAACACCAGCAGCGAGATCCTGGTATCCAGCCGCGTCGTCACCACCAGCGCCAGTTCCCGCCGCGCATAGGTCAGCAGGATCTCGTAGAAGCTCATCACGCCCAGGATCGCCGAAACCGAGATCAGGGTGGCGAAGGAATGATAGCTCACCACCTTGTCGATCACCTGCATGACGATCAGCGGCGGGAAGATCGCCAGCACGCTCAGCACCATCGAGGCCAGCAGGATGTCGCGCATCATCCGCTTCTCGCGCAGCACCATGCGGCCCAGCCACGCGGCGTCGATCGGCGCATCGGCCTCGCTCTGGTCGCGGCGACGCTTGACCAGCAGCACGTCGCCCGTCCAGACCTGCGCCAGGCGCAGTTCGTCCAGCGGCACGGGGGGCGTGCCTTCATCGCCCAGCGGGTCGCGCAGCCACACGACGCCCCGGTCCGGGTCGCCCGCCACCATCAGCCCCGCCGAGCCGTCACGGAACATCAGCACCATGGGCGGCACGCTGCGCAGCCGCACCAGGTCGCGCCAGCGCAGGCGCATGCCGCGCGCCACCGCGCCTTGGTCGTTCAGCCAGCGCGCCAACGACGCCGGCGAGGGCGTGACCTCGCCGGGTTCGGCGATGAAATCGCGTACATCCATCGACAGACCATGGAAGCGCGCCGCCGCGACCGCCGCATACAGGCGGATCATCGTCGGCGTCGGCCGCGCCCCTGTCTCCTGATCTGTTCCCTGATCTGGCTGCGCCACGGATCGTCCTTCGCTGGTCCCGATGGCACGATCCTAGGGCCCGAAAGACGAATGGACGGTTAATGCCCCGCGTCGATGGAATGCCGGACGGAGCGATAACGCGCCACGACCACGCGATTTTCCTCCAGCGCCTGCCGCGTCCCCTCGCGCAGGGCCGCGGGCACCACCACCATCACGCGGTCGAACCACGGGCGCTGGCCGGTGACGCGGGCACGAAACAGATCGGCCAGCATGGCGGCGATCGCCCCGTCCGGCGTGCAGCAGACACAATTCGCGCCATGACCGAAGGGCGTGGGCGCCGGCATGGCGACGATGCCCAGCCACTGACCGCCCTTGCCGCCATCATCGCCCGCGCCTCCCACGCGCAGCACCAGTGTCGCGCCATCGCCGGGCAGGTCGGCAAACATCGCGTCATCCACCAGTTCCAGCGGGATCAGCCCGTCACCGCGCTGCATGATGCTCCTCCCTGGCCATTCGTCGTCATGATAGCCGATCGCCCCCCGAGTCGCCATCTGGCAGGCCGCCCGTCGCCCCGGCTTTCCGAGGCATCATGAAAAACCGATAGAAGCATACAAACTATTTAATTCATGGCTTTCCATTTTCATGGCCTGTTCACGCACGTCACAGGACATGAGCGAAATGAAGGACGCTTGCATGATCGACCGCACACCCATCCAGACCAGAACGACCTGGGGCGCCCGAATAGCGGCGGCCCTGCTCGCGATAACCATGGCGGCCATGCATGACGCGGCCGCAGCCGACAGCGACGCCGCCGCCCGGCCCACACAATCGTCTCTGATCGTTTCCTATCGCAGCACGCCAGCCGGACGGCCAGCCCTGCTGCGCACGCTGCGCGCCCAACTGGCACCCCGCCTGCATACATTGCAGGCCCAGGGCAGATTGACGCATTATCGCATCCTGTTCAGCCGCCTTGCCGATGCGAATAGCTGGGACGCGCTGTTGATTCTCGATTTCCGCACCAGTGCGCAGGCGGCCTCCTGGCGGGCGGTCGATGCGGAAACACCGGCCGGGCTGGCCGCGACAGACCTGGCGAACGTAACGGCAGTGGAAAGCACCCCCTCCGATCCGGTCGGCAAGGGCGGCTCTGCCGATGATGGCCCGGACCCGGTCTACATGGTGGTTCCCTACGATTATTTCGTGCCGACGAAGGATTACGTCGCCTATGCCCGCTCCTATGTCTTTCCGCAGACCGACGGGTGGATCGCCGCCGGTGCCCTGAATGCCTACCAGCTCTACGTCGCCCGCTATGGCGCCGGCCGGAACTGGATGTCGATGCTGGTGCTGGCCTATCACGGCGATAACGGGCTGGACCGACGCAATGACGTCATCGCCGCCACCCGCAAGGCCTTGAACGCGAACCCCGACTGGGCCGCCAGGGCAGCCGGCAAAGGCCATATCCGCACGGAAAAGGCCGTCATGATCGCGGATCTGATCGCCGGCGGCTGAATCCCTTCGGGGGAGACGATCGGAACCCGGCCGTCTCCCCCCTGGCTCCGCCTTTACTCGAACAGCGCGCCTTCGCTGGGAATGTTCTTCTCCAGTTCCGAACGGACCTCAAGCGCGCGCCTCAGGGCCTCGACCTCATCGGGCACCGCATTCAGCCGCATCTGGTCGACCATCATACCGACGGTCCGTCCCTGGGCATCGTTCAACGTCATGGCAACTTCATAGACATTCTTCTGCGGCAGGCGCGCCACCATGATCTTGGGCTTGCCGATCAGTGCCAGGTCGCCCTTGCTGGACGGCTTGCCGATCCGCGCCTGATCGTTGCAGGCGATGATGACATTGTTCTTGCTGCCCGGCACCGTCGCATGCACGCCCAGAAGCACCATGTCGTCATGCCGCATGGCGATCTGCTGCACCAGCGTCTGCGCAGTCGGGGCATGGACCGGATCGTAATGCACCGGCGCTTTCGTATCCGCCATGGCCGCACCGGCCGCGAGGCACGTGAACGCAAACGCGATGTATGCTGATTTCATCAGACGAAGACCTTTTTTTGAATACGGAAATATGGCCGTATCGACGACAGGGACAGGCGTATGGCCCACACCAGCCGCCGGACGGCGTGCATGCATTACCATCGACAAGATACAATAATTATTAAATTTGCTTTATAGAAAACAATCTATGCAAAATTATAATCTGAAATCCCGAAATTGATTCGAATATGAGAATTTTCAATCTCCAATAAAGACATTATCACGACGACACCTTCCAGAGGAACCATCCAAAACGGAGGATCGTCCAACGACCATATTTCGTGAATGTTTTTTGAATATCGCTTGTATCCGAAACCATGTTCTCGCGATGCCCGATGCGCCCATTTACACTTCCGATACAAAATCGAAAGGCTGACGCGCAATGTCGAAAAGAATGTTCCTGTTCCTGACCCTGTCGACCCTGACGGGCGGACTCCCCGTGATCAACATGTGCGGCGCCGCGGAGACACCATTCGCCACCCTGGTGCAACATGGCGATCGTGCGCGCGGCCGCGACCTGGCGGACGGCATGTGTTCCGAATGCCATAATTTCGATCGCGGCGGCGCGGCAATGATCGGACCGAACCTTTATGCCATACAAGGCCGCCCGGTCGCCTCCATGGCCGATTTCAATTTTTCGCCTGCCCTGCTCGCGCACAAATCGCAAGTCTGGACCGTCGGCACGCTCTCCGCCTGGCTGAAAAACCCGGCCGCCTTCGCGCCGGGCACACGCATGGCGTTTGACGGCATCACGGATGATCGGGACCGGGCAGATATCGTGGCCTATCTGGACAGCCTGTCCGACAGGAAATGATCGGCACCCGTCACCGGGGGCGGAGACGCGGCAGCATCCGCCCCAGCGTATCGTCGCGCCTCACCAGATGATGCCACAGGGCGGCGCCGGCATGGCCGCATGCCAGCACGATGATGGCCCACGCACCATAATGATGCAGCCAGGCCAGGGCATTATGCCAGGACCGATCCAGCCGGCAGGCGCCGCAGCTTATGTTGGCGCCAAAGACGTAAAGCGGATGGGTGCCCGTCAATCGCCAGGCGACACCATCGATCACTTCGGCAATCAGCAGGCCGTATAACAGCGCATGAACCCCCGGCACCAGCCGGCCAGGCAGGGGCGGCATACCGGTCCGGCGTGTCCAGCGCCAATACAGACGCACCAGAAGAAGCAGCGCGAACGCCACCCCGACACTGGTATGAATATTGCGGGCCGTCGCTTTCCAGACCGGCCCGAACCAGCCCCAGCTTTCGCCCATGGCGAATTGCAGGATCACGATGGCGGCGGTGATCCAGTGCAGCCGGCGCGTCACAGGATCGTAGGAAAGAGAGGGAGGATTCTGCATCGTGATCATTTCGCTTGGACCGACGGAATCCGATAGCCGTCGGTCAGGGTTTTCAAAAAGGCCACCAGGTCATCGACCTCGCGTTCCGAAAGAATCGGCCTGCCACCGCGTGTCTGGGCGGCGAAAGGCATGTCCGCTCGGTCCACGTTTCCGCGCAGATCGGGCGGCAGCCCGTCATAGGGCAGCGCCGCATCCTGCCGTCCATACCATCGATCGGGGTCGGTATCACGGGTGACATAGAATTCGACGACGTCGCGCAGGCTTTTCAGCGCCCCGTTATGGAAGAAGACATGCCGGCTGGCAACGTTTCGCAAAGTCGGCGTCATGAACAGCCCGCAATACGCCCGATTGGCCGGGTCGCGCGCCAGGGTCAGGTCGGCGCGTAGCGGGCCGCACAGCCCCATGTCGTAGCCCCTGTGGCCGGCCGGTGCGTTATCCGGATTGGCGGGAACACCGATATCCTTGAAGAAGAAATCGGTGAACTGACCCACCGATGTCGCGCCGTCGCGTCCCGGCCCCTGGCCGGCCGTGTGACATGATGCACAGTTCGCACGGTCGGCATCGTTGAACAGCGCCATGCCCCGCTGTTCCTGCGCGCTCAGTGTCGCCTGGCCGCGCGTATAGAAATCATATTTGCTGCTATAGGGGTGAAAGGACGTATCCTCATGCTGGAAAGCCGCCAGCGCCGTCCCCATCGCCTGGACCAGGCGATCGGGCGTGGCGAATATGTCCGCGCCGAATAATTTGGTAAATGTTTGCACATAGTCCGGATTGCGCCGCACGCGCGCGCGGACCGACGCGAGGTCGGGGTTCGCCATTTCGAAAGGGGTAGTCAGCGGGCTGGCCGACTGCGCCGCCACCGATGGCATGCGACCGTCCCAATCATAGCCGCCACCGGGACCACTGGCCGATTCATCCGGATTCTCCAAAGACACCGAGAAATCCGGATTTTCATCCCTGTATGTCAGGGTCGGGACGGCCCGGATTCCGGCCCGATCCAGGGCCGCGCCCCCCATCTGCACCCGCCGGGCATTGGCGGGTGCATAATGATTAGCCGGATCATGGCAACTGGCACAGGATTGCCGGCCGGAGGCCGACAGTCCGGAATCGAAGAATAATTGTCGGCCCAGCAGGGCAGCAGGCGACAGCCCGCCTGCCGCCCGCACGGTACCGGCGCCGCAGGGCGCGGACAGCAGGATAGCCAGCACGCACCACCCGGCGATCCGCCCGGCGGACCGGCTCGCCTTACCCGTGCGTCCCCGCCCGCCTGCCATCAATGTGCCGCCAGGGCGAACATCCTGACCATCGGCACGACCGGCGTCTGCACGAACGCGCCATCGGCCGGCTGGACGGCCGTTCCGTCATTGGCATGGCCGATATGCTCGGCGATGCCGAACGCATCCTCCATCGTGCGCAGCAGCGAATAGTGATTATAGGGCGTGTCGTCCTGCACGCCGCGCACACCGTGATTGGTGATCACCAGCATGGGAATGCGTCCGCCACCCTGATTGACCACGCCCTTGTGCGGCTGTCCGGCAGCGACCGGATGATAGCCGCAGCAGCCCTGTATGCCGGCGCCACCGCTGTCATCCTCGTCGAACGTGACCACGATCGCCACATTCATCCTGGACTTCCATTGGGGCGAAGCCTGGATATGATCCACCAGGGTCTGGACATAATTGTCGCCTGTCGTCAGCAGCGGCGACGGTCCGTAGCCACGGCCCTTGCACTCGGGATGGTCGTTCATGGGGCCGGACGGACCATGATCGTCATGACACTGGTCAGGCACGAAATAGGCGAAACGCGGCAGCTTGCCCGTCGCCAGGTCGTTGAAGAAGGCCTGCTCGCCGCGATTGTGCGCGTGGAAATCCGCCGCCTCACGGATATCGTCGAAATTGACCGATGGATTATGCTTGGACGCATACAGGCCGCGCACGTCGGCAGTGGTATCGTCCGATGCCGGATAGGTGGGCATTTCCGGCATGCTTTCGCCGGTCTGCGGATTGGTGGGCATGCTCTGGTTATACATCGACCAGGAGATGCCGGCCTTGTTCAGCTGCGCAAAGAAATTCGGCACCGTGAAATGGTGTGCGACATAGGCCTTGTTCTTCTTGATGCCGTTACAGGGCCGGTTCATCGGCGCCGTATCCGGCTTGCCGGCCACGATCGCCTTGTCGGCGGGCAGCGGGGTGCCGTCGGCCTGGCAGTACCAGCCATCGTCATCCAGGACGCCTTCCTGGTCGCCGGCCATCATGGCGATATAGTTCGGTTCGCTGGGGTGGGTGATCCCGTAATAGGAAGTGGCCGAATTATAGGTCCGCGCCAGTTCCGTCATATGGGGCGAGCTGGCCGGATCGGCACCGATGATTTCGCCATACTGGCGATTTTCCATCTCGATGACGATGATGTTGTCGTAATGCGGCACGCCTTCCAGCCCCGCGGCCGCGTGATGCGCGGCATGAGCCTGCTGGCCCGCCGCGAGCGCCGAAGTCACGAGCAGAGCAGCCCCGAGACGGCTGAAGATCGATCGCTTGATCATGGCTACCTTGTTTTTCATTCGTGAAACACTGCCGGGGAGCATGTTTCCTTGCAGGATTCTGTCATACCGCCCCGACCGGACCGCCAGAAGGACGAAAATATCCTTCCAGCATGAATTTTTTTGGAAATTATTGATTTGGATTTACAAAGAGACATCGACACCGAACATGTAGGCCGAACCGAAATATTGCAGTTCGACCATTCTTTTCGCGGAGATGCCCTGTGTCGCGTTCTGCATCGTATTGGTGAAGTTGCGGGCCTGGAAATTGACGCTGACCCTACGATTGATCCGGTAGCTCGCGCCGATGTCGAAATTCAGGAACGGCTGCACGTAGCTGTCCAGCGACGGATCCGAACCCAGGCCGGTCATGGTCAGTCCCTGGTAATTGCCGTTGAACTGCACGCTGACCGGTCCATAATTATAGAAGGCTTCGAAATTCCAGATATGGCTTGTGGTGTTCGGCAGCGTCTCCTGCGTGCCGTTACGCTGCTGGCCGCGCGAATTCACATAGGTCATATTGCCGCCGAC
Source organism: Gluconacetobacter tumulicola (assembly GCF_014174215.1). Classification (GTDB taxonomy): domain Bacteria; phylum Pseudomonadota; class Alphaproteobacteria; order Acetobacterales; family Acetobacteraceae; genus Gluconacetobacter; species Gluconacetobacter tumulicola. The sequence goes on along the minus strand of NZ_JABEQL010000004.1, from coordinate 188,857 downwards.
CCCGAACCCTTTGAGAAGGCCGGGCAGGAATTCGAATTGCTGCCGGTAGTTCAGCTCGAACCCGCGGGCGTAGGCGTCGGGGATATTGGCATAGGTGCTGACGGTGGCCTGACCGGGCAGATTGTAGCACCCCGTGCAATAATTCGTGTAATTGACGACATAGTTCTTGAACAGCTTGTAGAATGCGCCGCCGGAGATGATGCCACCATGCGGGAGGTAATATTCCATCGACACATCGAAATTATTGCCGGTGGTCGGCTTCAGACCGGGATTGCCGATGCTGACCGCGTTCGTGGACGTATTGACCGTCTGGCTGGCCGTCACCTGGTTGAAACCGGGCCGGCCAACGGCGGTGGACCAATTGGCGCGGGCGATCAGATTATCGGTGATATTGTAGCGCAACTGTACGGTCGGAAAGAAATTGGCATATTCCTGCCCCACCGCGCGCGGTGAGAGCGTGGTGACACCGCCCTGCGTAACCGTCTGCGTACCACGATAGACACCATCCGTCTTTTCATAGCGGAAACCGGCGAGAATCCCCAGGCGACGCCAGGTAGCCCGATATTGCAGATAGGTATTATAGACGTTTTCGTTATCGTTGATATATTGCTGCTGCGCCGTCGTGCCGGCGGAACTGGTGACCTGCGGATAGATCGCGCTGCTGGCCAACTGGTTGACCTGGTGAGGGCCAGCCGGGTAGCCGATATTATAGAGTCCGTCGAAGAACGTCCATTGGTCGCTGCCCGCCAACTGCCCGGCGGTGACGTTGGGCAGGTGGGAATATGTATAGGTCGGGTCATAATGCTGGATATGCGCCATGCGCAGACCGCCGCCGAAGCTGAGCATGCCCTTGAGTTCGCGGAACAGGTTCAGCTCCGTCGACGCCCCGACATGGCCGGTCCATTCGTAATCCTTGTCGTGCTGGATCTGGTTGCTCAACGACGATAGTTTGTACGCATTATAGTTCAGCGGGTTGACCCCATTCAGCACGGTAACCGTCGGGCGCAGGGGATTGGTCACATTGTCATAACTGACTGGAACATTTGTCGGGCCCGTGAAATTGGAGACATAGGATGAGGTCTGATCGACATTGTTGGCGGCCCAGGCACCGAAATAATCCAGCTTGAAGCGCCCGATCCTGCTGTCGCCGCCGAATTTGTAAACCCGCTCCAGATCCGTTGTCTTGGTATTGGTCACGCCCTGCGTCAGGCTTGCGGTACCATCCTGCCCCGGATCGCCCAGCCCGGTCTTGGGGCTGAACGCATAGATCAGCTGATTCCTGACGACCGGCGCATAGATCGCCGATTCGAACATTTTCAGATAGATCTTGTTATTATGGTCGATATCCCAGCCCAGCGTGCCGCCGTAGGAATAACGCACCTTGTGCCCCGCATACATCACCTGCGATGCCTGCGTGACCTTGTTCGCCTGGCTGCCGACCGGATCGCCCGACGCGAATTTCTGTTGCAGGTCCCCCATGTTCAACCAATCGGTCAGACCGTTGAGGAAGAACGATACGCTGAACGGCCTGTCGCCCGATGCATGGGGATTGAAGGGGTCGCCATGCAGGCCAAACCGCATGCCGCCCGCCAGAGTGCCCTGAAAAACCGGTGTCGCGCTGGGATCGCGGTAGCCGCCCGCAAGGTGGAATTTCAGGAACGGGTCCTGATTTTCGCCAATATCGCGCGACAGGATGTTCATCTGGCCGCCCAGCGCGATGGCGTCCTGCTCGGGGCGATTGGTCTTGGTAAGCTCCAGCGCGCCGGCCAGCGATGCCGGCATGGCATCCAGCGGCATGGCGCGGCCCGAGCCGCTCATCGAGCCGGCGGGCAGCAGAACGTCCTCGAACATCACGCCGTTGAGGCTGGAATCCAGGCCACGTACCTGAAGAGCCCGCGATTCGCCGCTTTTGAAGATGATCGAGGCTCCGGGCATCCGGCGCATCGCATCACCCAGAACGAAGTTCGGAATTTTCTCGATTTCCGACTGCGGCATCAGCACGACGATGTTGGGCGCGTTTTTCTGGACCAGGCGCGCTTCCTCGATGGTGCCGAGGGCATTGGCCTTGGGCGGGCGCTTGAACCCCACGACCTGAAGATGCTCGGGGGCGGAGGAGCGCGCCGCGTCCGCGTGCCGCGCACCACGTCCGGCGTCACTGCCATGAGATCGCCCGACATCGGCATGCGACGCCCGCTCACGATGGTGCTTCTTGTTTTCCTTGTGCCTCTTCCCGTCATGATGAGATTTTTCCACCTTCTGTACATCCTGGGCATACAGAAGAGGCGCCCCGACGGGGGCCAGCGCGGTCGCCAGGCATAGAAGCGTGCTGCGGCATAGCATCGGATGGATACGCATCGAAAATGACGACTCCAGGCGGTGCGGGCACGCTGGGCGGCCTCGCTGGATTTGACGGGGAAAGATAGGGATATCGGGGCCGCCGCACCCCGGAGACGGGGCGCGGCGAGCGGGACGTCAGGGCTTCTTCCTGGCGTCGGCGGCCGCCTTCGCGGCGGCTTGGGCGACCGGATCGGGCGCCACGGTGTAGATGTCCAGCGCCGCCGGACCGTCCGGCGTCTTGGCGTGGGCGATATAAAGCTGCTTCAGCTTGTCGACATAGACGGAGACCTTGCCTGTCTTGGTGTCGATGCGCTGGATTTCGGTGAAATGATCGGCATCGTCGCGGTGAAAGACGCTCAGCCCTTCGCTGCCGCTGACATACAGACGGGCATTTCCGCCGTCCCAGGTGATGCCGTCGGCCGTATCCACCGAACCGGCGGTGGAGAGCAGCGTGCCGTTGGTCGCATCGATCACCGACAGCTTGCCCGGCTTGCGGCCGATGACGAACAGGCGCTGGGTCTTGCCGTCATAAGCCATCGGCGTGATCAGATTCAGGCCGGGAACGGTCCAGATCGTCTTCAGCGTCCGCGTCGCCAGATCGATGACGGCGATCTGGTTCTTGTCGCGCAGGTTGGCGAACATCAGGCCGCGCGCGTGATCGATGGCCATCATCTCGATATTGGACGACGGAATCGCGATCCGCGCGACTTCCTTGTACGTCTTGACGTCGATCACGCTGATCGACGAGTTGTCGGACTTATCCTTCTTGCCGCCGTTGCCGATATAGAAGAGACCCGCCTTCTTGTCGAAGACGGCTTCATCGGCGCCCTGACGCAGCGGGATGATCCTGGCGATCTTCAGCGACGGCACGTCGACCACGACGCAGCCCAGCTTGTCGTCCGAAACGAACATCTGATGCTGGCCGGCGACATAAGCGGGCGTATGCGGCAAACCGAACCCGCCGGCCGAGGCCAGGTGCGCCCCGTCGCTGAGGCGGAACATTTCAACCGTCGCATGTTTTTCCGCCATGATCAGAAGGCGATCATCCTTCTTGTCCACGGCGAAATGATCGAAACCGCCTTCGGTGATTTCGGGCAACGGCGTACTGCGCAGGAATTGCACCGGGCCGCTATCGGCATTCAATGGCGCGGCCATCGCCGTTCCGCAACCGACCAGAACCGTGCCCACAAGAAGAAAAAATTTTCTCATTTCTACAACATCCCATCCGTTCGGCAGTCATGGACCACCGGAAAGGCGGTCTCCGCGACAACGGCGGATCAACTGCGAAATGAATGGCGGTGTTATAGTCGAGCGTATTGGAAACCTGCGTGAAGGTTATGAAGAACAATTGCGGCTGAATTTTTAAAACATTGGCAATTGTTTAGACTGCCCGCAATCGCCGACGCCAGCCAGGTGCGCGCTGGCGCATATGTTCCACGCACGGATAGACGACGGGCATGATGAACAGGGTCAGCGCGTTTACATAATTCCCAAACTTCGTTCCGTCACGAACCGCAGGGTATCGCAATGGTGCAGCGCAGGCCAGGATCGTTGTCCGACAGGACGATGGTGCCGCCATGCAGCCGCACGATCGCCCGCGCCATGCTCAGCCCCAGGCCGCTGCCCGGCACCGACCGGCTGGCATCCAGCCGCACGAACCGGTCGAAGACCTTCTCGCGACTCTCCGGTGGAATACCGGCGCCATTATCGGCAACGATCAGGATCGCGCAATCGTCGCGCACCTGCCGCGTGACCATGATCATGCTACCGGCCGGCGTGTGGTTGATCGCGTTTTCCACCAGGTTGGACAGCATCTGCGACAGCAGGACGATATCCCCCAGCACAGTGATCGGCGCGGCATCGCCAGCCGCCAGGGACTGCCCCCGGTCCTCGGCCAGAGGGCGATACATTTCCACGATCTGGCAGACCAGCACGTCCAGCGGGACAGGCGACAGCGCATCGGTGGCGATCCGGGCCTCGATCTGGGAGAGACGGAGAAGAGAGGAAAAGATTTCCAGCGCCGCGTCCAGATCTTCCAGCGCGTCTTCGATCATGTCCCGCCCTTCGGCTGGCACTTTCTGGAACGCCGCCGCCGTCTCCAGCCTCTGGCGCAGGCGCGACAGGGGGCGGCGCATGTCGTGCGCGATATCGTTCGATACCTGCCGCAGGCTGGCGATCAGTTGCTCGTTTTTCTCCAGCATCGCGTTCAGGCTGTGCGACAGATGGTCGAATTCGTCATCACCCCCCTGATAGGGAATGCGCCGGGACATATCGCCATTCATGATCTGCCGCGCGGTGACGCTGATCGTCTCGATCCGCCCCAGGATGACCGCGCTGAGCAGCATGCCGCCGCCCACGCCCAGGACAGCGAAGCCGATGACGCCCCACCCGAGCAGCATCCAGACATCACGCCGCAATTCGGTCAGGGAACGCGCATTGAGGCCGACAAACAGATAGCCGTCCTCCAGCAGTACCCCTTCGCCGAAGATCATCTGGGTCCGCTCACCGGACGGCCGCCGGTGTTCGCGCGACAGCCAGCGCAGACCGGGCCATGGATGCAGATGCAGCATGTTACCGGCGACCACGCGCTGCGAATCGTCCTGCAGAAGATAGAAGAATTCGGGTTCATGCCGCACCAGGCCCTGGATGACCGGCTGGATATCCGCCAGGTTGCGCCCCCCGGCGGATGACAGGATCTCAGCCACTTCCGCAGTCACCGCCCGGCGGATCTGCTGCTCCATGGAATGCTGGCTATGCAGGGCGGCCAGAAGAACAACAAACAGGCCGGACACGATCAGCAGCCCGGCAAACAGCAGCACGATCCGGAAGGAGAGGCTGGACGCGATCCGGTACAGCCTGTCCAGCCGGTGTTTCACGGGGCCGTATCCGCTTGATCGAAGGAGGGACAATCATGGGACACCATGATGTAGCCGGCGCCACGAACGGTGCGGATCAACTGCCGCCCGTCGGGCCCCAGCTTGTCACGCAGGCGGCTGATATGGTTTTCGACCAGATTGGTATGAACGGGAAAATCGACGTTCCAGGCATAATGCAGCAGCATCTTCCGCGACAGAATGACACCGGGATTGTGCATGAAATATTCCAGGACCTTGATCTCCTGGGGTTGCAGCTGCAGTTTCACGCCGAAACGCGTCACGTCTCGTGACAGCAGATCCAGCGTGATGCCGGCGATCCGCAGAGCCGTCGCAGCGCGCGCCGGGCCCGCGCGACGCACCAGCACGACAACCCGCGCCGCCAGTTCGCGCATGGCGAAAGGCTTGACCAGATAATCGTCCGCCCCGCCGCGCAGCCCCTCCACCCGACTGGACACGCCGTCCATCGTCGTCAGGACCAGTACAGGCGTGCGGATCTCCTCCTTGCGCAGTCGGGTCAGCACCTGCATGCCGTCCATGCCCGGGAGCATCCGGTCCAGCACGACGACGTCCCAGGGCTCGCGCAGGATATGGATCAGCCCTTCCATCCCGTCGAAGGCGCATGTCACCGCAATGTCGTACTGCGCCAGACCTTCGCGGATATAGGCCGCCATGTCCGCGTCGTCCTCGACCAGCAGCAATCGTATCGGGGAATATTTTTTGCTCATGCCGGCGCGACAATAGCGGCAGCCGCCCCCCGAACGTAAGCAGGACATCGGCGATATGGGGATTTTTTACCCATTCTTCCCTACCGACCTGTCCCGTCGGCTCACAACGGGCTGGACAGGGGGGGACGCCATGGGAATAACTCCAGCCTTTACCCTGCCCTCCATGCCGGATCACTATACACGATGACCGCTCGCCCCCATCTTCTCGACGCCCTCCGTGACCAGGTGCTGCTCTGCGATGGCGGCATGGGCTCGCGCGTGCAGGTGCTCGACCTCGATGTCGAGCGCGATTATTGGGGGCAGGAGAACTGCACCGAGATCCTGAACCTGTCCCGCCCCGAACTGGTGCGCGAAATCCATCGCGGCTATTTCGAAGCCGGCGCGGACATGGTCGAGACCAACTCTTTCGGCGGTTCGCCCATCACGCTGGGCGAATTCGGCCTGACCGACCGGGCGCGCGAGATCAACCGCACCGCCGCCCACCTGGCGCGCGAGGCCGCCGAGAGCTTCGCCGACGGCCGCCACCGCTATGTCGTCGGTTCGATCGGGCCGGGCACCAAGCTGCCCTCGCTGGGCAATATTGATTACGACACGCTGGAAGCCGGCATCGCCGAGCAATGCCGGGGCCTGATCGAAGGCGGCGTCGACGCGCTGCTGATCGAGACCTGCCAGGACACGCTCCAGATCAAGGCGGCGGTGAACGGTGCCAAGATCGCCCGCGCCGAACAGGGCACCGACACCCCGATCTTCGTGCAGGTGACGGTCGAGACCACCGGCACGCTGCTGGTCGGGCCCGACATCGCGGCGGCGGCCACGGCCATCCACGCGCTGGACGTGCCGCTGATGGGGCTGAACTGCGCCACCGGCCCGCAGGAAATGGCCGAGCATGTGCGCTGGCTGGCCACCAACTGGCCGGGCCTGGTCTCCATCCAGCCCAATGCCGGCCTGCCCGAACTGGTGAACGGCCAGACCCACTACCCGCTCTCGCCCGCCGACATGGCAAGTTGGGTGGAACGTTTCATTACCGAGGACGGGCTGAACCTGGTCGGCGGCTGCTGCGGCACCTCCACCCCGCATATCGCGGCGCTGGACGCCATGCTGCGCCGCCGCGCCGAAGGCACCGGCCGCCACCGCCCCGCTCCGATCGTCCGCCGCCCGGTGTGGATTCCCTCGGTCGCCAGCCTCTACACCCAGGTCCCGCTGCGGCAGGAAAACAGCTATTTCTCGATCGGCGAGCGCTGCAACGCCAACGGGTCCAAGAAATGGCGCACCCTGCAGGAAGAGGGCGACTGGGACGGCTGCGTGGCCGTGGGCCGCGAGCAGGTGGGCGAGGGCTCCAACGCGCTGGATATCTGCACCGCCTTCGTCGGGCGCGACGAGATGCGCGAGATGAACGAGGTGGTGACCCGCTTCACCGCCTCGGTCAACGCGCCGCTGGTGATCGATTCCACCGAAACCCCGGTCATCGAGGCCGCGCTGAAACTGTATGGCGGCAAGGCGATCATCAATTCGATCAATTTCGAGGATGGCGAGGGCCATGCCAACGATCGCATGCTCCTGGCCCGCAAGTTCGGCGCCGCCGTGGTGGCGCTGACGATCGACGAAGTCGGCATGGCCAAGACGGCCGAGGACAAGCTACGCATCGCCACCCGCCTGGTGGAATTCGCCTGCGACCGGCACGGCCTGCCGCAATCGGACCTGATGATCGACCCGCTGACCTTCACCATCGGCACCGGCGTCGAGGACGACCGCAAGCTGGGCCTGTGGACGCTGGAGGGCATCCGCCAGATCCATGAACGCTTCCCCGACATCCAGATCGTGCTGGGCCTGTCGAACATCTCGTTCGGCCTCAACCCGGCGGCGCGCGCGGTGCTGAATTCCGTGTTCCTCGATCACGCGGTGCGCGCGGGCATGACGGCGGCGATCGTCCATGTCTCGAAGATCCGCCCGCTGCACCTGATCCCCGAGGAAGAGGTGAAGGTGGCCGAAGACCTGATCTTCGACCGCCGTGCCGAGGGCTACGACCCGCTGCAGAAGCTGCTGGAACTGTTCGCCGACCGCAAGGCCAGCGACGCGGTGAAGAAGGTGCGCGCCGAGACGGTCGAAGGCCGCCTGAAGGACCGCATCGTGGACGGCGACCGCAAGGGTCTGGAAGCCGATCTCGACGAGGCGATGGCCACCATCCCGCCGCTGGAGATCATCAACACCATCCTGCTGGACGGCATGAAGGTGGTGGGCGAGCTGTTCGGCGCCGGCAAGATGCAGCTCCCCTTCGTGCTGCAATCGGCCGAGACGATGAAGGCCGCCGTCGCCCATCTGGAACCGCACATGGAGCGCGTCGAGGGCCAGGCGCGCGGCATCATCGTGCTGGCGACCGTCAAGGGCGACGTGCATGACATCGGCAAGAACCTGGTCGATATCATCCTGACCAATAACGGCTACCGGGTGATCAATCTGGGCATCAAGGTGCCGGTCGCCGACATGATCACCGCCGCGCGCGAGCATAATGCCCACGCGGTGGGCATGTCGGGCCTGCTGGTCAAATCGACGGTGATCATGCGCGAGAACCTCGAAGAGATGGCCCGCCAGGGGGTCGACCTGCCCGTGCTGCTGGGGGGTGCCGCACTGACCCGCAATTATGTCGAGGAAGATTGCGCCGCCGCCTACGGCACCGACGGGCGCGTGGCCTATGCCCGCGATGCGTTCGACGGCCTGTCGCTGATGGACCAGGTGGCCAAGGGCGAGTTCGACAATTACCTGGCCGCCGTGCGCTCCCGCCGCGCCGGCAAGGCCACCCGCTCGCGCCCGCGCGACATGGAACAGCAGGAACAGCGCGGCTTCGCCCCGGTCGATGTCGCCGCCGCCCGCGCCCGCCGCCACCGCCTGACGCAGGGCGAACCGGTCGTCACCCCACCCTTCTGGGGGCCGAAGGTGCTGGAAGCCACGCCGGATGCCGTGCTGCCGTTCCTCAATGAGCGGTCGCTCTATCAATTCCAGTGGGGCTTCCGCAAACAGGGCCGCTCGCTGGACGATTTCATGGGCTGGGCCAGACAGGAACTGCGCCCCGTCCTGCGCCGCATGCTCGCACTAGCGGCCGAGCAGGACATCCTGCGTCCCCAGGCCTCCTACGGCTACTGGAAGGCGGCGGGCCAGGGCAACGACCTGATCCTGTTCGCCGAGGACGGCACCACCGAGGTCGCGCGCTTCGCTCTGCCCCGCCAGCCGCGCGAGGACGGCGCCTGCATCGCCGATTTCGTGCGCGACGTGGATGACGAGGCCCGCGACGTGATCGGGCTGCAGGTCGTCACCGTGGGCCAGAAGGCATCGGACATGGCCCGCGAATGGTTCGAAGCCAACCGCTACAAGGATTACCTCTACCTGCACGGGCTTTCGGTCGAAATGGCCGAAGCGATGGCCGAATACACCCACAAGCGCATCCGTGCCGAGCTGGGCTTCGCCGCCGAGGACGACCGCGACATGGCGAAGCTGCTGCAGCAGGGCTATCGCGGATCGCGCTATTCCTTCGGCTATCCCGCCTGCCCGAGGCTGGAGGACCAGGAACCGATCCTGAAGCTGCTGGATGCCGAGCGGATCGGCGTGTCGCTGACCGACGGCTACCAGTTGCACCCGGAGCAATCGACCTCGGCCCTGGTGGTCCTCAATCCGCAGGCGAAATATTTTTCGATCTGACGGCAGACCGCCATGCGTGGACCGCGCGCGATGTTGACCGCATGAACCGCCCCCCGGCATCATCGCGGTATGGCATCTATCCCCCCTCCACCGCCGGGTGACGACAGCGCCGCCCCGCCGCCCGACGCGCGGCGGGCGGTCGAGGCGCTGTGGCAGGCCCTGTCGCAGGATGCCGCCCAGGCCCCGCCCCCCACCGAGCGGGATATCCGCCGCCTGGCCCGGGCATTCGGCCTGCATGGCGACCATTGCGTGGTGGGGCTGATCGCCGAGGACAAGGGCCAGCTCATCCGCGAGAGCGCCCATGTGCTGACCTGCCTGATGCGGATCTGGGCCGCGCGCGACCTCTCGGCCGGCGCCGTATGGACCGAGCTGGACCGCCGCACCCAGGTCGGCGAATTGCTGGTGATGCTGAACAATACGCAGCGCCGCCGCGTCGGCCAGCCCGCCGGACGGTCCCTGGGCCGCCCGTGGAAGATCCAGTCCACCAAGCTGCCCTGATGGGGCGGGTGCGATCTTTCCTTTGGCACCACGGGAGCCGGGTGGCATAAGCGCCCGTGGATAGCGCCCCTCAATAATGCCCTCTGGGCCATGCAGGCCCGCCGCAACACAAGGACAGTCCCGCCCCCCATGTCTCGGGTCCCTTTTTTCCCAGCGTCCGGCCGGGCGGCCGATCCTGGTCCATGAACGGAGCCTGGGTGGATCTGGCGGCCGCGCTGGTGGTGGTGGCTTCGGCCCTGTTCGGGTGGGGGCGCGGCCTGGTCCGCGAAATCCTGGGCCTGGCAACCTGGGCCGGCGCGCTGGTCCTGGCCATGCGCTGGATGGAGCCGGTGCGGCAGGCGCTCACGCCGTGGATCGACAACCCGCTGGTCGCGTCCGCCGCCGGCTTCGTCCTGCCCTTTATCGGACTGCTGATCGTCTTCACGCTGGTGGCCCAGCTTCTCGGCCGGATCGTCCGCGACTCGGCGCTGGGCGGGCTGAACGGCATGCTGGGCCTGCTGTTCGGCGGGCTGCGCGGCTATGTTCTCCTGGCCGTGTTCTACCTTGCCGTGGGGACGGAAGTGGCTCCGGCGGAATGGCCCCAGCCGGTGCAGGATGCGCGGGCAACGGCTTTCGTTGCCCGGGGGGCCTTCTTTCTGAGCGGGTTCCTGCCCATTTCCATGCAGGCACGCCTTGCGCAACCGCCGCAGACGCGCCATGACGCCCCGATATGACCCCTTAGCGGGGCCTCCCCAGTGCCAGCCCGGGGTCTCCGCCCGGTCACCCGCCGAGGAAAGAGAACTGATCATGCCGATCCGCCCCACCGTCCCGCAGGCCGCCACCTCATGCAGCCCGGCCGCCGCGTGTCCGTCGGGCCACCGCGACGACGTGCCGCCGCAGTGGCACGACGACGACAAGCCGCATGAGGAATGCGGCGTCTTCGGCGTCTGGAACGTCAAGGACGCCTCGGCCCTGACGGCGCTGGGGCTGCACGCGCTCCAGCATCGCGGGCAGGAAGCCACCGGCATCGTGTCCTATGACGGCGAGCGTTTCCACACCCACAAGGGCCTCGGGCTGGTCGGCGACGTGTTCGGCGATGCGCGGGTCATGGCCACCCTGCCCGGCCACCGGGCGGTGGGCCACAACCGCTATGCCACCACGGGCGCCACGCTGATCCGCAACGTGCAGCCGCTGTTCGCCGATTTCGAGTTCGGCGGCCTGGCGGTGGCGCATAACGGCAACCTGACGAACGCCGAAACCCTGAAGCGCGCGCTGGTGCGCCGTGGCTGCATCTTCCAGTCCACGACCGACAGCGAGGTGTTCATCCACCTGATCGCCATCTCGCTCTACGCCTCGGTGATCGACCGGCTGATCGACGCGCTGAAGCAGGTGCTGGGCGCCTATTCGCTGGTGGTGCTGTCGCGTGACGCACTGATCGGCGTGCGCGACCCGCTGGGCGTGCGGCCGCTGATCCTGGGCCGCATCCCCGGCGAAACCGAATCCGACCCCGCCTCGTGGGTGCTGGCCAGCGAGACCTGCGCGCTGGACATCGTGGGCGCGGAATTCGTCCGCGACGTGGAGCCGGGCGAGGTCGTGATCATCGACAATGACGGCGTGCGCTCGGTCAAGCCCTTCGGCGAGCAGAAGGGCCGGTTCTGCGTGTTCGAATATATCTATTTCGCGCGCCCGGACTCGGTGCTGGACGGCGTGCCGGTCTATGAGGCGCGCAAGCGCATCGGCGTCGAACTGGCCCGCGAAAGCGGGGTCGAGGCCGACGTGATCGTCCCGGTGCCGGATTCCGGCGTGCCCTCGGCCATGGGCTATGCCATGGCCAGCGGCATTCCCTTCGAGCTGGGCATTATCCGCAACCATTATGTCGGCCGCACCTTCATCGAGCCGACCGACCAGATCCGCCATCTGGGCGTGAAGCTGAAACATTCGACCAACCGCCCGGTGCTGGACGGCAAGCGCGTGGTGCTGGTCGATGATTCGATCGTGCGCGGCACCACCTCACGCAAGATCGTGGACATGGTCCGCGCCGCCGGCGCGCGCGAGGTGCATATGCGCATCTCCTCGCCGCCGACGACGCATTCCTGCTTCTACGGCATCGACACGCCCGAGCGCAGCAAGCTGCTGGCCGCCCAGCACGATTTGAAGGAAATGGCCGAGCTGATCGGCGTCGACAGCCTGGCCTTCATCTCGTTCGACGGGCTGTACCGCGCCCTGGGCCATGAGGGCCGCGAGGCGGCGGCGGGCCGCTACTGCGATGCCTGCTTCACCGGTGACTACCCGATCGCCCTGGTCGATTACGAGGCCGCCGGCGGCGACCCGCACTGCGCGTGACCGCCTGCCGGGCATGAGGCGGCAGGGCGGCCACCCACCATGCTGACGGGCAGCGTGGCGCTGGTGACCGGTGCCAGCCGCGGCATCGGCCGTGCCACCGCCCTGGCCCTGGCCGACGCCGGAGCCCATTGCATCCTCACCGCCCGCACACCGGGCGGGCTGGAGGAAACCGACGATTTGATCGCACGGCGCACCGGCCGGCACGCGACCCTGCTGCCCATGGACCTGCGGGACGGGGCGGCGATCGACGCGCTGGGCCCCTCGATCGCGGCGCGCTTCGGCCGGCTGGACGTGCTGGTCCATTGTGCCGCCATGCTGGGCGTGCTCACGCCCGTCACCCATATGCGCGACATCGACTGGGACACCACGCTGGCGGTCAACGCCACCGCCGCCTGGCGGCTGATCCGCACCACGGCCCCGCTGCTGGAGCGCGCACCGGCCGGCCGCGCCCTGTTCCTGACCGACGGGCATGCCGCCCGCCCCGCCAGCTTCTGGGGCATGATGGCGGCCTCGAAAGCGGCGATGGAGGCCGCGGTGCTGGCCTGGGCCGATGAAATCGGTCCGGATTCGGCATTGCGGGTCAATCTGTACGATCCCGGCCCGGTGGCCACCCGGCTGCGGGTGCAGGCCATGCCCGCCGCCGACCTGTCCGCCCTGCCCCGGCCCGAAGACGCCGCCGTCACCATCGCCGCCCTGTGCCGTCCTGACGCGCAGCTTCATGGGCAGAGGATCGTGGCCGCGGGAGCCTGACGCGCGCGCCCGATCCTGTTATGACACCGACATGGCCAAGAAACCCCAGATACCCGGCACCCCGGCGACGCTGGCGCTGACCCGTGCAGGGATCGCCTTCACCCCCGTGACCTACACATACGATCCCGATGCCGACCGGCTGGGCGTGCAGGCCGCGGAAGCGATCGGCGAACCGCCGGCCCGCGTGTTCAAGACATTGATGGCGGAAATCGACGGCCGCGCGGTCTGCGTCGTCGTGCCATCGGACCACGAGGTCAGCATGAAGAAACTGGCCGCCGCCTTCGGCGGCAAGAGCGCGAAGATGATGAAGCCAGCCGATGCCGAGCGCATCACCGGCTTCCGTGTCGGCGGCATCAGCCCGTTCGGGCAGAAAAAGCGGGTGCCCACGGCTTTCGCCCGGCAGGCAGCCGATCTGCCCTATCTCTATACCAATGGCGGGCAGCGGGGCTTGCAGGTGCGCCTTGCCCCGGCCGACGCGCTACGTGCCAGCCAGGCCATGCTGGCGGATCTGACGGCGGAGTGATCTTCTTTTTCTGAAGAAAAAGAACGTCTTCCCTTCTTACCCCTGCTGCTGCGAGGGATCGGTCATCTGGACCGGCGCGGTCGGGAACTTGCCCGATTTCGCGATTACTTCCGGGTCCTCGTTCGCTGCCGGCAGATAGACATGGGGCAGGATGGCATTCAGCCGGCTGGCCACCTGGTCGCTGATATCGACCTGCGGCCCATGCAGCACGGTCAGGCCCGACTGCACCACCAGGGTCAGCCCGCGCGCTTTCGCCACACTGTTCACCACCTGGCCGATTTCGCGCTGGACCTGGTTCAGCGCGATCTGGATATCTTCCTCCAGGATCCGGTTACGGTTGCCGAACTTGCGCTGATCGGCCGCCACGCGCTGCTGCAGGCTGCGCTGCTGGGCTTCGGCCTCGGGCCGGGGCGCGTTCATCATCTGCTGGCGCAGGGCCTGGATCTGCCCCTCCTCGGCCCGCACGTCGCGGATCAGGGCGTCGCGCCGCGTGCCCATTTCCTTCTCGACCTCCTGGATCGCGACGGATTGCCGCATGATCGCATCGGTGTCGAACACACCGACGATCGGGGCGGGCGGCTTGGCACCGGCCGGCAGCGGCCCGAAATCGGGCACCGGCGGCGCCGGCAGCAGGGGCTGCTGGGCGGCGGCGGCGGGTGCTTCAGCCGGCGCGGGGGCCGCGACGGCAGGGGTCAGGACGGCGCCCATCCCGGTCACAACGAAGAATCCGGCCAGAAGCCGGCGGCACGAGGTCCGGGAAATATCGGTCATGATCGCAATCCGTAAGGCAGGGAGCAAACGCGACGGCGCGAGGGCCGGAGACGGCAAAAAGAGCAATGCTGCCCTGCCTAGCCGATCACCGGGAGCATGACCAGTCCTCGGCCGTTCAAACACATGCATGCGCGCGAGGATCGGGCCTATACTCGCCCTTCCACGCCCCTCTCCGAAAGGCCCTTCGCCATGAGACCGCGTTGCCACCTTGCCGGGTGCCTCACCCTCGCCGCCCTGTGCCTGCCGCCGGCGCTGCCCTTGGCTCATGCCGCACCAGGCCCTGCCGCACGGGGGCCTGCCGCGCCGGCGCCGCATTCCGCCTATCCCGATGGAACCGGCGATTCGCTGGTCGACCGGCTGAACGCGGCCCAGTTGCCGCAGAGCTATCACGGGCCGCTCTATTATCAGGGCCAGCCCATTCCCCCGGCCCAGCCGCTGGATGTGCAGACCCTGCCCCCGAACGTGCCGCAGATCGTGCCCCCACCGCCGCCCGGCGCCCGCGCGCCCGAGCCCTCCATGCGGCCGCCCGGCCTGACCGGCAGCACCCTGCCGCCGCCGGAGCCCCCTTGCGCCGGTGCCTGCTGAGGGAGCGGGCCGTGCCATAATTCCGCTGCAATTCCAGGCCAAACTGGTTGTGTGACGTCGGTGCGTGATGCAAATGTTCCCGGCGTCACACCGCTGGTCACAGCATTCCGTACAATCGCCACATCACGGGTGTATGGGAGAGGAAGATCAGCCCCAGCCCCGAGGCGAACAGCAGTTTCAGCCCCAGCGGGCCACCCGCCGACACCAGCGCATCCAGTGTCAGGGCCTGCATGCACGGGTCGATCGGCCGTACCGGCCGCCCCCGTGCGTCACACACCGCCGGTGCCGCGATCCGTGCCCGCCATTCCTGCCGCTGCCGCGCTTCTTCGACCGCCGAAATCCGCACCCGCCCGTAGAGCAGGGTCACATAACGATCCAGATCCTCGACCCGATACATCGGCGTCCGCCCGTTCCGCGCCGCCGGGCGCGGCCCCGCATGCAGCAGGCCCAGCATGCGCAGCCGTCGCGATGGAATGCCCAGATAGACGGCAGCATCGGCCAGGGGCAGCATGCGCCGCAGGGGAAAGACATGAACGGTCGCCAAACCGTCATTGGCGCCATCCGGAGGAGTGAGGCCGCTCATCCCCTCGACGATGTTGCCCCACGGCTCCGGCTGTCAATCATAACCTGTCCCGACTGCGGGACCGTTTCCGGATAACGCTTATGCCGGATTGCGGGTCACAGTCCGTTAGCGGCAGATATGCCGTTCGCCATCTGCGCCGATATAGGTGCCCGTCAGCGGGTCGAAGCAGGCATTGGCCGTGCAGGCATTGCCCGATACCAGCGGGGCCGGATTCAGCCGGGCCGCCATGCCCTGCGTCATATGCGCGGCGGCGCCGCAGAGCGGCGTGTCGAGCGGGGCGGAAGGGTCGTTCACCAATTGCGCCTCGTTGGCGGGCGGCGGGGCTTCCACCGCCGTTCCGGGCGCGAACTGCAGGGGCGGGCGCCGCGCCGGCTTGGGGGCTAGGGGCGCGGGGGGCGTGGCGCAGCCGGCCAGCAGCGCCATGACGCACAGCGCCGACAGGCCGGTGAGCCGCGTGAAAGAAGACCGGGGACGTTCGTTCATGGCTCTGTCCTGTGCGCTCCGGCCAACCATCGGGCAAGCCATTCCCGTCCCATCCATCATCCACCTTATCGCCATCATCTGCCTTCTCGTTGGTACGGTCAAAGATCGAGCTGCCCCTGCGATGCGTCGGGCCGCAGGGCGCGGACCTCCGCCACGCCGTCGGCGAAAGTCAGTTCCAGCCGCCCGCCCGGCCGCACGTCGGCCGCACGGGTCACCGCCATGCCCGACGGATCGCGCACCAGCACATAGCCGCGTTCCAGCACCGCCATGGGCGAGAGCGATTCCAGCCGCCCCCCCAGCCCGTTCAGGTGGGCACGCCGCTCGCGCACCATCGCCGCCAGCGGGGCGGCCGACAGGCGGGCCCGGTCGGTGCGCGCCCGGCGGTCGCGCAGCGCCTGCCGCAGGCCCGACAGCAGATGACTGGCCACGAGGTCCAGCCGGGCGCGGCCCGGGCCGGTCAGCAGCAGGGGCGAGGGCATCATGCGCCCGGTCGCCAGCAGGGCGGCGCGCCGCCGTTCGATCAGCCCCGGCAGCGCGCGGTCCAGCCGCGCGCCCCGATCGTCCACCCGCATCCGCGCCGTGCCCAGCAGCGACGGCAGGTCGGGCATCCGCGCCGCCGTCCGGTCCAGCCGCAGCCGCGCCGTCTGCGTCAGGCGGGCCAGTCCGCTGGTCAGGCGCGCGGCGCGATGCGCCAGATCGGCCACCAGTTCGGCCCGTGCCGGCACCGCCATCTCGGCCGCCGCCGTGGGGGTGGGTGCGCGCCGGTCGGACACGAAATCGATCAGCGTGGTGTCGGTCTCGTGCCCGACGGCCGAAATCAGCGGAATGCGGCAGGCGTCCACCGCCCGCAGCACGGCTTCGTCGTTGAAGGCCATCAGATCTTCCAGCGACCCGCCGCCGCGCGCGACGATCAGCACATCGGGGCGCGGCACCGGCCCCCGCCCGTCGATCGCGTCGAACCCCGCGATGGCGGCGGCGATCTGCGCCGCGGCACCTTCGCCCTGCACGGCGACCGGCCAGACCAGCAGCCGGCGGGGAAAACGCCGGGCGACGGTGGTGCGGATATCATGCAGCACCGCCCCCTGCGCCGAGGTGACGATGCCGATCACACCGGGCAGGAACGGCAGCGCCCGCTTGCGCGCAGCGTCGAACAGCCCCTCTTCCGCCAGCTTCAGGCGCAGCCGCTCGATACGCGCCAGCAGCGCGCCCTCGCCGGCATATTCCATCCGCTCGACGATCAGCTGGTAGGACGAGCGCTCGCCGTACGACGACACCTTGCCCGTCGCGATGACCTCCAGCCCGTTTTCCGGCACCAGCCCCAGCCGCGACACCGACCCGCGCCAGACCACGCCCGAAATCTTCCCGCCTTCGTCCTTCAGCGAGAAATAGAGATGACCGGACGGGTAGCGTTTGAATTCCGTGATCTCGCCGCGCACGCGCACGCGGCCGAAATTGCCCTCCAGCGTGCGGCGGATCGCCCCCGAAATCTCGGAGACCGAATATTCGGGCACATTACCCGCCATGGGGCCCGGTCCGGCGCCGCCGGAAGTGCGAAGAGTTTCGTCCATCGGCACAGGGTATGATAGAGACGGCCTCCCCGGAAGGCCCGGGGCGTGCGAGGAACAGGGAAACGAATTGATGCGGGTGCTTCTGGTCGGATCTGGTGGACGGGAACATGCGATGGCGGCGGCGATCGCGCGCTCGCCCGCGCTTGAGGCCCTGTTCATTGCACCGGGCAATCCGGGCACCGCCGCCCTGGGCACCAATGTCGCCATCGCCGTCGACGACGTACCCGCCCTGGTGGCCTTCGCCAGGGCCGAGCGGATCGACCTGGTGGTGCCCGGCCCCGAGGCGCCGCTGGTCGCGGGCCTGGCCGATGCCTGCCGCGATGGCGGCATCCCCTGCGCCGGCCCCAGCCGCGCTGCCGCCGAACTGGAAGGCAGCAAGAGCTTCACCAAGGAAGTCTGCGACGCCGCTCATATCCCCACCGCCCGGTGGGAGCGGTTCGACTCAGCCGCCCCGGCGCTGGATTTCGTCCGCCGCCGTGGCGCGCCGATCGTGATCAAGGCCGATGGCCTGGCCGCCGGCAAGGGCGTGGTGGTAGCCATGACCGTCACCGAGGCCGAGGACGCCATCCGGTCCATGATGGACGACGCCACGCTGGGGGCCGCCGGACAGTCGGTGGTGATCGAGGAATGCCTGATCGGCGACGAAGTGTCGCTGTTCGCCTTCTGCGCCGACGAGACCGCCGTGCTGATCGGCGCGGCGCAGGACCACAAGCGCATCGGCGAGGGCGATACCGGCCCCAATACCGGCGGCATGGGCGCGGTCTCGCCCCCCACCGGCTTCGACCGCGCGCGGCAGGAAGCAGCGCTCGACCTGCTGGTCCGCCCGATGCTGGCCGAAATGGTCCGCCGCGGCACCCCCTTCCGCGGAATCATCTTCGCCGGCCTGATGCTGACGGCCGAGGGCCCGAAGCTGATCGAATATAACGTCCGCTTCGGCGACCCCGAGGCCCAGGCCCTGCTGATCCGCCTGCAATCCGACCTGCTGCCCGCCCTGGCCTCCGTCGCCGCCGGCACGCTGGACGCGGCGGACATCCGCTTTTCCGACGACCACTCCATCAGCATCGTGCTGGCCGCGCGCGGCTATCCCGGCAAACCCGCCGCCGGCGGCGTGATCACCGGACTGGAAGACGCCGCCGCCGAACCCGGCGTGCACATCTTTCATGCCGGTACCAGACGCAATGACCAGGGACAGATCGTTGCGGCCGGCGGCCGTGTGCTGACGATCTGCGCAACCGGCGCGACGCTGGGCGAAGCCCGCAGCCGCGCCTATCACGCCGTCGAAGCCATCACCTGGGATGATGCGGTATGGCGCCGCGACATCGGCGACCGGGCCCTGCGCGCCGCATCGGGCTGATCGCCGCCTACCGGCCTGTCAGACGACGCTCCGGAAAGCATGCCGGCCCCTTGGCCGGCATGCTTTCCAACGAGGATTTCAGTCGACGACAACCTGGAAATAGATGCTGCGGCCGTAATAATCTTTCTCGTTGATGCGTTGCAGGTTCGTCCCCTGCACGTAGGTACGATGCGCGCCCACGAGATTGTCGACCTCGTATTTCAGACGAATATGGTCGGTAATGTCGTTCCACGCCGCCAGGTCCAGGCTGAGCAGTTCGCCATACCCGACATTCTCCCACGGCTGTGACGCCGGGTCGGTCAGATATTTCGGAGTGTAGGACAAGGTTGCCCGGACGGCGCCGCGCATCTGCGGAATATGCCACGTCGCGGCACCGTTGAAGATATAGTTGGGCTGGTCGGGCAGCTGATTGAGCTTGTACGACCCGCTCGACGATGCATACATCATCGATCCGTGCATCCAGGTCCCGTTGACCGAAATATCGAAACGCTGCCTGAACGGCCCCCGCAGCCCTTCTTCGACCAGCGAGCCTTCGACCCCCATCAGCGAGGAGTTGGTGGCGTTCAACGGCTCGGTCACCGATGTCGGCATGCCGTTGATCATCTGATGATCCAGCAACGTGTAGATGTCGTGCTTTATCATCTTGTCGAAATAGGCGACGCTGACTACGCCATGGTTATGGTTGAAATATTTCTCGACCGACGCATCGAAGTTATTGGCACGGCGAGGCTGTAGATTGGGATTGCCGCGTGACAGCGTACAATCGGTTCCACCCCGCATGTCGTCGCCGCATGTCAGTTTCTGCACCTGCGCAATCTGCGAGGGCATGGGACGCCCGACGGACTGGCTGAACGACGCGCGCAGGCGCACATCATAGGGAAAATCATGCAGGAAGGTCACCGACGGAAGCGGATGCAGATAGCCGCCTCGATTGGTGCCCAGACTGCCGGTCGCGTTGCCGTTCTGCACCTGAGGCAGCAGGCTGTTGAAGCTGACGCCATCGGCGCGCACACCCGCGATCAGCAACGTGTCCTTCCATTTGTAATGAAGCGACAGATACCCGTCGATCAGTTCCTCGCGATAGCGATAGAACGATTCCAGCGTGTCGTTTCGGCTGGTCGCGACATCGAGTTTCTGTTTGGACCAGGGGAATTTTCCCATGTCGATCCAGGGCAGGGTATAAGGTGCGCCCGGCGGCGCGAAGTTGGGGAAATACATGTAGCTCGACGCATCCCCACCCGTGACGTAATCCTCGTAATTCATCTGGTCGGTCACGTTGAGCGAACGCCATTCGAACCCGGTCGCCAGACCGAAACCGTGGGCCTGCGGTCCGATATTGCGGGTATAATCCAGGCGGACGTTCGTTACCCCTTCCCGCGCATCGTCATGATAGCGCTGGATCTGGCTCAGGCTGTATTTCATGGCCCGCAGCTTGTGGGGGTCGCTGACCCCGACCATCGAGGCAAAATCGTCGCTGACGTTATAATCGGCATAAAGCGGATAGAGACCCTGCTTTTTCGGATAGGCATATGCCGTCAGGCGAGGCTGGTAATTGTGATAGGCTTCCCACGTGTAACCGACGCGCAGCTTCAGGGCCGAGATATTGTCGTGCCAGCCGACATTTCCCAGAACACCATTGCTGCTGCTCTGCCAGCGATCCTGCCGGACATAACTGGATGAACGGTAGATCAGCTCCCGGCCGCTGGTGGGCGTCTGGTTCCAGATCTGGGGGTTGTCCAGCAGAAGATAGGTATGATCCATCATGGAATGTTCCCATCGTTCATAGGAATATCCCATCAGCGACGCATTCCATCCCGAATCGGTCGGGCGCCATTCCAACCGGCCGGAACCACCGAGATTCGTGATCGAATTCGAATAGTTTCCGTATTCGATATCCTGCGGTGCCTCCCATCCATTCCAGCCCTGTGCCCGGCTTGGGATGTTGTTGCTCATGCCACCGACCGGCAGGCCCTTGTCATCGTAGAAATAGCTGTCGGTCTGCCAGTTCTTGTAGGAATTGCGGACGCGGTTCTGATATCGGATCGAGACGATTGCCCCGAATTCCTTGTTTTTTCCGAACCGGTCGGCAAGAACGGCCTTTGCGCCCTGCGCAAGATGCGGCGACTGTCCGGAGACGTGGTTCGATCCCGCCGCGCCCTTGTAGGTCGAATAGACACCATAGGCGGTAAAATATTTATACAGCCCCTTGTAATCGAAGGCGCTGCGCGGAACCATGTCGATCACCGCGCCGATGGCGCCGCCGTCCTGCTCGGCCGTGAACGTCTTGTAAACATTGTCTTCACCCGTCAATTCTCCTGGAATATTCTGAAGATTGACGCGCCGCGTGCCGCCGCCGTTATCGCCGATCGTCGCCAGCGTAATGCCGTCCAGCGTCGTCTGGTTCAGGTCCGGCGAAATGCCGCGCACGCTGACATATCGCGGCTGATCCCCGTCCTGAATACCCGTCACACCCGGCAGCAGGACCAGAAGATCCGCAACCGAGGATGCGCCGCCCCCAAGGCTGGATGTATCATTATAGGCAATACTGTCGACCAGGGCATCGGAGTTCCGCTTCGTGGTCACGACCGAACGATGCCCGATGACGTCGAGCTTTTCATCGTCGTCCGCATGCCGCTTCTTCTTTTCGATATCTGAATCGGGCTTCCTGCGGATGACGGCACTGCGGCCGTTGAACTCGCCAACCGTCAGGCGGGTGCCTGCCAGAAGCGCGGACAAGGCAGCCCGATCATCCATCATCCCCTTGATGGCATGAATCCTGATATTCTCGGAACTTTTCGCGGACGCGATAACACCGATCCCGGTAATCTTCTCATACTGGGCCAGAGCCGCCGGCAGACTGGGCGTCGAGATATCGAAATAATGCGTCGCGGCCATAACCCGGTGCGACGACATGACTGTTCCAACAAACAGCGCAGAAACCAGGGCGCTTGAACGACGCATTGTCCAGAAACCTCTAATGCAGAAGGGCGTGCATGAGAGAAGACGTGCGCCGGACCTGCTCCCCCTCCCCTTGCGGGAGCGGAAAGGGGTTAAGAGTTTGCGTCAGAATTGTTTCAATATTGTTACAGTCGATCCATGGGACGCGGAAAGCCGCCAAACAGCGCCTTTCCACCATACCGGGCATGGTCGCCGCCCGACATGCGCGCCCCGCGCCCTCTCTTTACGATGCCCGATGATGCTGTCAGGAACCGTCGCGCCGCCAGCAGGGGAAAGTCCGTACCGACGTGAATGGAGACAGTGAAGCCCGTCCGGCGAAACCCGCGACCACCGTCCCGGACGACAGGCGCCTGTCCTGGATCGTGGACGAGATTCTGCCCCACGAACATGCCGTTCGGAAGTGGCTGCGGCGTTTCCCTTTGGTGGATGTCAGCGCAGAGGATATCGTGCAGGAATGTTACGCCCGGCTATGCGCAGCCCAGCCGGGCGACATTCGCAACGGCCGCGCCCTGTTCTTTCGCTGTGCCCGCAACCTGGTGATCGAGGCGGCCCGCAAGGCGAATATTCACTATCTGGACCGCAACCTTGACTGGGATGATGAAATCGCCGATTCCGCCCCGTCTCCTGAACGGATTGCCGCCGGGCGACAGGAAATCGACCATCTGAAAGCGCGGATGCTGAAACTGCCTGCCCTGTGTCGCGATGTCTTCGTCATGCGCAAAGTCTACGGCCTGAGCTACGCACAGATCTCCCAGAAGCTGCGCATCTCGGAACGGTCGGTCGAACGGCAGGTCTCCAACGGCCTGTCATGGCTGGCCACGCACGATGAGACCGCGCAGCCCACGCACATGCCTGCCGACAGCGATCTGGAAGACCGGCCGCAGTCCGGCCGCCAGATCCGGGCGGAGAAGCGGTCATGACCGATATCGGCCGGCCGGTCCTCTTTCCACGTTTCGGCGGGGGGCGACATTCCCGGACCGATCAGGCCAGTCAGTGGGTCGCGATGCGGGACCGGAGGACGCTGATGCCCGACGAGCAGGCCCGCTTCGACCGGTGGTTGCAGGCGGACAGCCGCAATCTCGGCGCCTATGTCCGCGCGCAGGCGATCTATAGAACATTGAACTACACGGCACCCGTTGCCGCAGCCCCCGCCTTGATGACGGATCCCGACCGGAAAGCCGCCCGGATCCATGGTCGGCGACGCGTGCTTGTCGGGGCTGCGGCGGCGTGCGCCGTCGGCCTGACGGGGCAGTCCGTTCCGCCGGACCAGGTCTTTCTGCTGCGCCGCGACCATGAGGCGCCGCGCCGCTATCGCTGGCGTGGCGCCACGCTCACGCTCGACGCCCTGTCCGCTGCCTATGTGCCCGATACGGGGCGTGTCGGCCATGCCATCCGTTTTCTGTCCGGCCGGATCGGGGTACAGGCCACCGATAGGCCCATTCATCTATCGGCCGGGCCGCTGCTGATGCAGGCGACCCATGCCGATTTCGATCTGGCCATCGATGACGGCCGGGCGGCGCTGATCGCCTATGCCGGCACCATCGCGGTTTCAGTCGGCAGCACGAACATGCTGCTGAAGGGGCCCGCCTTCTACCATCTGCCCCCGGCCCCCAGCCTGGCCATGAACACCGCCCTGCGCCCGCTTTCGCCGGCCGATATCCTGTCCGACCGGGCGTGGCGCGATGCGCAGGCGGTGCTGAACGACACGCGGCTGGCGGACGCCGCGGCGCAGTTCAACCGCTATTCGCGCACCCGGATCATGATCGAGAGCGACCGCATTGCCCGCAGCCGCGTGACCGGCAGTTTCGACCTGCTGCGGCCTGTGGAATTCGCCCGCTCGGTCCAGAAGCTGCTGCGCTGCCGGCTGTCGGAAACCGGCGACAGGATCGTGCTGGCCTGATCGGCAGCGGAGGGGACGGGATTGTCGAGCGCTCTCCGTGGCGTTAATTCCCGTTTATGAGCACCACCCTCCCCGCCTGCCCGCAATGCACCCTGGACGATGTCCATATCGAAGGGACGCATTATGTCTGCGACACCTGCGGCTATGAATGGCCCGCCGATCTTGCCGAAGCGGCATCGGCCGACGAGGTGGTGCGCGATGCCAACGGCGCGACGCTCGCCGATGGCGACACGGTCGTCGTGATCAAGGACCTGAAGGTGAAGGGGTCTTCGACGACGCTGAAAGTCGGCACCAAGATCAAGAACATCCGTCTTCGCGGTGGCGACCACGCGGTGGAAGCCGGCGGCTACATGCTGAAGGCCGAATTTCTGCGCAAGGCGTAGCGGAGTCGGGGGCCACATCCCGACGATACCCCGGATAAAAAACGCCCGGCCACCGAAATGACCGGGCGCAATGAACATCGGACCGGAGCGTGCGATCAGATATGGATCGCCCGCTTTTCCACATCCAGCGCCGCTTCCTTGACCGCTTCGCTCAGCGTCGGATGCGCGTGGCAGGTGCGGGCGATATCTTCCGACGAGGCGCCGAATTCCATCGCCAGCGTGGCTTCGGCGATCATTTCGCCGGCGCCGGGGCCGATGATGTGCACGCCCAGCACCTTGTCGGTCGTGGCATCCGCCAGCACCTTCACGAAGCCGTCGGTCATGCCCATGGCGCGGGCGCGGCCGTTGGCGGTGAAGGGGAACTTGCCGGTCTTGTAGGTAACGCCGGAATCCTTCAGCTCTTCCTCGGTGCGGCCGACGGTCGCGACCTCGGGCCAGGTGTAGACGACGCCGGGGATGGCATCGTAATTCACATGCCCCGCCTGGCCGGCCAGGATCTCGGCGATGGCGACGCCTTCGTCCTCGGCCTTGTGCGCCAGCATCGGGCCGGCGATGACGTCGCCGATCGCGTAGACGCCCGGCACGCTGGTCGCATAATGGGCATCGGTCACGACGCGGCCGCGCTTGTCCAGCGCCACGCCGGCCTCTTCCAGGCCCATGCCCTTGCTGGCGGCGGTGCGACCGATCGACAGCAGGACGATGTCGGCTTCCAGCGTCTCGGCGGTGCCACCGGCGGCCGGCTCGACGGTCAGCGTCACGCCCTTGCCGGTCTTCTCGGCCTTGGTGACCTTGTGGCCCAGCTTGAACTGCAGACCCTGCCTGGTCAGGATACGCTGGAACTGCTTGGCGATTTCGCCATCCGTGCCCGGCACCAGACGGTCGAGATATTCGACCACCGTGACCTCGGCGCCCAGACGGTGCCACACGCTGCCCAGTTCCAGCCCGATCACGCCGCCGCCGATGACGACCAGCTTCTTCGGCACGGCCGACAGTTCCAGCGCGCCGGTCGAGGTGACGATGACCTTCTCGTCGACTTCGACGCCCGGCAGGCCGGCGCTGTCGCTGCCGCTGGCAATCACGATGTGCTTCGCCGTTACCGGCTTGCCGTCGACCGTGATGCGGCCGGTGCCTTCCAGCTTGCCGAAGCCCTTCAGCCAGGTGACCTTGTTCTTCTTGAACAGGAACTCGACGCCCTTGACGTTGGCATCGACCACTTCGGCCTTGCGCGCCATCATCCGCTTCAGATCCAGCTTGACGCTGTCGATCAGGATGCCATGGCCCGCATAATCATGGCCGGCGGCATGGAAGTTTTCGGACGATTGCAGCAGCGCCTTGGAGGGAATGCAGCCGACATTCAGGCAGGTGCCGCCCAGGGTCGCGCGCTTCTCGACGCAGGCGACCTTGAAGCCGAGCTGGGCCGCGCGGATGGCGCAGACATAGCCGCCGGGGCCGGCGCCGATGACGATGACGTCGTAATCGGTCTCGGCCGGGGGCACCGCCGCCGGAGCCGGGGCCGGAGCAGGCGCGGCCTTGGCTTCGGCAGGCTTCGCCGCGGCCGGTGCTGGCGCGGGCTTGGCGGCCGGAGCGGCACCGGCGGCGCCTTCCTCGACGGTCGTCAGCACGGCGCCGACCGCGACTTCGTCGCCCTCGGCCACGGCATGCGCGCCCAGACGGCCGGCCGCCGGGGCGGCGACCTCGACGCTGACCTTGTCGGTCTCCAGTTCCACCACCGGCTCGTCGGCGGCGACGCTGTCGCCCGGCTGCTTCAGCCATTTGCCGATCGTGGCCGTCGTCACGCTCTCGCCGAGAGTCGGCACCTTGATTTCAATGGTCATATTCTTGTCCTGCGTTCGCTGCGTCGGAATGAATCGGCGGACCGGGCCGAAGACCCGGTCCGCCCCGGCGCATCAGACCTCGAGCAGCAGACGGCGCGGGTCTTCCACGTTCTGCTTCACGCGCACCAGGAAGCTGACGGCTTCCTTGCCGTCAACGATGCGGTGATCGTAGGTCAGGGCGATATACATCATCGGCCGGATCACGACCTGGCCGTTCAGGGCGATCGGACGATCCTGGATGGCATGCATGCCCAGGATGGCCGACTGCGGCGCGTTGATGATCGGCGTCGACATCAGCGAGCCGTAGATACCGCCATTGGTGATCGAGAACGTGCCGCCCGACAGTTCGTCCAGCTTCAGCGACCCGTCACGCGCGCGCTTGCCGAAACCGGCGATCGCGCTCTCGATCCCGGCGAAGCCGAGCTTCTCCGCATCGCGGATCACCGGCACGACCAGCCCGTTCGGGCCGCCGACCGCGATGCCGAGATTGACGAACTCGCGATAGATGATGTCGTCGCCGTCGATTTCGGCATTGACCGCCGGGAATTCCTTCAGCGCCGCCATCACCGCCTTCGCGAAGATCGACATGAAGCCCAGCTTGGTGCCGCCATGCTTCTTCTCGAAGATGTCACGATATTCGGCGCGCAGTTCCTTCGCCGCCGTCATGTCCACCTCGTTGAAGGTGGTCAGCAGGGCGGCGGTGTTCTGGGCGTCCTTCAGGCGGCGGGCGATGGTCCGGCGCAGGCGGGTCATCTTCACCCGTTCCTCGCGCGGGTCGTCGGTGCGCGGCGTGGCGGGGGCGGCGGCCGCCTTGGCCACCGGCGGCTGCGCCAGGAACGACAGCACGTCACCCTTGGTCACCCTTCCGTCCTTGCCCGTGCCGGTGCCGATCTCGGCGGTCGAGATGCCCTTCTCGGCCATGATCTTCTGCGCCGACGGCATCGGGGCATGGGCCGCACCCTGGGCCGCGACATCGGACGGCGGGGTGGCGGGACGCGCGACCGGGCCGGCCGCGACCGGCTGGGCCTGAACGCCGGCGGGGGCCTTCGGGGCCTCGGGGGCCTTGGCGGGCGCCGCCCCCTTGGGGGCGCCGCTGCCGGCGTCGACCGACGCCAGAATGGTCCCGACCTCGACCTCGGCGCCTTCGGCGACGAGCTGCGGACCCAGCACGCCGGCTTCCGGCGCCGCGACCTCGACGCTGACCTTGTCGGTCTCCAGCTCCACCACCGGCTCGTCGGCGGCGACGCTGTCACCCGGATTCTTCAGCCACTTGGCAATGGTGGCGGTCGTCACGCTCTCGCCCAGCGTCGGAACCTTGATCTCGGCAGACATCTTTCTTTCCATTCCCTCTGCCGGTCAGATCCGCGTGCTGGACCGGGGCACGATCGTCCGCGCCCCCACCCGTCGTCTGCCGGCTTGTGCATTCTCAACATAACCAGACTGAAGCCGGCGCGGGAATACCGCACCGGCCGACCTTCGACGTCCCGGCCCGCCGGCCGGGACGCAACCTCAGGCCACGCCCAACGCGCCGGCGACCAGGGCCGCCTGTTCGCTGGCATGGATTCGGGCCAGACCCGTGGCCGGGCTGGCGGCCGCGACGCGGCCGACATAGGTCGGACGCCCGCCCTTGCGGCCTGCCTTGGTCATCACGCCCTCGATCAGGCGATCGACGAAGGTCCATCCCCCCATGTTCTCGGGTTCTTCCTGGCACCAGATCACCTGGGCCTTGGGATACAGCGCCAGCTGTTCGGCCAGCAGCTTTTCCGGGAAGGGATAGAACTGTTCCAGCCGCAGGATCGCGACCTTGTCCAGCGCACGCTCCCGCCGCTCGGCCAGCAGGTCGTAATAGACCTTGCCCGAGCAGATCACGACCCGCTCCACCTTGTCGCCCGACGCGATCGGATCGATCTCGCCGATCACCGGACGGAAGGTGGTGCCCGATGCGAACTCCTCGAGGTTGGACACCGCGAGACGATGACGCAGCAGCGATTTCGGCGTCATGATGACCAGCGGCTTGCGATAGCCCAGCTTGAGCTGGCGGCGCAGGGCGTGGAAATAGTTCGCCGGCGTGGTGATGTTGCACACCCGCATGTTGTTCTCGGCGCAGAGCTGGAGGTAACGCTCCAGACGGGCCGAGGAATGTTCCGGACCCTGGCCTTCGTACCCATGCGGCAGCAGCAGCACCAGGCCCGCCATGCGCAGCCACTTGGTCTCGCCCGAGGCGATGAACTGGTCGATGATGACCTGCGCACCGTTGGCGAAATCGCCGAACTGGCCTTCCCACAGCACCAGCGCGTTCGGATCGGCCAGCGAGTAGCCATATTCGAAGCCCAGCACGCCGAATTCGGACAGCAGCGAGTTAAAGACCTCGAACACGCCCTGCGCCGGGTCGATATTGTTCAGCGGCGCATAGGTGTTCTGGTTGACCTGGTCGGTCAGCACCGCATGGCGCTGGCTGAACGTGCCGCGCTGGCAGTCCTCGCCCGACAGGCGGACGCGATGCTTCTCCAGCAGCAGCGAACCGAAGCCCAGGGCCTCGCCCGTCGCCCAGTCGATGCCTTCGCCGGTCTGGAACATCGTCGCCTTGGCCTTGAGCTGGCGCACGATCTTCGTGTTGACGTTGAAATCGGCCGGCGCGGTGCTGATCGCGGCACCGATCTTGCGCAGCGTCTCGACCGAGATACCGGTGGCGGGTTCGGGGTCCACCGTGCCGACCGGCGGCGGCTTCAGGCCGGTCCAGGCCCCTTCCAGCCAGTCGGCCTTGTTGGGCTTGTAGGTCTGCGCGGCCTGATAGGCCTCTTCCAGACGGTTCTGGAACGCATCCCACTGCCCGGTGGCCTCGGCCTCGGTCACCACGCCTTCGCGCACCAGACGGTCGGCATACAGCGTGCGGATCGTCGGACGGGCGGCGATGGCCTTGTACATCGTCGGCTGGGTGAAGGACGGCTCGTCGGATTCGTTATGGCCGTGGCGGCGATAGCCGACGATGTCCAGCACGATGTCGGTGGCGAATTTCTGGCGGAAATCGGCCGCCAGACGCGCGCAATAGATCACGGCCTCGGGCTCGTCGCCATTGACGTGCAGGATCGGCGCCTGCACCGCCTTGGCGACGTCGGTGCAATAGAGGCCGGAGAACGCATGCGCCGACACGGTGGTGAAGCCGATCTGGTTGTTCACCACGATATGGACCGTGCCGCCGGTGCGATAGCCGATCAGTTGCGACATCGCCATGGTCTCGTAGACCAGGCCCTGGCCGGCGAAGGCGGCATCGCCATGCATCAGCACCGCCATGTGGCGGCTGCGCACATGCGGGTCGTCATCATCCTGGGCTGCGCGCACCTTGCCGATCACCACCGGATCGACGGCTTCCAGATGAGACGGGTTGGGCTGCAGCGAGATGTGGACGGAATTGCCGTCGATATCCACGTCGGTCGAGGTGCCGAGATGGTATTTGACGTCGCCCGAGCCCTGCACGTCGTCCGGCTTGAACGAGGCGCCGGCGAATTCGCTGAAGATGGCCGTGTAGGGCTTGCGCACCACGTTGACCAGCGTGTTCAGGCGGCCGCGATGCGGCATGCCGATCGCAACCGTGCGCACGCCGTCCTTGGCCACCTGGTCGATCAGCGCATGCAGCGCCGGAATGGTGACGTCCTCGCCCTCCAGTCCGAAACGCTTGGTGCCGACATAGCGCTTCTGGCAGAACGCCTCGAAGCCCTCGGCCTCCGTCAGGTGCTCCAGGATGACCTTCTTCTGCTCGGCCGAGGCCCCGGCGCGCCAGTTGTCGCCTTCCAGCCGCTGCTGCAGCCAGTTGCGCTGCTCGGGGTCCTGGACATGCATGTATTCCGAGCCGATCGGCCCGCAATAGACGGCGCGCAGCGCGTCCAGCACCTGGTTGACCGTCGCCGACTGCGTCTGCGGGCCGATCAGGCTGGCGACGATCTTGCCCAGATAGATCGGACGGTCGAAATCCTGCGGGCCGAACCCGTAGGTCGCGGGGTCCAGATCGGCATGGGGTTTGGGCACCTGCAGGCCCAGCGGGTCCAGCCGTGCTTCCAGGTGGCCGCGCACGCGATAGGCGCGGATCAGCTGCGTCGCACGCAGGCTGTCGTCGGCCGCCGCATTCAGGCTGGCCGTCGACACGGGCGCGGCCTTCGCCGGGGCCGCCACAACGTCGCCGCCATCGATTCTGGACGGGCGCGGCGCCCACGAGGCACCTTCCGCGTCATGCAAAATCGCAGCGCCTTCCTCGTCCATCGCCGAGAACAGCGATGCGAAAGAAGGATCGACGCTGCCGGGGTCCGACGCCCAGCGAGCATACAGGTCGGCCAGATAGGCCGTGTTGGCTCCGCTGAACGCGGTCGACAGGATATCTACGCCCGCCATCTTGAAGACATCTCCTCGTTCATGGCCTGATCGGCCACGTCATTATCCGGACCCGGACCCTCTCCGCCGATCACGGCGAAAAGACGATCCTCACCCTTTATCGTCCCAACCCTAGCGCCACCTTTGGCCATCCGCCGCCATCTTTCGCCACGGGCAGGATTGCTTCGCACGCATACTCACCTTTCCGTTTCCACCTGCTCACGCAACGGTGTCACGAAACCGGCATCAGGCGCGCGGCACACCGAACAGCGACGGAACCGGCAGATGACCCGAAGGGCCGTCCATACCCAAGCAAAGAGCGAACCACTTGCCTACCGCCGCGCCGCTCACACCACCGCCATATGCGTCACGATACCGTGACAGCAGGGAACGACCGCCCCCGAGCCCAAACCGCCCCGACCGTCGCTGGCGCATCCGGGCGCACGCCGCCGGAACACACTGGCAGGGCGAGGCGCCGCCGCATTGGAAATGCTGAAAAGAAAGGCAGACCCTGCATGGATTTTGGCTGAGCCTGCCGGGCATGATCAGGACAGATGCGGCAGGTCCAGATAGGCGGCACTCTGCATCTCCTCGAGCCGCGAGGCGGTCCGCTCGAAGGCCTGCGCGCCTTCGCCCTTCTGGTAGATCGCATCCGGCTGATCTTCGGCCGAGGCGAACAGCTTCACCTTCTGTTCGTACAGCGTATCGACCAGAACGATGAAACGGCGGGCAACATCGAAATTATCGGGTCCCAGACGGGGAATATCGTCAAGCACCAGGGCCGGGAAGCGCGTGGCCAGGGCCAGATAGTCGCCCGCGCCCAGCGCCCGGCCGCACAGGTCGGAGAAGGTAAAGTGCGCCACCGGGCCGGCCGCGACCGTCACCGCGAGCTTGCGGCCCATCACCTCCAGCGTCACGGGGCGGATCGGGGCGCCATCGGCCAGACGCATGAAGAGCGAATCCAGCTCCTGCGTCGCATCGGGGCCTGGCGGCACGATCCAGGTCGTCATGCCGCGCATGCCGCCGCGACGATAATCGCGCGGCGAGTCCAGGACCACCGTATCGACCTCGCGCTGGATGATCGCGATGAAAGGCCGGAAGGCATCGGCCCCCGGCCGGTTCTGGAACAGATCCTGCGGTTCGGTGTTCGAGGTCGCGACCACGACCACGCCATCGGCGAACAGATATTCGAACAGCCGCCCCAGCACCATCGCGTCAGCGATATCGTTCACCTGGAATTCATCGAAACAGAGCAGCCAGGCTTCCTGCGCGATGGCGCGGGCCAGCGGCGGAATCGGATCGGTCAGGTCCGGGTTCCGACGCTTCATGTCGTGCAGCCGCTTGTGAACATCCTGCATGAAGCGGTGGAAATGCACCCGCATCTTGTGTTCGACCGGCGCCAGTTCGAAGAACAGGTCCATCAGCATGGTCTTGCCGCGCCCGACCTGCCCGACCATGTAGACCCCGCGCGGACGCGGCGCCTCCGCCGCGCCGCCATTCAGGCCCAGCCGGGCCTTCAGCCCGCCCAGCAGCCCCTTCGGCGGCGGGCGCCGCACCACGGGGTGATAACCGGGCAGTTCGCGCCACAGCCGGTCCAGCCGGGCGGCCGCCTTGGCCTGCTCGGGGTCGCGGGACAGCAGTCCGGCGGCAACCCGCGCCTCGTACGCAGCCAGGGGCCCCGAGCCAGGGGGCAGATTCAGATCGGATGCGAAGGCTGTCAGCGCGGATTCCATGATCTATCGCCGATAGCGCCGGCAACGCCTCTCAGCAAGAGCATCCACTCGCCAAACCGTGTCGTGACAGGCCTGCTCTCCATCTGGTGAACTCCGTCGCGGTCCATGACCACACATCAAGGATGTTTCACGATGATCGACTGGTCCGCCTACCGCCATTTCCTCGGCCGTGCCGTGCCCGCCTTCGCCGCCCTCTCGCCGGGAACGGTCGAAGGGCTTACGACGCTGGACAATGCCGCCAAGACCACCAACCGGCTGGATGCCAAGACACGCGAACTGATCGCGCTGGCCGTCGCCGTCACCACCCGCTGCGACGGATGCATCGCCGTCCATTCCAAGGCCGCCGTGCAGGCCGGCGCGACGAAAGAGGATATCGCCGAGGCCCTGGGCGTTGCCGTGGCGCTGAACGCCGGCGCGGCCGCGGTCTATTCCACCCGGGCGCTGGACGCGGCCGAAAAGGCTGCCGGCGCGGCCTGACACCCGCGCGGCGGGGCGCACCGTTCCGCCCCACCTTGATTTCCCGCCGGCTCCGGCACTAGGAATCGGGATGTGGTCTTCCTCATCCCGATCCCGCGCAGGTTCCATGACCGTCACCACGCCCATCCGTCCCGATTACGCCGCCCTGGAAGCCGCCCAGGTTTCCGACACGCCGTTTGCCCATGTCGTGGTCCGGAACTTCATCCGGCCGGACGATCTGGCGGCGCTGGTGGCCTCGCTGCCCGAATTGTCGTCCGGTGGATCGTTCCCGCCCTCGGCGCTCACCCTGTCGCCGCTGGCGCAGGGCCTGATCGCGGAGCTGGAAGGGCCCGTGCTGCGCCAGGCGATCGCCCGCAAATTCGCCCTGGACCTGGACGACGCGCCGACCATGCTGACCCTGCGTGGCCGCACGCGGGCCAAGGACGGGCGCATTCATTGTGATTCCGTGGCCAAGCGCGTGACGGTGCTGCTGTATCTCAACCCGGCCAGCGAGGCCTGGGCCCGGCAGGAGGGCTGCCTGCGCCTGCTGCGCGGTCCGGACGATGTCGAGGATTATGCAGCCGAGATCCCGCCCGTCGACGGCACGCTGCTGATCTTCCCCAACGGCCCGACGACTTGGCACGGCCACCGGCAATATGTCGGCCGGCGCTACACGATCCAGCTCAACTATATGGAAAACGACGCCAAGGCGCGGAGCGAACTGCGCCGCCACCGCCTGTCGGCCCTGGCAAAGCGCCTGTCGCCCGCCGCCTGATCCGCGCCGCCCGATCCGCGCCGGGCCTCGGCCCTGATTCTGACATGATCTGCGCCGATCATCCTGACATGAAACAGGATTCGGCCCGCCATGGCCGAACTGACTTTTAGATTATAGGAGTCCCGTCATGCGGGTCCGCACACTCCCCCTTCTGATGGCCGGCATCCTGCTGGCCGGCGCCACGCCGATCGCGGCCTCGGTGCCCGCCCTGGCGGAGCACTGGGATCGTGGCCGCCACGACCATGGCTGGCACGATCACGGGCCGGACCGTGGCTGGAACCGGGGTGGCGGCCCCGGCTGGCGCGGCGATGACCGCGGCTATCGTCGTGGCCCCGGCGTCGGTGCCGCCATCGGCGCCGGTGTCGCCGGCCTGGCGGTGGGCGCGCTGATCGGCGGGGCGCTGGCCTCGCAGGCCGCGCCACCGCCGGCCGCCTATTATCCGCCTCAGCCGGAACCGCCGCCGCCCCCGCCGGCTTATTATCCGCAGGCGTCCTATGGCGCGCCGCCTTACTGAACCCGCCCGCCTGACACGCCCGGCCCGTTCAGCCCCATGATTTCCCGGAGACCTCCGTCCATGACCGTCCGCCGGTTACCCCTCATCGCCGCCCTCGCCCTGCTGACCACGCCCGCGCTGGCGGCGCCCGACACCACGGCCCCGACCGCCACCGCCGCCCCGGGCTCGGCCGTCCCCGTCCACACGCCGCGCGATCCCTCGCCGGACCAGCTTGAAGCCCATATCGCAACGCTGCATCAGCAATTGGGCATCACCCCGGCGCAGGACGGCGCGTGGAATGCCTTCGCGCAGGTGATGCGCGACAATGCGGCACGCTTCCATGACACGATCGAGCAGCGCCGCGCCAAGCTGGCGACCCTGAGCGCGCCCGACAACATGCAATCCTACGCCGACCTGATCACCCAGCGCGCACAGGACCTGCAATCGCTGAACATGGCGTTCCGCACGCTGTACAACGGACTGAGCGACGCACAGAAGAAAGCGGCCGATGCCCTGTTCCGCCAGTCGGACAACCACCCGAAACAGGCTGCCACGCACTAAGCGTTCAGGGCTCTGCCCTGAAACCCGCCAAAGGGCATTGCCCTTTGGAAACCATTCGATATCAACGCATTGGGATGCAGGGGTCCGCGACCCCTCTCGGGTTCGGGCAGAGCCCGTCCCTTTATGTGCCGTTCAGCGGGTACCAGGCCCGCCCGTCGCGGGCCAGCAGCGCGTCGGCGCCCGCCGGGCCGGTGGCCCCGGCATCGTAGAATTCCAGCCCCTCGGCCACATGCCCCCAGGATTGCAGCACCGGATCGACCGCCGTCCAGGCCGCGTCGATATTGTCGGCCCGCTGGAACAGCGTGGCATCGCCGGTCAGGCAATCATACAGCAGCGTTTCGTACCCCACATTGGGTTGCAGGTCGAACGCGTCTTCATAACGGAATTTGACCTGCACCCCGGCCAGGTCCATCGCCGGGCCCGGATGTTTGGCGGCCATCTCGATCGTCAGGCCCTGGGCCGGCTGCACGTTCAGGATCATGCGGTTGGGCGGCAGGCTGTCGGTGGCCGTGCCGCGAAAGATCGCCACCGGCGGCTTCTTGAACTGCACCACCACCTCGGTCCGCCGCCCGCCCAGCGATTTGCCCGTCCGCAGGTAGAAGGGCACGCCCGACCAGCGCCAGTTATCGACACACAGCTTCAGTGCCACATAGGTCTCCGTCACGCTGTCGGGGGCGACACCGGGCGCCGCGCGATAGGCGACGACCGGCTTTCCCTCCACGGTGCCGGCGCGATACTGGCCGCGCACCGCGTCCTCGGGCCGAACAGGGCGGACGGACTCGAACAATTGCTCCTTCGCCGTGCGCACCGTCTCGGCCGAGAACGAGGCTGGCGGCTCCATCGCCACCATGGCGAAGAGCTGGAACAGATGGTTCGGCACCATGTCACGCAACGCGCCCGTAGGCTCGTAGAAGGCGCCGCGCTGTTCCACCCCGATGGTCTCGGCCGCCGTGATCTGCACATGGTCGATATATTCGTTCCGCCAGAGCGGCTCGAAGATCAGATTGCCGAACCGCATGGCCAGGATGTTCTGGACCGTCTCCTTGCCCAGGAAATGATCGATCCGGTAGATCTGCTGTTCGTCCAGCACGCTCAGGACCTGCCGGTTCAGTGCCCGCGCGGTCGCCAGGTCGGAGCCGAACGGCTTCTCGATCACCACGCGGCGGAAGGTCCCCTCCTGCTGGGCGACCAGCCCCGCCTGCCCCAGCATCTCGACCAGCGGGCCGAAGAAGCGCGACGGCACCGCCAGGTAGAAGACGGCATTGCCCTTCACCCGCTCCGCCAGCGCCCGCATCTGCTCCAGATCCGCAAAATCGGCCTGCATATAATCCAGTCGGTCGGCAACCCAGTTCCAGGCATCCTGGTCGATGGTGGGCGTATAGAACTCGCCGTCCGGGTCCTTCGTGAAGTCCTGCATCGTGGCGGCCAGCCCGTCCCGCCAGTCGGCGTCGGTGCCCGCCACGCGATCGACGCCCAGCACGCGGAAATCGGCATCCAGCAACAAGCTGCCGGCCAGATTGTACAGTGCCGGAATCAGCAGCCGCTTGGTCAGGTCGCCGCGCGCACCGAAAATGACCAGCGTGCAGGCCGGCGCCGGCCGGCTGCCCGATGGCGGAATGGCGTGTGCGCTGCGCGCCGGCGACGAAATATCGCGAAAGAACGACATGACGGGACATCCCTCCTGGACAGGCCGCCACCGCATGGACCGGCGGCGGAAACGGACGCATTGCGCCGGATCGACCTGCACCATCTGACACCCGCATGGTCGTCGTGACAACGCGCGGCGGCGCCATCCGCGCACACAAGCGTGAGACCCGGGGCGCTCCCCGGGGCCCGGAATGGGGAAAAACCGGGCCTGACGGCGGCTCTCGCTTGCGTCAGGCCCGGTCACGCACTACCTCTCAGCGTCTCCGTTCCGGAGTTTCCAACAGGTCCACCGGATAGGCCGGGGGCACAGATCAGGGATTGTGTTCGATGGGATACCGCGTCGCGGTCGTAGGCGCCACGGGAGCCGTGGGGCGTGAAATGCTCAAAACGCTGGCCGAACGCGCGTTCCCGATTACCGAGATTGCCGCCCTGGCCTCGGCCCGCTCGGTCGGGCAGGAGATCTCGTTCGGCGAGAAGAAGGTGCTGAAGGTCCAGAACCTCGAGACCTTCGATTTCACCGGCTGGGACATCGCCCTGTTCTCGCCCGGCGCCTCGGTCTCGGCCATGCATGCGCCTCGCGCGGCCAAGGCGGGCTGCATCGTCATCGACAACACGTCGCATTTCCGCATGGAGCCCGACGTGCCGCTGGTGGTGCCCGAGGTGAACCCCGACGCGCTGAAGAAGGCCAAGCGCGGCATCATCGCCAACCCGAACTGCTCGACCATCCAGATGGTGGTGGCGCTCAAGCCGCTGCACGACCTGTTCACCATCCGCCGCGTCGTGGTCTCGACCTACCAGGCGGTGGCCGGCGCCGGCAAGGAAGGCATGGACGAGCTGTTCATCCAGTCGCGCGGCAGCTTTGTCGGCGACCCGGCCAGCCCCGAACAGTTCACCAAGCAGATCGCCTTCAACTGCATTCCCCATATCGACCGCTTCATGGATGACGGCGCGACCAAGGAGGAATGGAAGATGGCGGTCGAGACCCGCAAAATCCTCGACCCTGATATCTCTGTTTTCGCTACCTGTGTCCGCGTGCCGGTCTTCATCGGTCATTCCGAGTCCGTGGTGGTGGAATGCGAGGAGAAGGTGGATCTGGAGCGCGCCCGCGCCGTCCTGCGCGACGCGCCGGGGGTCATCCTGCACGACAAGCCGGAGGATGGCGGCTATGTCACGCCGATCGAATGTGTTGGCGAGGACGCGACTTACGTGTCGCGGCTGCGGATCGACCCCACCGTCCCCAACGGGCTGGCCTTCTGGTGCGTCGCGGACAATCTGCGCAAGGGGGCTGCGCTGAACGCGGTGCAGATCGCCGAGACCATGATCGCGCTGGACCTGATTCACCCGCGCACCCGCTGACCCCAAATGCCGCGAAACCGGAACGGTTCGACTCCGTTCCGGTTTCCGCGAGCCGGACCCCGACAAGGCGTCTCGCGACCTCGTGTTCCCCCCTGCGTTGACCGCGCCCTTTCCCCGGCGTAGGACCGAACAGGCACAAGGCGACGGAACAAACCGGAGCCATAATCAGGGAAATCGACGAGACGACCATGCAGGATGTCCGTGATGCGCTCTATATAGGGCACCGAAGCGACGGAACACTGACCCGGCGACCCATGTCCCCGCATCTCCAGGTCTATCGCTTCCGCCTCTCCATGTTTCTTTCGATTGCGAACCGGGCAGCCGGCGTCGCGGCGGCGGCAGGGTCCGCGCTGGGCGTCTGCTGGCTGAACGCTGCGTCGAAAGGGCCAGAATCCTTCAAGAAGGTTCAGAAGGTCACCCGCAATCCGCTGGGCAAGCTGGCCCTGGCGGGGTGGACGCTGGCGCTGGTCTATCATTTCGTCGCGGGACTGCGGCATCTCGCATGGGATGCCGGCTACCGCTTCGAAAAGAAGGAGATCAACGAGGACGGCCCGGTGGCCGTGGGTGTGACGGTGGGCGCCACGCTGGTGCTGCTGGCCAGCATCTTCGGCGTCGCCGCCTGTCGTTCCAGAAAGAAGAAGAAGGCATCCTGACATGAACGCGTCCCATACGCCGCGCATCGATGTCATGCGCTCCCAGCTGGCTCGGGCCCGTGGCCTCGGCTCGGCCAAGACCGGTGTCGACCATTGGTGGCTGGAGCGGATGTCCGCCGTGGCGCTGGTCCCCCTCTCGGGCTGGTTCGTGCTGCAGGTCCTGCGCCTGGCCGGCGCCGAACAGCAGGACGTCGTGGAATGGGGCGGCAAGCCCGCCAATGCCTCGATGCTGCTGGCCCTGATGGTCCTGACCTTCTACCACATGCAGCTGGGCCTGCAGGTCATCATCGATGACTATGTGCATGGCAAGGCGCACCTGCCGGCCAGCCTGTTGCTGAAGGGCGCCGCCCTTCTGATCGGGCTGTTCGCGGTGATCGCCGTCCTGAAGCTGGCGCTGGCTCCGTCGACCAAGGCGGGTGCCTGATCGGGCACCCCCGGACGGTGTCCGGGGGGCCGCGAAGCAAGTGACACAGAGGACAGTTCCGGCCCCGGAGCAGCCGCCTAAGGCGCCCATCGGGCCGGACGAGCATCGGGACACGTCCAAACAATGAATGCGATCACTCTTCCATCATCGAATGCCTACCGCATCATCGACCATGCGTACGACGTCGTCGTCGTCGGTGCCGGTGGCTCGGGCCTGCGCGCGACGCTGGGCATGGGCGCCGCCGGTCTGAAGACCGCCTGCGTCACCAAGGTCTTCCCCACCCGCAGCCACACCGTCGCCGCCCAGGGCGGCATCGGCGCGTCGCTGGGCAACATGGCCGAGGACAATTGGCGCTGGCACATGTACGACACCGTCAAGGGGTCGGACTGGCTGGGCGACCAGGACGCCATCGAATATATGTGCCGCGAGGCCGTGCCGGCGGTGCAGGAACTAGAACATCTGGGTGTTCCCTTCTCGCGCACCGAAGATGGCAAGATCTATCAGCGCCCGTTCGGCGGCCACATGCGCAATTACGGCGAGGCCCCGGTGCCCCGCGCCTGCGCCGCCGCCGACCGCACCGGCCATGCCATCCTGCACACGCTGTACCAGCAGTGCCTGAAGCATAACGTCGAATTCTTCGTCGAATATTTTGCCATCGACCTGATCATGGACGACGAAGGCGCCTGCCGTGGCGTGGTCGCCTGGTGCCTGGAAGACGGCACGATCCATCGCTTCCGCGCGCAGACGGTGGTGCTGGCAACCGGCGGCTATGGCCGCGCGTACCAGTCCTGCACCTCGGCCCATACCTGCACCGGCGATGGCGGCGGCATGGCGATGCGCGCCGGTGTGCCGACGCAGGACATGGAATTCGTCCAGTTCCACCCCACGGGCATCTACCCGGCCGGCTGCCTGCTGACCGAAGGCTGCCGTGGCGAAGGCGGATACCTGACGAACTCCGAAGGCGAGCGCTTCATGGAACGCTACGCGCCGACCGCCAAGGATCTGGCGTCGCGCGACGTGGTCTCGCGCTCCATGACCATCGAGATCAACGAAGGCCGTGGCTGTGGTCCGAACAAGGACTACATCATGATGCATCTGGAGCATCTGGGCGCGGACCTGCTGCATGAGCGCCTGCCCGGCATCTCCGAAACCGCGCGCATCTTCGCCGGTGTCGACGTGACCAAGGAGCCGGTGCCCGTCCTGCCGACCGTGCATTACAATATGGGCGGCATTCCCACGAACTATCATGGCGAGGTCATCCGCCCCACCGCCGACAATCCCGATGCCGTCGTCCCCGGCCTGATGGCGGTGGGCGAGGCCGCGTGCGTGTCGGTGCATGGCGCCAACCGCCTGGGCACCAACTCGCTGCTGGATCTGGTCGTGTTCGGCCGCGCCGCCGCCAAGCGCGCCGCCGAGATCATCAAGCCGCTGGAGACCATCGCGCCGCTGCCGCCCAAGGCCGGCGAGGCCGCGCTGGACCGTCTGGACAGGCTGCGCAACGCCCGCGGCGGCACCCATGTGTCGGCCATGCGCGACACGCTGCAGCGCACGATGCAGAAGCACGCCGCGGTGTTCCGCAATTCCAAGAGCCTTGCGGAAGGTGTCGAGAAGATCAAGGACATCTGGACCGGCCTGCCCGATCTGGAAATCTCGGATCGTTCGCTGATCTGGAACACCGACCTGATGGAAGCGTTGGAGTTCGAGAACCTGCTGGCCAACGCCACGGTCACGATGGCGGGCGCCGAAGCCCGGCACGAAAGCCGCGGCGCCCAGGCGCACGACGACTATCCCGACCGCGACGACAAGGAATGGATGAAGCACACTGTCGCCCATCTGGACGACAAGGGCGGCGTCACCCTGACCTACCGCCCGGTGCATATGAAGACGCTGACCGACGAGGTCCAGGTCTTCCCCCCCAAGAAGCGCGTCTACTGAGCGAAGCGGCGGAAAAGGAACGAGACGATGGTCGAATTCAGCCTGCCAAAGAACAGCACGATCGGGAAGGGCCGCACCTTCCCGGCCGCGCCCGGTGCCAAGAACGTCAAGCCGTTCCGGATCTATCGCTGGAATCCGGACGATGGCGCCAACCCGGTGGTCGACACCTACGAGCTCGATCTCGACGCGATCGGCCCGATGGTGCTGGACGCGCTGATCCACATCAAGAACAACGTCGACACGACGCTGACCTTCCGGCGTTCGTGCCGCGAGGGCATCTGCGGCTCGTGCGCGATGAATATCGACGGCGAGAATACGCTGGCGTGCCTCAAGCCGATCAAGGACGTGAAGGACGCGGTTTCGATCTATCCGCTGCCGCACATGCCCGTGGTCAAGGACCTGGTCCCCGACCTGAACGGCGCCTATGCCCAGCTCCGCTCGATCGAACCCTGGCTGAAGGCCGACACCGCGCCGCCGCCGGATTCCGAGCGCCGCCAGAGCATCGAGGAACGCGAAAAGCTGGACGGGATGTGGGAATGCATCCTGTGCTTCTGCTGCACGACCTCGTGCCCGTCCTACTGGTGGAACGGTGACCGGTATCTGGGCCCGGCCACCCTGCTGGCAGCCTATCGCTGGATTGCCGACAGCCGTGACGAACATACGGGCGACCGGCTGGATGCGCTGGAAGATCCGCTGAAGCTCTATGCCTGCCGCACGATCATGAACTGCACCCAGACCTGCCCCAAGGGCCTGAACCCGGCGAAGGCGATCGCCCGGATCAAGGAACTGCAGCTGGAACGCAAGGTCTGATCGTCGATATCCCCATCCCGCCTGCCGGGAAGAGATTGCCAGGCGGGAAGAGATTGACTGAGGGGGCGCCGGATGAGACACATCCGGCGCCCTTTCTTTTTGCCCCGACCGAGGAAGCCGCCCGCCGTGTTCGAAGGATCTCTGGCCGCGCCCGGCGGCAGAAGGCGGGCGTGGATCGACAGCCTGTTCGTCGATCACGCCATCTTCCGCATCCCCTGGACCAATCTCGCCCCCGTCATCCCGGGCAAGGTCTATCGCTGCAATCACCCGACCCCGGCCCGGCTGGCGGCTGCCATGCGCCGCCATAACCTGCGGACGCTGGTCAATCTGCGCGGGCACCGCAAATGCGGATCGGACGCCCTGTCGCGCGCGGCCGCGGCCCGGCTGGGGCTGACCCATCTGGACATGGCCTTCGAAAGCCGGGGCGCGCCGCATCGCGACCGTATCCTGCGTTTTGCCGCGATGTATCGGACGCTCGATTTCCCGATGCTGATGCACTGCAAATCCGGCGCCGACCGGGCAGGCCTGGCCTCGGGACTGGTCATCCTGTTCGAAGGGGGTAGCGCCGCACAGGCGCTGCGCCAGCTTTCATGGCGGTTCGGCCATTTCAACCGCTCGCGCACCGGCATCCTCGACGCGTTCTTCCTGCGCTACCAGCAGCAGGCCGAAGGCCGCATCCCTTTCCTGGACTGGGTGCGCGACGAGTATGACGAAAAACAACTGCGCCAGGATTTCGTCGCCGGCAGGCTGGCATCCTTCGTCAACGACCAGGTACTGCGCCGCGAATGAGACGAGGGCTCTCGCCCTTGTCCCCAAACGACCGGTTTCCAAAGGCGCCGCCTTTGGCGGAGTGCGGGGCAGAGCCCCGCGAAAGCCCCCTTATTCAGGCGGAATCATCATCCGGATCAGATCCAGCACCCGCCGGCGGGTCGCCGCATCCTCGATCCGGTAATAGGTGCGCACCAGTTCGATCGTCTCGCGGCGCGACAGCAGGGCCATTTCGCTGGCCGACGCCACCGGGCCATCGGACGAACCGCCGAAGGCTTCCTGAGCCTGGGCAAAGCCGAGCGCTTCGGCACTGCCCCGGCCGACCGGCCGGCGACCATGCTCCAGCCCGTCGAAAAAGAAACTGACCGGCACGTCCAGCACGTCCGACAGTTCATAGAGCCGCGAGGCGCTGACCCGGTTGGTTCCGCGCTCGTATTTCTGGACTTGCTGGAAGGTGAGGCCCAGCGCCTCGCCAAGGCGCTCCTGCGACATGCCCAACAATGTACGGCGAAGCCGGATACGACCGCCGACATGAACATCCACAGGTTTTGGACCAGCGCTCAGCTTATCGGTCAACAGATCTTCTTGCCCCTTGGCATCAGCGTGGTCCGGCATGCGACGGGTCGAATAATGCGACATTAACATTTCATTTACCATCATCCTGTCAGGCCGCTAACTGACAATTCAACAATCAATCTGTAAGATGGACGGGGCAGACGATCCGCTCGGCATCGACTCGGCATCGGCACTTGGCTGTGCCATACGGCGGGCGCATATCTGATACCAGAAATGGTCATATATCGCCACGGAATCGTGCGGGATCCAGCTACAAGCGGCGCGCGACCGGCCTTCTGCCAATTCCGGGCACCCACGCCCCCAGCGCGGGCAGCAGCATTGCCGCTGCCAGCAGGATCGGGACCCAGCGCCCCCAGCGACCGAAGAACGTCTCGGGCAGGGGGGCCCCCAGGGAAACGACCAGCGCCCCCTGCCGGTCCCAGCCCAGTCGCGCCAGTTCATGCCCATGGGCGTCGAACGCGGCGGAAATGCCGGTATTGGCGGCGCGCGCCACCGGCAGCCCTTCCTCGACCGCACGCATGCGCACCGCCGCCAGATGCTGGCGCGGGCCGGCACTGTCGCCGTACCAGGCGTCGTTGGTGACATTGACCAGCCAGTCCGGCCGATCCTTCGCATCCACGACCTGGCCCGAGAAGATCACCTCGTAACAGATCAGCGGGCCGACAGGCGCCACATCGGGCAGATGCCAGGTCTGGACACCATTCCCCGCCGCCATGCCTTCGCCGGGGACGACATGGAACGGCAGAAAACGGGGCTGATATTCGCCGAACGGCACCAGATGGGATTTATCGTAGACATCGGCCACCTGTCCCTCGGGACCGGTGACCGCCATCACGCTGTTGCGCCATCTGCCTTCGGAATCGGCACGCATGGCGCCGATCAGCCCTGCGGCAGCCCCTTCGCCGGCGCGGGCAATCATCTGTCGCGCGATATCGTCCTGCTGCAACAGGCCCGGAAACGCCGATTCGGGCCAGACGAACACCACCGGCCGCTCGCCGGCCACGGGCAGCGCACGGGCGACGCCGGAGCGGGTCAGCGCCAGATAGCGGCGGAAGATCGCCACATTGTCACTGCCGTCGATCTTCTCGGTTTCCGGCACGTTGCCCTGCACCAGTACCACGGTCGGGTTGCGGGTGGGGGGCAGCGGCGTCAGGGCCAGCCGGCTCCAGCCTGCCAGCCCCCAGACCGTCAGCCCGGCCAGGGCCGCCAGCACGCCGCGACGCCCCGCCTGCGGCAGCAGCGCCAGCAGGACGGTACACAGGGTCAGCCCATCGACGCCGATCCAGGCCGCCGGCTGGATCATCACGTCGCCCAGCCGGCCCGGCAATTCCCAGGTCGTTCCCAGTGGATTCCACGGAAAGCCGCTGAAGATAAAGACGCGGGCCATGTCGAACAGGGTCCACAAGCCGGCGAACGCCAGCAGGCGCCGCCAGCCTACGGGGGCCAGGCGGCACAGCGCGGCCGGCAATGCCGCAATGGGGGCGAGGATCAGCGCACAGCCGGGAGAGGCCAGCGGCACCAGCCACCAGAACGTATCCGCACGGACCAGAATCGCATCGGTCAGCCAGTACAGTCCGGCCGTGTGAAGCCCCAGCCCGAACAGGAAGCCGCGCCGCGCGGCACCCCGCCACGAGCCGGCGGCGTCGATCGCCGCCGTCAGCACGGCGAAGCAGGGTATCAGGATCGGAAACAGA
The DNA here is from genome assembly GCF_014174215.1 of Gluconacetobacter tumulicola. Lineage (GTDB taxonomy): Bacteria > Pseudomonadota > Alphaproteobacteria > Acetobacterales > Acetobacteraceae > Gluconacetobacter > Gluconacetobacter tumulicola. The sequence goes on along the minus strand of NZ_JABEQL010000004.1, from coordinate 144,473 downwards.
TCGACCGGCGGAAAGGCCAGCGCGGCCAGCGCGCCGGCCAGCAGCATCAGCAGGTCGGCCCGCCATCCGCCGGCCCCGATCACGCGTGCGAGCCCACTCCCCAGCCAGAAGGGCGGAACCGGCGCAACGGGCAGAGCCGCATTCGGCGCAGATCCCCCCGCAAGAGCCCTAGTCGAGAGCGTCACGCAGCCGTCGTTCGTAATGACGGTAATATTTGTCGGCCAGCAATTCGCTCTTCACGATCACGGCCACATCGGTGGTGTTGAACTGATCGTCCACCACGGCCCCGTCGCCGATATAGCCGCCCAGCCGCAGATACCCCTTGATCAGGGGCGGCAGCCGGGCGAGGCAGCGGCGATGATCCAGCAGGTTCGGATCGGCCCGCAGCATCTCGACCCGCCGATGCGGCAGCGCGCGCAGCCTGAGCGCGGGCGGGGCCAGATGATTGTGATAGAGATAGGTCAGTTCGTCGGCCAGCGGGGCCGGATCGGTTCCCGGCAGGCTGGCGCAGCCGAACAGCACATCGATCCGGTGCAGGAAGATGTACGAGGCGATGCCGCGCCACAGCAACTGCATCGCCGCCCGGCCGCGATAGTTCGGATCGACGCAGGAACGCCCGACTTCCAGCAGCCGTCCCGGAAAATCGGTCAGCGGCGACAGATCGTATTCGCCCGAGCTGTAGAAACGCCCGACCTTGCGCGCATTGTCGCCCTGCAACAGCCGGTAGGTGCCGACCACGCCCTTGGCGCCCGAGGAAATCGCGTGGTCGATCACCAGCAGATGATCGGCATATTCGTCGAATTCATCGACATCGCGGCGGGTGCGCAAGGTCCGCTCATCCGGCCGCGCGCCCATCTCCTCGTAGAACACGCGATAGCGCAGCGCCTGGGCGGCATCGCGTTCGGCATCGTTGGCGGCGATGCGCACACCCAGATTGCCGCCGCGCAGTTCGGGAAACCCGTCCCGTTCAAATTCCAGGGTCGACAGCGACCGGATCGGTTTTTCGAGGCTCAACGACGTGATCCATCCTTGCTTGCCGCACGGGCGGCCCGGGCCGGCTTGTCATCCGGCGATGCCGGCCTGCGACGCGCGAACAGTTCCAGACGATGGGAAACGAGGTCGAAGCCCAGCCGCTCGGCAATCCGATGCATCAGGGCCGTATGTTCCGCATCTTCAAACTCGACGACCTTGCCGGTGTCGACATCGATCAGATGATAATGGTCGCCTTCCTCGGTCGCCTCATAGCGCGCGCGCCCGCCGCCGAAATCCCGACGCTCAAGGATACCCTTTTCTTCCAGCAGGCGCACCGTCCGATAGACGGTCGCGACCGAGATCCGGGCATCGAGGCTGACCGCGCGGCGGTACAGCTCCTCGACATCCGGATGATCCTCGGCCTCGGACAGTACGCGCGCGATCACGCGGCGCTGGCCCGTCATTTTCAGGCCCCGCTCTATGCACATCCGGCCGATGCGCGATTCCATGGCATCGCCCGACGCTACCATGTCGGCAGTCCGGCCCGAACCTCAGACGTTTGGTCCAACGAAGCTACCGCCTCCTCCGACAAGGGCCGACCCGTCGCCGGGCGCCCCATATTCATTCCCCGCGCTTCGTACCCAGTCCGATTTTCCGCGCGAGGGACGACCGGTGGCTCGCATAGTTCGGTGCCACCATCGGGTAATCATGCGGCAGGCCCCACCGCTCCCGATACTGGTCCGGGGTCAGGTTATAGGCCGTTTTCAGGTGCCGTTTCAACATTTTCAGCTTCTTGCCGTCTTCCAGGCAGACGATATAGTCCGGAAAGACCGACCGCTTGGGCGAAACCGCCGGCACCGGGCGCTCGGGCTCCGGCGCCACGCGGCCCAGCCCGTCCAACGTGCCATAGATCTGCCGGATCAGGTCCGGCAGGGCAGCGGCCTCGACAGCATTGCCCGAGACATAAGCCGCCGCGATCTGCGCGGTCAGGTCCCGCAGAGTGTTGTTTGCCATTTCAGTGGCCATGTCCAAGATCCTGCCAGTCAAAATAAACGCATCTCTATATAATTGAACCCGACGCCATCGCAACCATACTCGGACAGAAGGAGATAGTGATGAACGATCTGGAAAGCGCGGCACTCGACATTACTGGCGAGACCTGTCCCATGACTTTCGTGCGCACGCGCCTGGCGCTCGATCGACTGCCGAACGGCGGTTGCCTGCGGGTTCGGCTACGGGGCGCGGTGCCGCTCGACAATGTCAGCCGCAGCGTCCGGCAGTTGGGTCACGCGATCACGGCACAGACCGATCACGGTAACGAGATCCACGAAATCCTGATCGTCAAGGCATCTGCCGACCCCGGCCCGTCATGAAAATTTCATGGGCCGTCACGGCGCCGGAGGCGTTCCGTCCGTCAATGCCCGCTCAAGCACCAGCGCATCGGCACCATCGGGATAATAAGCGCGGCGCCGACCGATTTCGCTGAATCCCGCCCCCCGATACAGCGCCTGGGCGGCCACGTTGGCCGCCGAGACTTCCAGGATCAGCCGGGCCGCCCCCTGGGCCACCACCTGCCCTTCCATCCAGTCCAGCAGCGCGCCCCCCATCCCCCGCCGGCGCGCCGGGCCCGCAACGGCCAGGGTCAGGATCTCGGCCTCGTCGGCCGCGACCCGGCCGATGATGAACCCGTCGGGCACCGGCTCGTCCCCCATCCGCCCCAGCCCGACCAGCACGCCGGGCATCGCCAGCACCGCGTCCATCGCGGCGGCGTCCCAACATTCGGCGGGCGGAAAAGCGGTGCGGTGCAGGGCGGCGAGCAGCGCCCCCATATGCGCGCCACCCGGACCGATGACGGGTCCCGTTGCGCCGGTCACAACGCGCCGGGGGCCGGGCGCAGCCCCGCCGCAGGCAGTTTCGCCTCGGGCGGATCGACGTAAAGCGGCAGGATCTCGCGCGCCGCCAGCCCGGCTGCCCGGCGGTCCAGGGCCGCCTGCGCGATCATCACCCCATCGGGCACGGTCCGCGACGACAGGGCGATATCGTCCCGCCCCGCGCCGCGTGCCGCCAGCATGCCGGCCGCCGCGTCGCCCGCCAGCAGCAGCCTGCCGGGCGGAAAGACGAAATCGTCACACATCGCGGCCCGCACCACGCCATCCTGCTCGACGAAGATGCGGCCACGCCGCGCAAAGGACAGGCACAGCACCGCCCGCCCGGGCCCGGCCTCTTCCCGCAGGGCACGGGCCATGGCCTCGCCGCTCGTGATACCCGCCAGGGCGCAGCCCGTCCCCAGCGCCAGACCGTGCGCCAGGGCCAGCGACGCCCGCAATCCGGTGAACGAGCCTGGCCCGACGACCACCGCGATCAGATCAAGATCCGCCGGCCGCCATCCGCATGCCGCCAGCAGCGCGCTGCAATGGGCAGGCATCGCTTCCGCGCCCCCGCGTCCGGGCAGGTCGAGCATCCGCACGGGATGCAGCGCGCCCTCTTCCTCCTGGACACAGCCCAGCAGGGCAGTCGCCTCCGCTCCGGCCGGGGCGGCGTTGATCACCAGAATCCGCACGTGGGGTCAGAGCATCAGGCAGGCATCGTCGAAGGACAGGCGCGGCGCGCGCGGCCGCTCGGGCTGTCCATCGGCATAGCCCAGGCTGACCAGGAAATTGACCCGCCAGCCCTGCGCGGCCAGGAACGCATCCTCGACCGCATAGGCGTCGAAGCCGGAAATCGGCAGCACATCCAGCCCCAGCGCCCGCGCGGCCATGATCAGGTACCCCCCTTGCAGGGTGCCGTTGCGAAAGGCCGTTTCCTCGGCCAGCCCGACATCGGCGGCGAACCAGGCCCGCAGGCCTGGCTCGGGGTTCAGGGTCGCGAAACGGTCGAAGAACAGCGGATCGTGTGCCACGATCACCGTGACCGGCGCGGACAGCACCTTGTCGACATTGCCCTCGGACAGGGTGGCACGCAGCCTTTCGCGATTGTCGGCGGAGCGCAGGAACACGAAACGAGCGGGCGAGCAATTGCCCGAGGTCGGCCCCAGCCGCACCAGGTCGTACAGGCGATGCAGCACATCGTCCGTCACCGGTTCGTCGCGCCAGCGCTCGGGCGTGCGCGCCGTACGGAACAGCAGGTCCAGCCCGGCTTCGTCCAGAACCATGTCGTCTCCCACCTTGCGTAACGGTGACCGAAAGGTCAGGCGTCCACCTGCTCGACCGACACCACTTCCGGCACATAGTGCCGCAACATGTTCTCGACGCCATGCTTCAGCGTCGCCCGCGAGGACGGACAGCCCGAGCAGGCGCCCTGCATCGTCAGGCGCACCACGCCGTCGCGATAGCCGCGGAACACGATGTCCCCGCCATCGCCGGCCACGGCCGGACGGACGCGCGTGTCCAGCAGCTCCTTGATCTGGCGGACGATTTCCTCATCCTCCGGCGCGATCAGCTCTTCCTCGACCGCCGTATCCTCCTCGACCACCGGGCGGCCGGAGACGAAGAAATCGACCAGGACCGACAGGATCTGCGGCTTCAGCGCCGACCATTCGACCGTCTCGTCCTTGGTCACGGCCACGAAATCGCCACCCAGGAAGACCCGCGCCACGCCGGGCTGGTCGAACAGGGTTTCCGCCAGCGCGGACCGGCCGGCAACCGCGTCGGGACTGACGAAATCCGCGGTGCTGCGCCCGGGCATGACCGTGCGGCCCGGCAGGAATTTCAGGGTCGCGGGATTGGGGGTATCTTCGGTTTCGATGAACATCGATATGGGCCTTATCCGGCTGGGGGCAGCGCAAGGCGGACCGTGGCGGTCCGGTTACTGTCCAGATGTGCCAAGACGCGCGGCGAAACAAGCCCCTGATGGCGGAATGGAGGCATGCCGCCGCCTGTGGACGAGCCGCCGGAAATGCGTCTGTCCCGCCGGAGATGACGGAAACGCAATCTGTCCTTGCGCGAAGTCATGGCGAAAGCAGCACCCGATGTCCGAAATGCATTGACACACAGAAAGGGCTCTGGCCTTGCATGATGTGGGAGCCGGCCCGCATTTTCGGTCAGGTTCCCGGGCCCGGCGAGGGACGTGCGATCCACGGCTAGGGCCTGTTCTGACCAGCCGAGGCACCGAATCCACCATGCGTTCCGTCCCGCTCCGCCCTACCCGCCTTGTCCGCCGCGCCAGCATGCTGATGATGGCATGCGCGTCGCTGGCCGTTCTCTCCGCCGGGGCCGCGCGAGCCGAGCGCCTGGCCTTCGTGCTGAATTCCGCCGATGCCACGATCAGCGAATTCGATATCGACACCCATCAGGAAATCCGCCGCGTCTCCGTCCTGCGCGAGCCGCACCACACTGCGCCGACGCCCGATGGCAAATATCTGCTGGTCGGCGATACGGCCGGCAACATGCTGTTCTTTCTCGATGCGGTCACCGGCGAGCGGGTGAAGCAGATTCCCGTTGCCGATCCCTACCAGCTTCAGTTCAGCCCCGACGGCCGCTTCTTCACCGTCGCCGGACTGGCCCGCAACCAGGTCGATATCTACGACGCCGCCGACTATCACCTGCTGCACCGCATCCATGTCGACGCGATGCCGAGCCACATGAACTACGCGCCGGATTCCTCGGTGGTGTATGTCAGCCTGCAGGATACCGGAAAGCTGACGGCCATCGAAACGGCGACCGGCAACGTGCTGTGGACATCCGATGTCGGGTCCACGCCCGCCGGCGTGCTGTGGCATAACGGGCAGATCCTGGTCGGCGTGATGGGCACCAGCTATGTCGCGGCCCTGGACCCGACGGACGGCCATATCGCGCGCAAGATCGAAATGGCGCCGGGCCCGCACAATCTGTTCGTCTCGCCCGACCAGAAGCGCCTGTATGTGACCTGCCGCGCCTCAGGCATCATCGAACGGCTGGACTGGGATACGCTGAACGTCGTGCAGTCCTACCACGTGGCGGGCGGCCCGGATGACATCGTCTTCGCGCCCGACGGCAAGATGTGGGCGACGCTGCGCTGGCGGCAGCATGTCGCGATCATCGACCCCACGAGCGGCGAGGTCACCGATACCATCCGCACCGGCCGTTCGCCGCACGGGATCTGGCTGAACACCAACCAGCCCCTGCTTCACCTGTCGCTGGCCGACCGCCCCGCCCTGCCGACACCCTGAGTCTTGCCCGCGCCCTGAGCCTTGCCCCCATTCTGGACCCGCGAGCGGGGCAGCAGGATCTCGGCCCGCAATCCGCCTTCGGGCCGGTTCGCCAGGGTGAACCGGCCCCCTTCACGCGTCACCTCGCGGTTCACGATCGCCAGCCCCAGCCCCAGACCGCCCGTGGACCGCGACCGCGACCCCTCCACGCGATAGAAGGGCGCCAGCACCCGCGTCAGTTCGGCTTCGGGCAGGCCCGGCCCATCATCATCGACCCGTATCCGCAGTCCGTCGGGCGCAACCGACAGGCCCACCCGCGCCGCGCCGCCATAATTGACCGCATTGTCGATCAGATTGCCGAAGACGCGCTTCATCGCCAGCGGCCGGACTTTCACCAGGCAGTGCTCCACGCCGTCATACATGACGTCCCGCCCCTGATCGGCCGCATCGTCGACCAATGTCCTCAGGATCGAGACCAGATCCACCGATCGCACGGTTTCGGGGTCATTCTCGCCGGACAGATAGGCCAGCACGCCGCCGACCATCGCCTCCATCTCCGCGACATCGCTTTCGATCGCGCTCTGCGCTTCCGGATCGTTCAGAAAGCCGGCGCGCAGGCGCAGGCGTGCCAGGGGCGTGCGCAAATCGTGCGACACGGCGGCCAGCGCCTCGGTCCGGTCGGCGATCAGCCGGCGGATGCGATCCTGCATGGCATTGATCGCCCGCGCCAGGTGACGAACCTCCCGCGGTCCCTTCTCCTCGACCGGCACCCAGCGGCCTGAACCGACCCCATCCGCCAGATCCGCCAGGGCCCGAAGCGGCATGCTGAGCGTATGCACCAGCATCGCCGCCGCCAGCAGCACCGCCCCGGCCAGAATGGCGGCCGAGGCCAGGCCCCGCGTCATATGGTGCGGCTGGAGGATATCCGGCGCCACGAAGCCCAGCCGGCTGCCATCGGGCAGCCGCACGATGCCGCGCACGTCGGAGGTGCCGATCTGGGTCGGAGACAGGTTGAGAACCGCCCCTCGCAGGGCTTCGCGGTTCGCCACCAGCCTGTCATGCAGGTCGCGCAGCGCCGCCGGCTCCGGTTTCATGGGCCGGCCCGCCACAGGCGGCCGCCAGTCGAGCGTCAGGTCGCCGGTCGAAAGCATGGCCGCCAGGATCGGCCGCTGGGACAGCGGCGTGGCCGCCAGCACCCGCGCATCGACCGCCAGCCGCTCGCCGATGGCGTCCAACTGCGCATCATCGACCGTATAGGTCTCGGCCTCTTCGTAAAACGCCGAACTGCCCAGGAACACCAGCGCCACCGCCGCCAGCAGCACAAACGTCACCCGCCCGACCAACCCCCGCGGCCAGAGCGTGATCCGCCGCACCCCAGGCGAAGACCCGACAGTCAACGCCCGACCCGGGACGCACGCCAGATCGCCGCCAGCGCATATGGCCGGGAGTGTGTGCGCGGAAACGTGGGCTGGTGAGCAAGAGCGGCCCACAGGGCCGCGCCCGGCGCGTATTTCCGAGCACCGGAGCGGAGCGGCATATATTGCCGTAAGCACCGGAGTGCAGGAAACGCGCGTCGGATCGCCGCCAGCGCATATGGCCGGGAGTGTGTGCGCGGAAACGTGGGCTGGTGAGCGAGAGCGGCCCACAGGGCCGCGCCCGGCGTGCGTTTCCGAGCACCGGAGCGGAGCGGCCTATATGGCCGTGAGCACCGGCGCGCAGGAAACGCGCGTCGGATCGCCACCAGCGCGCGTTTCCGCGCACACACTAGAGGCGTTCTACGGGGGCGGTGAAGATATACCCCAACCCCCGGACGGTCCGGATCAGGGCTTCGGAGTCGTTGCCCAGCTTGCGGCGGAGGCGACTGACCAGAACGTCCACACTGCGATCGGACACATCACCCAGACGCGTGCGCGACAGTTCCAGCAGCCGATCGCGCCCGATCACCCGTTGCGGATTGTCTAGGAAGCTGGCCAGCAGATCATGCTCGGCGCCGGAAATATCCACCACCGCCCCCGAGGGGTCGATCAGTTCGCGCCGGCGCAGATCCAGCGTCCAGCCGGCGAATTTCAGCGTTTCACGGCGCGGGGTGCTGGGCTGAACCCCGGTCACGCCACCGCTGCCGCGCCGCAGCACCGCGCGGACCCGTGCCAGCAATTCCTTCTGGCTGAAGGGCTTGGCCACGTAATCGTCAGCCCCGAGTTCGAGGCCGAGCACGCGGTCCAGTTCTTCGCCCCGGGCCGAAACCATGATGACGGGCGTGTGCCGATCAGGCTGGATGGCCTCGCTACCCGGCGTGCCGCCCCGCCGCAGCGAGCGGCAGAGATCCAGCCCGTTGGTCCCCGGCAGCATCACGTCCAGCACGATCAGGTCGGCGGGTGATGCCGCCAGCGCGGCCCACATCTCGCGCCCATCCTGCACGCCCCGCACGCGATAGCCATCGGCCTGCAAGGCCCTTACCAGCAGGGTGCGCATGCCGGGATCGTCCTCGACGACCAGAATGCGGGCAGGCAGGTCGGAATCTGGGGCGGTCTGGGACATCGTCACGAGGTGAATCGTCATTCCTGAAAGCACTGGCCGCCGGATCGGGCCGGGATGACGGAAGGATACCGCAAAATCGGCATCGGCGAAAAGAACCCCATCAATCAGCAAAGGCCGGGCGGAACGATCCGCCCGGCCTCGCCGTATGCCGGGTCATCATGCCGGGCCGTTCATGCCCGGCCACCGCTCAGTGATGGGCGGCGGCTGCCGGGGTCAGCTTGAGAACCCAGAGCTGGGCGATATCCCGGGCGCCATTCTCGCCCGCGACGGTCTTGAGCGTCGCGATGGCGTCGGCGGTATGCCCGGCCGCCGCCTGCGCCAGCCCGTAATGCAGCTTGCCGATATTGGGGTCCAGCGGCCCCTTCGTCAGCCCCTGCTGCATGACCGCAAGGCCCTTGTCCGCCTGGCCGAAGGTCACGTAATTGTAACCCACGGTCAGCAGCGCATTGCCCGTCGGCGCATTGGCCGCAGCCGCTTCGTCCGCCGCGATGGTGGCCTTCTTGTCGGCCACCGCCTTCACGACCATGGCTTTCAGCTTGGCCTCGCGTGCGGCCCCCGCATCCTTGCCCAGGGCACCGCTGGCGTAACCTGCATTCATCAGGTCCAGCGCCAGTTGCGGCAGGCCCGCCTGCATGGCCAGTTCGGTCATGTCCATGAAATCGGACGGCGCCGTCAGCACGCCCGCCGCCAGCCGGATGCGATAGACATCAAGCTGCAGGCCGGGCGCCACCTTGGGGTTGGTGATCAGCCCATGCAGGATCAGCGCCCAATATTCCGGCTTGGGATAATAGGACACCAGCGTCACATAGGTGTGGTTCAGCCCCGACTGGTCCTTGAGCTGCGTCTGGCAGGCCGCCAGAAGCTGCAGTTGGGACTCGGCGGGCACCTTGCCGGCCTTGAGCGCGGCATCGATCTGCGCCTGCTGGACGCGCGCCGCGTTCTTGTAATCCTGCTGCAGGTAATAGGACTGGATCAGCAGCGTTTCCATCGCCGGGTTGTTGCCGGCGGCTTTCAGATACTGCTCGGTCCCGGCGACGGCCCGGGGATAGTCCTTGGCGGTGTAGGCCATCGTGGCCTCCGCCATCATCATCTGCAGCTTGGCATCCTTGGGAGTGCGGCTGGACGCGATCAGCTTGTCATAGGCGGCCGTCGCCGCCGCCACATCGCCCGACTGCGCCGCGATGGCGGCGCGCATCTGGGTGATGGTATATTCTTCATAGTCCGATTTGCCCGGCACGGCCTCGGCCGCGTCGACGGCGGCCATCGCCTTGGCGTAGCTGTGCGCGGCCAGGGCGGCCTGCGCCTGCTGCAAGGGCTTGCCGACCTTGGCACTCAGGGCATCGGCCGCCAGGGCGGACCCGACCGGCGAGACGGAAAACGGAACGGCGGCGATCACGCCGGCAAGCAGGCCGGCGCGGAACAGACGTAATGACATCAGCTCATTGTCCTTCCATGAACTGATCCTGACCTACGATACCCAGCTTGGTAATGCCAAGCCTCTGGGCATCCGCAAGGACATGCGCCACCGTCTTGTAGTCGGCCAGACGATTGGGATGGATATGCATTTCGGGCTGGTCGGGCAGTGCGGCGGCCTGCTGGAAATGAGCCAGCAGCGATCCCTCGTCCCCGATGGGTTCGCCATTCCAGGAAATGCTGTTGTCGAAATCGATTGCGACCGTCACGACCTTCGGCACGTCGGTCGAGGGCGGCGGGTTGCCCTGGGGCAGGTCCAGCGCGACCGAATGGGTCTGCAGCGGAATGGTAATGATCAGCATGATCAGCAGCACCAACATGACGTCGATCAACGGCGTCGTGTTGATATCGACCATACCTTCGTCTTCGTGGGTACTCTCGGAGCCGACACTCATGCCCATGGCGGTGTACTCTCTAAAAAAACGCGGATGCCGGACCGTTCAGGCCGCCCACCCCTGAACCGGTGCGGACGGGCGAACGCGGCGCCCTGATGTGAGATTCCCGGAAGTCCGGGGCCGGCGCGGGCCGGCCCCTTGTTCCCCGTCGTTCAGTCCGAGTGCGGCTGCTCGGTGATGAAGTCGACGTGGTAGATCCCGGCTTCCTGACAGGTGGCGATCACCCGCCCCACCGATTCGTAGCGCGACTTGGCATCGCCACGGATCTGGATCTGGGGCTGCGGCTTGATCACCGCCACCTTTTCAAGCCTGTCCAGAAGGTCGGCGCGACTTTTGATCGCGATTTCATTCCAGTAGATCTGCCCGTTCTCCGTCACCGCCAGCACCACGTTGCCGGGCTTGGTCTGAGTGGGCTGGTTGGCGTCCTTCGGCAGGGTCACCTTGATCGTGTGTGTTGCGACTGGGATGGTGATCAGGAAGATGATCAGCAGCACCAGCATGACGTCGACAAGTGGAGTGGTGTTGATGGCGGACACCACCTCGTCTTCATCGCCGCCGCCTCCGACTTGCATCGCCATGTTCAGGCAACCCGGTTGGAGGTGGTGGTGGTGGTCGGCGAGCTATCGGGATGAACCACGATTTCCGGCGCAACACCATGACGGAAGCCACCCAGCAGGATCGACTGCAGGTCGGCGGCGAAGTTGCGGACCTTGTCCATGGCGCCCTTGTTGCGGCGGACCAGCAGGTTGTAGCCCAGCACGGCCGGAACGGCGGTGCCCAGACCGATCGCGGTCATGATCAGCGATTCACCGACCGGGCCGGCAACCTTGTCGATCGACGCCTGGCCGGCGATGCCGATGGCGGTCAGGGCGTGATAGATACCCCAGACGGTGCCGAACAGGCCGACGAACGGCGAGGTGGAACCCACGGTGCCGAGGAAGGCCAGGCCACCCTGCATACGCGCCTGGATGGTATCGACGGCGCGCTGGATCGACATCGAGGTCCAGGTATGCAGGTCGATCGATTCCTGCATCGTGCCCTCATGGTGCTCGGCCGCGACGATGCCGGTATCGGCGATGTAGCGGAACGGCGAGGACGGCTTCAGCGCGGCGGCGCCTTCCTGGATCGAGGACTTGGTCCAGAAGGTCGTCGCGGCTTCCTTGGCGGCCGAGAACATACGCATCTGTTCGAAGAACTTCGTGATCATGATGTACCACGTGCCCAGCGACATGACGACCATGATCAGCAGGACGCCGCGGGCGATGATGTCACCATTGCGCCACAGCGCATCCAGGCCATACGGGTTGCCCGCCGGCTTGGCCGGGGCGGCATCTTCCGCCGGCGGCGTCACGGGAGCCGGGGCGGATGCGTCGGCGGCCGGAGCGGCAGGGGCCGAACCATCGGTCGGCGCGGCCGGAGCGGCGGCCGGAGCCGATGCATCGGGCGCCGGAGCGGCCGGCGCCGTGGCGGCGGGAGCCGACGCGTCAGGAGCGGGAGCGGCGGCCGGAGCGGTGGACTGTGCGTCCTGAGCCACCGCGATCACGGGCGATGAGACGCTCAGAATGGCAGCCAGGGCCGACGCGGCAACGACAGGAACACGGTGCAGTCTGGTCATGTACTCCAAATCCTCTGTGGTAAATGGCCCGTTTACCGGAACCCCGGAGCCGTCGGACTTACATCCGGCCGGCCCCGGTCGTTAGGTGACCCTCAGTCGTTGCTGAGCCTGAAGGTAATCGTATACGGATGGCGGAACTCCTTGATGGGCACGCCATTCTTCACCGCCGGCTGATACCGGGCGCGGCGGACGTAATCCAACGCGGCCTGGGAGAAAGCCTGCCCACCCTGCACGCTCGTCACGGCGCAGTTGCTGGTCGCCCCGTCCTGCTCCACGTCGCACACCACGGTCACGCGGCCTTCCCGATTCTCCTCGAGCATTTCCTCGGGATATTCGAGCTTGACGTTGTTGACCGGACGCGCACCCGCCAGATGATCCGGAACCGGCGGCCCGACCGGCGCGTTCTGCGCCGACGGCGGCACAGGCGGCGAAGGCGGCACAGGCTTCGGCGGTGGTGTATGCGTCACCTGCCTGATCACCTGCTGCGGCGGCGGCTGAATCTGGATCTTCGGCGGCGGAATGTACGGCGGCGGCGGCTGCGTCATCACCGGCGGCGGCGGCGGTGGTGGCGGCGGCGGCGGCGGCTTTGGCTCCGTAATAATCTTGGTCTGGATGGGCGGATGCAGCTCCTGGACGATCTTCGCCCCGAGCCCGTTCATCAACGCCCAGATCAGAACCACGTGCAGGAGAACAACGACAGTTATGCCGATGATATGCTTCGTCGGACTGCGTTGTTGTTCCGCGTAGTTCATGTCGAAACCTCCTTAACCCTCTCGTCCACGCCGGTTTCGGCACTCAAAACCACAACAAATCAGGACCACTGCGCAGCGTCCGACCCTCACCCCGGGTAAACCCGGGTCATGCCGTGGCACGAACCACGCACACGTGCGAAAGGGCGTAACAGACTACATCGGGATCGTGCATCCCCTGCGTTCCGACCTGACCGGACAGACATCGAAATGCCGCCAAGCCGTCGAATTGGGCTATTGCGCCCATCCGATGTCAAGCAAGATATTTATCGAATTTGAAACGAGTAATTTGTCATCAGTGGCCCAAAAAATGGCCATATTAACAACCTGTCATAAATGGCCAAAAACTGGCGATTTTTGAGATCGTGCCCGTTTTTCTGCCATTTTTCGCGCCGAGTCCGATTTCGTTGCGAATCCGACACAATGGCTGACCGGCCCCACGCGGCCTCGTTCACCGCGCTGACGAAACCTCAACGCAGGAGGCCGGGACCGGGTTCGAATCCATCGCGCGGCACCGAACCGCACCATGGAGACGGCCAAAAAAAGGGCGGCCGAAGCCACCCTTTCCTGCCGCCGGGGATATCCCGCGATCACTGCGCGGAGGCGCTGGCCTCGGACCGGGTGGCTCCCACCCGGGCAGCCAGGGCCGCCGCCATGAAATCGTCCAGGTCGCCGTCCAGCACGGCGCCGGGATTGCCCCGCTCGACATTGGTCCGCAGGTCCTTCACCAGTTGGTAGGGCGCCAGCACGTAGGAACGGATCTGGTGCCCCCAGCCGATATCGGTCTTTGCCGCCTCGGTCTGGGCTGCGGCGGCTTCGCGCCGCTGCAGTTCCTGCTCGTACATGCGGGCCTTCAGCATCGTCATCGCCGTGGCCCGGTTGCGGTGCTGCGACCGGTCGGTCTGGCAGGCCACGATGATGCCCGTGGGAATATGGGTGATGCGAATCGCGGATTCCGTCTTGTTGACGTGCTGTCCGCCCGCGCCCGAAGCACGGAACGTATCGACCTTCAGGTCGGCTTCGTTGATCTCGATCTCGATCGAATCATCGACCACCGGATAGACCCACACCGAGGCGAAGGAGGTCTGCCGCCGCGCGGCGGCGTCGAAGGGCGAAATCCGCACCAGCCGATGCACGCCGGCCTCGGTCTTCAGCCAGCCATAGGCGTTGGGGCCGGACACCTGGATCGTCGCCGATTTCAGCCCCGCCTGCTCGCCCTCCGAGCTTTCCATCAACGTGACCTTGTAGCCATGCTGTTCGGCCCAGCGCGTGTACATGCGCAGCAGCATCTCGGCCCAGTCCTGGGCCTCGGTACCGCCCGCGCCGGCATTGACTTCCATGTAGCAGTCATTGCTGTCGGCCTCGCCGGACAGCAGGCTCTCGGTCTCGCGGCGCTTGGCCTCGTCGGCCAGGTCGCGCAGCATCCGCGTGGCGTCCTTCAGGACGGCCTCGTCGCCTTCCATCTCGGCCAGTTCGACCAGATCCAGCGTATCGCGGACATCGGCTTCCAGCCGCTGCACCCCCTCGACCTGCCCGGCCAGGAGGGTGCGCTCGCGCATCAGCTTCTGGGCGGCATCCGGATCGTTCCACAGATCCGGGTCCTCCGCCCGGTTGTTCAGTTCGGCCAGGCGGCCAAGTGCGACATCCCAGTCAAAGATGCCTCCTCAGCAGTGCCACCGACTGCTTGATCTGGTCGTTGAGAGCCTCGGTCTCGGCGGACATGGAACAGGAACTCCATCGGTCAAGAGGGGCAGCCGACCGGCGGCCTACCCGACAGGAAATGCAAACGGGGTCAATACAGGCCGCCCATGCCGATGTCACCCCCGGCGGCCGGGGCGGCGGCCGACGGCGCGGGCTGGCCCGGCACGGCGCCGGGGCCGGTCGCGGGGCCGCCTGCCGGCGCGGCGGAGGGCGATGCCGCCATGTCGCTCTCGGAATCCGGCATCGTCTCGGCGCCGGTGTCCTCGGCGGTCAGCGCGCCGGTCGCGGTGGCGTTCAGGTCGGCACTGATGCCCGGCACCTGGTCGGGCTTGAAGGCATCCATCGCCATGCCCATCCCGGTATCGTAACGCGTCAGCGTCAGCCCCTGCGGAACGGGGAAATCCAGCTTCGGCCGGTCGGCCAGTACCGCCTTCATCACCCGGTTCCAGATCGGGCCGGCGATCGTGCCGCCGGTCTCGTTCTTGCCCAGGGTCTGCGGCGTGTCGAACCCGACCCAGACGATCGTCACGATATCAGGCGAGAAACCGGCGAACCACGCATCGTTGAAATTCTGGCTGGTGCCCGTCTTGCCGGCGATGGGGCGGTCGATCCCCTGCCCCGCCCGGGTCCCGGTGCCGCGCAGGATCACGTCGCGCATCATCGTCACGATCTGGAACGCGCTGGCCGGCGAGGCCACCTGCGGCCGCGTATCGACCAGCACCGGCCCATCGGCCGGCGCGGCCATCGCCGCCACAATCGCCGCCTGTGCCAATGCCGGCGTCTGGCCGCTCGCGGAGGCCGATTGCGGCGCCGCAACGGCAGACGCGGGGGCGCCAGATGCGGGCGTGGCGGGACCGGGCGTGGCCGCCGCCTGCAAGCCCAGGCCCGGCGGCTGCCACAGCACATGGCCGTCGCGGTCCTGCACATTGTCGATCAGGGTCGGCGTCACCAGCCGTCCGCCCGCCGCGATGGTGGCATAGGCCCCGGCCTCACGCAGCACGGTCGTCTCCACCGCGCCCAGGGCGGCGGGCAGGACATGGGGCATGGCATCGACCAGTTGCAGCGACATGGCCATGTTCGCCACCGATTTCATGCCGATATGGGCCGCCAGGCGAATGGTCACCAGATTGCGCGATTCCCGCAGCGCGTCATGCAGGGTGGTGGGGCCCCAGAAATCCTTCTCGTAATTGTTCGGGTGCCATGTGCCGTACGAGACTGGGGAATCGTCGAATTTCTGCGACGGCGAAATCCCCTGCTCCATCGCCGTCAGATAGACGAACGGCTTGAAGGACGATCCGGGCTGGCGCAGCGCCTGGGTGGCGCGGTTGAACTGCGACTGGCCGAACGACCAACCGCCCACCATCGCCAGCACCCGGCCCGTCCGCACGTCCATCGTCACCAGCGCGCCTTCGACCTTCGGCACCTGGCGCAGCGCGACCCCGCCGCCCTCGGCCTGCGGCTCGACCATCAGCAGGTCACCCGCATGCGGGGCCCGCATGCGGCGCATCCAGGCCATGTCGCGCGCCAGCAACCGGCCGGTGCGCGGTTCGGCACGCGCCGCCGGCCCTTCCAGCCAGCCGATCTCGCCCGTCGACGGCGACAGCAGGACCCCAAGGCGCCAGGGGTCCAGCATGCCGGGCAGCCGCGCCGTACCAGCCAGGGCGGGGACCCACTGGCCGGCGTTCGCCACACCGTCCAGATGCCCCACCGGCCCGCGCCAGCCGCCATGATCATGGTCATAGGCCATCAGCCCGTCACGCACCGCCGCGGTGGCGATCTGCTGCAGCTGCGGGTCCATGCTGGTATGGACCAGAAGGCCACCCTGCATGGTGGTGTCCTGCCCGTACCGCTCGATCAGCTGGCGGCGGACTTCCTCGCCGAACCATTCCGAACCGGGGACCGGGCCCGGGCGTGTAAAGGATTGCGGCACCAGCGGCTCATTCTGCGCGGCGCGGGCATCGCTATCGGAAATGGCGCCGGTCTCGGCCATGCGTTGCAGCACCCAGTCGCGCCTTCCCTTGGCGGCGTCAGGGAAGCGATAGGGGTTGTAGTTGGTGGGCGATTTCGGCAGCGCGCCCAGGAACGCGGCCTCGGCATCGTCCACCTGGTCCAGCGGCTTGTTGAAATAGGTCTGGGCCGCAGCCCCCACGCCATAGGCACCCGCGCCGAGATAGATTTCGTTCAGGTAGATCTCGAGGATCTTCTCCTTGGGCAGCGTCTGCTCGATCCGGATCGCCAGCAGGGCTTCCCTTGCCTTGCGTTCCAGCGACAGGGTCTGCTTCGATCCCAGCAGCATGATGCGCGCCACCTGCTGGGTGATCGTCGAGGCCCCCATCGGGCGGTGGCCCCTATGCACGGTCAGGTCGCTCAGCCCCGCGCGGATGATCGCGAACGGGTCGACGCCGCCATGGGTATAGAATTTCTGGTCCTCGGCCGCGATGACGGCATTCTTCACCCGGGCCGGAATGGCCGAATAAGGCACGAAGATGCGCCGTTCGGCCGCCAGCTCCGCCATCACCTTGTCATCGCCGGAATAGAGGCGGCTCATGACCGGCGGCTGATAGGTGCGCAGCCCGTCCACCGTCGGCAGGTCGGCCACCAGCTGCTCATATTTCGTCCAGGCCACCAGCCCGCCAGCCAGCGTCACCAGCAGCACCACGGCCGCCCCGCCACCCAGCAGGCGGCGGACCAGCCGGAAGCGCGGCCGGCGCGGGCCGCCGCCCGGCCCGGTCAGGCCGAAGCCACGCCGGGGCTGGCCCGGGGCCGCGCCTTCGACGACATCGCCCCCAACGCGCGAGGTGACAAGCAGCCGGCCGTCACGGCCTGATCCGTTACGAAAAATCATCCAGGGTCCAATGGGCGAAGGGCAAGGGAACGAGATCCGTCACGACGGGCAAGGACGCCTCTCCTAGCATTCTCGGGCCGCGGCGTCGCCCCCCGGGCGGGGCGTCAACCATCCGCCTGACGGCGCCATTCCACGCGCCCCTCCTGCTCCAGCCGGGTGAAGGTCGCATCGTCCAGCACCAGTCCGGCGGCGGCCACATTCTCTTCGACATGCGCGGGGCTGCCGGTGCCGGGGATCGGCAGCATCACCGGGGCGCGGCGCAGCAGCCAGGCCAGCGCCACCTGTCCCGGCGTAGCCCCCAGCGCGCGCGCCGTCCGATCCAGCACACCGCCTTCCCGCGCCAGCGAGCCCGCCGCCAGCGGCGCCCAGGGAATGAAGCCGATCCCGCGCGCGGCGCAATAATCCAGCACGTCCTCGGACGCGCGATTGACCAGATTATAGCGGTTCTGCACCGTCACGACCGGGAAGAAGCGCTGGGCCCGCTCGATCATCTCCACCGACACTTCGGACAGGCCGACATGACGGATCAGCCCTTCCGCGCGCATCGCGGCGATGACCTCGAACTGCACCTCCGGCGGGCAGTCCGGCCCCACGCGATGCAACTGCCACAGGTCGACCCGCTCCACGCCCAGGCGGCGCATGCTCATCAGCACGCACTGGCGCAGATAGTTCGGATTGCCCACCGGGCGCCAGATGTCCGGTCCATGGCGGGTGTGGCCGCCCTTGGTCGCGATATGCAGCCCGGCATAAGGGTGCAGGGCAGCGCGGATCAGATCCTCGCTGACATAAGGGCCGTAGGCGTCGGCGGTGTCGATCAGGGTAACCCCGCAGGCCACCGCGCGGCGCAGGGTTTCCAGCGCATGACCGCGGTCGGGCGGGTCGCCCCAGATTCCGCGCCCGGTAATGCGCATGGCGCCGAACCCCAGGCGCGCGACCGGCAGGTCGCCACCGATCAGGAACGTGCCGGCCTGGCGTGCATCGGGACGGGGCATTAAGGCTCTCCTCGAACATGCGCGCCGGGCGGAAACGAACGCACCGTCCCGGTAGCTAGGGCAGGAAGATGGCGGCACCAAGGCCGTCCGGCCTTTCACGCCCGCGCCGGATCGCCACCAGCGCGCGTGTCCGGGCGGAGATTCAGCCGAGCATTCTGCCGATAACCCGCGCCGTGTAGTCCACCACCGGTATGATACGCCCGTAATTGAGCCGCGTGGGGCCGATCACGCCGATCGCGCCTACGATGCGATTGCTCTCGGTCCGCGCCGGCGCCACCACCACCGAGGTGCCGGACAGGCCGAACAGGCCACTTTCGGCCCCGATGAAGATCCGTACGCCGTCCGATTCCTGGGCCAGTTCCAGCAGGCGCAGCATCGTCTCCTGCGTTTCCAGCCGCTCGAACAGCATCTGAATGGTGGACAGGCGCTCGATCTCCGTCACGTCGGCCAGCAGGCGCGCCTGGCCGCGCACGAACAGCGTGCCGCCACGGTCCACATCGCTCCACGTCGCCAGCCCGCTGGCCACGATCTCGGCCGTCAGATGGTGCAGCTCGCTGCGATTGGCACTCATATCCGCGCTGACATGCGCGCGCAGATCCTCCAGCGAACGGCCCGCCAGCTGGGCGTTGAGGTAGTTCCCCGCCTCGACCAGCGCCGAGGGCGGCAGGCCGATCGGGATCTCGATCACCCGGTTTTCCACCTGCCCGTCCGCGCCCACCAGGATCACCAGGGCGCGCCGGGGGCCCAGGGCCACGAATTCGATATGCTTCACCGCCCCGTCGCCCTTGGGCGCCAGCACCAGCCCGGCGGCCGAGGACAGGCCCGACAGCATCGACGACGCCTCGGCCAGCGTGTCCTGCAACGAGCGCCCGCGCATCTCCAGCGAGTTGGTGATGGTCTCGCGCTCATCCTCGCTCAGGCTGCCGAATTGCAGCAGGCCATCGACGAACAGCCGCACCCCCTTTTCCGTCGGCAGCCGGCCCGCCGACGCGTGGGGCGAGAACAGCAGACCGGCCTCGGTCAGGTCCGCCATCACATTGCGGATGGTGGCGGGCGAGAGCGGCAGCGGCAGGCGCCGCGACAGGGTGCGCGAGCCGACCGGCTCGCCGGTTTCGACATATTGTTCGACGATCTCGCGCAGGATCGCCGCCGAACGGGCATCCAGCCCCGGCGGCAGGGCCGGACGGGAAGACAGCGTGCCGGGATTCATCCTGCTTGAAGCCTCCACGTTCGCAGCCGGAAATACCGGCCGTATTGAGCATTATACGAGGTCGCCGCCAAAGTTTCGATGCCCCCTGAACAGGTGGCGCGCGGGCAACCGCTGCAACGGAATCTGGAGGCGCCGGCAGGCGATGACAAGCGTCGGGCTGGCCTTTATCCCCCGGCTCGGGCTATGCCCGCCTTTTCGGCGGCCCGCCCCGGAATACCCTGCCTGTCGATGCGGAGTATCATTTGCCCATGACCACCCGCCCCTCGGGCCGCGCCCCCGACGCGCTGCGCCCCGTCTCCATCGAAACGGGCTTTGCCCGCCACGCCGAGGGATCGGCCCTGATCCGCATGGGCGGGACCGAGGTGCTGTGCGCCGCCAGTGTCGAACCGCGCGTGCCGCCCTTCCTGCGCGGCCAGGGCAAGGGCTGGGTGACGGCGGAATACGGCATGCTGCCCCGCGCCACCCACACGCGCGGCGCGCGCGAGGCCGCAAAGGGCAAGCAGTCGGGCCGCACGCAGGAAATCCAGCGCCTGATCGGCCGCTCGCTGCGCGCCGTGACCGACCTCAGCGCGCTGGGCGAAATCTCGATCACCGTCGATTGCGACGTGCTGAATGCCGATGGCGGCACCCGCTGCGCCTCGATCACCGGCGCCTGGGTCGCCCTGCGGCTGGCGCTGGAAAAGCTGGTGCGCAACCGCGTCCTGGCCCGCGTGCCGCTGACGGCGCAGGTCGCCGCGATCTCCTGCGGCCTGACCGGGGCCGGGGCAGTGCTGGACCTTGATTACGACGAGGACAGCGCGGCCGCCGCCGACGCCAATTTCGTCCTGACCGAGGCCGGCGGCATCGTCGAGATCCAGGGCACGGCCGAGCAGGCCCCCTTCTCGCAGGCGCAGTTCGAGGCCCTGCTGCGTCTGGCGCAGGACGGCACGCAGCATCTGTTCGCCGCCCAGCGCGCGGCGGTGGACGCTGCACTGGGCGCGCGGAGCGACGCGTCGTGAGCGGGGCGGAGGCACGCCGCCTGACCGGTGGCGAACGGCTGGTCCTGGCCAGCCACAACAAGGGAAAGCTGGCCGAATTCGACGCCCTGCTGAACGGGTATGGCATCACCATCGTCTCGGCCGGCCAGCTTGGCCTGCCCGAGCCCGAGGAAACCGCCGACAGCTTTACCGGCAACGCGGCGCTGAAGGCCGTGGCGGCGGCGCAGGCCAGCGGCCTGCCGGCACTGGCCGACGATTCCGGCCTGTGCGTTGCCGCCCTGGGTGGCGCGCCGGGGATCTATTCCGCCCGCTGGGCCGGCCCCGACAAGGATTTCCCCGGCGCCATGGCCCGCATCCATGAAGGCATCGGCACGGACGAGGACCGATCGGCCTGGTTCATCTCCGTCCTGTGCCTGGCCTGGCCCGACGGCACCATCCGCATGTTCGAAGGCCGGATCGACGGGCAGATCGCCTGGCCGCCCCGTGGCGCCCACGGCCATGGCTACGACCCGATCTTCACGCCGGAAGGCGAAACCCGAACCTTCGCCGAGATGCCGGAGGTCGAGAAAAACGCCATCAGCCATCGTGCCCGTGCCTTCGCCGCCTTCCAGGCGGCTTGTCTGCCCGATCCCGGCTAAAGACCATGGCCAGGAAACGCCCTGATCCGCGCGTATCCGCGAGGGCTTCTTTTTCCGAAGGAATAAAAGCCAAAGACGTTCGTTCGTCAGTGTTTCTTACGGCATGAAAAATATCCCTGAACGAATGAAGGGGTTTTGGCTCTTTTTCTCACGGAACCCAAACCCCAGTCTGCTGGCGCTGCTGGCCGTGCTGCTGGCCGGCCCGATCATGACACTGCCCCACCACATCCCGCTGAACCCCAACGAAGGCTGGAACGCCTATCTGGCAGCCCGCGCCGTGGCGGGCGATCCAACCCGGCCGCTCTACCCGCCGCCGGGCGCGATGCTCTTCAACAATTATCCACCCTTGTCCTTTCCGCTGCTGGGGCTGGCGGGCCGGCTGGAAGGCGACGTGATCGTGGCCGGACGGCTGGTCGCGCTGCTCGCCCTGCTGGCCAGCGCGGGGCTGGTGACAGGCTGCGTACGGCGCATGGGCGGCACGCCTGCGGCCGCGATGCTGGCCGGTCTGCTGATGGCCCTTTATGCCGCCACATCCTTCCATGGCTACGTCGCAATGGACGATCCGCAATGGCTGGCGCACGCCGTCATGCTGGCCGGTCTGGCCACCCTGCTCCCGGCGGGAGCGGACAGATTCCGCCCCGGCCGGGTCGCGGCGGCGGCCCTGCTGGTCGTCGCCGGAGGTTTCGTCAAACACAATCTGGTCGCGCTGCCACTGGCCGTGACAGTCTGGCTGGCGTGGTACGACCGGCGCGCGCTGGCCATCTGGTGCGGGGTCGGGGCACTGGGCCTGCTGGCGGGTTTCGGCCTGACAACGCTGCTGTACGGCCCGTCTTTCCTGACCGACCTGCTGCATCACGCCCGCACGATGGCAGCGGCCGGAGTAACCGACGGCCTCCGCAAACTGATCGAATTGCTGGGCCTTCTGCTGGCGGCCGGCCTGCTCTGGGCCGGACCGCCACCCGATGCTGCGACCCGGCGCATGCGGGCCTTCGTCACTCTGTTCCTGGCCCTGGCGCTGGCCACGGGCCTGTTGCAGCGCATGGGCGACGGCGTAAATTCCAATGCCCATTTTGAAACCCTGATCGCGGCCTGCCTCGCGGCGGGGCTGGCCGTGTCGCGCGCGACAAGCGCGCTGGGTGGTCGGCCATACGGTGCGGTCCTGCCGACATGCCTGTCCATCCTGCCGCTGCTGGCCCTGGCTCCGATCCAGGTGACACATGAATTCCGCGACCTGCGCGCCTTGCCCGTCAGGTCAGCACATTGGCAGATGGCGATCGACGATCTGCATGCCACACCCGGCTCAGCGGCATGCGAGACGCTGGCCCTCTGCTACTGGGCAGGCAAGGAGGAGACGGTCGATTTCTTCAATCTGACCCAGGCCCTGCTGACCACACACACGCTCTACCCCTTTATGGACATCGTCCGTGGGCATGGTTTCGCGAGGGTGGAAATCGATCCCGCCACTCATCGCCAGGCCGAAGCGATCGCCCATGGCGGCCACGACCCGATCACCGAGGCGCTGGACGCGGCCGGCTATATCCCGGTTCTGGACGGCGCCGACCGAACGGTCTTCCTGGCACCGCGGAAAGCCGGCGACGATGAAAGGAAAGCGCCCTCAGCAGGCTGAAGACGGCGCACGCAGGGTCCGCGGTCGTACGATATCGCCTTTTTCCGCCCGTAAACGCGAACGAGCCCCATCGGGGCCCGTTCCAACCATTCCAGCAATGCGCCGTGTCAGCGTCCGGTCAGGATGCGATCGACCAGTTGGCCGACCGTCGGCACGAACCCGTTGGCGTAGAACGGGTCGGTGCCGAAGCGCCACGCATTCGTGCCGCCGAACATCAGGTTATTGTCCATCACTTCGTCGGCGCCCTCGGAGCCGGCATGGGCGATGGACTGAAGCGTCTTCTGGATGCAGAACGAGCGCGGATCGGCCTTGTGACCATTGGAATAGTCCGGCCCCCGCTGGCTCCAGTTCGAGAAGCGGCATTCCGACAGGCAGCCCATGCACGCCACCTGGTCGGCCAGGATCTCCCGCGCCTTCTCGGGCGCGACGAAGATCAGGGTGGAATCCGGGGTGCGCATGGCCTCGGTATAGCCCTCGCGCTCCCACAGAAGGACATGCGCGCGGTCGGCTTCGGTCATGAAGACCAGCCGGCCACGCGCACCCACGCCATAGGACGCCGTATGCTCGCCCACCGGTTCGGTGGAATAAGCAACTTGGCGCTCGGACCGCGCCTGGAGTTCCAGCAGGAACGGATTGTTCACCGCCGAGGAATAGAATCCGGTCGGCGAGAAGCGGTTCAGGAAGACATCGCCCTTCTTCAGGGTCAGCAGCCTGCGCTTCCACGCGTCGGGGATCGGGCTTTCCTGCGTCAGCAGCGGCCGGGTGCCGAACTGGAAGGCGATCGGCCCGAGTTCGGGATTGTCGATCCAGTCTTCCCATTCCTCCAGGCACCACACGCCGCCGGCCATGATGATCGGCGTCTCGTGCAGGCCGAAACCGCGCATCGCCTGGCGCAGCGCCAGCACGCGGGGGAACGGGTCCTCGGGGTTGAGCGGATTCTCGGTATTCGACAGGCCATTATGCCCGCCGGCCCGCCAGGGGTCTTCGTACACCACCCCGCCCAGCCCGTCGGGGTTCTTGTGGAACGACCGCTTCCACAGGGCGCTGAACGCCCGGGCGGACGAGACGATGGGATAATAATGGATGCCGAACCGCGCCGCGATCTCCGACAGGCGATAGGGCATGCCCGCGCCGCAGGTCAGGCCATGGATCAGCCCCGGCGCGCCTTCCAGCACCCCGGTAATGACTTCCTCGGCGCCGCCCATCTCCCACAGGATATTGGCGTGGATACGTCCGCGCCCACCGGCCAGATCATGCGCGATCTTCGCCTGCGCGATGCCGCCATTGATGGCATAGGCAATCAGTTCCTGCTGCCGTTCGCGCCGGTTGCGGCCATGATAGACCTGCGGGACGCGTCGTCCCTCGGCGTCATAGGAATCGGCATTGACGATCGACACCGTGCCGGCGCCACCCGCCGCCGCCCAATGTCCGGACGATATGCCGGTCGAAACCGACACGCCCTTTCCACCTTCGATCAGCGGCAGGACATCCACCCCGCCCATGCGGATCGCATTGATCGCCTTCATCACTACCCTATCGTCCTCGCGCGGTCCCGACGGACCGGCGTCTCGTCCATACGTGCCCCGCACCCCGCGGGGCCGCGGCGGTGGAGGCAGGCTGCCCCACCGCCGACCGGCTTCAGCGCGCCGGCGGCCGAGCGGGCTTGGCTCCGACATTCTCAGTGATGTCGGCGCCGGTCTCCTGATCGACGACGCGCATCGACAGCTTGACCTTGCCGCGATCGTCGAAGCCCAGGACCTTCACCTTGACCACGTCGCCCTGGTTGACGACGTCGGTGGTCTTGGCAACCCGGCCCTGCGACAGTTCCGAAATATGGACCAGACCGTCGCGCGCGCCCAGAAAGTTCACGAACGCACCGAAATCGGCGGTCTTGACCACCTTGCCGGTATAGATCGCGCCGATCTCGGGCTCGGCCACGATGCCGCGGATGCGCTCGATGGCCTTGGTGGCCTGCTCTTCGGCCGACGCCGCGATCATGATCGTGCCGTCATCGTTGATGTCGATCTTGGCACCCGAATATTCAACGATCTCACGGATCACTTTACCGCCCTGACCGATCACATCGCGGATCTTTTCCTTGGGCACGGTGATGGTGGTGATCTTCGGCGCCGTCGAGGACACGTCGCTGCGCCCCTCGGTCAGGGCCTTGGACATCTCGCCCAGGATGTGCAGGCGGCCGTCGCGCGCCTGGCCCAGGGCGATCTTCATGATCTCGGGCGTGATGGACGTGATCTTGATGTCCATCTGCAGCGCGGTGACGCCCTGCTCGGTGCCCGCCACCTTGAAGTCCATGTCGCCGAGGTGATCTTCGTCACCCAGGATGTCGGACAGCACGGCGAAGCCGCGATCTTCCTTGATCAGGCCCATGGCGATGCCCGCCACCGGCCGCTTCAGCGGCACGCCGGCATCCATCAGCGCCAGCGAGGTGCCGCACACGGTCGCCATCGAGGACGAACCGTTGCTCTCGGTGATCTCGGACACCACGCGCATGGTGTACGGGAAGGTGTCCTTGCCGGGCAGCAGCGGATGGACCGCGCGCCAGGCCAGCTTGCCATGCCCGATCTCGCGGCGGCCGGGCGACCCCATGCGGCCGCATTCACCCACCGAGTAGGGGGGGAAGTTGTAGTGCAGCATGAAGTTGGTGCGGTATTCGCCTTCCAGCGCGTCGATCACCTGCTCGTCCTGGGCGGTGCCCAGGGTGGCGACCACCAGGGCCTGGGTCTCGCCACGGGTGAACAGGGCCGAGCCATGGGCACGCGGCAGGATGCCGACTTCCGACACGATCGGGCGGACCGTCTTCAGGTCGCGGCCATCGATGCGCAGGCCGGTATCGAGCACCGCGCTGCGCACCACGTCGGCTTCCAGGTCCTTCAGGACCGGCTTGGCCGCATTCGCGTCCAGGCCTTCTTCCGTCAGCGCCGCCAGCACGGCATCCTTCGCCGCGCCGACCTTCTTGTAACGCGCCTGCTTCACGCGCTCCTGATAGGCCTCGGCGATGGACGCGCGGCCCAGCTCGTCGACCCGCTTGCGCAGCGCCAGTTCCTCGGCCGACGGCTCGGCCAGGTCCCACGGCGCCTTCGCGGCATGCTCGGCCAGCGCAATGATGGAGTCGATGACCGGCTGGAACGATTCATGACCGAAGGTCACGGCGCCCAGCATCACCTCTTCGCTCAGCTCGCCCGCCTCGGACTCGACCATCAGCACGCCTTCCGACGTGCCGGCGACCACCAGGTCCAGCGCGCTGGTCTTCAGCTCCGCCAGGGTCGGGTTCAGCACATAGGCGCCGTTCTCGTAGCCGACGCGGCAGGCCGCGACCGGGCCGAAGAACGGAATGCCCGACAGCGTCAGCGCCGCCGAGCAGCCGATCAGGGCCACGATCGACGGGTCGTTCTCCAGATCGTGGCTCAGCACGGTCGCGACGACCTGAACCTCGTTGCGGAAGGATTCCGGGAACAGCGGACGGATCGGGCGGTCGATCAGGCGCGAATTCAGGACCTCGATCTCCGACGGGCGCCCTTCACGCTTGAAGAAGCCGCCTGGGATCTTGCCGGCCGCATAGGCCTTTTCCTGGTAGTTGACCGTCAGCGGGAAGAAATCCTGGCCCGGCTTGACGCTGCGGGCGCCAACGGCGGTGCAGAGCACGACCGTGTCGCCATAGGTCACGACCACGGCGCCATCGGCCTGGCGGGCGATCTTGCCCGTCTCCAGCACCAGCGTGCGGCCGCCCCACTCGATCTCTTTGCGGTAGTAATTGAACATTCAGACACTCCCTGTCCGAAAGCCGCCCCGGACGGATGGGAGGGGTCCGGACAAGGGGATGAAGGACAGCGTCTCGGACGGCATGGAGCGATGACGGTGGCCCGCCAGAACACCATGTGGCCTGAAACGCTGCGACCCGGTCCGGATGTCTCCACCGACATGGCGGCAGCGTGTAACCCGGCCCACGATTGGGCATCGGGCATGGCGGCCCCGCGACAACGGGGTGGCCACGCCATCCCGTCGGCGGAACGCACCAACGCGATCCGGTCCGTTGCCACGCACTGCGCGGCAGCGGACCGGATCGCGAATCATCTCAGCGGCGCAGGCCCAGGCGGCCGATCACGGTCTGGTAGCGGGCCTCGTCCTTGCGTTTCAGATAGTCCAGCAGGCCGCGGCGCTTGCCGACCATCACCAGCAGGCCGCGACGCGAATGGAAATCCTTCGCGTGGGTCTTCAGGTGCTCGGTCAGGTTCGTGATCCGCTCGGTCAGCAGGGCGACCTGGACTTCCGGCGAGCCGGTATCCTGGGCGGCGGTCTGGTATTCGCCAATCAGCGCCGTGCGGCGTTCAGCAGTAATCGACATCGGGTTCTCCACATTCAGATTCGGTTAAAGCATGCGGTCCGGGCGCAGCCAGCCATCTTCCAGCCGGCAAAGCCCGATCACGCGCCCCCCGTCCATCCCCCGGACGATCCCCTGCTCGGGATCGGCGGCGTCCGGAATGCGTCCCATCAGGCCCAGCAGGCTGATCGCCTGCCCGTGCGAAAGGGACTCTGCTTCCTCGTGGGTCAAGGCCAGCGCCGGGATGTCGGCCAGCGCGGTCGCGACCGGAAGAAGAAGATCCGGTGAGGCAGGCGCGTTGTCGTCGTTTGGCGCCAGTTTGTCCAGTGGAATCGCGTCTTCCTCGGCAAAAGGGCCGACCCGCAGGCGGCGCAGGGCGGCCACATGGCCGACCGTGCCGCAGGCCCTGGCAATGTCGCGCGCGAGCGAGCGCATATAGACGCCCTTGCCGGATTCCACCTCGAAAATCGCGGTGTCCTCATCAGGCCGCGCCACCAGTTCGAACCGGTCGATCCGCGCCGGCCGGGGCGGCAGCTCGGGCGGCCGACCGTCGCGCGCCATGTCATAGGCCCGTTCGCCCGCCACCTTGATCGCGGAATAGACGGGCGGCACCTGCATGATATCGCCCCGAAAGGCTGGCAACGCGCGGCGGAAATCATCGTCCGAGGGACGAACCGGCGAGGTCTCGGTCACCGCGCCGTCGGCATCGTCCGTGTCCCTTGCCTCGCCCAGGCGCAGGGTGAACTGGTAGCGCTTGGTCCCGTCCATGATGTAGGGCACCGTCTTGGTGGCCGCGCCGAAGGCGATGGGCAGCAGCCCGGTCGCCAGCGGGTCCAGCGTGCCGCCATGCCCCGCCTTGGCGGCGTCGAACAGACGCTTCACCCGGTTGACGACATCGGTCGATGTCATCCCCGTCGGCTTGTCGATGACCAGCCAGCCATCGATCGGACGTCCGCGCTTGCGTCGCATGGGGCAAAACCTTCTTGATCAGAATCCTGGAAGAGGCGTGCGTGTAGACGAGCCCTGAATGAGGAGCAATGCCGGATTGTGCGATGCCTGCTTTCTCATGAGGCGGGGGAGGCCCGAATAAAAGCCGATGATCACTCTTCTTCGTCCCCGCGGCCGATGAGCATGCATCCGGGTCAGGCAGCCCGATGGGCGGCCATCCTGCTCTTCGTCGCTGGCGGGATCGCGCTGGGCTGCGCCTTCCTGGGCTCGTTCGGCCAGTTCGGCCTGCTGGCACGCACCGAACGGGCCATGATCGTGTTCGACCATCCGGTCGGCGGCCTGCGCGCCGGCGCGGTCGTCACATTTCGCGGCGTGATGCTGGGCCGGGTCGAGCAGGTCGCCCTCGACGCCGAGCCACAGCAGGGCCGCGCGCTGATCCCCGTCATCATCCGCATCCAGCCCAAACGGATTCATATGACGGCCGGCGCGGACGCCTCGTCGCCCCGCCGGATCCTGGCCCGGCTGGTGCGCGACGGATTGCAGGCCGAACTCCATACCGCCAGCCTGGTCACCGGGCGCATCGGTATCGATCTGGATATCGTCCCCGGCCCCGTCCCGCCGCCGCATCCCGGCCTGTCGGACCTGGTGGAAATCCCGGCCCACGAATCCCGGCTGGCGATCCTGCGCCGGACCCTGACCACCCTGCCGATCCACAAAATGGCGGCGGAATGGCGACAGGCCGTGCAGGAAAGCCAAAAAATAGCGCAGAATCTGGATGCCAGCCTGCCGCCCGTCCGCGCCAGCCTGACGGCCACCGCATCAGCCCTCCGAACGGCCTCGGCCACGGCGAAGACTGCCCGGCAAAAGACTGAAAACGACTGGCACGCCACCCGCACCACAATCGCGCGGGCCCGAGCCACAGCCCACCAGCAGATTCATGATCGCGGCGCGGACATCCGGGCCCTCACCCGCGACAGCAAGGCAGGCATGGCAGCCGCCCGGCAGGTCCGCTCCGACCTGCACACGCCCGACGATGCGCTGAAGACCGATCTGGAAGCCACGCGGCGCGATATCGCGGCCGGCGGCGCCGCGCTGCACGACGCGGTGCATGAGATCCGACAGGCACCGGGCGTGCTGCTGATGGGGACGAAATAGTCTTCGTTCTTTTTTGAAAAAAAGAACCAAAAAACTTTTATTCGTTCAGGAGTTTTTTGCCGGGGCACACAGTGCCCCTGAACAGATCAAAAGTCTTTCTGCTTCTTTTTCTTCAGAAAAAGAAGAGACCTTCTCTCAGTCCAGATCCCGCGCCACCTCGGGCTGGCTCAGCAGCGCACTGACTTCCATCGCATAATCCAGCGCCGTATCGGGCTGGAAATGGATTTCCGGCACCACCCGCAGCCGCAGATTGCCCGACATGCGCGACCGCAGGAACGGCGCCACCCGCCGCAATGCCGGCATCAGCGCGTCGACATCGCTCCGCCCCAGCCGCGCAACGAAGGCCGTGGCGTGCTTCAGATCAGGCGACAGCCGCACTTCGGTCACGGTGATGCGGGCATCGACCAGTTCCGGGTCGCGGAATTCGGTGCGGGCGAACAGGTCGGCCAGCACGCGGCGCACTTCCTCGCCCACGCGCAACTGGCGCTGGCTGGGGCCGGAAGCGGCAAGACCGGCGAGTTTCCCCGCCGGCCCAGCCGTATTCACCTTCCCACGTGATGGGTTGCGGCTCATGCAGGGACCAGTTCCATTTCGTAGCACTCGACCATGTCGCCTTCACGCAGGTCGTTGTAGCCGGCGAAGGACAGGCCGCACTCATAACCGCGCGCCACTTCCTTGACATCGTCCTTGAAGCGCTTGAGCTGGCTGAGATCGCCCTCGTGGATGACAACGTTGTCGCGCAGCAGGCGCACACCGCACCCACGCTTGACCACGCCCTCGGTGACGTAGCAACCGGCAACCTTACCCACCTTGGTGATGTCGAACACCTTGCGGATCTCGGCATAACCCAGGAACTTCTCGCGGTGCTTGGGCGCGACCTTGCCCTTGACCAGCTGCTCGACGTCGTCCGCGACCTGATAGATGATCGAGTAGTAGCGGATATCGACCCCTTCGCGCTGCGCCAGCTCCCGCGCCTGCGTCGTGGCGCGGACGTTGAACGCGATGATCACCGCGTCCGACGCCTTGGCCAGCTGCACGTCGCTTTCGGTGATCTGGCCGACACCGGCCGTCAGCACCCGCACCTTGACCTCTTCATGCTCCAGCTTGAGCACCGTGGTCTGCAGCGCCTCGGCCGAACCCTGGACGTCGGCCTTGATCAGTACGGCGACTTCCTTCTGGGCGCCGGCCTGGATACGCGCCAGCATCTGGTCCAGCGTGCCGCGCGCGGCCGTCTGGCCCGCGGCCATGCGGTCCTTGATCACGCGCTGGCGGAATTCCGAGATCTCGCGGGCGCGGTTCTCGTTCTCCACCACCACGAACGGCTCGCCGGCACCCGGCACGCCGGCAATGCCCAGGATCTCGACCGGGGTCGAAGGCAGCGCCTCCTGGATCGGGCGGTTGCGGTCGTCCAGCATCGCACGGACACGGCCCCATTCGGCACCGGCCACCACGATGTCGCCACGCCGCAGCGTGCCCTTCTGCACCAGGATCGTCGCCACCGGGCCACGACCGCGATCCAGCCGGCTTTCGATCACCGAGCCTTCGGCCACCCGGTCCGGGTTGGCGCGCAGGTCCAGGATTTCCGCCTGCAGCAGGATGGCTTCTTCCAGCTTGTCCAGCCCGGTGCGCTTCAGCGCCGAGACCTCGACATCCTGGGTGTCGCCGCCCATCGATTCGACCACGATCTCGTGCGACAGCAGTTCCTGACGCACGCGCTCGGGGTTGGCGCCCGGCTTGTCGCACTTGTTGATCGCAACCACGATCGGCGCATTCGCCGCCTTGGCATGGCGGATCGCCTCGATCGTCTGCGGCATGACCCCGTCATCCGCCGCCACGACCAGCACCACCACGTCGGTCACCGACGCGCCACGGGCACGCATGGCGGTGAACGCCTCATGGCCCGGCGTGTCGATGAAGGTGATCTTGGCGCCCGAAGGCAGCGTCACCTGATAGGCACCGATATGCTGGGTGATGCCACCGGCTTCGGCCGCGGCCACGTCGGTGGTGCGCAGCGCATCCAGCAGCGAGGTCTTGCCGTGGTCGACATGCCCCATAACCGTCACGACGGGCGGACGCGGCAGCAGGTCTTCCGGCGTATCCTCGATGCCTTCGATGCCGATTTCGACGTCGCTGTCGGCCACGCGACGGACGCGATGGCCGAATTCCTGAATGACCAGCTCGGCCGTATCGGCATCGAGCGACTGGGTCACGGTCGCCATCACGCCCATCTTCATCAGGGCCTTGATGACTTCGCCCTGGCGGGCCGCCATGCGGTTCGCCAGCTCCTGAACCGTGATCGTCTCGGGCAGCACCACGTCGCGCACCACACGAACCTGGTCGGAGCGCAGGCGCTCCAGCTCCGCCTGCCGGCGCTCACGCTCACGCTGGCGCCGGACCGAGGCCAGCGAACGCGTCTTGTCGTCGTCACCCTCGATCGCCGCCTGAACGTCGATGCGGCCGGAACGGCGATTGTCGCCCCCCTTCTTCGCCGGCGCGCCGCTCGGCTTGCGGCTGGGCACGACGCCGGGGCGACGCGGGGCACGGCGTTCTTCTTCCGTGTCGGGACCACGCCCGGTACGCAGGCGCAGGGTCTCGCCCGGCGGCTGGGCCGGCGTCGCGGCCTGCGGGGCCGGACGGGTGGGCGTGACCGGACGGGCCGGCATGATGGCGCGCTCGGCCAGCGGGCGCAGGCGCTCCATCGGCGGGGCCAGCGTGACCGCACCGGGGATCGGCACCGCCGAGACCACGGGCCCTGGCGCCGAAGCGTCGGACTGGTCCTGAACCGGCTGCTCGGCCTGTTCGGCGCGGGCACGGGACGCTTCTTCCTGTTCGCGGGCTTCTTCCTCGGCTGCGCGCCGGGCATCTTCCTCACGCCGCCGCGCTTCCTCGGCAGCGGACAGGATCATGATCTTTTCCTGCTCGCGCCGCTCCTGTTCGCGGCGGACACCCTCGGCCCGCTGCTCCTCGAGTACGCGCTGGCGGGTGGCCAGTTCGGCGGCGGTCAGCGCGCGACCGCCGCTCCCACCGCGCCCACCGCCTGCCCGGCTACCACCGGGCGAACCGGAGCCGCTGCCTGCGGGGGCGGGACCGGGGCCGCGCTTCTTGCGCACCTCGACCTGCACCACCTTCGAACGACCATGGCTGAAACTCTGTCGCACGGAACCGGCGTCAACCGTCCGTCCGACCTCCTTCCGGCCCGCCGGCCGCAAGGACAAGCGTCCCTTACCCTGATCCTGATCGTTGCCTTCGCTCATGTACCCGCCTGTTCACCCAAGTTCGCCGGATTGGTCCGACGAACCCGGAACCGCCCTGCCGGACAGCCCCGCAAAACGTTCACTATCAATGCGGACGCGCCGCGCCAGTTCGCCATGCGACATCGCCGCATGCACGACATGGTCACGGCCGAATGCCGCCCCCAGACCCGCCGCCGTAGGAACAACCGCTATCGGCAGATCCCGTGCGCCGGACAATAACCTCGTCCTCTCGTCAGGGCTGCCATCCTCGGCCTGTATCACCAGACCGGCGCGACCGCCCTCAATCCATTCCCGCACCTTGACGAAACCGTATGTCACCTGACCGGCCCGTCGTGCGAGTCCCACCGTCTCCAGGATCCGGCGCACAAGGCCAGCTTCCAGGATTGCATCGAGGTCGGGCGGAACAACGACCTGACCGCGGGCGGCGCGTGAGAACGCCCCCCGTGTCCGGGCCGTTTCTAGCACATCCCGCCGTGCGCTCAACCAGATTCCCCGTCCGGGCAGACGCGCGGAAAGATCGGGTGTCACAATCCGGTCGGGCGAGACCACGAAACGCAGCATCGTCTCGGGCGCCGCACGCTCCCGCGTGACGATGCAGCGGCGGAGTGGCCCCCGCTCGTCGTCGTCCGGCTCGTGTTCGGCGTCCGCCATCATATCCTGCCCCGCCTGCTCCGACACGCCGTGGCTCAGGCCTCCGGTGCCTCCGGCGCGTCGGCCGGCTGCTCGCCCTCGAACCAGTGGGCGCGCGCCGCCATGATGATCTCGTTCGCCGCTTCCTCGTCGATGACGTCGCCACCCAGAAACTCGACCAGTTCGTCGCCGGCCAGGTCGGCCAGGTCGTCCAGGGTCTTCACACCCTTTTCACCCAGCGTCACCAGCATCTGGTTGGAAAACACGCCCAGGACCGCGATCTCGTCCGACACGCCAAGCCCACGGCGCTTCTCGTCCAGCTCGTCCTCGCGGCGGGCCAGGAAGCCTTCGGCGCGGCGGACCAGCTCGCTGGCCACATCCTCGTCGAAACCCTCGATCCCGGCCAGTTCGTCGGGATCGGCATAGGCCAGTTCCTCGATCGAATGGAAGCCTTCCGTCACCAGAAGGCCGGCGATGACGTCGTCCACGTCCAGCGCCTCGACGAACAGGCTGCTGCGACGGCGGAATTCCTCCTGACGACGCTCCGATTCCTCGGCCTCGGTCAGGATGTCGATATCCCAGCGCGTCAGCTGGCTGGCCAGGCGGACATTCTGTCCGCGCCGGCCGATCGCCAGGCTGAGCTGTTCGTCCGGCACCACGACTTCGACGCGCCCGGCTTCCTCGTCCATCACCACCTTGGTGACTTCCGCCGGCGCCAGGGCGTTGACCACGAAGGTCGCCGCCTGGGGGCTCCAGGGAATGATATCGATCTTCTCGCCCTGCAGTTCCTGCACCACGGCCTGGACGCGCGATCCGCGCATACCCACGCAGGCGCCGACCGGATCGATCGAGGCATCGCGCGAAATCACCGCCATCTTGGCGCGCGACCCCGGATCGCGGGCCACGGCCTTGATCTCGATGATGCCATCATAGATCTCGGGCACTTCCTGGGCGAACAGCTTGGCCAGGAAGGCCGGATGGGTGCGCGACAGGAAGATCTGCGGCCCGCGCGGCTCGTCGCGCACGTCATAGATATAGGCGCGCACGCGGTCGGAATTGCGGAAGCTCTCGCGCGGGATCAGCTCGTCACGGCGCAGCAGCGCCTCCGAACTGCCGATCTCGACCATCAGGTTGCCGTATTCCGTGCGCTTGACCGTGCCGTTCACGATCTCGCCCACGCGGTCCTTGAATTCCTCGAACTGGCGCTTGCGCTCATATTCGCGCACGCGCTGCACGATCACCTGCTTGGCCGTCTGCGCCGCGATACGGCCGAAATCGATCGGCGGCAGCGGGTCGACCAGATGCTCGCCCAGATGGATCTCGGGCTTGAACTTGCGGGCGATGTGGAGCGGGATCTGCGTTTCCTCATTCTCCACGACCTCGACGGCCTCGGTCCAGCGGGACAGGCGGACATCGCCGGTCTTGCGGTCGATGGTCGCGCGAATATCCTTCTCATGCCCATATTTGGCACGCCCGGCCTTCTGGATGGCCTGCTCCATCGCTTCC
This sequence comes from Gluconacetobacter tumulicola, assembly GCF_014174215.1. Classification (GTDB taxonomy): domain Bacteria; phylum Pseudomonadota; class Alphaproteobacteria; order Acetobacterales; family Acetobacteraceae; genus Gluconacetobacter; species Gluconacetobacter tumulicola. Next base: position 109,784 of record NZ_JABEQL010000004.1, on the reverse strand, counting down.
AGGACTTCCTCCCGGTCGATCGCCTTCTCGCGCGCGACGGCATCCGCCACCAGCAGCAGCTCGGGACGGGAAACGGACGTATCCATCAGAACCTCCAGGACGTCTTAGTGAGTCTTCCGCGCCGGCTTCTCGCCGGGCGGGACAGGGGTTTCCGGGTCTCCGCCGTCGGAGACCCCCATCATATGGGCGCTGGCCGCGATCAGCTCATCGGTCAGAACCAGTCGCGCGCGACGCATATCCGACAGCGGCAGCGCCACTTCGGTTCCATCTTCCAGCCGCAGCCGCCCAACCCCGTCCGCGGCACCCAGCAGGATGCCCGAAAAGCGCTTGCGGCCGTCGATCGGGATATTCACCTCGGCCTTCGCCAGATGCCCGGCGAACCGGTTCCAGTCCTTCGCCCGCGTCAGCGGACGGTCGATGCCGGCCGACGAGACTTCCAGCGTCCAGGCACCGGGCAGCGGGTCCTCGATATCCAGCACCGCGCCCACCGCGTGGCTGATCTGCTCGCAATCCTCGATCGCGATCAGGCTGCCATCGGCACGGTCGGCCATGATCTGCACCGTCGGGCTCTCCCGGCCCAGGATCGCCACACGGACCAGTTCGAATCCCATATCGGCCAGGACGGGCGCCACGAGGGCGGCCACCTTGGCGTCCAGGCCGGTGAGGTAGGGTAAGTCTGCGTCCAAAACAAAAAAGGCGGCCGGCAAGGCCACCCCCCAAGAAAAGCGGAAGATGAAGGAATGCAGCTGATATAGGCGATAACGCATGCCGCCGCAAGGTGCATGCGCCGGCAGCACCCGGGCGAACCACAGGGGCTACATTACATTACAATCACGTCCTCGTTTGCATGCTTGCCCAACCGCATGGGGCGCACGCATGATACGGACATGAGGCAGACGCCCGATCCCGAAGCACGCGCCGCGCCCGACGAGGCCGGACCCGGCAAAGGCCGGCCCCTATGGTACGGCCTGGCGGCGGGCATGATCGTCGTGGCCGGTTTCAGCGCCCGCATGGCCAGCCAGAGCGAGCACCCGGCCCCGGCGCCCGCCCCGATCGTCAGCGATGCCGCCCATGGTGCCGCCGCCGGGGCCGGCACCCTGACCAGCACCCAGCAATTCGCCATGATCGCGCCCGATAACGCGCCGCGCGCCCTGCAGCAATCGGGGCTGACGCCCGACCAGCAGGCCCGGATCCTGGCCGGCATCCGCAAGCGGGAATACCGGCTGGTCCAGATGCCGATCTATGACGAGGCCGGCACGGGCGGGATCGTGACCGTCAGTTCGGGCGGCATCACCCAGACCGTGCCGCTGACCCCCAAGCCACGCACCGTGCTGCTGCCCATCCGCATATCCGGCGAGGTCGATATCGCGCCGGTTTCCGATCCTGGCCCGGCCGGCGTGGCGCCGGGGGCCATCACGGTCCTGGGGCCGACGCCGCTGCCGGTCATTCACCGGGACCAGATGCTTGTTATGGATGTGATCGTCCAATGAAGGCTCTCCTGCCCGCCCTCAACCGGCTGATGCCGGTCATGATGGTCGTTTTCCTGGTCCTGGCCAGCCTGCAGGCCGCGGCCTCGCTGCATCTTTCACTCGCCAGCCTGACGCATTTCATGGAATGGTGTGCGCCGGCCTTTCCGGTGCTGATGGGCGGGAGCAGCCTGCTGGCCCTGGCGGGACTGATGTTCGAAACCCGCGCCGAACGGCTGGCGCGCAAGGGGCTACGGCGCCGACGGGGGTGGATGATGGATGTACTGGCCAGGCTGACCAATCGTACCGCGCTGGAGGAAATGCTGGCGCGCGACCAGAAAGAAACGGTGATCGATGCCGAGGAACTGGCGGCCGGCCTGCGCGCGCGGGTAATCGGGCAGGACCAGGTCTGCGAGGACATCGCCGCCCAGCTCCGCCGCCGCATGGCGCTGCAGGTGCGCGGCAAGCCGGTCGGCATCTTCCTGCTGGCAGGCCCGCCGGGCACCGGCAAGACCTACCTGGCCAAGCAGATGGCCCGGCAGCTCGACCGCCCGCTGCTGCATTTCGACATGACGCAGATGAGCTCGCCGCATGCCGCGACGCAGCTTTTCGGCTCGCCCAAGGGCTATGTCGGCTCTGACACGTTCGGCAAGCTGACCGGCGGCCTGAAGGAAAAGCCCGACGCCGTCGTCCTGCTCGACGAAATCGAGAAGGCGCATCCCGACGTCTTCAAGAAATTCCTCACCGCGTGGAATGACGGGCACGTCACCGAGGCCTCCACCGGCCAGCAGATCTCCACCGTCCGCGCCATCTTCGTGCTGACGTCGAACATCGCGACCGATGCCCTGTCCGAGATCGCCGACCGCCTGGCCGACGACCCCGACCGCATGCGTGCCGAGTCGGTCGAGGCCCTGCGCCAGGCCGGCTTCGCGCCCGAGGTGCTGAACCGCCTGGACCGCATCTTCGTCTTCCGCGCCCTGACCGGCCTGGACGTGGCCCGCGTCGCGGCGCTGGAGATCGAGGCGATGATCGAAAGCTACGGCCTGAAGGTGGAGACCGGCGGCATCGACGCATCGCTGCTGTTCGAGGTCATGCGCCGCCAGAGCAAGATGGGCGCCGCCGCCAGCGCCCGCGACCTGGTACGGTCGATCGAAGACATGATGAGCGACTCGCTGATTTCCGCCCGCCAGCAGGGGGCGAAGACGGTGCGCGTCATTTCCGGCGAGAACGGCGTGAGCGCCGAGATCGCCAACGATACCGAGGCCCAGCGGGCCCGCGTCCTGCGCTGACCCGCTTTTCCCGTACGGCGACCTGAATGTCCGCAGCTTCCCGTCTCTGGCATCGCGCGCCGATCTGGCGCGCGATGCTCTATTGCATCCCCCTCTTCACGGCGCTGACGCTGCTCTACCCGCCGGCGTACCTGACGCGTGCGGTCCCGGCCCTGCGGCCGGTGTTCGACCGGATCAACCGCACCCTGGGCCGCACCACGCCGCCGCCGGCACCGTCATCCTCCCCCGACGCGCCGCCCGACTCCGCACCGCCCGCCCCACCGGTGGACGGCACGCCGGACAATGGCCAGCAGACGGCGGGCGGCCCGCAACTGGCGGCCCCGCCCATCACCTCGGACCTGGCGGGCGCCATCCCCTTCGCCGGACGCATCCTGCCCCTGCCCGCCGGCACCTGGCACCCGGTGCTGACGACGCAGAGCGGCCCGCACGGCGAACTGCTCAGCAACGTGCTGGTGCGTGCCGAAGGCGGCGTCGTGACCGGGGTGATCATCGCGCGCGCCAGCACGCAATCGCTGCCGCTCTCGACCGTCGATTCGATGAACAATGGCTGCCACGACGACCGGAACTACCTGTCCAGGATCGTCCCCAGCGCGTCGAAAGTGATGGAATGCTGGTTCACCAGCCATGTCCAGATCGAGGGCCAGCCGCTGAGCGACAGCGTGGATATCCAGACCGCGTTCAACCGCCTGCACGTGCTGGGCTTCCCGATCCCGTACGTCATGCTGGTCGCGACCTGGAACTACGCCGAAGCTGCCGCCGATCGCGGTGCGAACATCGAGAATGTGACCATCCTGCTCAGCCCGGCCCGCAAGGGCACCATGACGCTGCCCGCCCCGCCGGAACAGTGGCTGAAACAGGCCCTGCCGCAGAACCCGGGCGCCGAGCGCTTCGTCAACGCCGCCAATGGCTGGATGGACGGCTGGACGACCATGCTGCGGCGCGGCTTCCATGGCGACCTGACGAACGGCAGCCCCGAGCTGGTCCGCGCCAGCCGCGATCCGGCTTCGGTCCTGCCGGGCGAGTAATCTGTTCAGGAGCCTTGGCTTGAGCAAGCACAAGGCTCCTGAACGAACAAAAGTCTTTTTGCTTCTTTTTCTTCAGAAAAAGAAGATCCTTCCGCTATCGCAGCACATCCGAAATATCGATCAGGAAATCCAGCACCGTACGCGTCCGCAGCGGCAACGTGCGCGGCCCGGTGTGCACGGCGTAGAACGGCAGTTCCGGCACCGTCCATTCAGGGAACAGGCGGATCAGCCGGCCGGCGGCGATATCTTCCCTCACCTGGAAAGACGGCAGCAAACCGATCCCCAGCCCCGCAAGGGTAGCCTGAAGCACCGCCTCGCTGCTGTTGGCGCGGAAGGGGCCGCTGGCGGCGACCACGCTTTCCTCGCCATTGCCTTCGAAATGCCAGTCATGGCGCGTGCCGCCATAGGTATAGGCGATGCAGGGATGATTCAGCAGGTCACGCGGATGGGCGGGCGCGCCGCGCCGCGCCAGATAGTCGCCGCTGGCGACCGCGATCCGCTTGACGGTGCCCAGGCGGCGGGCAATCAGCGATCCTTCCGCGATCTCACCCACGCGCACCGCCAGATCCAGCCCTTCCTCGACCAGATCGCCGAACCCGTCGCGCATGATCAGTTCCACCGCCAGGTCCGGATGCTTGTCCAGCAATTCGCCCAGCCGGCCGGTCATGTACAGGCCGAAAGCCGTCGTGATCCCCAGCCGCACCAAACCGGACACCGACGCCCGGCGGCGGCCCAGCGCGGTTTCGGCGGTTTCCAGGATTTCCAGCACCTCGTAGGCATGGGGCAGCAGGCTGCGCCCATCCTCGGTCATCATCAGGCTGCGCGTCGTCCGGGCGAACAGGGTGGCGCCATAATGCGCCTCCAGCAGCGCGATATGGCGGGAAATTGTCGGCTGACTGGCGCCGGTTTCCCGCGAAACCGCGGAAAACGACCCGGTGGCAGCGACGCGAACAAAGCTGTGCAGAGCGGATAGCAGATCCATGACCACATGACGTTCGGGTTGTCTTCGACTGGTTTTCTTTAGGCTTCCCACCATTTATGCACAACGTGACATAAAACAGCACCGACATGTGCCAGACGCATCAACCATATTCCCGGCAAGGGCTTTACCCTTGACCCACCAAAGGGCAAAGCCCTTTGGAAACCCATTCATTATCAAATAATTGGGGCGCAGGGCCTCAGGCCCTGCCAGGACCAGGGCGGAGCCCTGGTCCTCAGATATGCCCCTGCCGCTGGCGCCCGGTATGAAACCGCGCCTCGGCCAGACGGGCCAGCCGCACGAAGGGCAGGCCCAGCAGCAGATAGGCCACCCCGATCAGCAGGCCGGTGCCGAAATAATCGTAATAGGTCGAAGACAGCCGCACATAGGTCTGGCTGAGCTCGGTCAGCGTGATCACGCTGACCAGCGACGAATCCTTGAGCAGCGAGATGAAATCGTTGGTCATCACCGGAATGACCATCCGCACCGCCTGCGGCACCACGACGAAGCGCAACGCCTGGAAATGCGTCATGTTCAGCGCGATCGCGGCCTCGATCTGGCCACGCGCCACCGATTGCAGCCCGGCGCGGTAATTCTCGGCCTCATAGGCGGCATAATTCATGCCCAGCGCCAGCACGCCGGCCACGAACGGCGACAGGCGCAGGCCGATGCCCGGCAGGGCGTAGAAGATGAACAGGATCTGGATCAGCAGCGGCGTGCCGCGCACGATCTCGACATAGAGCGTCGCCAACGCACCCAGCCAGCGCGGCCCATACCGGCGCATCAGCGCCAGGGCCAGCCCCAGCCCTACCGCCAGCACCATGGCGCAGGCCGATACCGCGAAGGTCAGAAGCGCACCATGCAGCAGCAGCGGCAGGAAGCTGACATAGCGATCGAACCGCGCCCGCCAGCCCGTGGTCGGCGCGGTGGCGGCACGGTAATGGTCCCAGGCATCAGGCGCGATCTCGGGCGTCGAGGCATCGCCGGTCAGGGCGGCCATCGCCGGCGTCCATAACTTCCAGCGCGCCAGAATGCGGTGCAGTTCGCCGTCCCGCATCATGCCGTCCAGTGCGGCATTCACCTGGTCGCGCAGCACGCTATTGCCCTGCGCGAAGGCGACGCCATACGCCACCTGCCCGATCGGCGCGCCCACCAGCTTCAGGTCCGGGTCCGGCGACCCATAATAAAGCGCGATGGTACCATCCAGCAGCACCGCATCCAGCCGCCCATTCTTCAGATCGGTATAGGCGTTGGTCTCTTCCTCGTACGCGCGGATGCTGATCGACGGATCGGCCTGCAACATGCGCTCGGCCGTGGTGTCCTTCAGCGTACCCACGACATGCCCGTGCAACGCCTCCAGCGTGTCCAGCCCCTGCTGGTCGCGCCGCACGGTGATGCGCTCGGTCGTCATGTAATAGGGCCGGCTGAACAGCACGCCCTGTTCATGTTCGGGGGTGATCTCGATCCCGTCGATCACCATGTCGTACAGCCCGCGCTGCAGGCCGGGAATCAGCCCGTCCCAGTCATTCTGGACGAACTGGGTCTGCCGGCCGAGGCGGCGGGCGATCGCCTGCGCGATCTCGTATTCATAGCCGGTCAGGCGGGACTGATCGGCCGGGTCGTGGAACACGAACGGCACATTGGCCTCGGCATCCGACGCCCAGCGCAGGGGCGCGGCATGGCTGGCCACGGGCAGAAACATCACCAACGCCAGCAGCAGGGCCATCAGGCCGGGCTTCACAGCACGGACCTCAGAAACCGCCTTGTGCGAGGGTCTTCCGGCGCCACGAACAACCGGTCGGGGTCGTCGGCCTCGACGATCTCGCCGCCATCCATGAACACCACGCGGTCAGACGCCGCACGGGCGAAGCGCATGTCATGCGTGACCACAAGCTGGGTCATCCCCTCATTGTCCAGGGTGCGCATCACCGACAGCACCTCTTCGGCCAGTTCGGGGTCGAGCGCGGAGGTCGGTTCGTCATACAGCATCACGTCGGGGCGCATCGCAAGCGCCCGTGCAATGGCCGCGCGCTGCTGCTGACCGCCCGACAGCGTGTCGGGATAGCGCGTGGCCATGGCGGACAGGCCCACCTTGTCCAGCAGGGCCAGCGCCTCGGCCCGCGCTTCGTCAGCCGGCATGCGCTTCACGCGCACGGGCGCCAGCATCACATTGTCCAGCACGGTGCGATGGGGAAACAGGTTGAAGGACTGGAACACCATGCCGACATGCGCGCGCAGGCGATGGGCGGCGTCCTCCTCCTGACGAGTCCAGCGTCCGCCGGTACGCGTGATCGTCACGCCGGCGATATCCACCGTCCCGGAATCGGGAATTTCAAGAAAATTGAGGCAGCGCAGGAATGTCGACTTGCCGCAGCCCGACGGCCCGATGATCGAAATCAGCTCGCCGCGCGCCACGTCCAGCGAGATGCCGCGCAGCACAGCGTGGCCGTCGAAAATCTTGCGCACCTGATCGGCCCGCACGACGGACTCAGCAAAAAACGCCGGCCCGGGAAAACCCGGGCCGGCGCCAGACTCATCAAACGAAAGAAGAGACCGTTCAGGCAGCTTTGGTCATCCCACGCAGCACATACTGGAGGATACCACCATGCCGGTAATACTCGACCTCGTCCAGCGTATCGACGCGGCAGAGCAGCGGCACCGTTTCCTTGGTGCCGTCGGCGCGGGTGATTTCCATGTCGATCGTCATCCGCGGGGTGATGGTCTCCAGCCCCTTGATGTCGATGATTTCATCACCCTTCAGGTTCAGCGACTTGCGCGTCGTGCCGTCCTTGAACAGCAGGGGCAGAACGCCCATGCCGACCAGGTTGGACCGATGGATGCGCTCGAAGCTCTCGGCGATCACGGCGCGAACACCCAGCAGCAGGGTGCCCTTCGCCGCCCAGTCGCGCGACGAACCCATGCCGTATTCCTTGCCGCCGAACACGACCAGGGGCACGCCCTCGGCCTTGTACTCCATCGCGACATCGTAGATCGAGCCTTCCTTCCCGTCGGGGAAATGCTTGGACAGGCCACCTTCGGTGCCCGGCAGCATCTCGTTCTTGATGCGGATGTTCGCGAAGGTGCCACGGACCATGATGCGGTCGTTGCCGCGACGCGAACCGTAGGAGTTGAAGTCCCTCGCCGAGACCTGATGCTCTTTCAGGTAGACGCCAGCCGGCGAGCTTTCCTTGATCGAGCCGGCCGGGGAGATATGGTCGGTGGTGATGTTGTCGCCCAGCAGCGCCAGGACGCGGGCACCCACGATGTCGCCCTTCGGCTTCGGCTCCGGCGTAATGTCCTGGAAGTACGGCGGGTCCTGCACGTAGGTCGAGGTCGGATCCCACTTGTAGGTCTCGGAACCGGTCGCGACCTTCAGGGCCTGCCACTCCTTGGTGCCCTTGCTGATCTGGCTGTAGCGCTTGATGAACTCTTCACGGTTGATCGAGGAACCGATCAGGTCCGCGATCTCCTTGTTGGTCGGCCAGATGTCCTTCAGATAGACCGGTTTGCCGTCCTTGGAGGTGCCGAGCGACGCGGTGGTGATGTCCTCGCGCATCGTGCCGAGCAGCGAGTACGCGACCACCAGCGGCGGGCTGGCCAGGTAGTTGGCGCGCACGTTGGGCGAAATGCGGCCTTCGAAGTTACGGTTGCCCGACAGCACCGACACGGCGACCAGCTTGTTGCCTTCGATCGCATCCACGATGTGGGACTCGAGCGGGCCGGAATTGCCGATACAGGTCGTGCAGCCATAGCCGACGGTGTTGAAGCCCATCGCGTCGAGCTCTTCCGTCAGGCCGGCGCGGTCCAGATAGTCGGTCACGACCTGCGAGCCCGGCGCCAGCGACGTCTTCACCCACGGCTTCGGCTTCAGGCCGAGCGCGCGCGCCTTCTTCGCCACCAGGCCCGCCGCGATCAGCACCGCCGGGTTGGAGGTGTTGGTGCACGAGGTAATGGCCGCGATCACCACGTCGCCGTGGCCGATCTCGTAGTTCGTGCCGGCCACCTTGGCCTTCTTGTGCGCATCGGCGGCGGGAACGCCCAGGCCGCCGGTCAGCTCGGTTTCGAACGCGCTGGTCGCGTCCTTCAGCGTCACGCGGTCCTGCGGGCGCTTCGGGCCGGCCAACGACGGCACGACGGTCGCCAGGTCCAGTTCCAGCGTGTCGGTGAACACCGGCTCATGCGATTCCGCGGTGCGGAACATGCCCTGGGCCTTCAGATATTCTTCCGTCAGCTTGATGCGGTGTTCGTCACGGCCGGTCTGGCGCAGATAGTCCAGCGTCAGATGGTCGACCGGGAAGAAGCCGCAGGTCGCGCCATATTCCGGCGCCATGTTGGCGATCGTCGCGCGATCGGCAACCGGCAGATGGTCCAGCGCCGGGCCGAAGAATTCGACGAACTTGCCGACGACGCCCTTCTTGCGCAGCATCTGGGTAACGGTCAGCACCAGGTCGGTGGCCGTCGCGCCCTCGGGCAGCTTGCCCGTCAGCTTGAAGCCGATGACGTCGGGGATGAGCATCGCGATCGGCTGGCCAAGCATCGCGGCCTCGGCCTCGATACCGCCCACGCCCCAGCCCAGCACGCCCAGGCCGTTGACCATCGTCGTGTGGCTGTCGGTGCCGTACAGCGTGTCGGGATAGACGTAGCTCTTGCCGTCGACGTCGGCCGTCCACGCGACCTGGGCGATATACTCCAGGTTCACCTGATGGCAGATGCCCGTGCCCGGCGGCACGACCGAGAAATTCTCGAACGCTTCCTGGCCCCAGCGCAGGAACGCATAACGCTCGCCATTACGCTCGAACTCGATGGTGACGTTCTTCTGCAGCGCGTCCGGCGTGCCGGCCACGTCCACCATCACCGAATGGTCGATGACGAGGTTGACGGGCACCAGCGGGTTCACCTTCTGCGGGTCGCCATTCAGCTTCAGGATACCGTCGCGCATCGCGGCCAGATCGACCACGGCGGGCACGCCGGTGAAGTCCTGCATCAGGATGCGCGAGGGCTTGAAGGGAACTTCCTTCGCGCTGCTGCCTTCCGGCAGCCAGCCGGCAATCGACTTGGCATCGTCGACGCTGTACGACCGGCCGTCTTCGAAGCGCAGGATGTTCTCCAGCAGCACCTTCAGGCTCACCGGCAGGCGCGTCACATCGCCGATGGTCTTCTCAGCTTCCGGGATCGAGAAATAATGGTACGTCTTGCCGTCGACATTAAGCGTACGGCCTGTCTTGATTGAATCGTGCCCAACCGACTTCATTGGTTTTTCCTCCGTGGCGTCAGCAACGGATTATCCAATTGGGGCACGTGCTCCGCATATGAAGGCGGTGTGTTCCCTCTGGACAACCGGCTTGATCTCCCAACGGTCGTAGAACATACCCGGACGCAGTGACGACACAAGCTGGCCCCGGTAACAAGAACGCGGGAACACGCCTCCGCCGCCGTGCCGCCGCCGCCGACCCCAATCCGAGGACGATCGCCATTCCTGCCTCCCGCTCCCCCGCCGGCCCCTTGCTGAATGTCGAAAACATCTCTGTTTTCAGAGGGGAAAGACTGGTTCTCGACGGTGTCGGGCTGCAGCTGGACGCCGGCGGGGCCCTGCTGCTGACCGGGCCCAACGGCGCAGGAAAGTCGACCCTGCTCCGCGTTCTCGCCGGATTGCGCAAACCGGAAGGCGGCCATGTGCTATGGGCGGGTATCGACGCCCTGGCCGACCGCACGGCCCATGCCGCGCGGGTGGCCTATCTCGGCCATCAGGACGCGCTGAAGCCCGGCCTGACCCTGCGCGAAAACCTCGCCCTGCCCGCCCGCGCGGCGGGGTCGGACCCGAAACAGGCCATGGAGGCACTCGATCTTCTGCCACTGGCCGACCTGCCGGCCCGCATGCTCTCGGCCGGGCAGAAGCGTCGCGCCGCGCTGGCGCGCGTGATGCTGGCCCGCGCACCGCTCTGGCTGCTCGACGAACCCAGCCTGGGGCTGGACACAAGCTCCATCGGGCTGCTGGAAGCCCTGTTTCACGCCCATCGCGAGACTGGCGGAATCATAATCGCAACCACCCATGTTCCCCTGCCCCTGCCCGATGCGCGGACCCTGGACCTGCCGGGCGTGAGCGGCCTGGAAACCATGGAAGAGATGGACATGGAGTCGTGGTCATGAAGGCCGAGGGCATGCAGGCCTCCCTCCCCGCCCTGCTGGCGGCCGTCATCGGGCGCGACCTGCGGCTGGCACTGCGCCACGGCGCCGACACGCTGGGCGCGGTGCTGTTCTTCATCCTCGCGGGCGCGCTGTTTCCCCTCGCCCTCGGCCCGTCGCCGGACCTGCTGCGCCACATGGCCCCCGGCATCGTCTGGGTCTGCGCCCTGCTGGCCGCATTGCTGCCGCTGGACCGCCTGTTCGGATCGGAACTGGAAGACGGCTCGCTGGACCAGCTCATGCTGTCCGGGCTGCCGCCCGCCCTCGTGGCGCTGGCCAAGATGATCGCGCACTGGCTCACCACCGGCCTGCCGCTGCTGCTGGCAGCCGCCCCGCTGGCCATCATGCTGGGCCTGCCGCTGCCGGTCCTGCCGATCCTGCTGGGCGGGTTGGCACTGGGCACCGCCGTCCTGTCGCTGATCGGCGGCATGGCGGCGTCCATCGTGCTGGGCGCGCGCCGGGGCGGCGTGCTGCTGCCCCTGCTGGTGCTGCCGCTGGCTACCCCCGCCCTCATCTTCGGCGCGGCCGCGCTCGACGCCGCACAGACCGGCCTCTCCTGGCGGCCCGACCTGGAACTTCTGGGTGCCTTCCTCGCCGGCGCGCTCCCGCTCTGCCCGCTGGCCGCCGGCGCCGGCCTGCGGGCCGCCGTCGAATAGATGACCAACGCCGCCTCCGGAACCGGCACGCTCGACGGCCGCAATCCCGGCATCGACCTCGTGCGCGGCGCGTCGATCCTTCTCGTCGTCTCGCACCACATGGCGCTGCGGATTCCCCTGGCGAAGACCGGCCTCGCCGGAATCGTCCCCCTGCCGCTCCTGCGCCTCTTCAGCTGGTTCGGCTACGAAGCGGTGTTCCTGTTCTTCGTCGTGTCGGGCTTCCTCGTCACCAGCCACACGATCCGGCGCTGGGGCTCCCTGTCCACGCTGGACCCGCGCGCCTTCTACGCCCGCCGGCTGGCCCGCATCGCACCCTGCCTGCTGGCCCTGGTCGCCATCCTCTCCGTGCTCGACCTGTTCGGCGTGCCCAACTACACCATCACCCGCGCCGACCAGACCCTGCCGCGCGCGATCGTCTCCGCCCTGACCATGCACCTGAACTGGTATGAAGGGCACACGGGTTACCTGCCCGGCGGCTGGGACGTGTTGTGGTCCCTGTCGATCGAGGAACTCTTCTATCTGGGCTTTCCAGCCCTCTGCCTCTGCCTGGCAGGCATCCCTCGCCTGCGCACCAGCCTGTTCGCCCTCCTCGCTCTGTCGCTGCCGCTCGCCCTCGACGCCCTGGCCAACGCTCCGGAGATCTGGCGGGAAAAGGCTTACCTGCCCGGACTCGCAGCCATCGCCACCGGTGTCTGCGCGGCGGTGACGGTCGCCGGCCGCCCCACTCCGCGTCCGGGCATCGTCAACGCAACGGGCTGTTTCGCCCTTCTGGCGCTGCTGGCCGTCTTCCTGAAGGAAAATGCGCTCTGGAGCCTGCTGGGCAATATGACGATGCTGGTGCTGACACTCGGCTGCGCCCTGCTGCTGGTCGCCTTCCAGTGGGGCTGGGGGCGACACCGCCTGATGCGCGGCACACGATGGCTGCGCTCCTACGGCTTCATGAGCTACGAAATCTACCTGACCCACATGTTCGTGGTGTTCCCGCTCGTCGGCCTGTTCCACCTCAGCGGCGGCGACATGCGCACCGGCTGGCTCTGGTTTCCGCCCGCCTTCGCCCTGTCCTGGCTGCTGGGATGGGCGACCGACAGGCTGGTCTCGACACCAGCCAATCGCCTGCTTCGGGGGTGGCTTCAGGTCGGGGCGCCGCCCCGAACCCCGCCAAAGGGCATCGCCCTTTGGAAACCCAATCGCGATGCGTAATTACTGGATGCTGTCACCCTCGCGCCGGCTGGTCCGCATAAGCCAGTCGATCTGATTACGGACCTTCAGCCAGAACAGAACATCGTCAGGCAGATCCTGATCCAGACAGCGGGCGATATGACGCATCGTCATGCCACGCGCACCATCGCCACACACGACGATGAGAGAATGCGCCATCGCCCGGACGCTGACCTTTTCCCGCGCGTGAGCCTGCGATCTTTCCAGCATAGCTGCCTCGACCGTTGATGATGATCCACATGAGGAAGAAACCGGCTGACCCATGGAAATGGATCGTTCCCGTACCAGCGTCACGAGACAGCCCATACAAAACAGGACCTCTCCGGTCCTGCTTCTGCATACCGGAACGCTTTGGGTCAACCGGCGACCACCGCACAGAAACCCCCAGGAAGATGGTTTTATTATGACTGCCGACACCCCTCGAACGCAAAACCCGTCGCCAGAGGCGACGGGTTTCACAAAGATGCCTGCCACCGGAAGCCACCCGCGAAAGGGGGAGCCGCCAGCTTCAGATATAATGCTCGGTCAGCGGCGCAAAACCATTGAACCGGGTCGAGCAGTAGGTCGAGACATACGCCCCGGTCGACAGCAGTTCGATCCGGTCGCCCGACGCCAGATCCAGCGGCAGGGCGTAGGGCGCCTTTTCGTACATGATATCGGCACCGTCGCAGGTCGGGCCGGCAATCGCCACCTTACCCGTGGCGCTACCATCATGCGGCGTGCGGATGCCGTAGCGGATCGACTCGCCCTCGGTCTCGGCCAGACCGCCGAAACGACCGATATCGAGATAGACCCAGCGCGTATCGTCCTTCAGCCCGCGATTGGTCACCAGCACGACCTCGGACGACACCACGCCGGCATCGCCGACGATGAAGCGCCCGGGTTCGACGATCATCTCCGGCAGATCGTTGCCGAAATGCTCGGTCATCGCATGGCTGATCGCCAGCGCGAACCGGTCGATCTCCGGCACATCCTCGCGATAGCGGATCGGGAAGCCGCCGCCCAGATTGACCATGCGCAGGTTCAGCCCCGCCGCGGCCAGGTCGGTGAACAGCATGCCGACCCGCGCGATCGCGGCTTCGTACGCATCGGTCGTCGTCTGCTGGCTGCCGACATGGAACGACAGGCCATACGGGTCCAGCCCCAGCGCGCGGGCGCGCAGCATCAGGTCGCGCGCACTGTCCAGCGTCGTGCCGAACTTGCGCGACAGCGGCCATTCCGCGCCCTCGTTCTCGACGATCAGGCGGCAATAGACGCGCGATCCCGGCGCATGGCGGGCCAGCTTTTCCAGTTCCTCGATGCAGTCGAAAGCATACATCGTCACACCGGCCGCATGGGCATTGGCAATCGCCGACACCTTCTTGACGGTGTTGCCGAACGAAATGTCCTGCGCCTGCGCACCCGCATCGAGGCACATGCGGATCTCTTCCCACGACGCGGCGTCGAAGGCCGAGCCCAGCGACACCAGCCGGCGCAGAATGGCTTCCGCCGGATTGGCCTTCACGGCATAATAGATGCGCGCCAGCGGCAGCACATCGTGCAGCGAGCGATAGCGGGCCTCGACGCGGTCGACATCGACGACGAGGCAGGGCGTGGCGGGAGCATGCTCCGCCAGAAAATGGGCGATTTTGGGAGTCATCGCACCCAAATCCCTTCTGTGAAATCCATCCGGAACTTGCGCCGGACAGGTGTTGCGAAACGGTCTAACGGACCAGCGACCAGAACCGGGCCCTGAAGGGCCCCCAATTGCCAGAACGCTTGACGTCGTTGCGTAACCTCAGAGGGCCAGTGGCACGTGCGTTGTTGCGTGGAGAGCGCATATGGGGGCAAAGCACCTTGCGCGCAACAGAAAAATCGTCCCCTGCGCATGTTTTTTCGTTAGGTAGTGCAAACCCGCCGGGCAATGGCCGCCCACCACGGGGCGCACGCCGCCCCACACCCGACCGACGGAGCGAACTTGATCGTCCTGCAGCCAGACAAACCCGATCATCTTGCCGATACGACCCCTGATCTGAGGCGACTCTGGCGGCCGGTCCTGCGCCGCATGCTCCATAACCTGACATCGGACCAGATCACCCTGGCCGCGGCGGGATGCGCGTTCTATGCGACGCTGTCCCTGTTCCCGGCCATCAGCACCCTGATCTCGATCTACGGGCTGGTGCTGGACCCGGACACGGTGGAGCCGCAACTCGACCTGCTGCGGCACCTGCTGCCGCCCTCGGCCTTCACCCTGATCGGCGAACGGATCCACACGCTGGCGGCCGAGCCCCATTCGTCGCTGACACTCAACCTGATCATCTCCACCACCATCGCACTATGGTCGGCCTCGGCCGCCACGCGCTCGATCATCGCTGCCGTCAATATCGCCTATGGCACCACCGAGACACGGGGCTTCATTCGGTTCCAGATGGTGGCGCTGGGCATGACACTGTGCGCGATCTGCGGCGCGGTGCTGACGCTGGCGGTCATGGTGGCACTGCCGGTCCTGATCAATTTCATCCCCGAACGGCTGGGCCTGGCACCGCCGCCCTGGTCGATCGAACTGCTGGTGCAGATGGGCGGCCCGCTGCTGCTGCTGCTGTTCGTCCTCGTGGCCTGCACGCTGCTCTACCGGCTCGGGCCCAGCCGCCCCGCCGTCCCGTGGCGCCGCATCCTGCCCGGCTCCTGTGCGGCAACCCTGATCTGGATCGTCACCTCGGTCGGGGTTTCGTACTATATCGGCACCATTGCCACCTACAACGCCACGTACGGGCCATTGGGCGCGGTGGTGGCGACGATGATGTGGTTCTTCGTGACCGCCTATGTCGTCATGCTGGGCGCGGAACTGAACGCGGGGCTGGAAGAGGAGATGGAACAGGCCCGCTCCGCCAAGCTCCAGTAACAAATCCCAGTAACAGGCGGTTTCAAAAGCCCCGCTGGCGACGGCAAGGCTGGCCCCCGCCGGCGACCAATACCAACCGGTCAGTGGCGGTGGGCGGCGTCCGTCGCGCGGCGCACCGCATGCGGCCCTGCGGCGGCAATCGCGTCCGCGCTGCTGTCCGAGGCTTCAGCCTGCGCGACTTCAACGGGCGAAGCCGGCTGAATCACGACATGAGCGGTCCCGGCATTGAGCATCCCCAGCTGTGCCGCCGCGGCGGGGGACAGGTCGATGATGCGGCGGCCGAGGAACGGGCCACGGTCATTCACCGTCACCACCACCGAACGACCGGTATCCTGCGAGCGCACCAGCACCCGCGTCCCCATCGGCAGGGTCGGATGCGCGGCCGTCAGCGCCCTGGGGTCGAAATTGCTGCCCGACGAGGTCCGGCGCACCACCTCATGCCGGGGACGGCGCGCATGGCCATACCAGCTGGCCACCCCCTGCTCGGACCAGGCAAGCGCGGACCGGCTGGCGGCCGCCAACGCATGCGACCGCCGCGCCAGCGCCGCGTGGACCGAGGCCGCCCACGCCGTCACGGGGCGGCCATCGGCCCCCAGGGCCTGGGCATCGGACACTTCTGCATCGGACGATGCGCGCACCGGCGCCGTATCCGCTCCCTCATGGGCACAGGCGGCCGACACGAAGAAAACGAGGCAGAGCAGCGACAGCATCGCCTGGCCACCCATTCGCATTCCTCGTCGTGTCCGGTGCAGTTCCAATGCGCTTTCAGTCCTCTTCGGATCAATCAGCCAGTATCGGGTCACAATAAAGCAGTCCCGCGACCGTTGAGTCCAGTTTTTTCCATCACGATACCGGCGCAGCAGTCCGAGAAGATTCGGCGCCGCCCCGGTTTTCCCGTGCCGCCGGCATTTGCACCGTCAATTATGGCAATTTTCAGCCTTCATTACTGCCGCCCCGATACAGGCCTGCGACCGGGCGGCCGCGCCGGCCATGATCATTCTCTTGGAACCGGCCGAAGGTCGTGCTACGGCGCCTGTGATGATAAAGCGCCCTCTGATCGCGGTCCTGAACGGGCCCAACCTGAACATGCTCGGAATGCGCCAGCCCGAAGTCTATGGTCGCGCGACCCTGGACGACGTGGAACAGATCTGCATCCAGGCCGCCGAGCGCCTGGATGTCGCCATCGACTTCCGCCAGACCAACGGCGAGGGCGAGCTGGTGTCGTGGGTGCAGGAATGCCGCAACCGCGCGCAGGGGATCGTTATCAATCCGGCCGCCTACGGCCACACTTCAATCGCCCTGCTCGACGCGCTCCTGGCCGTCGAGCTGCCGGTGATCGAGGTCCATATCTCCAACATTCACCGCCGCGAAGAATTCCGCCATCATACCTATTGCTCCCGGGCCGCCGCAGGAATCATCTGCGGTCTGGGCGTGCGTGGCTATGCAATGGCGCTTCAGGCGATGACAGACATGATTCTGGACGAGAACGATCGATGAGCCGACTGCTCGTGGACGCGGATGCCATTCGGGCATTGGCTGAAATTCTGACCGAAACCGGCCTGACCGAGATCGAGATCGCGGAGAAGGACAACCGCATCCGCGTTGCCCGCGCCGCGCCCGGCGTGGTCCATGCCGTGCCGGCGGCGGCTCCCCTCGCCGCCCCGGCCGCCGCCGCCGCGCCGGCCGACCCGGCCAAGCATCCGGGCGCAGTCACCAGCCCGATGGTCGGCGTGGCCTATCTGACGCCCGACCCCAGCGCCCCCCCCTTCGTCACCGAAGGACAGAGCGTCACCGCCGGACAGACCCTGATGCTGATCGAGGCGATGAAGACCTTCAACCAGATCAAGGCCCCCCGCGCCGGCACGCTGAAGCAGCTGCTGGTCGTGTCGGGCGATCCGGTCGAGTTCGGCGAAGTCCTGGCCATCATAGAGTAAGATGTTTTCCAAGATCCTCATCGCCAATCGTGGCGAAATCGCCCTGCGGGTCCTGCGCGCGTGCCGCGAAATGGGGATCCGTACGGTCGCGGTCCATTCCACGGCCGATACCGACGCCATGCATGTGCGCCTGGCGGACGAAGCCGTGTGCATCGGGCCGCCGGCCTCGCGTGACTCGTACCTGAACGTCGCCGCCATCCTGTCGGCCGCGACCATCACCGGGGCCGACGCGATCCATCCGGGCTACGGGTTCCTGTCCGAGAACGCCGATTTCGCCGAGACGGTCGAGGCCCATGGCCTGGCCTTCATCGGGCCGACCGGCCAGCACATCCGGATGATGGGCGACAAGATCACCGCCAAGACGACCATGCGGGCGCTGGGCGTACCGCTGGTGCCCGGCTCGGACGGCGCGCTGGCCAGCCTGGACGAGGCCCGCGCGGTGGCCGAGCAGGTCGGCTATCCGGTGCTGATCAAGGCCGCCGCCGGCGGCGGCGGGCGCGGCATGAAGGTCGCCCGGACCGCCGACGAGCTGGCCGAGGCCTGGAGCGTCGCCCGGACCGAAGCCCGTGCCGCCTTCGGCAATGACGAGGTCTATCTCGAAAAATACATGGACCGGCCCCGGCATATCGAGCTGCAGATCCTGGCCGATACCCATGGCGACGTCGTGCATTTCGGCGAGCGCGACTGCTCGCTCCAGCGGCGCCACCAGAAGCTGCTGGAAGAAGCGGGCTCGCCGGCCCTGACCGCCGAGCAGCGCGACGCGATCGGCGCCACCGCCACGGCGGCGCTGCGCAAGCTGGGCTACCGCAACGCCGGCACGCTGGAATTCCTGTATCAGGACGGCCAGTTCTGCTTCATCGAGATGAACACCCGCCTGCAAGTGGAACATCCGGTGACGGAAATGCTCTGCGACGTCGACCTGGTGCGCGAGCAGATCCGCATCGCCGCCGGCGAACCGCTGGGCTACGAGCAGTCGGACATCCGCTTCAGCGGCCACGCCATCGAGTGCCGAATCAATGCCGAGGACCCGGCAACCTTCATGCCCACCCCCGGCACGGTGACGGTCTATCATCCGCCCGGCGGCCTGGGCGTGCGCATCGACAGCGCGCTCTATGCCGGCTATCGCGTGCCGCCCTACTACGACAGCATGATCGGCAAGCTGATCGTCCACGCCCCCACCCGGGCCGAGGCGATCGCACGGATGCGCCGCGCGCTGGACGAATTCGTGATCGACGGCGTCAAGACGGTGATCCCCCTGCACCGCAAGATCCTCGACGACCCCGAATTCCAGAAAGGCGACTACACCATCCACTGGCTGGAACGCTTCGTCGCCGCGCAGGGTTAAAGGCCAGGGCTCTGCCCTGGACCCGGCAGGGCCTGAGGCCCTGCACCCCAATCATTTGATAACGAATGGGTTTCCAAAGGGCATCTGCCCTTTGGTGGGTCAAGGGCAAAGCCCTTGACAGCGCGATCCCATGCACCGATCCCTCGACGAATCGCCCTCCTGATCAGCCGAAAGCGGTATCCAGATACGGACTCGACGCGTCGAAGAACATTCGGTTGGTGTCCAGCTCGTAGGAAATCACGTTCAGGCTGGCCAGGGCGCGGTCCATTTCCATCCGCACGCCCAGATTGTCTTCGTGCCCGGCCTGGGCTGCGATCCGCTGGCTGGCCAGCTTGGCCGCGCGCGCGGTGCGACCGTAATGGCCGCCATAGCGGCCGCTGAACTGCTCCATGCGGCCCATCATGGCCTCGATCACCTGGGTAGCAGCGACCGGTAGCAGGTTGCGCGCCAGGATGCGGCGCAGGCGGATGATGTTCAGACCGATCGTCATCGCCGAGAGCGTGCCTTGCAGATAGGCGTCGATCACCGGCTCCGGCGTCTCGCCGGCATTGGTCAGCAGGCGCACGAAACGGTCCACGTTCCGTTCGACCACGAAGATGGTGGTCGGCAGGCTGGGCGCCCGCGCCACATGCCGCAGCCCCTTCAGGATCTCGCTGCGCATCTGCCAGCGCATGGCATTGGTATCGTTGGGCAGCACCAGCCGGAACGACCACATCGCGTACCACAGCGCCAGGACCAGCGGCATGGCGGTATTGAAGAAGGTGACTTCGTCCAGCCGCCCCTGATTGTCCGGGCCGACGAGAATGGGCAGGAACAGATTATAGGACACGGCGGCCAGGATGATGGTCGGATAGGCGAACGCCAGCCCGCCCGCCAGCATCGGCAGGCTGAGGCACAGGGCCAGGACTTCGAACGTCGACGGCGTCGCCAGCGTCCACAGCACCAGCACCGCCGATACCCCCACCGCCCACAGCGCCCCGGTCAGGAAGGCCTGCGTCGCCAGCGCCGGCTTCTCCAGCGTCGAGAACAGGCTGCACACGATCGAGACGAACATCAGGAACAGCAGCCCGACCGACCAGCCGGTGGCAATCCAGATCACCCCGGCACCGAAGATCGTGATCGACGCACGCAGGCTGTTGGCGCCCGCCAGCCGCCAGTCGCGGAACGTCTTGATGCGATAATGGAAATGATCGTGCGGCAGGGGGTGCAGGCTGGCCTCGAACTGGGTGATCGCCCCTTCCAGATCCTCCAGCATCGCATCCAGCGCGTGATGCAGCATACGCTGCCATTGCAGGCCGCGCGCCTCGTCCTCGCTCGCCGGGGCCCGGCTGTCGCTGCCCATCTCCTCACCCAGCGAATCCGCGATCGCCTGGCGGCAGGTGGCGCGCAATCCCGCCAGTTGCAGCAGGCTGGGCTGGATATCGCCGGCCTGCAGCCGCGCGGGCAGGGCCAGCAGGAACGTCCGCACGGATGCGGCCGTCGTGCCGAAGACATCGCCCTCCACATGGCCGGGCATGTGCAGCAGCGCCGACAGGTCCAGCCCGCGTGACAGCAGCACCGCCACGCGCGCCAGCGCGGCGCGGGCATGGTCGCCCTCATGCCCGTGATGGCGGCCCAGTTCCACCTCGGCGAACTCGATCTGGTCGCTCAACGTGGTGATGGTCGAAAACACGCCCCGCGCGCGTGTCAGGGCCTGCCCGTCGCCCCCCAGCAGGTCCGACAGCGCGCGGGCGGCGCCGTCGATGGCGGTCAGGAAATTGTGCGACAGCCGGTCGCGCGCCCGCTCGCCCAGCCGGAACTGGAACAGCGAGGAGACCGAGCTTTCCAGCACGATGCCCAGCACAATATAGGTCGCGCGCGCCATGGCGATCTGGAAGATATGTTCCGGGTCGGCAATGCCGTCCAGGGCGATGATGGCATAGGTGAAGCCGCTGGCCCGCATCCCGTGGATGCGATAGTTGGTCATGGTCGCCGGCCCCGGCAGCAGCGTGCCCACGAAGCAGAACAACCCGATCCCGACCGCCAGCAGCAGGATGAACAGCAGCGGCTGCTGCGGGCAGGCCGCCACCAGCGCCACGGCGAAGATCGTGCCGACGACCATGCCGAACAGATGCCAGCGCGCCTTGGCCACGCTCTTGCCGCGCGTGCCCTGCGCGACCATCCACACCGTCAGGGCCGCCCATTGGGGGCTGCCCAGTTCCCACCACAGCGCGATGCCCAGGGCGATCAGCGAGGTGATCGTGGTCCGCACCGCATAGCCGAATGTCAGCAGGTCGGGGGCGAAGAGCCAGCGCAGACGGTCCTGCCGGCGGGGAACCCCCGACCAGAGCTGGGACCAGAGATCGCGCAGCCGGGCCAGATCAGGGGTCAGCGACGGCTCGCGACTATTCATCCCGGCATCCATGCTCCGCACTGCGCCCGCCGCCGGACGACGGTTTCACGTCCTCTCTTAAATCACCATTAGATCACCACGCCATCCGCCGACAGTACAGGGAACCGAATAACAGAGGTCACGAAACCGCATTCCCCCGGCCGCCGAAGCGGCCGGGGACAGCGTCATTCGTCGTACGAGACCAGGGCCTTGACCGGCACATCCAGCCGCGCCCGCCCGCCCAGCGCGGTCAGTTCCACCAGCACCGAGGCCCCCACGACATTCGCGCCGACCTTGCGCAGCAGCGCGACCGAGGCCGCGAGCGTGCCGCCGGTCGCCAGCAGGTCGTCCATCACCACCACCCGCTGGCCGGGCACGATGGCGTCGGCCTGGATGTGCAGCGTGTCGCTGCCATATTCCAGCTCGTAGGAATGCGAGACCGTCTCGCCCGGCAGCTTGCCCGGCTTGCGCAGCATCACCAGGCCGCAGCCCAGCCGGCTGGCCAGCGGGGCGGCGGTCAGGAACCCGCGGGATTCGATGGCGGCCAGCATGTCCGGCGCCCAGGGGGCGACCGCATGCGTCACCCGCCCCATCGCCACCTGCCACGCATCCGCGTTCCGCATCAGGGTGGAGATATCGTAAAACAGGATACCCGGCTTCGGAAAATCCGGAATGCCGCGAATGTGCTGCTTCAGGTCCATCGTGGCGGTCGTCATGTCCGTATCCAAATCCATCCCGTAATAAACCGAATTCCATGGCGAAAGCCGGCCAGGACCTGTCGTCCGGGCCGGAAAAACCGCCATGCTGTAGCTAGCCCGCCGCCGCCATCGCCCGCAAGCCCGGCGGCAGCCGGCATCAATGGATCAGGGGCGGGGCGCCCGGTGCCTCTCCATCCATATGGACTGCCTCGGCTGTCTCGGCCGCCGGGCGCGCGGGCCGCAGCAGGACCATCAGCAGCATGATGACGGCCCCCATCAGCATCACGCCCGCCATCGGCACCGGCGTGGTGCGCGGCAGCATGCCGACAAAGGCGCCGGCGAGGGCACCCAGCACATATTGCAGCGTGCCGATGAAGGCCGAGGCGCTGCCCGCCTGGCGCGGATGGTCGGCCATCGCCCCCACGGCCGCATTCGGCCCGATGATGCCGGTCGTGCCCAGCGCGACCATCATCGCCAGGATCAGCGGCACCAGGGCGATCCCGTGCGGCACCGCCCCACCCCGGATCGCAAACGCCATGACGACCGACACCACCAGCATCCCCACCGTGCCCAGCACGGCGGTACCCACCGACATGCCGAGAATCCGCCCGGCATCGATCCGCCCCACCAGCACGCCATTGAGCTGCGAGGCCCCGATCATGCAGGCGGCGAACACCCCGAACAGCATGCCGAACCCGGCCGGCGTGAAGCCGAAAAGATGGATGAAGACCGAAGGCGCCGCCGACAGGTAGGTGAACGACATGAAAGCACCGAATCCGGCAATCATGGCATTGGTGATGAACCCCCGGTCGCGCGCCAGCGTCACATAACGGGTGGCCAGCGCAAGCGGGGAGAGGATGCTGCGCTCGCGCTCCGGCAGGGTTTCGGGCAGCACCCGCGCCACCAGCACGGTACAGATCAGCCCATAGGCCGCCGAGGCCCAGAAGATCGACCGCCAGGAGGTGAAGGACAGCACGAAGCCGCCGAGCGTCGGCGCCAGCACCGGCACCACCCCCATGACCAGCACCAGCCGCGACATCAGGCGCGCGGCCTCGTTGCCGTAGGAGATGTCGCGCACGCAGGCGCTGGGAATCACCAGGCTGGCCGACGCCCCCAGCGACGCCAGCAGGCGAAAGCTGGAAAAGGTCCAGATATCGCCCGCCATGGCGCAGCCGACCGAGGCCAGCGTATAGATCAGCGTGCCGAGCAGCATGGGCATGCGCCGCCCGAACCGGTCGGACAGCGGCCCCATCGTGATCTGCCCGATCGCCAGGCCGACGAACCAGATCGCCAGGGTCATTTCCGCCGAGCCCGCCGGGGCGTGCAGCGACGCTTCCAGCGCCGGGAAGGCGGGAAGGTAGATATCCGTCGATACCGGCCCCACAGCCGTCAGAAACCCAAGCAGGATGGCGATCCAGTTCATGGGCCGGGAAGCGGAGGCGGTGGCAGGGGCATCGTCGGATCTCGCGGCTATCGCGGATGGCGCCATCAGCGGCACTCCATATAGAGATCGTCGGGACCTACTATCTCAGCGTGTCACCGTTTTTCATCATATAAATACTGTAAGGCTGCATTTCGCCGGACGCTGTGCATACGCGCAACAGCCCCCGGCAAGGCGGCCCGTGTCCCCGGATCAGACGGGCGGAACAGGGCTACAAAATGGCACCTTCACGGCACCTCCGGGGCATTGTCCCGCGACGCCATGCGCCGCGCCAGCCACAGGCCCAGCGCGCCGGCCCCGGCGAAGAGCACCGCCGCCAGCGCCACCTGCCAGCCATGGCCGATCCGCGCCCCACCGCCCAGCAGCACGAACACCACCGTCTGCGGCAGGCTGCCCAGCAGCGTCGCCAGCACGAACGGCACGAATCCAGCCCCCGAAACCCCGGCCAGCAGGTTGAGCATCAGGGCCGAGCCCACGGGCAGCAGGCGGATGGTCAAGATGGCGGTGAAGGGATGCGCCGTGACAAACCCGTCCAGCCGGGCCAGGCGCCCGGCCAGTCGCCGCCGCACGCTGGCCCGCCCCACCCCGCGCGCCCAGCCGAACCCGCTGACCGCCCCCGCCAGCGTGGCAAGGCTGGCCAGCACGATGCCCTCGGCCGTGCCATAGGACACGCCGGCGGCAAAACAGACCAGTTGGCGCGGCAGCCCCACGGCACAGATCGCCGAACCCGCCAGCAGAAAGACCAGCCGCCCGCCCATGCCGTCGCGCAGCAGCGCGGTATCGCCCAGCACACCCCGCAGACCGGGCGCGTAGCGCAGGGCCAGCCCCACCGCCACGCAGGCGGCCACCATCAGCGCCGGCCGCACCAGCACGGCCAGCCCGTCGGCACGGGAAGACGGGGCAACGAGGCGATCGGTCACGCAGGGCGCCGGTCAGGACAGGGAAGGAAAGAGGCCACGGCGTCAGGTCCGATGCTGGAATCATTCATGGCGTGACGGGAGGCGCCGCGCCCAGGCGGGCAACGCATGGGCCATGCACTAGCATCGGCTTGCGACCGGCGGCAAGGCGGGTCTAAATCCACCTCATGTCCGCACACACCATCCCGCAATCCGCCGCCCGCCGCGACAGGGCCTCGTCCCTCTCGCCCCGCAACCGGCAGCGCATCTCCACCTGGCTGTTCGTCATCTGCTTCATGCTGATCGGCATGATCGCGCTGGGCGGCTATACCCGCCTGACGGGCTCGGGCCTGTCGATCATGGACTGGCGGCCGGTGACGGGCATGATCCCCCCGCTGTCCCATGCGGAATGGGAGCGCCAGTTCGCGCTGTACCAGACCATCCCGCAATACAAGATCCTGCATGACGGGTTCGGGCTGGCCGGGTTCCAGCAGATCTTCTGGGCGGAATGGACCCACCGGTTCTGGGGCCGGCTGATCGGGCTGGTGCTGCTGGTGCCGCTGATCTGGTTCGCGGTGACGGGCGCGCTGACACGCGGCCTGATCGCGCGGCTGCTGCTGTTCTTCGTGCTGGGCGGGCTGCAAGGGGCGGTGGGCTGGTTCATGGTCGCCTCGGGCTTCGACCAGAACAGCACGGCGGTGGAGCCGGTGCGGCTGGTGCTGCATCTGAGCTGCGCCTTCGCCCTCTATATCGCGATCCTGTGGACGGCGCTGTCGGTCCGCACGCCGGTCGCCCCCTTCATTCCCGCCACCGTCGCGGTGGTGCGGACCAAGCGCCTGGTCTGGTGCGCCACGTTCCTGATCGGCCTCACCATCATCGCCGGCGGCTTCACCGCCGGCACGCATGCGGGCTTCGCCTACAACACCTTCCCGCTGATGGAAGGGCACCTGATCCCGCAGGGCTATGCCAAGCTGTCGCCGTTCTGGATGAACTGGTTCGCCAACATTCCCGCCGTCCAGTTCGACCACCGGCTGCTGGCGACGGTGACCGCGCTGGTCATCGGCGGCACCGTGCTGAGCGGCCTGCGCACGCCGCAACTGGGCAAGAAGGCGCAGGATATCCTGATGCTCCTGGGCTGGGCGGTGCTGATCCAGTACGCGCTGGGCGTCACCACCCTGCTGCTGGTCGTGCCCGCCTGGGCCGGCACCATGCACCAGACCTGGGGCGCCGTCCTGCTGACCGTCGCCATCGTGGCGCTGCACCGCCTACGCGGCGTCGGCCGCGTCTGAGAGCCTGGGCGTAAATGCGCGCTGGCGGCGATCCGACGCGCGTTGCCTGCGCTCCGGTGCTCATGGCCATCAAGGCCACTCCGCTCCGATGCTCAAAAACACACGACGGGCGCGGCCCTTTGGGCCGCTCTCGCTCGCCAGCCCACATTTCCGCCCAGGCTCCCCAAGCCCCGCCCACGTTCCAGCCCGCATTTTCAGTCATGCGCTGAAGGCGGGGCGTTGGATGACGCAACGCTGGGCGGCGGCGCATTGGGCACCGGCACCGAGGGAGGAACGATGGCAGGATAGCGGTTCATCAGACCCAGCAGCGTGCCGTTGGTCCAGCCAAAGCCGATCTGCATCGGATATTCGCCGCCTCCCGCACCACCCATCGGGCTGACCGACGGGTCCACCACGTCGTATTTCTCCAGCAGCACGCCCGATTTCTGGTAGGTCGTGACCACCCGCGCCGTCCACCGGGCGGCGATCTCCCGCGCCAGATCGTCCTGCCCGTAGCGGGCCAGCCCCATGATGGCCATCCATTCCTCCGGCGCCCAGCCGTTCGGCGCATCCCATTGCTGGCCGGTGGCCTGCTCGGTCGTCACCAGCCCGCCCGCGCGCAACAGCCGGGCCCGCGCCGTCGCCGCCACCATGCGCGCCTGCTCGGGCGTCGCGGCCTCCAGGAACAGCGGCACCATCGTCGCCACCGACAGAACCGGCGACAGCGCCTGCTTTTTCCAATCGTAATCGAAGAACGCGCCCTGGGCCGGGTCCCACAATACGCGCCGGATGGCGGCGATCCGCTCGGTCGCCAGTTGGGCGTAGCGCTGCGCCTGCGCCTGGTCCCCCCGCAGGCCATAGGCATGGGCCAGCGTCTGCTGCAGATGCGCGATCAGGCTGTTCAGATCCACCGGCAGCAGGTCGGTGGTATGGATCGTGGTCAGCGTATGGCCGTCGGCCAGCCAGCGCGAGGAATAATCCCACCCGCTTTCCGCCCCGGCACGCAGGTTGCGATAGATCTCGGCGGCGGGCCGGTCGGACGCCGCGGCCGTGGCGATATCCTGCGGATAGCTCTCGTCGCGCGGCGTATCCCGGTCGTCCCAGTAACGGTTCATCACCGTTCCGTCCGCCAGGCGCACCACGCGGCGATGGGCGGTACCGGGCGCCAGCCCGTCGGCCCCCTCCATCCAATAATCATATTCGCGCTGTAGCTGCGGCAGGAAGTTCGTGTAGGCGCCCGGCCCGTCATGTCGCGCCAGCAGGTCGACCATCAGCGCGAAGAATGGCGGCTCGGACCGGCTGAGATAATAGGTGCGGCTGCCATTGGGCATGTGCCCGTAGCCGTCGATCAGCGAGGCGATGTCACGCACCGTCCCGCGCAGCAGGTCGAACCGCCCACTTTCCGACAGCCCGATCAGCGTGAAATAGGAATCCCAGTAATAAAGCTCGCGGAACCGCCCGCCGGGCACGACATAGGACTCCGGCAGCGGCAGCAGCGACGAATAGGCAGGCGGCCGGTCCGGCGGCCGGCTCAGCACATCCCACATCCCGTCGATATACTCGCGCACGCTTTCGTCCTGATGCCGGCGATAGGAGACCAGGCGCTGCTGCGGCACCAAGAAATGCTGAGCCACGAAACTGTTGAGGTCGAACCCCGATTGCGCCTTCGCCTGCTCATACGCCGCCAGCAGGTCGCCCGGCGCGCGGTCGGGCACGGCATCGGCCGCCGTCTTGGCATCGGCGAAGATATGGGCGGCGGAAATAGCGGCGAACAGCCCGTCCAACGCGATCGAGGGCGGCAGAAGGCCGGCGGCCGGCGCGATAACAGGCAGCGTCGCGGGCGCCGATGCGGGCGCGGGCGCCATGACGGGTTCCGCGACGGGCTCCGCCGACGCAGGCTGCATGACCGGCAGCGCCAGCCAGGCGGCCAGCAGCATCCCCCCGCGCGACATCGCGCGGCGGCGGCGGGGCATGGCGGAACCGCGACCGGGCCGGACGGCGCGTCGCACCGGAAGATGAAGCGTCACCAGTCGGGAAATCCTCGTTCGGTCAGCATGTTGGCAGGACAGAATGCCCTGCGGTGCCGAGGGCGCATAAGAAAAACGACCCGGATGGCGTGAAGTTCATCCCACGGACGGACGATGGCGGCACTGGTCAAGCGCACGCTTTCGCCCCACATCGGAATACGATTATGAATTCCGGCAGGGCACCACCCACCCTGCCCTCCCGTTCCCGCGCACCGTCCGGAGTCCGCCCCCGATGACCTTGACCGACCAGATCCTGAATCCGCTGACGGCGACCGACCGGCTGTTCTTCGACCGCGCGGGCGCCACGCTCGACCGGTCGGCGACCGAGGCGCTGGTGCGCCGCACGCTGGACGGCATGGATGACGGCGAACTGTTCCTGGAATATCGCGAGAGCGAATTCATCTCGCTGGATGACGGGGTGATCCGCACCGCCACCTTCGACACCTCGTCGGGCTTCGGCCTGCGCGCGATCCTGGGCGAGGAAACCGGCTTCGCCCATTCCGACGAGCTGAGCGAATCCGCCCTGAAACGTGCCGCCGACACGGTGACGCAGGTGCGCGCCGGCCGCTCCGGCACCATGGCGGCGGCCCCGCAGGCCACCAACCAGCGCCTGTATGGCGACGCCAACCCTCTGGGCGACACCGATTTCGCGTCGCGCGCCGCCCTCCTGTCGGCGCTGGACACCTACGCCCGCGGTCGCGATCCGCGCGTGGTGCAGGTTTCGGCCTCCCTGGCGGCAGAATGGCAGGCGGTGCAGATCGTCCGGGGCGACGGCACCCGCGTCGCCGACCTGCGCCCGCTGGTGCGGCTGAACGTGTCGGTGGTGGTGGAGCGCGACGGACGGCGCGAAAGCGGCGGCCACGGCATGGGCGGGCGCTATGCCTATACCCGCCTGCTCGACGAAGCGGTGTGGAAGGGCGCGGTAGACGAAGCCCTGCGCATGGCCCTGGTCAATCTCGATGCCGTGCCCGCCCCGGCCGGCGAGATGGAAGTGGTGCTGGGCGCCGGCTGGCCGGGCATCCTGCTGCACGAGGCCGTGGGCCATGGGCTGGAAGGCGATTTCAACCGCAAGGGCACCTCCGCCTTCGCCGGGCTGATGGGCCAGCGCGTGGCCGCCCCCGGCGTGACGGTGGTCGATGACGGCACCCTGCCCGAGCGGCGCGGCAGCCTGACGGTCGATGACGAGGGCACGCCCTCCGGCCGCACGGTGCTGATCGAGGACGGCATCCTGACCGGCTATCTGCAGGACCGGATGAACGCGCGGCTGATGGGCGTGCGCCCCACCGGCAACGGGCGGCGCCAGTCCTACGCCCATGCGCCGATGCCGCGCATGACCAACACCATCATGCTGGGCGGCAACGCCACCACCGAGGAGATGATCCGCTCCACCAGACGCGGATTGTACGCCGTCAATTTCGGCGGCGGCCAGGTGGACATTACCTCCGGCAAGTTCGTCTTCGCGGCCTCGGAAGCCTATCTGATCGAGGACGGCCGCGTGACCACCCCGGTGCGCGGCGCCACCCTCATCGGCAACGGCGCCGACGCGATGGCCAAGATATCGATGATCGGCGGCGACATGGCCCTGGACCCCGGCATCGGCACCTGCGGTAAAAGCGGACAGGGCGTGCCGGTCGGCGTCGGCCAGCCGACCCTGAAGATGACCGGCCTGACGGTCGGCGGCACGGGAAAATAAAGGGAGATATCATCATGGCGCAGGACGAGCAGGATGACGCGATGCCCTATCCCTCGTCCTTCGCCCCTGTCGACGGGCTCGACCTCGCCCGGCGGATCATGATGGGCCTGTTCTTCACGGAATGTCTGGCATTGATGACGCCAGTCATCGTCCTGTCCTGGCACGATCACCGGCCGGACGACGCGTTTCCACGCCTCTCGGACATGAAAAAGCCTTTCAACGAACCCGTTCGCTGAAAGGCTTTTTCAGAATTCCGGTTTCCCTGAACGGCGCCCCGAAGGGCGCCGCATGGATCAGAAGCCGGTCGAGACCGTCACGACCGCCGTGAAAGGCGTCTGGAGGTAATAGACAGGCTGCGCACCGGTAATGGTGCTGCCCCTCACGCCCGTCACCCCATTGAGCGTGTTCTGGAACGTGTAGACACCGCTGCGGAACTTCGCATTGGTCAGGTTGGTCATGTTGAGCTGGATCTGCGGCGACTTCAGGAACCCGAGGCTGCCGAAACGATAGCCGATATTGACGGCATCGGTGATGTAGTTCGGGATCGAACTGTCGTTCATCAGCGTGGCGTACTGCTTGCCGACATATTTGATCTGTGCCCCCACGAACAGGCGCCCGTCGTCATAATCCAGGCCGAGGGCCGCCATCACTTTCGGGCTGTTGATCTGATTCTTGCCCTTCGTAGGCAGGTAATCGGCGATCGTGACGCCATTGCGAACGCCCGTCGTCCCGATATTGTTGTCGATCCGTGCGCTCAGATACTCGAACGAGGCATAGGGACGCAGATGATACAGGATCGGACGCGTCGACACCTGCACATCGACGCCGCGCGACGTCTGGCCACCGGCATTGACGGTCTGGCTGTAGCTGGCCCCACCCGCTGAATTATACTGGGTCAGGGTCAGCAGGCGGTTGGTCATGTTGTAGTTGAAGAACGAAACGCTGCCGATAACCGTATCGCCGTTGTAGCGATAGCCGATTTCCTCGGAGATCGAATATTGCGGCACCGAAGCCCCGCCGCGCTGGGTCTGCGCCGCCGACGTGTTGGAGTAATAGTCAACGAGCGAGGTGTTCGACGGCACCTTGAAGTTGGTCGCGCCATCCACGAAAATCTGATGGTGGCGGTTGAAGTTCCACGCAATGCCGATCTGCGGCAGCGGCTCGGCCACATGCAGGTTGCGGTTATAGATGCCGCCGGGACCGGTGACGTAGTTATAGACCCGCCGCGTCACCATGGCTTCCTTGAAGCCCAGGTCGATATGCAGCTTGCGATCGAAATAATCCATGCTGTCGCCGATGAACAGCATGTTGACCTGCGACAGGCTCAGGAAGTCGCGATAATTGTAGGGCTGGCCGTTCGGCATTTTGACCAGGGCATTGGTACCCCAGATATTGTACGGCTCGCCGGTTGCCTGATTGACCCTGCCGACGGGCGAATATTGCAGCAGGTTGGCATATTCATACCACCAGCCGGCGGTCAGGTGATGATGGCTGCCGAGCTGGTAATTGACCTTGATCGTATTACCGGGGCGGAACTGCTCCTGGTTCGACGGCGTCAGCGCCAGATAGGTGGCGCCGTTCGTCACCCGCCCGTCACCGGTCAGGTCGATCGGCACATAGGCGCCGCCATAATAGGTCTTGCCCTCGGTCAGCGTCGAGGCGCCGGTGCCGTTACCGATCCCGTGCCAGAAATAGGCGCTGTCGTCGATCGACAGGCGCGAATTGACGACGATATGGCTCGGCAGGATGGCAACGACGTTGCGGAACGGATTGACGTGCAGCCTGTAATAGTTGGCATCCTTCACGCCGCCGTAATTGGCATCGTAGTTCGTGCTGTAGCCGGTCGTGCGATATTGCGACAGGCTGGGGTTCAGGAACGAATCGTTGACCTGGTCGTTGTAGGAAACGGTCAGCCCGGTATGGCTTCCATTCTCGAAATCCTTCACGAGCTTGAAGTCGTAATGGAATTTCTCCGACAGGCCGGGGCCGCGATAATTGTTGGCCTTGGTATGGCTGAAGGCGAACATGAACCGCACGCCGCTATTGCCGATATCGCCTGAATTCAGCTTCAGGAACTGGCGCGTCATGTCGAACGAACCGAACGAGATATCGAGCAGGCCACCCATCTTGTGCGAAGGATTGCTCATCGTCGCCTCGACCAGGCCGCCGGCACCGCTGACGATCGGGCTGTCGAGATTGACCGAACCGGGCAGCAGCGAAACCGTCTCCAGATCCTCGGCCTCCAGCACCTCGTTCGAATAGAACTGCCCGCCGCCGATATCGTTCAGCGGCATGCCGTCCAGCGTCCAGCCGATATTGGTCTGGTCGAGGCCGCGCACCATCGTCGATCCGGAATACAGGCCGAAGGAATCCTGATCCATCACGTTGGCGCTGGGCAGCATCTTCAGGATCTGCTGGATGTTCGTGGTCGGCGACTGTTTCGAGATGAAGTCGCGCGTGATGGTCTGGATCGCCTTGGGGTCCTTTTCCACCCGCATCAGGCCTGCGCCGGGCGAACGGGTCAGCGCGGTGCGGCCGGTCACGTTGACGACCTCCGTCTTCGCTTCGCCCTGGACCGGCGTGGCCGCCGAAGCGGCAGGCGTCGACGCCGTTGCCGTGGTGCTGGGGGCAACGCTGGTCGTCTGGGCGCGCGCCGCCACACCGGTCAGACCGGCGACGGCAGTACTGGCAAGAAGAACACTCAGGCGAAGACGTGTGACCATGTACAGGACGGCCTTTTTCTTATCATGAAGGGAAGAAGCAAACAAAATCCCCGAAATCATCGAAAATCCACAATAATTCCGGAAAACCTGACCACTCCGTCAAGCTCGTATCAGCAGCCAGCTTTCGCAAGCAACTGCCATTCTCATGGTCGATCGCCTTGACCGAATCCTGTTGCAAATTTGCATCATTATGGGTGAGTGAAGGCCGGGTGCGTCAGGCCCTCGCAGCCCCCGGCGCGTCGTGGAGAAAGGGAAGGCAGGCATAGCGGCGGCCCCGCGTCACAGGGGCGACCGCATGAAGGACCGAGCAGGAAAACACGATCGCCCCGCCCAGGGGGGCTGTATATCGCGCCGGACCGATTTCCGGAAAGCTCAGCCCGCCCCCCTCGAAATCGTCATTGAGATTGATCGAGAC
The DNA here is from genome assembly GCF_014174215.1 of Gluconacetobacter tumulicola. GTDB lineage: Bacteria > Pseudomonadota > Alphaproteobacteria > Acetobacterales > Acetobacteraceae > Gluconacetobacter > Gluconacetobacter tumulicola. The sequence goes on along the minus strand of NZ_JABEQL010000004.1, from coordinate 77,276 downwards.
GGCGAAGCGGCGATGGGCCGTGGCCGTAACCGTATTGTCACGGTGCGGGCCGAAGCACCCATGATCGGCGGCGTCATAACAGGCCACGATCATGCGTTCCATGCGCGTGACCTGGAACTGGAAATATTTTGATATTTCTGGAACGATACGATGTATGACACGATGCTGAAGCTGGGCGACCAGCGCCGGATCGCGCAGCACGCAGTCCCGCCGGCTCTTGAAGCCGATATCCGTCACAGGCAGGGAGCGCCCCGGTTCCTGCTCGGTAAAGATGGCCGACTGCACGCTGGCCTGCGCATGGAAATAGCGGATGAGCATCTCGCAGAGCGCGGGCTCCAGCACGTCGGGCAGCATCAGGGCGGGCGTCGGTACCTGCCGTTGCACGGCCAGGGCGTCCGGGAGGTGCCGCAGGAAGGACAAGACCTGCCTGATCGAGGAGGGTTCATCGTCCGCGATCGCGGCGATTCGCAGCATGGGGTCCACCAGCACCAGACTCCTGCCCCCGGCCGGCACGCCATAATAGCCGGCGACCAGCCGGTCCGCATCCAGGAAATGCCGTACCCCCGGCGGCGGCGCGCGCCGCCGCCCCGACAGCTCGTCGTCCGAATCGGCGCTGACGCCGAAGAGCTGGCAGCGTACCCCGTCGAAGACAGGATCGCCGGCCAGATGTACCAGGCGTTCGCCGATATCGGCACCGGCGGCGGATGGAAAGAAATAGAGCAGGTTGTAACGACCGGCCGCCATGTCGAAACTGTACCGGCCCGACGGCGTGGTGCAGCGCTGGGTGAACCACGGAGCCGGATCACCGGGGGCGAGGAACCGCCTGTTCATGCCATAATCCTTCGCCGCGAACCCGCAGGCACGAAATCTGCGCGAAGCGGTACCGGATGCACAAGAGAGAAAAAGCGCCCCCCAGACAGCGAACGATCAGGGCCCCTTCACCGGGGCCCCGTGAACCTCCAGCCAGCTCCGGGCGAGATCGACGCTGACCGTGGCCGGACGATAGGCCTCCTTCGGGGCGAGGAAGATATTCTCCACATAGGTCTGCGGATTGCGGTCATAGAGCGGGAACCAGCTTGACTGGATCTGGATCATGATCCGATGCCCCGGCAGGAACGTATGGTTCGCCAGCGGCAGCACCATGTCATAGGCCTGCGCGACATTGGCCGGAATGGGATGCGGCTGCGCGAAACTCTCGCGATAGCGGCCGCGCAGGATGTCCGCGCTGATCATGAGCTGATACCCGCCCATTTCGGGCTGATCGGCCACTTCATCCGGATAGACGTCGATCAGCTTCACGACGAAATCGCCGTCGGTGCCCGTGGTGGTGGCCGTCAGATGCATATGCGGCTGGCCACGGACGACGAACGGCGCCGTCAGCACCGGCGAGGTAAAGCTCAGTACGTCGGGGCGCGCGGCCATGTTGCGCTGGTCGGTCGCCAGCCAGTCCCGCCAGTTCGAGCCCGGACGCCCCTTCGAGACGATGGGGCGCGCCACATAGGGCACCGGATGATCGGGGTCGGACACATAGCGCGCAACCCCCGCATCGACGCCCGGCGCCTGCGCGCCGAGCCCCTGGCCGGGTTCGAGATGCAGCGTGGTACAGCCCGAAGCGCAGCCCCGTGGCGGCAACGCGTCCGCGTTCTCCCATATATTGTCACCGGTACGGAACGCCGTGACGCGCGCGGGCAGCGGGACGCTGCCATCCTTGAGGTAATGGGCCAGGAACGGTTCCAGAATATTCCTGCGAAAATACAGGCCGGTGTCGGACCGCAGCTTGACCGGCCCCAGCGTGCTGGCCTCGCGGATCTCGCCGCCATGGTTCCACGGGCCGACGGCCAGCCAGAGGCGCGACGCCGCCGCCGGATCTTTTTCCAACGCATAATAGAGGGCAATGGCGCCGTAATTATCCTCCTGGTCCCACAGGCTATGGACCAGCAGCGTCGGCACCGTCAGCCCCTCGCGCGGCAGCAGCCGGTCCAGCGCCTGTTGCTGCCACCAATCGTCATAGGCCGGATGGGCCAGGATCTGGCGGAAGAAGCCGATCTGGTCCATGCCGCGCACGCGGCCCGCCGCCCCGGCCGACCCCGCCCGCAGGAAGACGTCATAGGAATCGTACTGGCTCGCCCACCATGGGGCCGTATTCTTCGGCGTGCCGTCCTGTTCGTAGATATAGGGCAGCATTTCCTCGCGGAACGCGCCGTTATGGAACCAGTCGTCGCCCATCCAGCCATCGACCATCGGATTCATCGGCACCGAGACCTTCAGCGCCGGATGCGGATGGAACAGCGCCGTGATGGCGGTATAGCCGTCATAGGATACGCCGATGATGCCGACCTTGCCGTTGCTTTCAGGCAGGTTATGCACCAGCCATTCGATGGTGTCCCAGGTGTCGGTGGCATGGTCGACCGAGGTACCGTTCAGCGGGCCGCGCAGCGGGCGGTTCATCACATACCGCCCCTCCGACCCGTATTTGCCCCGCACATCCTGGATGACGCGGATATACCCGCCATCGGCGATCACATCCGGCATGTTGTCATAGCCTTCCAGCATCGGCCCCATATTGCCGCTGGAAGCGAAGGCGACCATGTGGTCGGCATTATAGGGGGTGCGCGTCAGCAGGATCGGCGCACCATGGGCCCCCTTGGGAATGATGATGACCGTATGCAGCTTCGCACCGTCCCGCATGGGAATCATCACATCCCGACGGACATGATCGAAGCTGGCATCCTCCACCTGGAAATGGTCCGGCATGTCGGGGGCGATACCGCCGCCGGGGGCGGAAGGCTCCCCCGCCATGGCCGCCCATGGCAGGATGGCAAGACAGGCCGAAAGCAGCAGGATCTTTCTCACGCGACGCTCATCCTCGGGCGCAGGCTGGGACAGAAGGCCGGGCCATGCGGGCCCGGCCTGCGACCGGCATCAGAATTCAGCCGAGATGGTGCCATAATATTCGCGCGGCGCCGCGACGAACAGATTGGCATTGTCATCGCCCGAAACCGACGCCGCGCCATAGACACCGCCGATGTAATTCTTGTCGAACAGGTTGGTGACCCCCAGGGTGGCCTTGAGATTCTGCGCGAAGCCGATCCGGCCGAAATTATAGGCCAGGTTGAGGTTCGTCACCCAGTAGGCCGGGATGGACTGGTCATTGAGATAGGTCATTGGGCGCGAGCTGATATAATTCGCGTTGAAATTGAACATCACCTGGCGCCAGGTATAGTTCAGGTTCGCCTTGTACATGAACTTCGGATAATAGACCTGGTGCTTGCCCTTCAGGCTGTATGTCGTGCCGCCATAATTGATGGAACGGCTTTGATATTGCGCGTCGTTCCAACTGAAGCTGTTGGTGATTTCCAGCCCCCGCACAGGGCGGACCGTCGCCATGACATCCGCCCCGTTCATGGTCTCCCGCCCGACATTCAGATACGCGCTGTGCGCCGTCGCGGAACTGCCTTCGGTGATGGAGGCCAGGCGGTTGTAGTAATCGGTATGATAGAAATCGACCGTTCCCGAGAAGATGCGCGAATCATACCGGTATCCGACGATATAGTTCCATGTCCGTTCCGGCCGCAGCACCTTCGTATTCGCATCGAAGACCTGCTGGGCGGTCAGCCTGGCATTTCCCAGGCCGCCCCACGCCGTTCCGCTCCCCGACTGCGAGTAATAATCGTAGGCGCGCATATTCTCGGCGATATCCCAGTAGAATTCGTGATGATCGAGAAAATGGTAATCGAAGTTGAAATGGGGCAGGAAGGCCGACGACGCGGTCAGCGTTCCGGTTGCGGCATGACGATAATAGGTGTTCCAGCCTTCGGCATCGAGCTGGCTGGTGAAATCCTTCTTCGTGCCGCCATGGGTCGTCTGGGTCAGGGATTTGAACCCGGCCAGCAGGGTCATGCCGGGGATGATCGTCCAGCGATCCTGCAGGAAGAACTGGAACGTATTGGTGTTGTACGTATCGTCATACCACGTATGGGCCTGGCTGGGCTTGAAGTCCGAGTTCCAGTTATGCGCGTCGTGCAGATAATCCTCATACAGGCGCTGGTTATAGATCCACTGGTTGTTCTCGTACCACAGGCCGGTATCGATATGGTTGTTGTGCGGCGCCTCGATCGAGAATTTCTGCGTGAAGCCCAGGCGGCGCATGGCGGCATGGGCCATCTGCAAGGCCATCGGCACGCCCGAGACCGTGCCGTCGGCCAGCAGGGCGGGCACCCCGTAGCTGGGCGAGGTCACGAAATTATTGGTGCCGCCATGGATGGCGCTGCTGATATCGCCATAGGCGACCGTGTCGGAGGCGACATTCTTGAACAGGTCGAAATGTCCCGTGACCGCCGAGAGATAGGTACGCTGCACCTGGGAAGCATCCCAGGCATAATCGCCGATCTCGTCATTGGACAGGATACCCTCGTAGCCCGGCGGGACATCACTGGTATATTGCGCATAATAGGCCCAGAGCTTGGCCTTTTCGTAATCCGGCTTCAGATAGGTCGAATAGCGGCCCATCTTCTGCCACATGTTCTTCGTCATGGTCAGGTAATTTCCCTGCGTGAAATTACCGTAGCCGAAGAAGGCGGTTATCCTGCCCCGGTCGCCGACCGGCTGCACGACCTTGGCATCGGCCTGCAATTCGCTTTGATAGCCCTGCCCTTTCCACAGATTCGTATTGGTGCGGGCGAAGGAGGCATAGAATTTGGTGCCGGTCGGGTTCAATATGCCGCTGTCCACGCGCCCATAGGTGCGATAGGCATTGTAGCTGCCGAATGTCTGGCTGATCTTGCCGCCGGCCTTGTCCTTGGGGTCGGAGGTCGTGTAGGTCATCGCGCCGCCGAGATTCTGCGCCGAGAACGAATCCAGCGCGCCGGCCCCCTGCGACATCGTCATGCCCGCCAGATCGTCCTGGATCATTGCCTGGGTAATCGACACGCCGTTGTTATTGGCGAAGCCCTGGGTGCCGAGCGGAATGCCGTCCAGCGTCGCGCCGATCTGCATCTGGGTAAAGCCGCGCACGTAGAACGTATTGCCGTACGTATCCAGGCCGAAGGCATCGGTCGAAGCGAAATTGGCCCCCGGTGTCGTCAGGGAGAGAATCTGCATCGGGTTCGTGCCGGCAACGAAGCGATCCATCACCGCACGCGTGACGGCAACCTCGGCGCCGTGGCTGCGGACGCGCGATGCCTCGACCTGGATCGCTTCCGGGTCGTCATGAACCGGCGCGGCACGGCGGGGATGCTGCACGGCAGCAGGCCGCATGGCAATGGACGTGGCAGGCTGTGCCGCCGTGCCGGGATGCGCCTTCTTCGCATGCAGCTTATGCGCAGGCCTCACGACCTCGGCGCCCGCCGAGGAAACGACCGAAACCACCGCAAGGCCCGCGATCGCCGTTGTGCGAAGCAACCCGGCCCTGATACGCGGGCCCTGCGTCGACCACCGCCGAACAGTCATTTCGTCTTCTCCTGCCAGATGCGCAACATGCCGACACGGCACTCCTCCGGCCCGATCCGACCGCCCGGCGCCGGATGAGCCATGCCGCGTCAACTATTTGTCTGAATAGACTTTGTTAGATTACTGCAATGTTACGATTCAATAATATTGACCGTCAACAATCAAAAACAACCATCTCTCATAACCTGAGGTTAAGAGGCTACCTTGAAAGCCCCCCACCGCGCGCGGCAGGGACATGCGCCGTCGATGATGATTGCACGGATGGCGGCAGGCGCGGCGTCGCTGACCTGTCCCAGGTCAGAACATCAATGAATACGGCTCCCATGGAACCGATAACGCCGTCCGGCCGCCGGTCAGGCGGAGTAAGGACAGCCGACAGCCGCCATCTCTCTTTCCCGCGCGGGCGGGGAAGTCACGGTGTCGCTTGCGGGACCGCGCTGCCGGTGGACCAGCATCCCGGGCAGGCCATCGCGCGGCCGCAGCGTCAGCCGGCATTGCGGCACGATCTTCTGGTCCGGCGGCAGGACGATGCGGAACCGCTGCGCCAGGATGGCCAGGCAGAGAATGGCCTCGGTCATGCCGAAATGCTGGCCCGGGCAGACGCGCGGGCCGCTGGCGAAGGGGATGTAGCTGTAGGGTTCGGGCCGGCCCCCGTCCATGAAGCGTTCCGGCCGGAATTCGTGCGGGGCCTCGAACAGGCTTTCGGTCCGATGCAGCAGCCATGGCACGATCAGGATCAGCGAACTGGGGCGGACGGCGATATCGCCGATCTGGTCCGCATCGCGATTCTGGCGGGCCAGGATCGGCACCGGGGGATAAAGCCGCAGCGTTTCCTCAATCACCGCCTGGCACCAGCGCAGGCGCGGCAGGTCTTCCACCGTCGGGGCACGGTCGCCGCACACGGCGGCGATTTCCTCATGCACCGCCCGTTCCACCCACGGCGCGCGCGCCAGCAGATACCATACCCAGGTCAGCGTCGCCGCCGTGGTCTCGTGCCCGGCCATGAAGATGGTGGCGGCCTCGTTCCGCAGGGCCACCGCGTTCAGCCCCAGCTCGGGGTTGCGCTTCTGGCGCCGGATCAGCAGTTCCATCATCGAATTATGGCTGCCCCGGCCGGCCAGATGATCCTCGACGATCCGGTCGATCACATGATGCAGGCGCCGCACCGCGCGCCGCAGGGCCGGCGTGCGCATCATCGGCAGCCCCTCGTCCAGCCCCAGGAAATATCCGGGATTGGTCGAGTCCACCAGCGCCTGATATTGCGTGAAGCTTTCAGACACTTCGGCCGTGTCCGCATGACCCAGTTCCTGGCCGAACACACTGCGCGAGATGATCTCCGCCGTCAGCGCCGCCATTTCGGGCAGGATGTCGATGGTGGTCCGATCGGGGATCTGCTGCCAGCGCCGCGCCATTTCCAGGGCGGTCCGCTCGATGATGGGGCTGAAGGCGGGAACACGGTCCTTGTGCACGATGTCCGAGACCAGGGCGCGCCGCTGCCGCCAGGTCGGGCCGTCGGAAATGAACAACCCGTCGCCCAGCAGATACTCCAGCGCGCGGCGCATCTGGGGGCTCTTGCGCTCGTAATTGTCGCGCCGTTTCACCAGGATGTCGCGAATCACCTCGGGCGCATTCACCAGGACGATCTGTCGTCCGAGGATACGGATCTGCGACACCTTTTCCCGATAATCGCCGACGCGCCATATCGAGAGAAAATCCTGCCGGGCCTGCAGCAGCAGATTCAGATATTTCCCCGGAGGACCGGCATAATACGCGGCATGTACCGGTTCCAGGACGTTGTCGGAAACATGTTCCACAATCTCGACCGGCTGCAGGAACCGTGCGCGCATCAAAAAGCCCCTGACACCTCTATCGGAGACCGAGCATTTATTCACAACCTGCCAGAGATGTCAATAAATGAGGCGAATTTCCCGATTTCCGTCACATTTCGAAAAAGTAATAGTGTATTTTTATCAAAATTCCTCATAACATCCATCCGCGCCTCGTCCTCCCCTTGAGGAAGTCATACAAGGATCGTATTACGCGAATTCTTTGGAACGACAGGCTCCACCCGGTCAAATCCATGAGAATTTGATCGTTTTAGAACCTGTCCGGACATGCACTGGCGGCGGGAGCAGGCAACCGGATCGTCAGGATACGAGGCGATTATCGACAAAATACCATTGCGGTGCATGCATGCGTACAAGCGGTTCCACAATCCCGTTCAGGTGCTCGACATCGTCCAGCAGGGATGACGCCGCGTCATCCAGCGCGAAAGGTTCCAGAATCGTCAGGGTGAACCGCACCCCCGCTTCCCGCGTCAGATAAACCGGGCAGATCCGCGCGCCCGTGCGGCGGGCCAGGCGCGCCACCAGGGCATAATTGGTTTGCAGATTGGCGGGCCGGCCCAGGAACGGCGCCCGAATCTGGCCGTTGAACCCTTCGTCGCAGAACACCAGAAGCTGCCCGCTTTCTTCCAGCACCCGCAGGGCGGGCCGCACGGCCTGGCGCCCGGGCGGCAGGAGCGCGATTCCCGCACGCGTGCGTACATGCCGCACGATCCAGTGCCGGGCCCGACTGCGCGGCGGATCGTAATTGAGCGAGACCTTCAATCCCAGATCGGTCAGGCACTGCATCAGCACTTCCCAGTTGCTGAGATGCAGCCCCATGAAAATGACCGGCACATCCAGGCATGTTTTTAAATGATCCACACCGACGCGACGCACGCCGCCCGACCTGCGGGCCAGGCGCGGCACCGCGGAATATTCGACCATCTGCCGCCCCTGCGAGTCCACATAGGCATCCACCATGTCCGCGATGGCATCCGGCGCATGGTCGGGAAAGAGCGTTTCAAGATTGGCACGCGCACGCTGCAGGGGGACGGCATAGGCCCGCGGGACCAGCACACGCCCCAGCCACCCGCCAAAATGCGAACATAACGTGGCCGGGACCAGCCTGAATGTAAAAAAGAACGTCAGGTCAAAGATATTTCCACGATTATCCCGCACCCAGTAGCGCAGGAAACGCCGACGGGCCTCGCCGCCGGCCAGCAGATCGACCAACGACGGCGCCGCAGCCGGCTGGTATGTCCACGCCTTGCGTTTGCTCGGCGGCGGAGGCGGCACCATCAGGGACATGGGTGGAAGACCTGTGCATCGGAAGGAAGAGTTGGAAGCAATACATGTCGGCGAGACCGATCATACCGTCCTTATCATTCCGTCACGATGAAAAAACAATTCCTAGGCGACCCGCACCAGCCCATGCATCCTCTCGCCCCTCGTCCCCGGAAAGATCCGCGCCAGCGCGCCGCCGGGCACGCCCAGATGGTCGCACAGCACCCCGGCCGCGACGGCACGCAGGTCGGTCGTGGGCGCCAGGTCCCGGTTTTCGAAAAGCTGATCCTGCCGCAGGCCGGGCCACGTGCCGCCGACCCGCCCCCCGGCGACGGCCCCGCCCATGAGCAGAGCGACGGTTGCCGTGCCATGATCCGTGCCGCCGGTACCGTTCATGCGCACGGTCCGCCCGAATTCGGTCATGGCCAGCACGACCGTCCGGCTCCAGTCCGCCCCCAGCGCCCCGCGCAACGCCTGCACGCCGCGATCGAGCTGGCTCAGAGGCCCCTTGAGGCGACCGGCCTGACCGGCATGGGTATCCCAGCCGCCGATCTCCAGCGCCGCGACACGGGGGCCGTTCGGGGCCGTCAACATGCGGCCCGCCGTGGCGGACAGGACGGAAAACGCATCCGGCTTGCGCCCGTCGCCCGAAGCCGGCGCGGCCGCTTCCATGACGGAATCGGAGAAGCCACGCGCCCTCAGCCCGTCACGAAAGGCCGGCCCCGTAACAGGATCGGCCGCGTTGAGCGCCGCGATCTGGCTGTAGAGTGCCGGGTCCGGATGCTGGCTGCCGGCCGGGGCGAAGGTGCCGACAGGCGCGGGCCCGCGCAGCATCAGCGGCACGGACAGGCCCATGGCCAGCCCGTAGCCGTCCGGGCGGCGGCCGCGCCCCGGCAGGGCGGCAACGGCGCGGTTCAGCCACCCGCTGTCCAGCCGCCGGTCCGCGCCGCTTTCAAGGTAATCCTGGGCCTCGAAATGCGACCGGCTGCGATAATGCCCGGCCACCGCGTGGATCGGCAGCATCTGCCCCGCGCCATACAGATCGTGCATTCCCGCCAGCGCGGGGTGCAGCCCGTAGAAGCCGCCCAGGTCCAGCAATCCCCCCTCCCGCCCCGGCTGGGGCAGCAGAAGATCCCGCCGATGCGTCGCGATATCGGGGTCGCCATAGGGCGTGACGGCGGCAAGCCCGTCGAGCGCCCCGCGCAGGATGATCACGACGAGACGCGGATCGTCCGGGCCGCCGCCCGAACCGGCGAGGGCCAGGGAGGCCCGCCCGCAGGTCCAGCTTGCGGCAAGCCCCAGCAGGGCGGAACGGCGACGGAGCATCATGGTCAGCGCCTCTGGAATTCGGGGGAGGAGAACAGCAGGGTCAGCGCATCCTGCCGCGATCCCGCCTGACGCATCGCCAGCACGGTCGGCCGGCGCAGGGCCGGCCCCAGCGCGGCATGGGCGATATCCAGCGGATCGCCCGAACGGACATGCGCCGCCATGCGCCAGGCCCAGTCGGTGCGCGCCAGCATGTCGGCCGGGGCGGACCAGTCCGCCGCCCGGTCGCTCCATCCGTTCGGCAGCGGCGCCGTCCACAGCGGCTGGCCCAGCTTCGCGAAGGCATCGAGCAGACTATGCGCCGGGGCATGCGGGTCGTCCGGGCCGCTTGGCGCACCGCCCAGCGACAGGGCGCGCATGACCGCGGTGGCATAATCCATCGGCGCGCGGAACTTGCCGCCGGGCCGGCCGGCATCGGGCAGGTCGGCCAGCGCCAGCGATGCCGCGCCCAGATCGCCCCCGCTGGCCCGCAGGACCGACACGATGCGGGCGACATCGCGCGGTGCCGGCGTGTCGGAGATGAAATGGCCGACCAGTTGGGTCGCGATGTGGCGATAGGTCGCCGGATGCGTGCCCAGGACATGCAGCGCCTGCACGCCGCCTTCCTCGCCTTCGGGAAACACCTGCCCCATCAGGGTTTTCGCACCGGGTTCATGCGCCTTGCCGCGAAAGACGAAGCCCGGCCTGTCGGCATGCATGTCGATGCCCCAGCCGGTCAGGATGGCGGCGAACGCCGTCACATCGGCCTGGGTATAACCGGCGGCGGGCGAGACCGTATGCAACTCCAGGCATTCACGGGCCAGGTTCTCGTTCAGGCCCTTGTGGCTCTTCCGCCCGGCCGGACTGTCCGGCCCGATGGAAGACGCATTGTCCAGATACATCAGCATGGCCGGATGCCGCATGACGGCCAGCAGCATGTCCTCGAAACGCCCGGTCACATGCGGGCGGATCGCCTCGCGCATATAGGCGCCCACCACGCCGCGCGTGCTGCCCTGGCGCAGGCTGACGGTGAAATGGTTGAACCAGAACCACGCCAGCCGCTCGCGAAACGGCTGCCCGGTCATCAGCAGGCCGTCCAGCTGGGTCGCAATCTCGGCCCGAAGAATCGGCTTGAGCAGCGGATCGCCCTGAAGCTTCTCCTGCCGCTGCGTACGCAGGGCAATCAGGCCGTCGGCGGTATCGCCAACCCCCGTGAAACGGGCCTCATCCGGCCCCTGGAGCTGGGCGGCCAGCCAGTCGCGCGAGGCCTCCTGCGGCAGATCCAAGCCGCGCTCGCCCCAGCCGAACCGGTTGATGACACCGGAAAGCTGCATGACACTCTCCCGCTTCCACGTCTCTCTACTCTACAGCGTGGGGCCGCTTTATGGCCGGAACCCGGCCGTCAAGGCCCCGAGGGCCGGATATCCTGTTTTCACAAGATCTTATCATTCTTGCAACGACGATATTCACCACGACAACCAACCCCGCACCAACGATCGTGGCGATCAGGCGGTCGACCAGGATCGATTCGCCGATGCTCTTCCCCCCGACCAGAATCATGATCAGCGGCGTCGTAACCATGCTGTAGAGCATGTAGTTCTGTTTCCTGGCCACCATGCCCGCAACGCCAAGTCCGGTCAGGAACAGCATGAATTCCTCCCGCGAGGGATCATGAAACAGGAAGACGCACGACAGCAGCACGCCCAGCGATGCGCCAAGCGCACGCTGCGAGGCCCGGGCCGGAACCGGGTCCAACGGTCGCCTGCACAGCAGCGCCACGGTCAAGGCCGCCCATAGGAGATGCCGCTCCGGCCAGAGCGCATCCATCGACAGCGTCAGCGCCATCAGGACGGAGAGCCGGAGCGGAAACTGGCAGGATGACAGGCTGCGAAACGACCAGACCCATCGTCCGGCCTTCGCCCCCAGCCCGATATCGCGGGGCGGCAATATGGAAGGAGGCGACCCTCTCCCCAGAACGGAGACCAGGCACGCCGCCGCAACACCTCCCGCCATCACCAGCACGACCATGGCATGCGGATGACGCGCCTGCCGGGCCATCTCGGTCAGGATCACGACAAAGACGATGAACCGGCCACAGACGAGCGCGGCAATCCGGTCGAAATTGCCGCACAATGCGGCAAGCGTCATGACACCCCACAACGCCAGATCAGCCCAACCGCCCCAGCCGGCGATACCGACGCCGACCAGGCAGGCCAGAAAAAGCGCAAGCGCAATCAGGACGATCTCTTCTCCCTGTGCCCGCGCGGACCCATGGCGCGTCACATTGCTGCCGAGCATCGCCCCCATGGCAACCGCGAGCCCCGCCCGCTCCTGCCCCGCCAGAAGGCCGAGCACGATCGGCAGCACGATCAGCGCACTGGAAACCACGACCTCCAGCCATCGCAGTTCCGCCTGCCGATCCAGGCGCAGCATGTCAGCCATATGGCTCTTGAAACCCACGGGGCCTGCCTCCTGTCATGGGCATACGCGAACCCATACGCTATGCGTAGCATATGACCATCCAGAAGATACGCAGTACTTACTAAATGACAGACATACACACACGCGACATCGCCCGCTTGATGAGCGGCATTCTCTGGCTGGGGCGCCGCCTCCGCCGCGAGAGGCCGGAGGAGTCCGTGCCGCTCACCATGATCGGCATCATGGGCACGCTCTACCGGCTCGGCCCCATGCCGGCCGCCCGGCTCGCGGCACATGAATTGCTGCAGCCCCAGTCCCTCACCCGGACCATCGCCGCGCTGGAACAGCGCCGCTACATCGCACGCCAGCCCAACCCGGCGGACCGGCGGGAAATCATCCTGTCGCTGACCCCACACGGCTTGCGCGCCCTGTCGGCCGACATGGAAAAACGACGCGAATGGCTGGCCGACGCCATGACCCACGCCCTGACACAGGAAGAGCGCGCCAGATTGCTGGCCTGCGAGGACATCTTCGCGAAACTGGCCTGGTACGAAAAGGACGATCCGAGCAGCACGGAACAATCTCTTTAAAGATTCGCTCATCCGAGGTCGAACCGCTTCTTTTTCCGAGGAAAAAGACGCAAAAAGACATCGGTACCCCGCTTTCATCCCCGCCCATGCACGCTCCCGTCCGCGCGCGGCGGAAACCCGCCCTTTCACGGAAGGCTGCCTCATGAATGCCACCAGCGCATCACGACCGGATGACGACAGGCTGGACCCACAGCTGCTGCGGATCGCGGCGGTGGTCGTCCTCGGCACCTTCATGTCGATCCTCGATACGACGATCATCAACGTGGCGGTCCGGGACCTGTCACGAGATTTCGGGACTTCGCTGGCCACGACGCAATGGATATCAACCGGCTACATGCTGGCACTGGCGACCGTCATTCCCCTGACGGGGTGGGCGGCCGACCGCTACGGCACCAAGCGGCTGTACATGGCCTCGATCCTCCTGTTCCTCGGCGGCTCCGCACTGTCAGGGGCGGCATGGTCGATGCCCACGCTGATCCTGTTCCGCGTGCTGCAGGGGCTGGGCGGCGGCATGATCATGCCGACCGGGATGACGATCCTGAGCCATGCCGCCGGCCCCCGGCGCATCGGCCGGCTGATGGGCATCATCGGCGTGCCGATGCTGCTGGGGCCGATCTGCGGCCCGATCCTGGGCGGCTGGCTGGTCGATGACGTGTCGTGGCGCTGGATCTTCTTCGTGAACCTGCCGGTGGGCGCCATCGCGCTCTACGCCGCCTTACGGGTCCTGGAACCGGACGAAGCCAAGCCGCATCACGCCCTGGACTGGCAGGGCCTGCTGCTGCTGTCCCCTGGGCTGGCGATCTTCGTCTTCGGCCTCGCCAGGATCGCGGCGGCCGGCAATTTCAGCGCGCTCACCGGCGATATCGCCGCCGCGACGGGCCTGGCGCTCGTGACCGCCTTCGTCCTCCACGCCATGCGCCATCGCGACCCGCTGATCGACGTCCGGATGTTCGGCCAGCGGACCGTCGGCGCCTCCGCCTTGACGACCTTCCTGTTCGGAACCGCTTTTTTCGGCATGTCCCTTGTCCTGCCGCTCTATTTCCAGATCGTCAGGCAAGAGCCGGCCTTCGATACCGGCCTTCTCCTGGCCGCGCAGGGCATCGGCGCGATGATCTCCATGCCCCTCGCCGCCCGCATGACCGACCGGCTCGGACCCGGAAAAGTCGTCCTGACGGGCCTGGTATGCGTGGCGGCCGGCATGCTGGCCCTGAGCCGCATCGAAAGCACCACGCCATTCTGGGTCATCGAACCGATCCTGTTCACGATCGGCCTCGGGCTGGGGTCGACCATGATGCCGTCGATGAGTGCGGCGATGAGCACGGTGCAACGGCACCAGATCGCCCGGACGACCAGCGGGCTGAATGTGGTGCAGCGTGTCGGCGGCTCGATCGGCACCGCGCTGCTCGCGGTGGTGCTGAGCCATCAGATCTCCAGCATCTCCCCGGTGGCCCAGGGCGGCCTGGCGGCGGTGAGCACCCTGAGCCCGGCCACGCAGGCCAGCCTGGCCGCCTCGCTCAATGTGGCATTCGGCCACACCTTCCTGTGGTCGTTCGGGATCATCCTCCTGGCCGTCGGCCCCGCACTCTTCCTGCCACGCAAGAAGAGCCGCATCCGGCCCGATGAAGGCGCGGCACTGTCGGCCATGGAATAACCGCGCCGCCCCCTGGCTAGGGATCGGGGTCCAGGGCAGAGCCCTGGTTCTTCCTTCAAAGTTCCGGAATGTTCCTGGCCGCGTCCATGCACTGCCGCATCCGCGCGACGGTCGCGGCCAGCCCGTCGAAAATTGCCTGCCCGATCAGGAAATGTCCGATATTCAGCTCCACCACCTGCGGCAGGGCGGCAATCGGTCCCACATTGCCATAGGTCAGGCCGTGGCCGGCATGCACTTCCAGCCCGGCCTCATCGGCCTGGGCGGCGGCCCGGCGCAGGCGCTCATACTCGCCGGCACGGCCCTCGGCATAGGCGCCGGTATGCAGCTCCACCACCGCCGCGCCGATAGCGGCCGAGGCCGCGATCTGGGCCGGGTCCGGATCGACGAACAGCGAAACCCGGATACCGGCCTCGCGCAGCGCCCGCACCTGCGGGGCCAGCGCCGCCGTCTGGCCCGCTACATCCAGCCCGCCTTCGGTCGTGATCTCGGCCCGGCGCTCGGGCACGATGCAGCACGCATGCGGGCGCAGATCCAGCGCAATGGCCACCATTTCGTCCGTCGCGGCCATTTCCATGTTCAGCGGCGCCGCGATCTCGGCCCGCAGCCGCGCCAGATCGGCATCGCGGATATGGCGCCGGTCTTCGCGCAGATGGGCGGTAATCCCGTCCGCCCCGGCCGCCACGGCGGCGATGGCGGCGGCCACCGGGTCCGGATGGGTGCCGCCACGCGCGTTCCGCACGGTGGCGACATGGTCGATATTCACCCCCAGGCGCAGGGCCCGCGCGGGAGAGGCGGAGGAAAGGGTCATGCGGCGCTCCGGTTCCGGGTCATGTCGCGGGCCAGCTTCAGGGCGGCGATCAGGCTGGACGGGTCGGCCACGCCCTGTCCAGCGATATCGAAGGCGGTGCCATGGTCCGGCGAGGTCCGCACGATCGGCAGGCCCAGCGTCACATTGACCCCGCCCGCCATGTCGATCGTCTTCAGCGGAATCAGCGCCTGGTCATGATACATGCACAGCGCCGCGTCATACCGGGCACGGGCGGTAGGCGTGAACATCGTATCCGGCGGCCACGGCCCCGTCACGTCGATCCCCTCACCCCGCAGCGTCGCGATGGCAGGGACGATAATCGTACCTTCTTCATTGCCCATCACGCCCCCCTCGCCCGCATGCGGGTTCAGCCCGGCCACGGCCAGACGGGGGGCGAAAATGCCAAAATCGCGCCGCAACGCCTCGGCGGTCGTGCGCCCGCACCGCACGATCTCGTCCGTGGTCAAACCATCCAGCGCCCGACGCAGCGACACATGAATCGTCACCGGCACGACCCGCAATTCGGGGCAGGCCAGCATCATCACTTCCCGCCCCGGCACGCCGCAGAGTTCGGCCAGATATTCGGTATGGCCCGGATGGGCGAATCCGGCCTGCTTCAGCACCAGCTTGCTGATCGGGTTGGTCACCACCGCCCCGACCTGCCCGCCCAGTGCCAGTTCCACCGCACGGGCAATGCTGCCGATCACCGCCGGCGCATTGGCCACATCCGGCGCACCCGGCCGCGCGGCGCCGGCCAGCCCGACCGGCAGCACAGGCAGCGCCTCGGCAAATACCGCGGCCGCCTGCGCCGCATCCGCCACCACACGCACCGGCACGCCCGGATACAATGCCGGGTCGCCCAGCACCATAAAGGCCGGCCCGCCCGCGCGCAGGGCCTGCCAGGCGGCCGCCGTCAGTTCCGGCCCGATCCCGGCCGGATCGCCCATTGTCAGGGCCAGCACCTGCGGCACGCCGCCCTCCATCTCAGGCGGCGAACCGGCGGTCGCGCGCCAGCGCCTCCAGCACCCGCACCCAGGAGCGGATACCCTTGTGGAACGAGACCAGGTCGTATTTCTCGTTGGGCGAGTGGATACGGTCATCATCCCGCGCAAAACCGACCAGCAGCGAATCCATGTCCAGCGCCTGCCGGACTTCCGACACGACCGGGATCGAGCCGCCGCTGCCGATCGTCACCGCCGGACGGCCCCATTCCTCGCCCAGCGCCGCCAGCGCGGCGCCCAGCCCCGGCCCGTCCGCCGGCACGACGCTGGCCGAAGACCCGCCATGGGCGGCGAAGGCAACGGTGCAGTCGGCCGGCAGCATGGCCTGCACATGGGCACGGAACGCCTCGCGAATGCGGACCGGGTCCTGGCCCGACACCAGCCGGAACGACACCTTGGCCGAGGCCTGGGCCGGCAGCACGGTTTTGAACCCGTCGCCGGCATAACCGCCGCTGATGCCGTTGATCTCGAAAGTGGGGCGGCACCAGGTCTGCTCGACGGCGGTATAGCCGCGCTCGCCCGCCGGCACCGACAGGCCGACCGGCCCCAGGAATTCGGCGTCGGAAGGCGCGATGGCACGCCACTGGTCTCGCACCTCGGCCGGCGGGTCCTGCACCCCGTCATAGAAACCGGGCAGCACCACCCGCCCGCTGTCATGATCGCGCACCGAGGCCAGAATCCAGCTCAGCAATTCCAGCGGGTTGCGCGCCGCGTTGCCGTAAATGCCGGAATGCAGGTCGCGATTGGCGCAATGGATCGTGATTTCCTCGCCAACCATGCCGCGCAGCGCGGTGGTGATGGCCGGCACACCGCCATCCAGCATACCGGTGTCGCAGATCAGCGCGACATCGGCGCGCAGTTCCTCACGATTGGCCTGCAGGAACGGCAGCAGGTTGGCACCGCCGCTTTCCTCCTCGCCCTCGATCACCAGCGACACGCGCAGCGGCAGCGTGCCGCGCT
Organism: Gluconacetobacter tumulicola; assembly: GCF_014174215.1. Lineage (GTDB taxonomy): Bacteria > Pseudomonadota > Alphaproteobacteria > Acetobacterales > Acetobacteraceae > Gluconacetobacter > Gluconacetobacter tumulicola. The sequence goes on along the minus strand of NZ_JABEQL010000004.1, from coordinate 59,982 downwards.
CGGCCTTCAGCGCACGCAGCGCCTCGACAAAGGTCATGACCTGACCCTTGTCGTCGGACGCACCGCGCGCGACGATCCGCCCCCCGGCTTCGTCGCGGACCACGCGCGGATCGAACGGCGACGTCTCCCACAATTCCAGCGGATCGACCGGCTGCACGTCGTAATGGCCATAGAACAGCACATGCGGCAGCCGCCCGGAGGATTCATCCGCCGACCGGTCATGCGCCACCACCATCGGGTGGCCCGGCGTCTCGCGCACCGAGGCCTCCAGCCCGATCGAAGTCAGCTCGTCGCGCAGCCATTCCGCCGCCCGGCGGCAGTCGCCGGAATGGGCGGGCTGGGCGGAAATGCTGGGAATGCGCAGAAAATCGAACAGCCGCTCCAGACTGGCCTCCAGCGTGCGGTCCACCCTGTCCAGCACCGGTGCCAGGTCACGTCCGTTCGTCATCGTCATCCATCCTCGATCCGGAATGCGGCACGCGCCGCGACTCAGTCGGGAATGTGCGAACAGGACGCGGGAAATGCAATGCGCGCCGGGTGGAAGGGCGCGTCAGGCAGCCGCCCGCCGCGCACGCTGCAACGCGGCAAAATCCACCGCCTGCATCAGCACCGGCGGAAATCCGGCATCCCGCGTCAGGTCCGCCAGCAGATTGCGCGCGGCCGGAAACAGCAGGGCCGGGATATCGATCAGCAGCAGCGGCTCCAGCACCTCCGGCGCGGCGATCCCCCCGGCCATGCGCAGGCTGACCAGCCCGGCATAGGCCAGGTCGGCCTCGTACAGCACCTGCTCGCCCGGCGTCCGCCCCTGGCAGCGCAACACCAGCGCGACCTCGAACAGCGGCGAGCCGTCGGCGACCTGCCGCGCATCGACATCCAGGTCCAGATGCAGCCTCGGCAGTTCCTTCGGCGCGGCATGGACCGCCGGCGCGCCGGGCACCGCCAGACGCACCGATTTGACATACTGGCTGACGATTTCCGCGCGCGGCGCGGCCGTTCCACCCGCCGCCCCGGCAATCGTGGCGGTGGCGTCTCCATCCTGCATCTTGGTCACGTACTCCGGATCGTGAAGCCGCGACTGTGCTGCAGGCAAGATGAACGAGGCGTTTATCCGGCGCTGTTTTTCTCGGATGTCTCAGATGAATTGTCCGCGCAGGAAGCCCAGCGCGGGCAGGGGGCGCCACGCACGCGGCAGATCGGCGCGGCGGATGGGCGCCACGCTGTATCGGGGCACCGGCTGGCGGGTCTGGCGCAGGAAGGACGCATAGGCCCGGACCTGCTGTTCCCGCCAGTCGCGGTCGGCCATCGCGGCCGGGCGGGCGGGATAGATCTCCGCAATACGCAGGGCCCGGCCGACGGTCGCGACAACGGCCCAGACCACGTCGTCCTTGCGCCCGGTGCGCTGAAACGCGATGATTTCACTCAAGAGCCTGCTCCGCCCCGATCCGGCAAACGACACCATGCCGGCGCGGTGGGAATCAAGGCCGATCTGCGGGCGTCAGCTCGCCGCACGGCAATGTCCCGATTTCCTTGCCGGACATCGCGCGAAACGGTAGGAGGCTGCCCATGCTGCGTTTACTTGTCACCGTGCCTTTCCTGCTGGGGCTGATCGTCTTCAGCGCCTGCAACCAGGACCCGATCCAGATGTGGTTCCTGGATTGGGGGTGGAAATCCTCGGTTGGCGTGCTGACGCTGATCGTCGCCGCCGCATTCTTCATCCTGGGCGCGATCGCGGTGTGGTTCGCCGAGCTGCGCCAGCGCGGACGCGCCCGCCGGGCGGAACAGCAGGTCCGCACGCTGGAGGAACAGGTGGCCGAACTACGCCGCCAGCAGGCCGAAACCTATAACCCGCCCCCCACGCCAGTGGCCACCACCATCCTGCCGGCATCGCACGAGGCCCCCCTGCCATGACCACCCGCCGCACGCGCCTGATCGTGGCGCTGGACACCAAGGACGAGGCCCAGGCCGCGCGCTGGCGCGACCAGACCGCCGCAAGTGCCGACGCCATCAAGCTGGGGCTGGAATTCACCTATGCGCAGGGGCTGGACGCGGTACGCCGGGTTGCGGACGGGCACAGCCTGTTCCTGGACCTGAAGCTGCACGACATCCCCAACACGGTCGGTTCGGCCATCGGCAGCCTGGCCGAGACCCGCCCGGCAATGCTGACGATCCACGCCCAGGGCGGCAGCGCCATGATCACGGCGGCCCGCGCCGCCGTGGACCGCGCCTTCCCGGCCGATTCCCGCCCACTGCTGCTGGCGGTGACGGTACTGACCAGCATGGATGCCGACGCACTGCGCGAAATCGGCGTCCATGACGACCCGTGCCAGCAGGTGCTGCGCCTGGGCGCGCTGGCGATTGCGGCCGGCGCCGACGGGCTGATCTGCTCGCCGCACGAGATCGCCCCCCTGCGTGACCGGCTGGGCGACGCGCCGGTGCTGGTGGTGCCCGGCATCCGCCCCGCCGGGTCCGCAACCGGCGACCAGAAACGGGTCATGACCCCGGCCCAGGCCCGCCATGCCGGCGCCGACTGGATCGTGGTCGGCCGCCCGATCACCACCGCCGCCGACCCCGCCGCCGCCGCCGCCGCCGTGGCAGCGGAGCTGGCCGGCTGACCCGATGGCCCATCCCATCGGCATCAAGATCTGCGGCCTGACCGAGCCCGAGGGGCTGGAGGCCGCGATCGCCCATGGTGCCGACTGGGTGGGGTTCGTCTTCTTCGCGCGGTCGCCCCGCGCCGTCACGCCGGCGCAGGCAGCAGCTTTGGCAGCCCGCGTGCCATCCGGCGGCCCGCGCCGCATCGGCCTGTTCGTGGCACCGGATGACGATGCGATCGCGGCAACGCTGGATGCGGTCGCGCTGGAGGGGTTGCAGATCTACGCCCCGATAGCGCGCGCGCTGGAAATCCACGAAAAATTCCGCCTGCCCGTCTGGCACGCAAATGGCGTCACGACAGCGGAGGACCTGCCGGCCACGACGCCTCTGGACGGGCTGGTGATCGAATCACGCCCTCCGGCCGGGGCGGACCGGCCCGGCGGCAATGCGCAGCCGATCGACTGGACCATCACGAAAAACTGGCAAGCCCCCGTTCCCTGGATGCTGGCAGGCGGGCTTACGCCCGAAACCGTCGCCCGGGCGATCGCCCTGAGCGGCGCATCGGCGGTCGATGTCTCATCCGGCGTGGAAAGCGCGCCGGGCCGCAAGGACGCGCGTCTGATCGCGCGCTTCATCCAGGCGGCCCGGCAGGGCGCTCACCAGCGTCCGTAACCGTACGGATAGCCGTACGCGGGGTACGGATAGGCGGGGTAGGCGGGGTAGACCGGATAAGCCGGGTAGGCGGGATAGGCGTATGCCGGCGGATAATAGCGGTACCGGTACCCGTAACCATAATAGGGCGAAGCAAGCGCCGAACCGGCCAGCACCCCGACCCCGAACCCGCCGAGTCCCCAGCCCCAGCGCGGCCCCCAGCCGCCCCCACGCCAGCCCCGGCCGCCACCCCAGCCCGGCCCGCGTCCCCAGCCTCCGCCACCGTGCCAGCCCCAGCCGCCATGCCCCCACGCCATGGCCGAGGTCGAAGATAATGGTCCCGCCACGGCTAATGCCGCCGCCAGCAGGAAAGCCATCTTGCGCATCGAAATTCTCCCTTCCAGCAGGAAAGTAGGTCACGTCATCATGTCGGCAGGACAGGCGGCATGGTAAACCCGTCCGGCATGCACGATCACGGGATCGCGGTCCGCCTTCCTGTCGGTACACGGGCCATCCGGCGCCCCGATCCCGGCCTTTTTGTGGCAATCACGCCAGCCCTCAGCGCCGTCCGGCACGCTCGCGGATACGCGCGCCCAAGGCGGCCAGCGCATCCTTCAACGGACCGTCCTCCATGTCGGGAATCGGCACCGGCGGGGGCGGATCGCGCGGCGCGGGTCGCGGGGGTGGGGCCGCCCCCGCGACCAGGTCCTGCACCAGCTTCAGCGACCGCACGGTGCCATGCCCGCAGGAACGGTTGACGCGGGCGATCAGTTCCGGCGCCAGATGCTGCAATTCCATCGCCACCGGTCCGGCGCAGCCCAGCGTCAACACCCCGGCCGACAGGCGGCGCGGCACGGTGCAACGGGCCAGATCCGGGCCGACAATCTCCGCCCAATCGGTCATCACCTGCGCCAGCGCGGCCGGATGCCGGCGAAAGGCCGGGCGGGCCACAGCCGGAATCAACGCCCCCAGGCTGCGCATCGTCAGCGCGCGCCGCGGTTCGGGCGGGGGTGCGGCCATGCCCGCGCGCTTGCCGTCGGTCCGATCCTTCGCCATAAGCGCCCCGTGCCTCCTTCTTCCGCCGCCCTGCTGCGCTGGTACGACCGCCATCGCCGGACCCTGCCCTGGCGGGCCCTACCCGGCCGGACGGTCGATCCCTATCACGTCTGGCTCAGCGAAATCATGCTGCAACAGACGACGGTGGCGGCGGTCATTCCCTATTACCACCGCTTTCTCGACCTGTTTCCCGCCGTCGGCGATCTGGCGCGGACCGAATCCGACACGGTCATGGCCGCCTGGGCGGGTCTTGGCTATTACGCAAGGGCGCGCAACCTGCATGCCTGCGCCCGGGCCGTGGCAGCGGCTGGCGGCTTTCCGCGCGACATGGCAGGCCTGCTGGCGCTGCCGGGGGTGGGCACCTACACCGCCGCCGCTATCGCCGCCATCGCGTTCGGCCAGCCGGTGGTGCCGGTCGACGGCAATGTGGAGCGCGTAACCAGCCGGCTGTTCGCCCTGACCGATCCCCTGCCCGGATCGCGCAAGACCATCGCCCGGCACGCCGCGACACTGAACGATTCCGCCGAGGCCCGGGCGCGGCCCTCCGATTTCGCCCAGGCGCTGTTCGACCTCGGGGCGGGCATCTGCACCCCACGCCAGCCGGCCTGCGCACTATGCCCGTGGCGGGAGTCCTGCGCCGGCCTCCGCCAGGGCATCGCCGCCAGCCTGCCGGCCAAGGCGCCGCGCACCGCCCGCCGGGTGCGCCATGGCGCGCATTTCCTGCTGACCGACGCGGGCGGCCAGATCCTGCTGCGGCGCCGGCCGGAGAAAGGATTGCTGGGCGGCATGCTGGAACTGCCGGGCACCGAATGGCGCCCCGCACCCTGGCGCGAGGCCGAAGCCCTAGCCTTCGCCCCGGCCCGCGCCGACTGGCGCGCGGCCGGGCGCATCACGCACGTCTTCACCCATTTCACCCTGCATGTGGACGTCTACGCCGCCCATGTCGGGCATTTCCCCAATACAATCGCCCGCATCGGCGGCATGGCCGTGCCCCATGCCGATCTGGATACGCTGGCCCTGCCGTCGCTGATGCGCAAATGCGTGGCCGCCGCATGGCCCGAACGCGCGACCTGATAAAAGCGCAGGGCTCCTGCCGCAGCCGTTCCGTCACTCGCCCGTCATTTTTTCTTGACGATTCATGAAGCGGCAAGCTTGACTGACCAGGCGGTCCGGACGGCCTGCTTCCAGGGTCCGATCCCGCCGCGAGTGCCTTCCGGCAAGCGAAAACCGTCAGGATTCCTCGGCGGCATGCCGTTTCCGGAGGGGATGGAGAGCATGATGACCGTCATTACCGCGTTTCTGTCGTCATCCCTGCCGGTCCTTGGCCTGTGCCTGGCCATGGGCTGTGCCGCACTGCTTGCATGGCGCAACGCCCCGACGCCCCAGCTGGTTCCCGTACGCGTCCGTTCACGCCGTCGCTGATTACGCGCGTCACGGCGTTCCGTTCCGCCGGCATCAGTTCTGTCCGGATCCGTTTTGCCAGCATCGGACGGGTCCTGTAACATCCCGGCCCGATGACCTTCCTCACCGTCCGCCCGGGCGCTTCCATCGCCCCGTCCCGTATCGGCGTCCTGCTGACCAATCTCGGCACGCCCGATGACACCGGCTATGGCGCCGTGCGGCGCTATCTGGCCGAATTCCTGTCCGATCGGCGGATCATCGAGGCCCATCCGGCCCTCTGGCAGCCGATCCTGCGCGGGCCGATCCTGACCCTGCGTCCACGTCGCACCGGCAGCGCCTATCGCCGTATCTGGAACGAGGAACGGAACGAGAGCCCGCTGCGTACGTACACGCGGGCGCAGGGCGAAGCCCTGGCCCAGCGCCTGGCGCCCGATGGCGTGGCGGTGGAATGGGCAATGCGCTACGGTACCCCTTCGATCGCATCAGGCATTGCCGCCCTGCTGCGCCGGGGTTGCGAACGGGTGCTGTTGCTGCCGCTTTACCCGCAATACAGCGCCACCACGACCGCCACCGCCAACGATCAGGCCTTCCGCGCGCTGATGCGCCTGCGCAACCAGCCGGCGGTGCGCACCGTGCCGGCCTTTCCCGATCATCCGCTCTATATTGCCGCGCTGGCCCGCTCCGTCCGCGAGACTCTGGCCGGCCTGCCCTTCGCCCCGCAGCGGATCGTGGCCTCGTTCCACGGCCTGCCGCGCGCCTATGTCGAACGTGGCGACCCCTATGCCGAGGAATGCACCCGCACCATGGCCGCTCTACGGCAGGCCCTGGACATGGATGAGACGGTAATGCCGCTGACCTACCAGTCGCGGTTCGGACCCGCGCGCTGGCTGGAGCCCTATACCGCACCGCTGATAGCGGGTCTGCCGGCACAGGGCATCACGCGCGTAGCGGTGATCATGCCCGGCTTCATGGCCGACTGCATCGAGACGCTGGATGAAATCGGCAACGAGGTCCGGTCGGAATTCCTAGCCGCCGGCGGCACCGATTTCGCCCTGATTCCCTGCCTGAACGCCGCCCCCGCCACCATCGACCTGCTGGAGGCCCTGACACGGCAGGAACTGGCGGGCTGGCTGCCCGCGCAGCCGGCATAACCGCGGACCGGGACAGCTATCGGGCGATCCCGGTCGTGCCCACGCCTCAGTGCGGGGCGCCAGGTGCCTGCGGATGTTCCGCGTCCCACAGCGTGGCTTTCTGCTCGTCCGTCTTACGCTGGCGATAGCGCTCCATCATGCTCAGATGCGGATCGACCGGATGCTCCTTGTCATACAGGGCCGCCTTCTCCCGCAGCCCCTTGCGATATTCATGGCGGGTATACATGCCGGCGGCACAGCCCCCGACCGCACCCAGCACGGCATGATGGTTGGCCACATGACCGCCGACCGCACCGACCGCGCCATATTTCAGGCACCCGCCCGGTTCGGCATGCGCCCCTGCGGCAAGACCGGTCGACAGCAGGCCGGCAGTCAGCAGCATCACCATGCCGCGCGTCTGGATCTTCTTCATCAGTCCTGTCCATGCTCCAATGCCGGATGGATGGAAACCGCCCACCCTTCCCCGGCAATTCCAGTCTAAGACATAGTATGTCATGATCATGACGTCAGCGTTCGCGCTCAAGAATCTCCTAACGGAATCGCGCCTCCGCACGAGCCCGTCTCATCGGCACATCAGGGGCTGTCGCAGCTTTCGGTCAGTTGATTGAAGAACCGGCCACCCGTGCAGGTCACGGCAGGCGAGGGCGGCGGGGGAGGAGGCGCAGGCGGTGCATAGGGCTGGGCCGCATAAGGCTGCGCGGGGTAAGGCTGCGCCGGATAAGGGTAGCCATAGCCCGCAGGCGGATAGGCGCCGCCCTCGTACGCCGGCGGAGGGTAGTCATCGTAATCAGCGCCGTACCCATCGTCGTACGCACCATAAGCCGCGGCCCCGGCGGCCATGCCGGACATCGTGCCGAACGCCAGCGGCCAGCCCCAGCCGGGATAGCCCCAGCCACCCCAGCCGCCACGGTAACCACCCCAGCCGCCACGGTAACCACCATAGCCGCCACCGCCGCGATAGTAGCCTCCGCCGCCCCGATAGCCGCCGCCGTGCCAGCCGCCTCCTCCGCCATGGTAGCCGCCGCCACCACCAAAGCCATGGCCACCACCACCACCATGCCCGCCACCGCCGCCGTGCTGAGCCAGGGCTCCGGCCGGCGCCACCGCCACACCCAGCATGAGCGTGGCCGCCCCTAACATCAGAAATCGCCGCATGTGCCGAATCTCCCGCGTTCCCGATCCATATAGGCACCAAGGAGGGTGTTTTTCAGAGCGGAGAGGTATCGATATGTAACGCCAGTCGCGGGACCCATGCCCGGTGGCTATGGCCGGTTTTCGGCGCGGTGCTCTTCCCAGTCGGCCATCAGGCCCATGATCGCGGCCGACGTTTCCTCGATCGAGCGACGGCTGACATCGACCAGCGGCCAGCCATGGCGGGCACACAGGCGCCGGGCCCAGCGAACCTCCTCCTCGACCCGTTCGGGGTCGATATAGGGATTATCGGTTCGCAGCAGCAGTTCGGACCGGCGGTCGCCCATCACATCCAGGCGATGGCGGCGTATGCTGATCAGCACGTCGGGATCGATGGTCAGCCCCACGATCGGGCGCTGGACATGCAGCAACTCATCCGGCAGCGGCAGATCGGGAATCAGGGGCACGTTCGCCGCCTTGACCCCGCAATTGGCCAGATAGAAGGAAGTCGGCGTCTTCGAGGCACGCGAGATACCGACCAGCACGACATCCGCATGGGACAGGCCGCCAATCTCCTGCCCGTCATCATGCGCCAGCACGAAATGCATGGCGTCGATCCGACGGAAATAGGCGTCGTCCATCACATACTGGCCGCCCGGGCGGCCGATCGCCTTCTCGCCCAGCTCGTCCTGCAGCACGGCAGTAACCGGGTCCAGCACGTTGACCAGCCGCACCTTGATATGCGCGCAGCCGATCGTCAGCTCATGTTGCAGCCGCTGATCGACCACCGAGGACAGGACCGGCCCCCGATCCTGCTCGATGGCCTCCAGCACCCGCCGCAACTGGGAGCGGGTACGGATCAGGTTCCAGCGATGGCAGGTAACTTCGGCATGGCTGAACTGGGCGATCGAGGCCCGAACGACGGAATCCAGCGTCTGTCCAGTCGCATCCGACACCAGATGCAGCACGATATGATGCGACATGGGGGCAAGCGGGCTCCGCCATCGGTCTTCGGGCGGCCCAAGCCATCCCGGAGAATGGAAACAATCAGAAAAGCCGGCCCTGCCGCTCCCGCGAACGCTGCGGGTGCGGCAGGGCCGGAACGACGGTCAGCGAACCTGCGCGGCCGGCGCCAGTGCGTCACGCGCGGCCAGCGCGGCCTGGGCCGCCGCCAGACGGGCGATCGGCACCCGGAACGGCGAACAGGACACGTAATCCAGCCCGACGGATTCGAAGAACCCGATCGACGCCGGATCGCCGCCATGCTCACCACACACGCCCAGCTTCAGGCCCGGCTTGACGCTCCGCCCCTTTTCCGCGCCCATGGAGACAAGCTGGCCCACGCCCTCCTGATCGATCGAGATGAACGGATCGCGCGCGATCAGGTCATGCTCCAGATAGAAGGGCAGGAACGTACCCACGTCGTCGCGCGAGAAGCCGAAGGTCGTCTGCGTCAGGTCATTGGTCCCGAACGAGAAGAAATCGGCCTGCTGCGCGATCCGGTCGGCCGTCAGCGCCGCACGCGGCAGCTCGATCATGGTGCCGATGCTATAGTCCAGCGCCGCGCCCGTCGTGGCCAGCACCTCGGTCGCCGCCTGTTCGACGATGGTACGGGTCCGGCGCAGCTCGCTTTCCATGCCCACCAGCGGGATCATGATCTCCGGCACCACCGGCTGGCCGGTTTCGGCCGACACGGCAATCGCCGCCTCGATGATCGCCCGGGTCTGCATGGCGTACAGCTCCGGATAGGTCAGCCCCAGCCGGCACCCGCGATGACCCAGCATCGGGTTGGATTCCGACAGCGCCGCCTTGCGCGTCGCCACCGCTTCCAGGCTTTCACCCATGGCGGCCGCGACCTCGGCCAGTTCGGCCTCGCCATGCGGCAGGAACTCGTGCAGCGGCGGGTCCAGCAGGCGGATCGTCACCGGCAGCCCCGCCATGATGCGGAACAGGTCCTGGAAATCCTGGCGCTGGAAGGGCAGCAGCGCGTCGATGGCGCGGACGCGCGTCGCCGCGTCGCCGGCCATGATCATCTGCCGCACGAAGCCGATCCGGTCCGGGGCGAAGAACATGTGCTCGGTCCGGCACAGGCCGATGCCCTCGGCACCGAAATGGCGCGCGGTCTGCGCGTCGTCCGGCGTTTCGGCATTGGCGCGGATCTTCATCCGGCGCACATTGTCGGCCCAGCCCATCAGGGTGGAGAAATCGCCCGACAGGGTGGGCTCGATGGTCGCCACCTTGCCGGCGAAGACCTCGCCCGTGCCGCCATCCAGGGTGATCCACTCGCCCTCATGCAGCACCGTCGCACCGACCGACAGCGTCTTGGCCTTGTAGTCGACATGGATGCCGCCGGCACCAGCCACGCAGACGCGCCCCATGCCACGCGCCACCACGGCGGCATGCGAGGTCATGCCGCCACGGGTGGTCAGCACGCCACGGGCGGCGTGCATGCCATGCACATCCTCGGGCGACGTCTCGATCCGGACCAGGATCACATCCTCGCCCCGCGCGGCACGGATTTCGACATCTTCGGCACTGAAGACGATCGCGCCGCCGGCGGCACCCGGCGAAGCCGGCAGGCCGCGGCTGAGCATCGTGCGCGGCGCGTTGGGGTCCAGCGTCGGATGCAGGAGCTGATCGAGCGACGAGGGCGGAACGCGGCGGATCGCTTCCTCGTGCGAGATCAGGCCTTCCTCGGCCATCGCGATGGCAATGCGCAGGGCCGCGGCCGCCGTGCGCTTGCCGGTGCGGGTCTGCAGCATGTACAGGCGGTTGTTCTGGACGGTGAATTCGATGTCCTGCATGTCACGATAGTGACGCTCCAGGATATCGCGCACCGACAGCAGCTCGGCGTAGGCCTCGGGCAGCGCGCGTTCCATCGACAGCTCACCCTCGCGGGCCCGCTGCTGGGACATCGGCTGCGGCGTGCGGATACCCGCCACCACGTCCTCGCCCTGCGCGTTGATCAGGTACTCGCCGTAGAAGACGTTCTCGCCGGTCGAGGGATCGCGGGTGAAGCAGACGCCGGTGGCGCAGTCCTGGCCCATGTTGCCGAACACCATCGCCTGCACGTTGACGGCGGTGCCCCAGCTCGCGGGAATGTCATGCAGGCGGCGATAGGTATTGGCGCGCGGGTTCATCCACGATCCGAACACCGCGCCGATGGCGCCCCACAGCTGCGCATGCGGGTCCATGGGGAACGGCGCGCCGGTCTCGCGCTGCACGATCTCCTTGTAGCCCACCACGACATCCCGCCAGTCCTGATCGGTCAGCTGGGTGTCATCCTGCACGCCGGCGCCGCGCTTGGTTTCCTCGATCAGGTCCTCGAAGCGATGGTGCGACACGCCCAGCACGACCGAGCCATACATCTGGATGAAGCGGCGATAGCTGTCCCAGGCGAAGCGCGCATCGCCGGAATTGGCGGCCAGCCCCTCGACCGTCTCGTCATTCAGGCCCAGGTTCAGCACGGTATCCATCATGCCCGGCATGGACACGCGCGCGCCCGAACGGACCGACACCAGCAGCGGCGCCGCCGGATCGCCGAAACGCAGGCCCAGCGCGCCCTCGATCCCGGCCAGCGCCGCCCCGACCTGCGCGCGCAGGTCCTCGGGATAGGCGCGGCCATTGTCGTAGAACGCGGTACAAACCTCGGTCGTGATGGTGAAGCCGGGCGGGACAGGCAGGCCGATCGCCGCCATTTCCGCCAGGTTGGCGCCCTTGCCACCGAGCAACTCGCGCATACCGGCACCGCCTTCATTCGCGCTGCCACCGAAACTATAGACCCACTTTGTCATAGCTCTCTCCTCTGCTCCGCCCATTCTACTGTGGAACGTGAACATCTCCTGGTCCGACGCCGCATACACGCACTGTTTGTTCTTGCTCTTCTCAGTCAGGACCCCACCGGGTTCTTCTAGCCGGAAGGCGCATCAATTACGATCCTTTTTCACGCGACTGCTCTCCTCCTGGCCCCGCGAAAGCTGCCGGTTGACATGCCGACAGGGATGGGCAACCTCGTCGTTCGATGCCCGCAATCAATCAAGAAAATAAGGCCACAATCGGGATGAAAAAGCTGTACCTGGCTCTCCTGCTGCCCTTTATCGGGTTGCTATGGCTTCCGTTCTATGACCGAACGGAACCAACCCTGCTGGGTTTCCCTTTCTTTTACTGGTACCAGTTCGCCTGGGTGCCGGCGACGTCCCTGCTGGTGTGGGTCGTCTGGAAGCGGGACGCACGCTGATGACATCGCACGTTCCTTCCACCCCCGCACTGGTCGTCTTCATCCTGTTCTTCGCCATGACCATCGTGCTGGGCAGCACGGTGTCGTGGTGGCGCGGCCGGAGTCACAAGGGGCAGTCCGCTGCCCACGGGTCCGAGGATTGGGGCCTGGGCGGCCGCCAGTTCGGCACCTGGATCACCTGGTTCCTGGTCGGTGGCGATTTCTACACCGCCTATACCGTCATCGCGGTGCCGGCCCTGGTCTATGCGACCGGCGCGTTCGGCTTCTTCGCGCTGCCCTATACGATCATCGTCTATCCGTTCGTGTTCCTGGTCATGCCCATCCTGTGGCAGATCGCCCATGACGGAAGGCACGCGACGGCGGCGGACATCGTCCGCGCGCGCTTCGGCAGCCGGGCGCTGGAACTGGCCATCGCCGCCAGCGGCCTGATCGCGGTCATGCCCTATATCGCACTGCAGCTGATCGGCATCCGCACGGTCATCGAGGCGCTGGGCCTGCCGGGCGAAATCCCGCTGATCGTCGCCTTCATCTCGCTGGCCGCCTATACATGGCTGGGCGGCCTGCACGCGCCGGCGCTGACCGCCTTCATCAAGGATATCATGATCTATATCGCGGTCCTGGCCGCGGTCACGGTCATTCCGCTGCATCTGGGCGGTTACGGCGCCATGTTCGCCACCGCGGCGCAGCACCTGCCTCACCCGCCGGAGGGCCACGCCCTGATGCCGGGCCAGAGCGTGCCCTATGCCACGCTCGCCCTGTCGTCGGCGCTGGCGGCCTTCCTCTACCCGCATACGCTGACCGGCGTGCTGGCCGCGCGTTCGGCCGACACGATCCGCAAGAACGCGGTCATGCTGCCGGCTTATACGCTGCTGCTGGGCCTGATCGCCATGCTGGGGCTGATGGCCCATGCGGCCGGGGTCGTGACCACCAACACGTCCTCGATCGTCCCCAACCTGTTCATGGCGATCTTCCCCGACTGGTTCACCGGCTTCTGCTTCGCCGCGATCGCCGTCGGCGCGCTGGTCCCCGCCGCCGTCATGGCGATCGGCGCCGCCAACCTGGTGACCAGCAACATCTCGCCCGGCCTGCGCAACAATGTCCGCGCCTCGCGCCTCATCGCCCTTGGCATCAAGCTGGGCGCGCTGGCCTGCGTGCTGTTCCTGAACGCCCATTTCGCCATCGACCTGCAGCTTCTGGGCGGTCTGTGGATCCTGCAGACGTTCCCGGCACTGGTGCTGGGCATCACCAAGCTGCGCTTCTCCGCCCCGGCAATGCTGGCTGGCTGGGCAGTGGGCACGCTGTACGGCACCTATGTCTGTTTCCATGACGGGCTGAAGCCCACCCACATGCTCTCGATCGGCGGCATGCACCAGTTGGTCTCGACCGGCCTGCTGGCATTGCTGGTGAATATCGGCACCGTGGTGGTGGTCAGCCTGCTGGTCCCCGGCCGCAGCCGGAAAGGGGCCACGACCGCCTGAACAGACCGTCGGGCGGTGCCTTACGCGGCGCCGTCCGACACCAGAACCGGCCGCGTACCGCACGACCACAGGCCCGACACCTGACGCAGCACCCGCGCCACGTCGATCCCGGCCTCCCAACGGGCGACATGATCCTGTCCTGTCGCCCCGGTCGGATACAGATCCGCCCAGTAGTTCAGATGTCCGCGCATCGCCATCGCCAGGAAGCACGGATTGGCATGGTGATCGGGCACCAGCTCGTAGACCAGGGTGCCAGGACGGCAGAACCCGATATTGGTCATGCCGGCCCCCAGGGGCCCCACCACCATTGCCGCCGCCCGGAACAGGTCGATCTGCTCAGCGACCGGCATCCGCTCGGGCCGCACCACGCAGAACCCCTCCGCCGCCAGCGCCGCCGCCAGCGCGCCCTCGTTGGGGATCACCCGATTGCCCGCCCCGCCCCGGTCGACATACAGCCGCAGCCCCCGCCGACGGGTGACCGGCACGCGCGCCGCCATGCGCGGGAAAACCGACTGGCATAGCCGCGACAGCGCGAAATCGGCCGCCCCGGCCACGATATTGCAGTAGACCACGCGATCCAGCCGGTACTGGCGCCCGGCCGCCAGTACCGGCCAGCCACCGCCATCCGCACCCAGCAGATCCAGCGTCTGGCGCTGCCACGGCAGCAGGTCGGGCAACAACCAGGAGAGCCGCCCCCGGCGACGAATCTCCGGCCGGTCCGACAGGGCCGCCATCACCGGCAGGGCATGCGTCATCCAGTGATAGTAATTGCCCGGCCAGTGGTCGCTGCACGGCACCGCCACCCCCGGCCCCGCATGGCGGATCAGGCGGGCCGGATCGACCCGCAACGCCGCCAGCAATTCGGGCGGCTGGAGGTAACAGGTCTCCGCCACCAGATCTCCGTCTTTGATCAGCACCCGGCTGTCCACGTCGTATACGACATCGCGCAGGACATGGGCCGTCAGCCCGACCGGCATACTGACCCAATCAAGAAACGGGTTGGCAGCGCCATTGCGCCGCGCATCGGCCGGCGCAAAACGCGCGGCACGCGCCGGACAGGCTTCAAGCAGCACCGAGGATTCGGCAATGTCCGCCAGTTGGACACGACCGGGAGGAGGTCGGGAACGGCGCAGGCGCCGCAGCAGCGAGAAGACCATGATCGTGCCGGAAACCGCATGCAGGACAGGCACGGTCCGACCGCGCCGGCTGCCAGCATGACAGCAAGAGATTGACCGCCCCTTAAGAGGGCCGCTGCAGAAACCACGCTGGCGTCAAGCCACGCACGCCCCGACCGGATCAAATATGATCTGGGCGTGAGATAATCTCTCATATTCCGGAAAATACCCGATGACGCGGGCACATCACCGCTTCGCGGTGGTATTCGCCCGCTGACATCTTGGAAGTCTGGTCGGAGTGAGAGGATTCGAACCTCCGGCCCCTGCGTCCCGAACACAGTGCTCTACCAGGCTGAGCTACACTCCGAACTCGTGTGGGGGCTATACATGCCCTCCCGCCTCTCCGCAAGGGCCCCCGCGCGAACTAATCGCCCGGGCGGCCGTTTTTTGTCATGCCGCCGTCATATCCGGGCTGCCGGCCAGCCCTTACAACCGGCTGGCATCATCGACGACCGGGCTGCGGATCGCTGCCCCCAGCCGTTCCATCGTGGTGGCCACGTCGGGCACGACCTCGAACAGATCCAGCGCGCTGGCCTCGGCAAAGCCGTTTTCCACCGCCGCCCGCAGCATGCCCAGCATCGGGTCGGCCCACCCCGCCACATTGACGATGAAGATCGGCTTGTCATGCAGCTTCAACTGCCGCCAGGTCATGATCTCGATCGTCTCGTCGAACGTGCCCAGCCCTCCGGGCAGCACGACGAAGGCATCGGCGCGGGCGAACATCAACTGCTTGCGACTGTGCATCGAGTCGGTCACCGTCAGGTCGGTCACGCCCTGATGCATCACCTCACGCGCCTCGAGAAAGGTGGGAATCACCCCGGACACCGCACCGCCGGCCTCCAGCGTCGCATCCGCCACCGTGCCCATCAGCCCGACATCACCACCGCCATAGACCAGCCGCATACCGGCCTGACCGAGCCGGTGCCCCATTTCGCGCGCGGCCTCCTGAAACACGGGCCGGGCCCCGAAACGCGACCCGCAGAATACAGCGACGGCAGCAGCGGACATGGATCGTTATCCTCCAGAAGGTGGGTCATGCGCGCGATCGGCCCCGCCCGACCCCGCCGAGGCGGCTACCGTCGGGCCGCGTCCGGGCGGGCCTGCTCCCGCAGCAGCAGGGTGGCACCGACCCCGGCCCCGGTAAACAGGGCAGAGACCAGAAACATCGGACCATAGCCCAGACTGTGGATCACCAGCCCCAGCATCGGGCCGGAGAGGCCGATGCCGATATCGAGAAAGACGCTGAAGGCGCCCAGCGCCGCGCCCCGGTTCTGCGGCCCGGCGCGTGTCACCGCCTCCACCCCAAGCGCAGGAAAGACCAGCGAAAACCCCGCCCCCGTCAGCGCCGCGCCCAGATCGGCCGACGGCACGTCCGAACTCCGCCAGAGCAGCAGCAACCCCCCGACCTCGACCAGCAGCGAGACCACCGCCACCTTCATCCCGCCACGCAGGCCGATCTGGCGCGAGAAGAGCAGCCGCACCAGAACGAAGACCAGGCCGAACACCATCAGCCCCAGCGCCGCGCCGTCCCAATGCCGGTCGGCGAAATACAGCGACAGGCAGGCCGAAATGGCCCCAAACCCGACCGACCCGCAGGCCAGTACGATGCCGTAGGGCAGAACGCGCCAGAAAACCTGGGAGAACGGCATCACCTCGCCGCCCTTGGCGATCGGCGGCACGGGGGCGTAGCGCGTGGCCAGCGCCAGCCCCAGCGCGGGCAACAGCGCCGAGAGTATCCCAACCCCCGCCAGCCCGCCCAGCGCCCCATGAGCCTGCGCCAGAACCGCGCCCACCGGCGCGCCGAAAGCGATGCCGCCATAGGAGGTGATACCGTTCCAGGAAATCACCTGGGCGGTCCGCTCCGCGCCGACCCGCCCGATATTCCACAAGATGGCCCCGGTCGCGGTCCAGCTTTCGCCGACCCCCATCAGAATCCGGCTGGCGACCAGCAGCAGCATGGCGAGGACCGCCCGCTGCGCGAACAGCCCGGCCAGCATCAGCGCCAGCCCCGCGAGCACGCAGATCGCAAGCCCGATCATCACGGCCGGCTTCGCGCCCCGCTCGTCCACGAACCGGCCCGCCTGCGCCCGGGAGGCGAAGGTGGCCAGATATTGCAGCGACACGGCCAGACCCGCGACGACGGTGTTATAGCCGAGCGTGCCATGCACGAAGAGCGGAATGACCGCCAGCGGCAGGCCGATATCGACGTAGCAGATCAGGTTGAACAGAACGACGGCGAGAATTCGCAGCGTCGGGTTGGCCGGCCCGCTCCGTAAGACAGTCATGACGAGGCGCACACTCCGTTATCCGGATAACATAACGACGCACGGCGCCATTAGCCAAGCATTGAGGACAGCGCGCCATGATCAGCCACCAGCGAAAGGAACCAGCACGCATGACCGCCGACATCTCAGCCCCTGCCGCCGACGGCCCGGACGATTCGGGCGGCTTCGTCACGCTGTCCTCGCGGATCGCCTACGAGAACCCATGGACCCGCGTGCGCGAGGACATCATCCGCCGGCCGGACGGCGGTGAAGGGCTCTACGGCGTGGTCGAGCGCGGGGAATTCGTCGTCATCCTGCCGCTGGGCCAGGGACCGGACGGTCCCACCGTGACGCTGGTACGCCAGTATCGCTACCCGGTGCGGGCGAGGCTGTGGGAACTGCCGATGGGCATGTGGGAACATCGGCCCGACGCCGACCCCGAAACGGTGGCACGGGGCGAACTGGAAGAGGAAACCGGCCTGCGCGCCGAACGGCTGCGCCATGCCGGCACCCTGTACCAGGGCGCCGGCTATTCGACCCAGCGCGGCCATGTCTATCTGGCCACCGGCCTGACGCAGGGCCTGCCCCGGCTGGAGGCGACCGAGGCGGACATGACCAGCCACACGATGCCGCTGGCCGAGATGGAACGGATGATCCGCGCGGGCGAGATCACCTGCATGGTCACCCTGGCCGCGCTGGCCCTGATCAAGGCGCGCGGCTGGTTATAGCGCGACCGGCATTCCCCCGCGCTAATGCGCGGGGGGCGTCGCCGGCTGGGCGGGCGGGGCCGCCAGGGTCAGCGTATTGTCGGCACGGTTCAGGTCCGGGATGTCATGCCCCGGGTCCAGGGTCACCGCCTGCGGGGTGCGAACGCCCGGGATCGTCAGTTCGATCTCGTTGCGCAGGTACCAGGCCTCGGTCGGAATGGTCAGGCGCGCGTTGGTGCCGTCGGTGTAGCTGACCTGCAACGTCACCGGCAGCGGCAGCCAGCCCTTGTTGTCGACCGTCACCAGCAGGCCGTGGGCCGCGCCGTCACCCGTGGGCGTGGCGGATTTCACCGCATAGTCCGGCCCCCAGTTGTTGAAGTACCAGCCCCGCCAGAACCAGGACAGGTCCTCGCCCGTCTCGCTGTCCATCAGGCGGAAGAAATCCGAAGGCGTGGGGTGGCGATAGGCCCACACCGCGATGTAGCGGCGGAAGGCGCGGTCGAACCGCTCCGGGCCCAGGATCTGCTCGCGCAACAGCTTCAGCCCATAGGCCGCCTTGAAATAGGTCACCGGATGCCGATAGCTCTCGGGGATCAGGTCCGAGGGCGTCATCAGGCGGGGCGCAGCCGGGTCGCGCAGCACCGAAAGAATATCCTCGGCCGGCTTGCCGGTGGCGGGAGCGAATTCGGCATCGCGCTTGGGCGCGAACTCGCCGGAATTGAAATCGTCCGACGCATAGGTGTCGATGAAGGTGTTGAACCCTTCGTCCATGAAGGCATGCCGGCGTTCGTTGGAACCCACGATCATCGGGAACCAGCCATGGCCCAGCTCATGCGCCGTGACCCAGAACAGTTCCGGGTCCTTGTCGTGCATGCCGTCGAAGACGATGCCGGGATATTCCATCGCCGCGCCATACCCGCCCAGATTGATCGCGTTCGGCCACGGGTAGGGGTACCAGCGACGCGAGAAATACTCGATCGCGTATTTCACATAGGCGGTGGACCGGTCCCACTGATGCGGCCCGGCCGCCTCGGCCGGATAGGCCGACATCGCCAGGCGCGGCACCGGCGCACGGCCCGGCTCGACCACCACCGGCGGCAGGTCCAGCCGCGCCGCATCCCACAGGAAGGCCGGCGAGGCCGCGAACGCCACGTCGCGCGTATCGTTCATGCGGAAGTGCCAGGTCTTGGTGCCGCTCTGGGCTGGATGGCTCTTGGGATCGCGGATGTCGGCCTCGGTCCGGATCATCACCCGTTCGTCGCTCTTGGCCGCCTGGGCCAGCCGATCGCGCTCGGTCTGGGTCAGGACCTCGGCCTGGTTGAGCAGCGCGCCCGACCCGACGACGGTGAAGTTCCACGGCACCGTGATGCTGTAATCAATGTCGCCATAGTCCAGGAAGAATTCCTGCCCCAGATAGGGCGCGGTATCCCAGCCGCGGACATCGTCATAGACGGCCATGCGGGGGTACCATTGCGCGACTTCGTAGACATCGCCGTTGCGGGTGGTACTGACGGCAGTGCGCCCGCCCCACGTGCCCGGGATCGTGTAATGCCAGACGATCTTCAGCCGGATCTTGCCGCCCTTGCCCTCCAGCGCCGTGGGCAGGGGCACCTGCATCCGCGCGTCGGAAATGACGGGCGTGACCGGGATGCTCTTGCCGTCCTGCTCGATCGACACGCTTTCGATCACGTCGCCATCCGTGTGCTCGGCATGGCGCTGCGGATTGACGAAATTGCCGCGCGAACCGTCACGATAGATGTTCTGGTCGAGCTGCACCCACAGCACGTCCAGCGCGTCGGGGCTGTTATTGGCGTAGGTGATGATCTCGCTGCCCGAAAGCAGGCGGTTGGTGGGGTCGATCGCCGCCTTGATCTCGTAATCGGCGCCGTTCTGCCAGTACGCGCCGCCGGGCACGCCACCGGCCGAACGGGTACTGCCCGCCGGCATCGGATAGGCAAGGGGGGCGAAGATGCGGGCCGGATCGGGCGACGGCATGGCGGACGCGGCGACGGGCGCCGGGGCGGCCGTACCCTCTTCGGCGGCGCGCGCGGGCGCCGTTCCGCCCACGATCAGCAGGGCAGCGCCCAGAACCAGCCCGATCGCGGTCATGGAGCCGGCAATGCCCGGCTGAAACCCTGGCCCGGTGGACAGGCGTGGACATGGACGATGGTACGGCACGATCATAACCTCTCGGGGAAACGGACTCTTTCCCCGAGGCTAACGGAATTGCGGGGCGGAGGTAAGCCGTCCCACCTCCGCTCCGTATCAGCCGAGCGCCTGCTGGATCGGCCCCAGATAGGCGGCCAGATTCACCCGCAGCGGCATCAGATAGACATACCCGCCGGCCGCCCGGACGGCACGGATCGCCCGAACCGCGAAGGCGATATTGGCCTCCAGCGTCAGGTCGAACCCATGGGGGAAGACGACGTGATTCGTCGTCTCCCAGTATGAGCGGGATTTCGGGCCGATGACCGGCGAAATCCCCCAGAACACGGTTTCGCCCGCCAGCCAGCCCATGCAGAGGTCGAGCATCCGCATGTCGAACACCGGCTGGGTGAAGAAGCCGGCGGCCCCGGCCTCCTTCTTGCGTGCCACCGCCTCCATCTCGCGCCAGGGGGCATGGCGCCAGGGATCGAAGGCCGCATAGACCGTCAGATGCGGGGCCTCGCGCCGATAGCGGCGGATCACGCTTTCCGACGAATTGGGAAAGGTCCGGCGGCTGAGATCCGCCGGCGGATCGCCCCGCACCACCAGGATTTCCGTCAGCCCCGGCGCATCCGCGCCCGGCAGCGGGCCATCGGGGTCGATATCGATGGCCCGGATATGCGGCACGACACGCGGCACGATCGGCTGCAGCAGCGGCACCGCGTCCCAACCCTGCATGGGAAAGCGCATCAGGCTGGGCACGTTCAGCGTATCGGCCAGCGGGAAATGCGCGCGGACCTGCCCCGCATCGCGCAGCAACGCCTCGGCGTCGCGCGGGATCAGCTCGACCGACAGGCGCGCCGTCATCGCCCCGCCGCCCTCAGGCCGCGCCGCCGACAATGCGCCGGGCGGCCGCCAGGGTATTGTTCAGCAGGCAGGCAATGGTCATCGGCCCGACACCGCCGGGCACCGGGGTGATCCGCCCCGCGCGGGTCACCGCCTCGTCGAACGCCACGTCGCCGACCAGGCGCGTCTTGCCGTTGGGCAGCGAGATCCGGGTAATGCCCACGTCGATCACGGCCGCGCCGGGCTTGATCCAGTCGCCGCGCACCAATCCGTGGCAGCCGGTCGCCACCACCAGGATATCGCCCTGCCGGGCCAGGGCGGCGGTATCGCGCGTGTCGATATGCGCCACCGTCACGGTGCAGCCCTCGGCCAGCAGCAGGCGCGCCATCGGCCGGCCGACCAGATTGGACGCGCCGATGATCACGGCATGCAGGCCGCGCAGGTCGCCCAGTTCCGACTTCAGCAGCATCAGGCAGCCCAGCGGCGTACAGGGCACGATGCCCGGCTGGCCCAGCGCCAGCCGCCCGGCATTGACCTCGCCCAGCCCGTCCACATCCTTGTCGGGATGGATGGCATTGGTGATCGCCACCGGGTCCAGCCCGGCGGGCAGCGGTAGCTGCACCAGGATGCCGTGAATTTCCGGATCGTGATTCAGTCGCCCGATCAGCGCCAGAAGCTCGGCCTGCGACGTGGTTTCGGGCAGCATGTGCATGAACGAGCGCATGCCCGCGCGATGGGTCTGCAGCGCCTTGTTGCGCACATAGACCTCGCTGGCCGGATCGTTGCCCACCAGTACCACCGCCAGGCCGGGCGTGACCTGATGGCGGTCATGGAACGCGCGAACCTCCTGTGCGATCGTCTGCGTCAGGTTCGCCGCGAACGCCTTGCCGTCGATCAGGCGCGCGGACGGGTTGCGAACGGACGCGGTTTCGGCGGAAGCTGGTTCGGTCATGCGGCACTCCGGACAACGGGAACGGAAAAGAGCAGGGGGAT
Source organism: Gluconacetobacter tumulicola (assembly GCF_014174215.1). Lineage (GTDB taxonomy): Bacteria > Pseudomonadota > Alphaproteobacteria > Acetobacterales > Acetobacteraceae > Gluconacetobacter > Gluconacetobacter tumulicola. The sequence continues at coordinate 38,155 of NZ_JABEQL010000004.1, read as the reverse complement.
AGCGTGGTAGAGCAGATACGCAAGAACTTCAGCAGCGACAATGTCGTTCCGGCCTGTCCCGCCGTGATGTCCGCCCTGGTCGCCGCCAATGCGGACGCAGCCCCCGCCTATGGCGGCGATGCCTGGACGGCACGCCTGGATACCGTGGTGGCGGACATTTTCGAACGCCCCGTCAAGGTCTTTCCCGTCGCCACCGGCACCGCGGCGAACGCGCTGGCATTGGCCGCCATCGCGCCACCCTATGGCGCGATCCTCTGCGACGACAGCGCACATATCGTGCAGTCCGAATGTGGGGCACCGGACTTCTTCACCGGCGGCGCCCGGCTGGTCTCCATCCCGTCCGAGGACGGGCGCATGGCACCGGACGCCCTGTCCTACATGCTGGACCGCCTGCCCGCCGACAACGTGCAGAACCCCCTCCCGACGGCACTGAGCCTGACTCAGGCGACGGAATGGGGCACCGTCTACCCCCCGGCGCGGATCGCCGAACTGGCGCAGTTGGCCCACGCACGCGGCATGGCGGTACATATGGACGGCGCGCGGCTGGCCAATGCCATCGCCCATCTCGGATGCAGCCCGGCCGAGGCGACCTGGAAGGCCGGCATCGACGTACTGTCGCTGGGCATGACCAAGACCGGGGCCATGGCGGCCGAGGCGGTGATCTTCTTCAACCCCGCCCTGGCCGAGCAATTCGCCCGGCGCCGCAAGCGCGCGGGCCATGTCTGGTCCAAGCAGCGGTTCCTCAGCGCGCAGATCCTGGCCTGCCTGGAAGACGATCTGTGGCTGAACAACGCCCGACAGGCCAATGCGATGGCACAGCGGCTGGCCAGCGGGCTGTTCCGCCACCCCGGCGCACGGCTGCTTTACGCCACCGAGGCCAACGAAATCTTCGTCGCATTGCCCCACCGGGCCATTACCCATCTGCGCGCGGCGGGCTTCACCTTCCATGACTGGCACACCCCGCCGGGCGTGGACGGCACCGTCATCCGGCTGGTCACCAGCTATTACACGCGCATCGCGGACGTCGATGCGCTTTTGGAGACGCTGGCGGCAGTCTGATACCCGCTTCATCCTCCATCCTCCGCTGAAGCACGACCCGGGACGCGGGTTTGGGACGACACGCCGAAAATCCCCTTCGCCAGGGTCGCCGGCATGGGCCGCCATGCCCGGGAGGCTCAAAAAATTCCCCGATCATGCGTTGAACCCGGCATGGTGGCACACATTTACGATGGACCGCTGGCTGCGGCCCCCATGGCGCCATTCACGTCCGAAAAGGACGAAGGCGCATGGAGGTCGGCCGATCGGGGCGTCTGCACGGACGGACAGACGTGATTGAAGCCTGACGGTCCCAGGAAAAAACAACCTGAGACCATCAGGCTCCAAAATAACAAGATGAAGCAGGAACGGCTCAGCCTGAGCCGCTTCAAGACCTGTGTCGCGCTTGTCGGGTTAGGAGCCCGAAACCGGGGAGACAGGATATGTCCAGGACCCGTATGCAGGTCCGCCAGATCGCCGCGATCGCCTTGTTGGGGCTGGTCGCGGCCTGCACGAACCCAACACCATATCAACCCGCGACGGAGGAGGGCGAAGGATATACGACGCAGCAGATCGAAACCAACCGGTTCCGCGTATCCTTCCAGGGCAACTCGGTCACGTCACGACAGACCGTGGACACCTACATGCTCTATCGCTGTGCCGAGGTCACCTTGGAGAACGGCTATAATTACTTCGTGATCGTGAACAGGGCCGTCGACAAGAACACGGCCTATGAGGGCTACGGCGACAATCTCGCATGGGGCTGGGGCGGCGGCTGGGGATGGCGCCACGGCGGGGCCGGTTTTGGCCCGTGGGGAGGCACCGGCATGAATTACACGGAACCGGTCAACAGCTATGACGCGATCGCCGATATCGTGCTGTATCGGGGCACCAAGCCGGCCAATGATCCCTACGCCTATGACGCACGCGAGGTCGTGACCGCGATCGGCCCGACGATCATGCGGATTGCGCCTGCGCCGAGAGTATCGGCATTGCCGGCATCGTCGGCAGGCACTGGATATTGATACAAGGTATCTGAACCGCGCGGCCGGATCGCAAAGCGATGGTGCATCGTCGCAACGTGTCCGGCCGCATGGGCAAGGCCCAACGCCGACCGCCGCCATTCTTTCATGGAAAGAGTGGCGGCGGTCGGCAAACGGCAATCAGTCGTTATCGTCTTCGTTGCTGCCCGCATTCTCGCCATTGTCGGACGAACCCGGCGTCACGGCGATAAAGATGCTCTGCCCGTTGCGCAGGACACGCAGCAGCACCGACTGATTGGCTTTCAGGGCCGCGCGAACGGCGGTGACCGTGGCGCCGGGATTGTCGACCGGGCTGTTGCCGACGGCCTGGATCACGTCGCCGGCATGGATACCCGCCTGCTCGGCCACCGAACCCGCCTGAACATCGCTGACCACGACACCGCGCACCGATGCATCCAGCCCAAGCTGCTGGCGCAGCTCGCTGGTGAGGGGCGACAGCGAGACACCCAGGCGCGGGCCGCCGACCGTGTTCCTGTCACCGACCGCGCCGTCGGGCGACGGCGCGCCGGACAGGTTGGCGATCTTCACCGTGGCGCTCTGCGCCGCATTGTTGCGCAAGTAGGCCACCGTCGCCGAGGTGCCCGGCGGCAGCGATGCGACCTTGACCGCCAGGTCATGCGGGCTGTCGATCTTCTGCCCGTTCAGCGTCGTGATCACATCGCCGGCCTTCAGGCCCGCCTTTTCGGCCGGGCTGCTGTTGCTGACGCTGGCGATCAGCGCACCCGTGGGCGGGGCGCCATCGGTGGCGGGCTTCAGGCCCAGCGCCTTGGCCATGGCCGGCGTGATCACCTGCGCGACCACACCCAGATAGCCGCGCGTCACGTGGCCGGTCTTCTGCAGTTGGGAGACGACGTTCTTGACCACGTCGGACGGAATGGCGAACCCGATGCCGATCGAACCGCCCGAAGGCGACAGGATGGCGGTGTTCACGCCCACGACCTTGCCGTCCTGGGTAAAGAGCGGGCCGCCCGAATTGCCGCGATTGATCGGGGCATCGACCTGGATGAACGAATCATAGGGCCCGTCGCCGATATCGCGGCCCCGCGCCGAAACGATGCCCGCCGTCACCGTGCCGCCCAGCCCGAAGGGATTGCCGACCGCGACCACCCATTCACCGGGCTCCACCTTGTCGGAATCGCCCAGCTCGATGAAGCGCAGCTTGCTCTGGGTAGAGACCTTCAGCAGCGCCAGATCGGTCTTGGGGTCGCGCCCGATGATCTTGGCGGGCAGGGTGGTGCCGTCATCGAGCGTCACCGTCACCTTGGTCGCGCCCTTGACCACATGGTTGTTGGTGACGACAAAGCCGTCCGCCGAGATGATGAAGCCCGAGCCCCGTGCCTCGACCGTGCGGCGCTGCTGCTGCTGCGGCATCATCTGGAACGGGAACGGGAAGGGAAAGGGCATCTGCTGCTGGCCCTGCATCCCGCCCTCTTCATCCAGCTCGTCCGCGCGGATGTTGGACGTGATCGAGACCACGGCAGGCCGGACCTGCTTCACCAGGTTGACGAAATTGGGCAGCGTCTGGGTCTGCGCTTCCGGCCGGATGACCCCCGTCTCGTCAGCCCGTGCCGTGTCCACCATCACGGCCTGCGCCGCGCCGCCCAGCATGGTCGTGGCGACCAGCGCGGCCAAAACCCTGCCCCGCGTCCGGCGAGGGCGGAAAGACATCATCGGCTGAAACTCGTCAGTCATAGCATTCCTGATTGTTGCTGGGGCGACCGGGCAAGACGCCGCCCCTTCCTGAGGTATCGTCCGGCAGAGTACGGGGACCGACCGAACCTGTCCCGTACCTGTCGATGAAGGATGCGTTATCTAAGCGTTTCCCGCAAATTCTCACCCCCGCAATGCCTGGAAGAACCCGCGCAGCAGATCCGCCGCCTCGCGCTCGCGCACGCCGCCCACCCATTCGGGCCGGTGCAGGCAGTCCGGGCGGGCCAGCAGGCGCGGCCCGTGCTCAACTCCTCCCCCCTTGGGGTCATAGGCGCCGAACAGGATACGCCCGACCCGGAAATGCACCGCAGCCGCCGCGCACATCGGGCAGGGCTCCAGCGTCACGACCAGCGTGCAGCCGGTCAGGCGCGGACTGCCCAGCCGCCGGGCGGCAGCCCGCATGACCAGCATTTCGGCATGGGCACCCGCATCATGCCCGGCCTCGACCCGGTTGCCGTCGCGGGCCAGCACGCTGCCATCGGGCCCCAGCAGCACCGCGCCCACCGGCACCTCGCCCCGCGCGGCGGCGGCACGCGCCTCGTCCAGCGCCATCCCCATCGGGTCGGCGGGGCGGGCGTCAGCCGGCATGGCACGGCACCCAGCCGGAATATGCGGAAAAACCGCAGAAACTCAGGTCCTGTCTTCGCCCGGTCATGAAACTCCGTCCTCGTCGGCCGCGTCGGCCGCGTTCGCGTCACACCCCGTCGACGCGACCCATATGCCGGCGACTGGGGAGGACACGGTGTTCACAAGATATTACAGGATTACGCCATGCCCGGGGCGAGCCCAACCGCGCGATCCGGGAAAAAATGTTGATTTTAATGGACAGCCTGGGTTGTGGGTGACAGTGTAACGAAATCGCCGGTAACGGTTCCTGAAACAATCGGGACCGATATGAAACAGGAGGCGGACGATGAATACGCTCACGTTGATCCTGGCCGCCGCTGCAATCGTCATCGGTTTTTCCGCCTGCGAACCCGAACTGATGGGCCGCCATACCATGACCGCGAGCCTGCATTCGATGGTCTCCGACGGCTGACGGCACAGACCGGCTGGCCGGCATTGCCTTTCCCGGGTCCCGGGCTGACGGTCCGGGCCTGAACGGAGCCTGTCGCCGACGGCAGGCCCTTCCGCGCATAGCGGATTTCCCTGGAGGCAATATTCCTCTAGGTCAGGCGGAATGACCCGCTCCCGCCCCCTGATCGGCGTGACCCTGGACAGCGAAGCCGGCAGCCAAGACGGGCGCGGCTATTCGCGCTTTCCGTGGTACGCGCTGCGCTGCAACTACATGGATGCCATCGCCGACGCGGGCGGACTGCCGGTCGCGCTGCCTCATGGGGCCGATCTGGCCCCCGCCCTGCTGGCGCGGCTGGACGGGCTGGTCATCACCGGCGGCGCCTTCGATGTCGACCCGGCCCTTTACGGCGCGGACCAGCGCCATGACAGCGTCACCCTCAAGACCGATCGCACCGGGGCCGAGCTCGCGCTGGCACGGGGCGCCATCACATCGGGGCTGCCGGTGCTGGGCATCTGCGGCGGGCAGCAATTGCTGGCCGTCGCCCTGGGCGGCACGCTGATCCAGCATATTCCCGACGCCGTGGCCGGCGCGCTGGCGCACGAGCAACCCAATCCGCGCAACGAGGCCGGCCATGATGTGGACATCCTGCCCGGCACGCTGCTGGCGCGCGTGACCGGCGCCACACGGATCGCCGTCAATTCCGCCCACCATCAGGCCGTGTGCGACCCGGGTCGGGCCGTCATCAGCGCCGTGGCACCCGACGGCGTGGCCGAGGCCATCGAATATCCGGACCATCCCTTCTGCCTGGGCGTGCAATGGCACCCGGAATTCGCCATATCCATGGCCGACAGACATATTTTTTCTGCCCTGATAGAGGCTTCGGGATCGAGATGACAAAGCGCGACGACACCAGCCGGCCCGAGCGCGGCGAACGGATCGCCAAATGGCTGGCACGCTCCGGCATCGCCAGCCGCCGCGACGCCGAACGCATGGTCGAGGAAGGGCGCGTACGCCTGAACGGCGAGGTCGTGGCCCATCCGGCCACCTTCGTCGTGGCCGGCGACGTCGTGCAGGTGGACGGCGCGGTGGTCGAAAGCCCCGAACGCACCCGGCTGTGGCGCTATCACAAGCCCGACGGGCTGGTGACCACCCACCGCGATCCCGAGGGGCGGCCGACCGTCTTCGCCTCGCTGCCCGAGGGCATGCCGCGCGTCATCAGCATCGGCCGGCTGGACCTGAACAGCGAGGGCCTGCTGCTGCTGACCAACGATGGCGAGCTGGCCCGGCGGCTGGAACTGCCGTCCAATGGCTGGCTGCGCCGCTATCGCGTGCGCGTCTTCGGCGTGGTGGACGAGGCCCAACTGAAAGGGCTGGCCGAGGGCAGCGTCTTCGAAGGCGTGCGCTATGGGCCGATCGAAGCCGGGCTGGATTCGCGCAAGGGCGACAATGCCTGGCTGACCGTGGCGCTGCGCGAGGGCAAGAACCGCGAAGTGCGCAAGGTCATGCGTGGCCTGAACCTGCATGTCAGCCGGCTGATCCGCACCGCCTACGGTCCGTTCCAGTTGGGCACCCTGCAACGGTCGGAACTGGAGGAAGTGCCGGGGAAGGTCCTGCGCGAGCAGATTCCGGGGCTGGGGCCGGCCCCGCGTCCGTCGCGCCGGTCCTGACCGGCCGATGCGGATCGTCGCCGGCCAATGGCGCGGCCGCACGCTGGCGGCACCGCCGGGGCGCACCACCCGCCCCACCGCCGACCGGGTGCGCCAGGCCCTGTTCGACATGCTGCTGCATGCGCCCTGGGGCGGCTACGACCTGATGGAAGAGGCACGGGTGCTGGACGGGTTCGCCGGGACGGGCGCCCTGGGGCTGGAGGCCCTGTCGCGCGGCGCGGCCCACTGCACGTTCTTCGAGACCGACCGCACCGCCCTGGCCGTCCTGCGCGCCAATATCGCGGCCTGCGGGACGCATGACCGCGCGACGGTGCGCGCCGGCGACGTAACCCGGCCGCCCGCCGCCGCCCATGCCTGCGACCTGCTGCTGCTGGACCCGCCCTATGGGCAGGGACTGCCGGAACGGGCCCTGGCGGCGCTGGCCCGGACAGGCTGGATCGCCCCCGGCGCCCTGATCGTGATCGAAACCGGCGCCGACGAGGCCCTGCCGACCGCCCCGATCCTGCCCGACGCGCCGCTGGCCGAGCGGCGGCACGGCGCGGCCCGGCTTTCGATCTGGCGGGCGGCCGACGACAGGCCGGAATAACGGCTGAACCGCCTTCTTTATTCCCAAAAGGCCGGGCTATACTTCCTGCCGCCTCCGGACCCAGGCCCGGCCGCCTCCCGGCGGGGCCGTCCGCTTCATCGTGCCTGCCATCGTGGCGGAACCACCCGTTCCGCGCGATGAGGGCCCAGCGTACAGGACCCGAACATTTGCCGAGCTTTGGCCGCTACATTCCTGCCTCCCTGAACGCGCCGCGCATCCGGTCCGCCGCAAGGCAGAGGCTGGCCGAGATGGGAGGCATGGTGCTGTGGCTTCTGGCCCTGGCGCTGGCCGCGTCGCTGTGGAGCTACAATCCGCTCGACCCGTCGATGAACACGGCCAGCACCCAGCCGCCCACCAACCTGCTGGGCATGGCCGGTTCCTATCTGGCGGACGTGCTGTTGCAGAATGTCGGCATTACCTGCGCCCTGCCGATCCTGGCGATGATGGCATGGGGCTGGCGGGTCATCCGCCATACGGCCATGGGGTCGATCCTGCTGCGGGCGGTGGCCGTGCTGTGCGCCATGCCCGTCATGGGCGCGCTGCTGGCGGCCCTGCCGATGCTGCTCCCGATCCTGCCGACGCCGCATTGGCCCACCGAATCCGGTCTCGGCGGGGCGTTCGGCCTGTCGATCGCCCACACCGCCATCCAGGCGGGCGCGTCGCTGCTGGGCCCGGCCGGGCGGCTGGCCGTGTGGGTGCTGGGGCTGCTGCTGACCGTCCTGCTGGTGCCGCTGGGGATCGGCCTGTCCTTCACCGAATGGGCGGCCATCGGCCGGGGCCTGCGCACCGTTGCCCGGCAGCCGATGCGGCTGGCCCGCCGCATGCCGGCGCGTCCCGCCCCCAATGACCACCCCGCCGCCGACATGACGGGCCGCTGGAACGGCTCGCTGGACGGCATAGTGCCGCCGCCCCGCCCGGACCTCTCCGCCCAGGCCCGCGCCCCCGAGCCGCCGCGCACGCCCCGCGCCGAGCGCCCGGCGCCGGAAGCGCGTTCCGCCATCCAGCCGGCGTCCACCCGCCCGGCGGCCCGGCCACCCGCCCGGCCGTCGCTGGGCACGGGCTGGGTCCAGCCCCCCGGCATGGAGAGCGACACCGACGACGACGCCCCGCCCCTGCTGCTGGGGGGGCCCGCGACGCAGGAATTGGCCCCCCGGCATGTGCCGGAACCCGCCCATTCCCCCACCCCGCCGCCCGCGCCGACGGCCGAGGCCACGCGCCCGTCGCTGATGGGCCGGCTGTTCGGCAGCCGCCCCGACCCGGTCGATCCGCCATCCGCCGCCCCCCGCGCAACCCCCAACAGCCAGGCCTATGCCGCGCCGCCCCGCTCCGACGGCCGCGACCCGTGGCGCCTGCCGCCGCTGGACCTGCTGAAACCCGCCCCCTCGCATGCCGAGACCGGGCCGTCGCAGGACGCGTTGCAGGCCAATGCGCGACTGCTGGAAACCGTGCTGTCGGATTACGGCGTGCAGGGGCAGATCGGGCAGATCCATGCCGGGCCGGTGGTCACCCTGTACGAGCTGGAGCCCGCGCCGGGCATCCGCTCGGCCCGCGTGATCGGCCTGGCGGACGACGTGGCGCGGTCGCTGTCGGTGCTGAGCGTGCGCATCGCCACCGTGCCGGGCCGCAACGTGATCGGCATCGAAGTGCCCAATGCAAGGCGCGAGACGGTGTACCTGTCCGAACTGTTCACCGACGATGCCTGGCACCATGCGTCGTCGAAGCTCTGCCTGGCGCTGGGCAAGGATATTTCGGGCATGCCGATCTATGGCGACCTGGCGCGCATGCCGCATCTGCTGATCGCCGGCACCACCGGATCGGGCAAATCGGTCGGCGTCAACGCCATGATCCTCTCGCTGCTGTTCCGCATGTCGCCCGAGGAATGCCGCCTGATCATGATCGACCCCAAGATCCTGGAGCTGTCGATCTACGAGGGCATCCCGCATCTGATGACGCCGGTGGTGACCGAACCGGCCAAGGCGGTCGCCGCCCTGAAATGGACGGTGCGGGAAATGGATCGCCGCTATCGCGCCATGTCCCACCTGCAGGTACGCAATATCGGCGGCTACAACGACCGGGTGGCCGACGCAAGGCGGCGCGGCGAAGTCGTCTCGCGCCGCGTGCAGACCGGCTACGACCCCGAGACCGGGCGCCCGACCTTCGAGGAACAGCAGCTCGCCCTGGAATCCCTTCCCTATATCGTCGTGGTGATCGACGAGATGGCGGACCTGATGATGGTCGCGGGCAAGGAGATCGAAATGGCGGTGCAGCGCCTGGCACAGAAGGCCCGCGCGGCGGGCATCCATGTCATCATGGCGACGCAGCGCCCGTCGGTGGACGTGATCACCGGCACCATCAAGGCCAATTTCCCGACCCGCATCTCGTTCCAGGTCATCAGCAAGTTCGACAGCCGTACCATCCTGGGCGAGCAGGGGGCCGAGCAGCTTCTGGGCCAGGGCGACATGCTCTACATGCAGGGCGGCGGGCGGATCACCCGCGTCCATGGCCCCTTCGTCGCCGACGGCGAGGTCGAGGAAGTCGTGCGCTTCCTCCGCAGCCAGGGCGAGCCGATCTATGATGACGACGTGATCTCGTCCCAGGACGAGGACGGCGCGGGCAGCGCTGGCGGCGGCAAATCGTCCGGCAACGGGCTGAGCGGCAGCTATGACGATGAAACCAGCCTGTTCGACCAGGCGGTCGCCGTCGTGGCGCGCGAGGGCAAGGCCTCCACCTCGTTCATCCAGCGTCACCTGTCGATCGGCTACAACCGGGCGGCCAAGATCATCGAGCAGATGGAAAAGGAGGGCATCGTCAGCCCGGCCAACCATGTCGGCCGGCGCGAGGTCCTGCTGCGCCGCACCGACGACGACGAATGACCCGGCGAACGCGCCGTCCTCCGCCCCCGCCGGCTGCCCGCCCGGCCCTGCCTGCCCCGGGCAGCGGGGCCGATCCGTTTCCGGTCCTGTTTCGTGATGCCCGCTTCCTGGTCATCGACAAGCCGCCCGGCCTGCCGGTGCATGCCGGTCCCGCCGGCGGCCCGTCGGTCGAGGATGCGTTCCCGCTCCTGTCACGGCGGGCGGACGGACCATGGCTGGCCCACCGGCTGGATCGCGACACGTCGGGCTGCCTGCTGATCGCGCTGCGCAAGCAGCCGCTGCTGGCCGCGCAGGCGGCCTTCGCCAACGGGCTGGCGCGCAAGACCTACTGGGCCATGGTGCGCGGCCGCCCCGCCGCCGACGGCGGCACGGTGGCGATGACGATGGCCAAACAGTCGGACACGCGGGGCTGGCGCATGGTCCAGGCCGCGACGGGACAGGATTCGCGGACCGAATGGCGGCTACTGGCCAGCGACGGACATGTCAGCTGGCTGGAACTCCGCCTGCTGACCGGGCGCACCCACCAGGCCCGGCTCCATTGCGCCAGTCTGGGCTGCCCGGTGCTGGGCGACGCGGTCTATGGCGACGCGACGGGCCCGGAGGCGCACAGGCTGCACCTGATGAGCCGCGCCCTCTCGCTGCCGCTGGAGCCGCCGGTCTCCGCCGTCGCGCCCCCTCCCGACCATATCCGCGCCATCCTGGCGCGCCAGGGCTGGCAGGATCAGGATTGCTCTTCCAGCGCGCGCATGCAGTCGGCACCCTGATCGACCAGATGGATGTCATGCACCGCCCGGATTGCCGTGAGCGCCCGGGGGCGCCAGGACGCGGGTTCGGCCGCCGGCGCGCAGATCGTCCGGCCACCGAGCTGATTACTGTTCTTAGGGTCCAGGATCGACAGGACCGCGCGCGGATTGCGGGGCAATGCCCGACGCAATGCAACCTGAAGCGAACGGCCCATCGCCGGATCGGCGGCCGGCATCAGGTCGGGCAGCAGCGCGATCCAGTTCTCCCACCCAGCCGCCACGGCCCGGCGCACGCGCGCCCATTCGCGATCGCGGGTCAGTCTCCGCGCCACTTCAGGCGCGCCGTCCTGCCTGATCCGTTCGGCCAGCCCACGCGCCGTCAGCGGCTGCGCTGCTTCCAGCGGGCCGAAGGCCGTGGTGACAGCCTCCGCGCCGACGGCGGGGAAGGTCAGCACCATGCTCGTCGGCAGCAGGGCAAGGCGCAGCGGCGTGAACAGGCGGGCGAGCAGGGGACGGCGGATCAACAAAAGGGCCTCCGGAATAGGATGCTGGCGGAACACGAAAATCAGACGATTGAGGCGGGAAGGGGGCTTTTCCGCGACGCGACGCTGTTGCGGGCAGGGCGTCGAATGCCTATAGCGAGCAGCATCAGATCGGGCACGGACGGCGTCCGCCCCGTCACCGGGGGCCGCCATCGGCCCACCCTTTCCGACAGAGAGCATTCCATGAGCAGCATGTCCGCCTCCGAAATCGCCCGCCTACAGGTATGCCTGCGCCGCCTGCTGGGTTCGCCCGAGCTGACGGTCAATCCGCCGCCGCGCGCTGGTCTTTCGGTCGAGGTCGCCGTGAAGGGCGAGATCATCGGCACCGTTCACCGGGACGAAGATGAGGGCGAGATTTCCTACGCCCTGCACATCACGATCCTGGAAGAAGACCTGCCGGCCGAGACGGCCACCCGCGCGGGCCGCTGAACCGCACGCCCCTCCTGCCCCGGTCTGCATGACCCGGGTGGAGCGGCAGGGCATGATGGGCGAAAATCCGCCCGCCAAAAACGCGCCCATGGAGCCCATGGCTACAGGCACGCTGTCAGCGCGACAGCAGGGCAACCTGAGCCGGCGTGGCCGAAGCCTCGATCACCGGGCGATCGGACCGGCTGGCCGGCAGCTCGACCTCGGTGATCTTCCACCGCCAGCCCTGGATCCGCATCTGCAGGCGCAGCGGCGTGTCCCGCTCGTGGCCCGGCAACACGGCGCGGGCCTCGAACATGTCGGGGCGCAGGAAGCGGATGCGCACATGATGCAGCATCGCGACGGGGGACATGGCGGACACCGGCTGCGCCGCCGGCATGACCTGCCCCATCAGCGTATCGAGGTTGGCGGCATTCACATGCACGTCAACCGCCCGGGACACCGCCGTCGCGGCAAAGGACGAACCGAATTCCGGCAGGTCGTCGTCACTGGCCTGCTGATTGCCGACGATCCCGCCGATGATCTGCGATTTCAGGCTGGCCTGGACGGCACGCCAGTTCAGGAACGTGCCGAGCGTACGCATATCATGACCCTGAATGGCCGCCGAAACGGACCAGAGCGTCACGAAGGGCGAGGCCACGAACAGCGAGAGGGACATGACCAGAGTCACCGCGCAGATACGGCGCGCCTGCTGCCGCCGAACGGCGACCATGTGACCGGCTGGCATCAGACGCATGAAACGGTTCATCAAAAAATCGCCCCTGTCTTGCTCCCGCATCATAGGATAAACATATCGGCCATGCATGCATTTCATGCCGTATGAAATAAATTGTTATAAAAAGTCAGGCCACGCGCCCCATTTCCACAGCCCATTTCCACAGCCGCGTGCAGGGCGCATCAAGAACGCCGAGACAGGGCAGGATGCATGATTCCTGAGTTTTCCGAGACCGAAATCCAGCGCTATGCGCGCCATATCCTGCTGCCCGAAATCGGCGGCACGGGGCAGGCCGCGCTGCGCGCCGCCAGCGTGCTGATCATCGGCGCGGGGGGCCTGGGCTCGCCGCTGGGCCTCTATCTGGCGGCGGCGGGGGTCGGCCGGATCGGCCTGGTCGATGACGATGTGGTGGATCTGTCCAACCTGCAGCGCCAGATCGCCCATGCCACCGACCGGATCGGCCAGCCCAAGGTCGAGTCGGCGGCCGAGGCGATGCGGGCGGTCAATCCGCTGGTCCGCGTCGACGCGCATGCGACGCGGCTGGATGCCGGCAATGCCCGGGCACTGGTCGGCAGCTACGACCTGGTCTGCGACGGCAGCGACAATTTCCGCACCCGCTACCTGCTCGCCGATGCCTGCGCGCTGGAACGGCGAACCCTGGTCTCGGCCGCCGTCCTGCGCTTCGAGGGGCAGCTTTCGACCTTCCGCCCGCATCGTGGCGGCCCGTGCTATCGCTGCCTTTATCCCGCGCCGCCGCGCGACGGCGCGGTGCCGTCCTGCGCCGAGGCCGGGGTCTTCGGCGCGGTCACCGGTGTCATGGGCACCCTGCAGGCCACCGAGGCCCTGAAAGAGATCCTGGATATCGGCGACAGCCTGGCCGGCCGGCTGATGGTCTGGGACGCGCTGGCGGCGCGCTTTCATACCATCCGCCTGTCCCCCGACCCGGACTGTCCCCTGTGCGGCACGCATCCCACCATCCACGACCTGTCGGCCCATGCGGCAAGTCACGCACCGAGCGGAGCCTGTGCGATCCATGCCGGCTGACGATCCGCGCCAGGGACTGGCGATCCTGCTGCTCGAAGGCAGCTATGAACGGGCGCATTATGCCCTGGTCCTGGCCGCCGGCGCGCTGGCCGTGGACAGGCCGGTGCTGCTGTTCGCCGCCGGCCATGGGGTCCATGCCCTGGCGCGGGACTGGCATGGGCTGCGCGATGCCGGCACCGACGACACGGTCCAGGCCAGCGGCGTGGCGGGATTCGACGTGCTGCGCGACGCCGTGCTGGCCCTGGACGGCACGCTGATGGCCTGCGAATCCGGCCTGCGCCTGACCGGTCTGCCAGCCGATGCCCTGCTGCCGCAGGCGGTTGTGGCCGGCGTTCCCGCCTTTCTCGATGCCGCGCGCGGGCGGCAGGTCATCAGCCTGTGACGGGGCGGCCGATCCCGCCATGCCCAAGGGGCCGCAAATCCCCTTGCCGTGCGGCGCGCGCCTTGGCAGGGATGCAGCCATGACGCCCTCTTCCTTCCTTGCCCTCTCCCCCGCGCCGCGCCGCGCCAACACGCGCGGATGCTCCGGCTGGATGCTCTGCGCGACGCTGCTGGTTCCGCTTGCGCCCCATGCCGCGGCGGCAGCCACGCCGGAACCGTCCAAGACGGCGCACCATCATCATCGCCATGCCGCCGCCAAGGCCACGGCCGCCGGCACCGCGCACCATAAGCGGCATCATCCGGCGGCAGCCTCCGGCGTGGCCACGGCGCACCATCATGGCCATGCGGCCGCCGCGCACGCGCCCGCCCATGCCGGCCCTGCTTCTCATCACCACGCGGCGATCGCACCCCATGCGGCACATGCCCGCCACGCGGCGGCCATGGCGGCACCCGTCGCGGCCGCCGCAGGGGTGGCAGCAGCGGGGGCAGCGGCAGCCTCCACCGGCGGGGCGGCTGTCGCCATTCCCCCGCCCGCGACGCCCGCCGAACCACCGGCCCCGGCCGACAAGGGCGCGATCACCGGCCTGCCGCTGCCCCGCTTCGCGGCGCTGCGCGCGGACGAGGTGAACATGCGCTCCGGCCCCGGGCAGCGTTACCCGATCGAATGGGTCTATCACCGCCGGGACCTGCCGGTGAAAATCGAGCGTGAGTTCGACGTCTGGCGCCTGGTCGAGGATTCCGACGGCCAGAAGGGCTGGGTGCACCAGGCGACGCTGGTGGGCACGCGCAGCTTCGTCATCACCGGCCTGCCGCCGGTCGATCCGGCCCAGGCGACGCCTCCGGCTCCATCCGCCGGCGCGCCCGCCACGCCGCCCGCCGCCCGGCAGGCAACCAATCCGCCGTCCGGCCATTTCGATAGCCGGGAGGTCGGACGCCTGGCGGACCCAGGCGCGGCTGCGTCCATCCCCGGAGCGGTCATGCTGCGCTCGGCCCCGGATGCCGGTTCGGCCCTTGTCGCGGTACTGAAGCCCGGCACGGTCGGCATCCTTCGTACCTGCGCGGCCGGCACCAGCTGGTGCCGCGTCAGCGTGCAACATTATTCGGGCTGGCTGGACCGCAATGCGGTCTGGGGCCTGCTGCCGCAGGAGACCATTCAACCGTCCTGAAAACCGCGCGGGCCGAAGACGACCGTACCCGCCGGGGCAGAACGGAGCAAACTGGTCGCGGACAGAATCCAGAAGGAGAAAACGCCCATGTCCTCCGCCACCGCCTTACATCCCCGCCGCACCAAGATCGTATCGACGCTGGGGCCGGCCTCGTCCACCCGCGACATCATCCGCGCGCTGGCCGAGGCCGGGGCCGACGTGTTCCGCCTGAATTTCTCGCACGGCACGCATGCCGACCATGCCGCCCGCTACGAGATCATTCGCGCGGTCGAGGCCGAGCTGGGCCGGCCGATCGGCGTCCTGGCCGATGTCCAGGGCCCCAAGCTGCGCGTGGGCACGTTCGAGCAGGGCAAGGTCACCTTGCGGACGGGGGCGTTCTTCCGCCTGGACCTGGACGATGCGCCGGGCACCGAACAGCGGGTCCGCCTGCCGCACCCCGAGATCATCCACGCCGCGACCGTGGGCAGCAACCTGCTGCTGGATGACGGCAAGCTGCGCCTGGTGGTGCGCGAAGTGGGCGTGGACCATCTGGACACCATCGTCGCCGTCGGCGGCGTGCTGTCCGACCGCAAGGGCGTGAACGTGCCCGACATCGTGCTGCCGATCCCGGCCCTGACCGAGAAGGACCGCAGCGACCTGGATTTCGCCCTGGATCTCGGCGTCGATTATATCGGCCTGTCCTTCGTCCAGCGCCCCGAGGATGTGCAGGAGGCCCGCGCCATCGCCGGGGGCCGCGCCTGGATCATGACCAAGATCGAAAAGCCGCAGGCGATGGACAATCTGGACCAGATCGTCCGCCTGTCCGACGCGGTGATGGTCGCACGCGGCGACCTGGGTGTCGAACTGCCGCCCGAGGCGGTGCCGCTGGCGCAGAAGCACATCATCCGCCTGTGCCGCCAGCTGGGCAAACCGGTGGTGGTCGCGACCCAGATGCTGGAAAGCATGATCAGCGCCCCCACCCCGACCCGCGCCGAAGCGTCGGACGTGGCGACCGCCGTGTTCGACGGCGCCGATGCCGTGATGCTGTCGGCCGAAACGGCAGCCGGACAGTTTCCGCTGGAAGCGGTCGGTATCATGAGCCGCATCGTCAGCCGGGTGGAGGAAGACGCGGTCTGGCAGTCGCTGATGCAGGCCAGCTGCCCGGCGCCGGAAGGCTTCGTCGCCGACGCCATCGCCGCCGCATCGGGCCAGATCGCCACCACGGTGGATGCGCGCGCGATCGTCGCCTTTACCCTGGCGGGGGCGACCGCCCTGCGCATCTCGCGCGAGCGGCCCTCCTGCCCGATCATCGGCCTGACACCGAACGACGAGATCGCCCGCCGCCTGTGTGTCGTGTGGGGCGTCACCGCCCAGTCGGTCGGGCAGGAAACGCCGGTACGCACGGTGGAAAACGTGGTGGACCAGGCGATCGAGGCCGCCGTCGCCAGCGGCCTGACCCGGTCGGGCGACCGGATCGTGATCGCGGCGGGCCTGCCCTTCGGCGTGGCGGGCAGCACCAATACGCTGCGCGTTGCCAAGGTGCCGTAAGCGTCCAAGGGGCTCTGCCCCTTGACCCAGGCAAAGGCCGACGGCCTTTGCAAACCATTCCATTAACGAATCGGGGGGCAGGGGCCGCCGGCCCTTGCCGGGTTTCAGGGCAGCGCCCTGAGGCTCAGGACGGGCCGAGTGTTTCCAGCCGTTCCAGCAGCGGATGGTCGCCCACATACAGCAGGCACCCGGCGCTGCCGATCAGCAGCCCCACCAGACCGATCGAGACCGGCACCGACACGCTGGACATCAGCGCGCCCAGCACCGCACCGCCGAACAGGGCGAAAATCGCCACCACCCGCCGCCAGGCCCCTTTCGCCGGGCCGCCGGCCAGCCGGCTGTCATGCATCAGCCCATGCAGCAGCATGGTGGCGGCCGGCAATGTCAGGTCCGTGACCTGGGCGTGACGGGTGGCCGAGGTCTGCAACCCCATGGCAACGGCAAGCACGACCAGCGTGGCATAGTACCGCCAGGCCGCGTCCTGCCACCAGACCAGGGCCGCCACCAGCACCAGCGCGCCCACCGCCATCAGCAGGTCCGCCACCGTGCGCCGGCGCGAATGAGAGCGCCGGACCAGGCGGCCGCCCATCGCCGCCCCGGCCAGATAGGCGGTAATCGCCACCACGCCCGGCCCGGCGATCGATTCCCCCGAGGTCAGATGCACCGCGATCAGGATGACGGTCGCGGTCATGTAGCCGGTGAAGACCTTCAGATGGGTCAACGAAATGGCATCCAGCGCCCCCATGGCGACGGTGACCATGATGACGACAATAACCAGCCGTGGGTCGGGGGAAATCGGTTTCAATCCGGGCCTGTCCTCAGAAACGAGGCACCGCGCATATCGCAGGCAGGCCAATAAAAAAAGGTGCATCGTGAAAGATGCACCTTTTTTAAGGTCAGTCCGAGGGTTCGATCCCTCATTTTTAAGTCCCGCGATCGTATCGCCGCGGGTTTCTTGTTCTCAAGAGTGGGCCGTTCCGGTCTTCTCACTCTGATGAAGCTTTAATGACGCGTTTTTTTCTATCGGTCAAACGAAATATGCAAATAAACGCCGTTTGATGATTTTGTTGCAGCGCACAATACATTGCAACGCACAATAAACGATCGCGTTCCATTCACTGTTATTTCATGACAGTGCTGAATTTGCGTGCAGAACAAAAAAGGCGGGCCCCGAAGGACCCGCCCTGCAGACTGACCCATACCGGGCCCTTCAGCCTTTCTGCGTCGCCGCCGCGGCGGCCTGCCCCGGCGGCACGCTCCGTTCCGTCCATCCGCCCCCCAAGGCGCGATAGACGGTGATCAGATTCTGGTAGCGCGCCTCATGCACCGAAATCCGGCTCTGCTGCGCGCCATAGAGCGTACGCTGCGCGTCCAGCGTATTCAGGTACGAATCCACGCCAGCATCGAAGCGCATCCGCGCCAGCCGGTAGGCATCGGTCGAGGAGTCCACCAGCGCATCGAGCTGGCGCGCCTGGTCCAGATAGGTCGCCCGCGCGGCCAGCGCATCCGAAACCTCGTGGAAAGCCGTCTGGATCGCCTTTTCATACGCCGCCATGCGCTGGTTGCGCAGGGCCTTGGAAGCCTGGAGCGTGCCCTCGTTCTGGCCCCAGGTCAGCAACGGGATCTGGATCTGGGGATTGACCCCGAACGTGGTGGCGCCCTGGGTGAACAGGTTGCGGAACTGCAGGCTGGACACGCCGTCCGACGCCGTCAGGGTCAGGCGTGGGAAGAAGGCGGCCCGCGCCGCGCCGATATCGTCATTGGCCGACAGCAACGTGAATTCGGCAGACTGGATGTCCGGCCGCCGGTCCAGCAGGTCGGAGGGCAGTCCGGCCGGCAGGTCGGCCAGGACCGTCTGCTTCCCGAACGGCGCGGGGGCCGGCAGGTTGGCAGGCAGCGGCGCCCCCACCAGCAGCGCCAGCTGGTTCTCGTCCTGCGCCACCTGGCGCTGGTACTGGGCGTGGTTGGCCGCCGCCTGCTCCACCTGGGTCTCGACCTGACGCAGGGTGAGCTGGTTGGCCTCACCGTGATCGAGGCCGGCCTGGGTCAGGCGCAGCGTCTCCTTCTGCGACGCCAGCGTCTGGTCGGTCACCTTCAGCTGCTCGGTATCGGCCAGCCACGCCACATAGGTGGTCGCCACCTGCGAGATGACGCTGATCAGCAGGCTGCGCTCGCTGGCGGCCTGGCTGAGAACCTGGTCCGCCGCCTCGCGCGACAGGCTGCGAATGCGGCCGAACAGGTCGATCTCGTATGACGAGAAGCCGATGCCCGCCTGGTAGAATTTGAAGACGCGGCCATCGCCATAGGCCGCGCCGCTCCTGCCGGCACCGAGGCCCGGCGCGAAGCTGAAGCCCGCATGACTCGACGGCGCCTGATAGACCGCCTGCCCGGTCGATCCGATCTGCGGAAACAGCGAGGCATGCTGCACCTGGTACTGGCCCTGAGCCTGCACCACGGCATAGGCCGCCGAACGCAGGTCGCGATTGTCCCGCACCGCCAGCGCGATCAGCGCCTGCAACCGCTTGTCGACGAAGAATTCGCGCCAGCCCAGGTCCGAAGCCGCCGTGCCGATCTGCCCAGGGGCGCCGGCGTGATAGGCCGGCCCCTGCGGCCAGGTCGATGCGACCGGCAGTGCCGGCCGCTTGTAGTCGGGGATCATCGTGCATCCCGACAGCGCCGCCAGGACCATCAGCCCGGCGCGGCGCGGAGAAAGAAACCCGTTCATGAACTCAGCTCTCCTGACCGGACGGCCCGGCGGGACGGGATAGATCGGCATGCGGGTCCACGCGGTCCTTCACCCGGCGGACCCGGAACAGCCGCAGCACCAGCACGAAGAACAGCGGCACGAAATAGATGGCCAGCAGGGTGGCCGACAGCATGCCGCCCACCACGGCCGTGCCGATCGCGACCCGCGCGCCCGAACCGGCCCCGGTCGCCATCGCCAGCGGAAACACGCCGCAGACGAAGGCGATCGAGGTCATCAGGATCGGCCGCAGGCGCTCGCGCCCCGCCTTGACCACCGAGTCCAGCAGGCTGTCGCCGGATTCGAAGAAGGCCTTGGCGAATTCCACGATCAGGATCGCGTTCTTCACCGCCAGCCCCACCGTGGTCAGCAGACCCACCTGGAAATAGACGTCATTGGCCAGGCCCCGCCACAGCGTGGCCGTCAGCGCCCCCAGCACACCCAGCGGAATGACCAGCATCACCGCGAAGGGCACCGCCCAGCTTTCATACAGAGCGGCCAGGCAGAGCAGGATCACCGTCCCGGCCAGCGCGTAGAGTGGACCGGTCGAACCGCCCGACGCCATCTGTTCGAACGACAGGCCGGTCCATTCATAGCCGATTCCGGGCGGCAGCTTGGCCAGCGCCTCCTGGATCGCCACCATCGCGGTGCCGGTGCTGTAGCCCGCCGAGGGCTGGCCCAGGATTTCATAGGCGTTCAGCCCGTTATAATCCTCGACCTTCTGCGGCCCCACGACCCAGTGGCCCGAGGCAATGGCATTGAACGGCACCAGCCCGTTGGCCGCGTTGCGCAGATACCATTTGTCCAGGTCCTGCGGCAGCATGCGCGCATCGGGCTCGCCCTGGATATAGACCTGCTTCACACGGTCATCGCGCATGAACTGGTTGACGTAGATCGAGCCCAGCGCCCCCTCGACCATCGTGTTGATCTCGGCATTCGTCACGCCCAGCGCATTCGCCTTCTCGCGATCGATGTCGAGCTTGTATTGCGGGGCATCCTCCAGCCCGTTGGGGCGCACCGCCATCAGGCGCGGGTCCTTCGCCGCCGCCATCAGGATCTGGTTGCGCGCGGCCAGCAGCTTCTCATGCCCCACATGGCCGCGATCCTCCAGTTCCAGGTCGAAACCGGTCGCATTGCCCAGTTCCAGCACCGCGGGCGGATTGATGGCGAAGATCTGGGCCTCGGGATCGCCCCAGAAATGCATCATCACCCGCATCGCGATGGCCGAAGACGAGCGCGCGGCGCCGGGGCGCAGATCCCAATCCTTCAGCCGGATGAAGAAGGCACCGGCATTCTGGCCCTGCCCGGCAAAGTTGAACCCGTTCATCGCGAAGACCGACACCACATTGTCGCTTTCGCTTTTCAGGATGTAGTCCGTGATCTTGTGGTTGACGGCCGCCGTCTGCTCCTTGGTCGCACCGGGCGGCATCGTCACCTGGCCGAAGATCAGGCCCTGGTCCTCGTCCGGCAGGAAGCCCTGGGGCAGGCGGGCGAACAGGAAGACCACCAGGCCGGTCAGCAGCACATACAGCACCAGCGACACCGCGCTGCGCCCCAGCATCCAGCGCACGCCGGACTGATAGCCCGTGTTGATGCGGGCGAAGGTGCGATTGAACCAGCCCGCCGGGCCGCGCGTCTTCTCATGCGTGCCGGGCTTGAGCATCGTGGCGCACAGGGCGGGCGTCATGATCATCGCCACCAGCACCGACAGCCACATCGCCGCGACGATGGTGATGGAGAACTGGCGATAGATCACGCCGGTCGAGCCGCCGAAGGCCGCCATCGGCAGGAACACCGCCGTCAGCACCAGCACGATGCCGACCAGCGCGCCGGAGATCTCGTCCATCGAGACGCGCGCGGCTTCCTTCGGCGAGAGCTTCTTTTCCGACATCACGCGCTCGACATTCTCGACCACCACGATGGCGTCATCGACCAGCAGGCCCACCGCCAGCACCATGGCCAGCATGGTCAGCGTGTTGATCGAGAACCCGAGCGCCGCGAGAATACCGAACGTGCCGAGCAGCACGACCGGCACGGCAATCGTCGGGATCAGGGTCGCGCGGAAATTCTGCAGGAAGATCAGCATCACCACGAAGACGAGAGCGATCGCTTCCGCCAGGGTGATGACGACTTCCTTGATCGACAGGACGATGAAGGGCTCGGTATCCAGCGGATAGACGATCTTCAGTCCCGGCGGAAAGAATTTCTCGAGCTGCGCCATTTCGGTGCGGACGGCGGCTTCGGTCGTCAGCTGGTTCGCGCCCGGGGCCAGCTTCAGCGCCATGCCGACGGTCGGCTTGTTGTTGTAGAACGAGCTGATGTTGTAGGTTTGCGGCCCCAGCTCGACCCGTGCGACATCGCGGATACGCACCTGCGAGCCGCCCTGGGCCACACGCAGCAGGATGTTGCCGAATTCCTCGGGCGAGGTCAGGCGGGTCGGGCCGATGATGGTGGCATCCATCCGCGCACCCGGGCTGGCCGGCAGGCCGCCGATTTCACCCGAGGAGATCTGGATGTTCTGCTCCTGCAGCGCCGTCTGCACGTCGCTGATCGTCATCCCGTATTTGAACAGCTTGCCCGGGTCCATCCAGATGCGCATGGCATATTCGGAGCCGAACAGCGTGTGGTCGCCCACGCCCGAAACGCGGCTGATCGGATCGGACACGTTCGACGCCACATAATCGGCGATATCGAAGCCCGACATGCTGCCGTCGGTGGAAATGAAGGCCAGCACCAGCATGAAGTTCCTGACCGCCTTGGTCACGGTCAGGCCCTGGGCCGTGACTTCGGTGGGCAGGCGCGGCTGGGCCAGCTGCAGCTTGTTCTGCACCTGGACCTGCGCGATGTCGGGATTGGTCCCCTGCTCGAACGTCAGGTCGATTTCCATCTGTCCGCTGGCGTAGGACTGCGCCGAGACATATTCCAGATGGTCCAGTCCGTACATCTGCTGCAGGATCGGCCGCACCACGGTGTTGTTCACCGTCTCGGCCGAGGCACCCGGATAGGTCACGCTGATCGCGATCTGCGGCGGCGCGATGGAGGGATATTGGGCGATCGGCAGGCGGAAGATCGAGACCGCCCCCACCAGCATGATCACCAGCCCGATGACCCATGCGAAGACGGGCCGGTCAATGAAAAAGCGCGACATGAGTTCTTATCCCGCCTTGCCCTGCGGGGCGGGCTGGGCCGCCTCGGTGGGGGAGACGGTGTCTCCGGGATGGATCTTCTGCAGGCCGCTGACCACGACCCGCTCGCCCGGCTTCAGCCCGGCGGTGACGATCCAGTCGCTTCCTGCCGCCGGCCCGGTCGTGATGCCGCGAATGGCGACCTTGTTGTCCGCGCTCACGACCATGACCGTCGGATCGCCGTGCGAATTGCGCGTCACCGCATCCTGCGGCACGCGCAGCGCCGCGGGGTCGACACCTTCTTCCAGCCTTGCATGCACATACATGCCGGGCAGCAGCATATGCGCCGCATTCGGCATCACCGCACGGACCACCACGGTCGCCGTCGTCTCGTCCACATTCACTTCCGAGAATTCCAGCCGGCCCGGCTGCTCGTAGGTGCTGCCATCCTCCAGCGTCAGGGTAACGGTGGCGGCGTCCTGCCCCGCGCGCTGCAACCGCCCCTGCTCCAGCTCACGCCGCAGTTCCAGCAGCCTTGTCGCCGGCAAATTCACATCCACATAGATCGGGTCGAGCCGGGTGACGATCGACAGGTTGCTGCTCTGCCCGACCGTGGCCAGCGCGCCGACCGTCATCAGCGACCGGCCGATCCGGCCGGAAATCGGCGCCAGCACGCGGGTATAGTTCAGGTTGACCGTCGCACTTTCCACATTCGCACGGGCCTGCGCGATGTCGGCATCGGCCTCGCGCGCCGCCGCCAGGGCATCGTCATAATCCTGCCGGCTGACGGCATGGGCACGCACCAGCGGGCCGTACCGGTCCAGCTTCGCCTGGGCGGTCACCTTTGCGGCCTGCGCGTGCAGAAGCTGCGCCTTGGCCGCGTCATAGGTCGCCTGATAGGCCGACGGGTCGATCTGGTAGAGCTGCTGGCCCGCCGTGACGTCGGTGCCTTCGACGAACAGGCGCTTCTGGATCACCCCGTTCACCTGCGGACGGACCTGGGCGATCTCGATCGCCTCGGTCCGGCCCGGCAGGTCGGTGGTGACGCTGAACGGCGCCGCGCGCAGGGTCAGGACACCGACCTGTTGCGGAGGGGGGGCGGGAGGCGCTGCCTGGCGCTTGCATCCGGCCAGCGCCAGAGACGCGCAGGCGGCAAGAAGGACGGCGCGATGGGGACGGGGGTACGTCATTGCGTGATTGAGCCCTGCGGAAACATAGGTCGCCGGACCTGGCCGAAAAACGGCAACGCAACGCCTGCGGCCTCGCGAAACCGTCCCATGCAGTGCCGGCATATGGAAACCGAGTGGTTTTCTTGATCGGAAACTATTTCGTTTCTAAACTCTGGTCAATGGCCGCCCATGCCGGGCCTTACACCGAGCCCCTCAAGTCAGGCCTTCAAGACAGGAAGGAATTGCCGGAATGCCCGCTACCGGGGCGACGATGTCGGATCTTGTGCTTCCCCGTCTCCGCGAGCCCGAAGAATTGTGCCCGGAGAAGCGATGCGCCGGCCGCCCCCCCGTGCTGGAAGGTGGCGAACGGCGGGAACTGATCCTGAACGCGGCCTGCCAGGTTCTGGACAATCACGGCTATCATAACGCGTCGATGGACAAGCTGGCCCAGCTGTCGGGCATGTCCAAGAAGACGATCTACCAGATGTTTGCGTCCAAGGAGGACCTGTTCCGCACCCTGATCAGCGAGCGGCTGTTCGACATCAAGCATCTGGCGGTCCATTGCCCGGCCGGCATCACGCCCGAGGCCGAGCTGATCCATATCCTGATGGCGATCGCGATGCGGGTGCTGGCGCCCGAGCGGATGTGCCTGGTCCGCGCCATCGTCGGCGAGATCCGGGATTCCGCCGAGATCCGCCGCATCATGCAGAGCATCGAGCTGTGCGGAAACTGCAACCAGATCGAGGAGTGGCTGGAGCGGCAGCAGCAGGCCGGAACCTGGCCCATCGACGATGTCGAGGATCTGGGAATCGGCCTGTTCAACATGACGGTGGGCAAGCTGATCCTCGGGGAACTGTTCCATTCCCGCGACCTGGTGACCCCGGACGAGATCGAGGCCAATATCCGCCGCTGGGTCCGCATCTTCCTGACCGGCCTGAAGGCCATCGAACCGGCCCATCCCTGACCGCCGCCTTTCCGCCACCATCGTCGGCCATCGTTCTTCGGCCATAGTCATGTGCCATAGTCATGTGCCTGCAACGGGCCACCGTCCGCGCGGCACATGCACGATCGGGCTTTCGCGCGGCAGGAAAGAGGCTATCATCCGGACAATGATTCCAGGACCCTCAGGCAGGGCAGCGCGCGGCACCGGCGGCGCGGCCGGACGCGCAGCCGGGCCGGGCAAGGACGCGGCCCCCGTGAGGCCCTGCCGTCCCGCCCGTTTCTGCTCTGGCGACATCATGCGCCATGTGGTGGTCATGGCCGGTACCGGGGCAATCGGGCTGATGGCCGTGTTCGCCGTCGACCTGCTGAACCTGTTCTATATTTCGCGGCTGAACGATCCGGCACTCACGGCGGCGATCGGCTTTACCGGCGCGGTCGGCTATGTCCAGATCGCGGTCTCGATCGGCATGTCGATCGGACTGGGCGCGGTCACGGCCCGCCAGATCGGCGCCGGTCGGCACAACCGGGCGCGGCGCATCGCCTCGTCCTTCCTGCTGGTCATGACGCTCGTCATGGTCGCCCTGGGGCTGGCAACGGCCTTCTTCTCAACGCCGATCCTGCATCTGTTCGGTGCGACGGGGCGGGTGGCGGAACAGGCCGGCCAGTATATCCGCATTGTCTCACCCGCCTTGTGGCTTGTCGCAGCAGGTATGGGCTGCTCCAGCCTGCTGCGCGCGGTGGGTGACGCCAAACAATCGATGAACGTCACCCTGATCGGCGCGCTGGCCTCGGCCATGCTCGACCCGCTGCTGATCTTCTGGCTGCATCTGGGGCTGGAAGGGGCCGCCATCAGCACCATCCTGTCCCGGGGGCTGGTCGCCGTTCTGGGCTATCTGGCAGTGCGGCAGCACGACCTGCTGACCATGCCCTCCACGCGCTATGTCCTGCACGACGCCAAACTGGTCGGTGGCGTGGCAATGCCGGCGATCCTGACCAACCTGGCCACCCCGATCGGCGGCCTGTTCGTCACCCACGCAATGGCCAGTTTCGGCCTGGCGGCGGTGGCCGGGCAGGCGACGATCGACCGGATCGTGCCCGTCGCCTTCGCCTTCGTCTTCGCGCTGACCGGATCGGTGGGGCCGATCATGTCGCAGAACCAGGGCGCGGGCCATCTGGACCGCGTACGCCAGACGCTGGTCGCATCGCTCAAGCTGGTGGCGATCTGTGTCGCCCTGACATGGGCGATCCTGCTGCCGGCGCAGGATCTGGTGGTGCGCGCCTTCGCCGCCCAGGGCGCGACCGCGGACCTGATCCGCCTGTTCTGCACCTGGACCGTCGGCGGCTATCTGTTCATCGGCATGCTGTTCGTCGCCAACACGGCGTTCAACAATCTGGGCTTCCCGCTCTATTCGACCCTGTTCAACTGGGGGCGGGCGACACTGGGCACCATTCCGTTCGTCTGGATCGGCATGCGCTTCGGCCCCTGCGGGGTGCAGGTGGGGCAGGTGCTGGGCAGCGTCGTCTTCGGCGCCTGGGCCGTACTCACGGCCTTCTCGGTCGTACGCAACCTCAAGCCCGGACGGGTGGCGCTCGGCCTGGCCGCCGAACTGCCGGGACGGACCGCCAAGAGCGCGATGGCCGAGCTGAACGAACTGGACGAGGAAGAACAGATCGCCGACGACATGGCCGATCAGTCGACACGGGCATGACCCTTCGCACCGGCGAAGGGACAGAGGGAAAGGACCGAAGCGATGTCCAGACTGACCGAGGAAGAACGGAACGCCCTGCCGGACGAGGCCTTCGCCCTGCCCGGACGGCGCTACCCGATCCATGACGCGGCCCATGCGCGCGACGCGCTGACCAGGGCAAGCGCCATGCTCCACGAAGGCTATCTGAGCCCGACCGAGTACGAGACGGTCGTGCGCCGGGCGCGCGCGGTATTGGGCGAAGACTGAAGGCGTCGACCCGACAGGCCGCGATAAATGAGCGGCCCGTTCGCCTCCGCAATCCACAGGATGGATTGCAGGGACAAACAGGCCGCTGGAAAAAAAATCAGACTCGAAGGCGCCGGGCGAGACCCGGAGGCAATCAGCCCGCCTTGTCCAGCGCGGCTTCGACCTGCGGCAGGATGTCGAACAGGTCGCCGACCAATCCGTAATCGGCCACCTGGAAGATCGGGGCCTCGGGGTCCTTGTTGATCGCGACGATGATTTTGCTGTCCTTCATGCCGGCCAGATGCTGGATCGCGCCGGAAATGCCGACGGCGATATACAGTTCCGGCGCCACGATCTTGCCGGTCTGCCCGACCTGGTAATCGTTGGGCACGAAGCCGGCATCGACAGCGGCGCGCGAAGCACCGATGGCCGCCCCCAGCCGGTCGGCCAGCGGGTTCAGCAGCTTGAAGTTTTCCTCGTTCTGCATGCCGCGACCGCCCGAGACGATGACCCGCGCCGATTCCAGCTCGGGGCGTTCGGACTGCGACAGCGCGATCGAGACGAATTCCGACAGCGCCGGCCCGTCCGGCACCGTCACCTGCTCGATCGGGGCCGCCCCACCCTCGGCCGGGGCCGGATCGAAGGACGAGGCACGCACCGTCAGCACCTTCTTCGCATCCGACGATCTCACCGTCGCCAGCGCGCTGCCGGCATAGATCGGGCGCACGAACGTATCGGCATCGACGATCGACACCACGTCGGGGATCGGCTGCACATCCAGCAGGGCGGCGGCACGCGGCAGCACGTTCTTCCCGCTGGCGCCGGAAGCCGCGACGATGTGGCTGTAGGCGGGGGCAAGATCGGCGATCACCGCAGCCAGCGGCTCGGCCAGTTCATGGGCGGCCGCCGCACCGGCCGCGCGCAGCACCTTGGCCACGCCGTCGATCCGCGCCGCCGCCTCGGCCACCGAAGCGTCGCCCGTCACCAGCGCATGCACTTCGCCCAGCGCGCGGGCGGCGGTCACGGCCGAACGCGACGCCTGGCGGATGATTCCGGACTCATGATCCAGGAAAACGAGTACGGCCATGATCAGATCACCTTCGCTTCGTTGCGCAGACGCGCCACCAGATCGGCGGCGGATTCGACCTTGATGCCCTGCTGGCGCGCCGGCGGCTCGGCGACCGAGACGATGGTCAGGCGCGGCGTCACATCCACGCCCAGATCGGCGGGTGCGATCGTCTCCAGCGGCTTCTTGCGCGCCTTCATGATGTTGGGCAGCGAGGCATAGCGCGGCTCGTTCAGGCGCAGGTCGGCCGTCACGATCGCCGGCAGCGTCAGCGTCAGCGTCTCCAGCCCGCCATCGATCTCGCGCGTCACGGTGGCACGGCCATCCGCGATCTCGATCCTGCTGGCGAACGTGCCCTGGGCCCAGCCCAGCAGACCGGCCAGCATCTGGCCGGTGGCGTTCATGTCGTCGTCGATCGCCTGCTTGCCCAGCAGCACCAGGTCCGGGCTTTCCTTGGCCACCAGCGCCTTGAGGATCTTGGCGACGCCCAGCGGTTCCACCGCCACATCGGTCAGGACCAGGATCGCGCGATCCGCCCCCATCGCCATCGCGGTGCGCAGCGTGTCCTGCGCCTGCTGCACACCGACCGACACCGCCACCACTTCGGTCGCGATGCCCTTTTCCTTCAGACGCACGGCTTCCTCGACCGCGATTTCGTCGAACGGATTCATCGACATCTTCACACCGGCGGTCTCGACACCCGTGCCGTCCGCCTTCACGCGCGGCTTGATGTTGAAATCGATCACGCGCTTTACGGGAACAAGAACCTTCATGGACCTCTTCGCCTGTCTGTCAGCGGGAATGTGGAGCACTCACCCCAGGGAGGGCGCCCCCAATAGCCCATTTCGCCGGAAAATCACATCCCGCCGGGATAGTTGGGGCCGCCGGCGCCCTCGGGCGTCGCCCAGTCGATGTTCTGCGCCGGGTCCTTGATGTCGCACGTCTTGCAATGCACGCAGTTCTGGGCGTTGATCTGCAGGCGCGGCGCGGTCTCGGCATCCGCCACTTCATAGACCCCGGCCGGGCAGTAGCGGCTCTCGGGGGCGCGGAACACATCCCAGTTCACCGTCTTCCACAGCGCGTCACTGCGCAGCTTCAGATGAACGGGCTGGTCTTCCTCGTGATTGGTCGCGGACAGGAAGACCGAGGACAGCTTGTCGAACGTGATCTTGCCGTCCGGCTTGGGATAGGCGATCGGCAGCGACATGCTGGCCGATTCCAGGACCTCGTTATCCGCATGGCGGTGATGCAGGGTCCACGGTGCCCGGCCCCGCAGCAGCATGGCGTCGATGCCCGAATAGAGGGCGCCACCCTTCATGCCGAAGCGCGAGAAGGCGGGGCGGACGTTGCGGACGGCGCGCAGTTCCTCCCACAGCCAGGATTTGCGCACCCGCGCGGTGTAGGATGCCGGCTCGACCCGGCCGCCTTCCATCGCCTCGGCCACCGCCTCGGCCGCCAGCATGCCGGACTTCATCGCGGTATGGGTGCCCTTGATCTTGGGCACGTTGAGGAAGCCGGCCGTATCGCCGATCAGCGCACCGCCGGGGAAGGTCAGGCGCGGGATCGACTGGATGCCGCCTTCCGACAGCGCCCGCGCGCCATAGGCGATGCGGCGCCCCCCCTCGAACGTGCTGCGGAAGGACGGGTGCAGCTTCAGGCGCTGCATCTCGTCGAACGGCGACAGCCAGGTGTTGGGATAGTCCAACCCGACCACGAAGCCGTACGAGACCAGGTTCTCGCCGAAATGATACATCCAGGCGCCGCCATAGGTCCGGTTGTCCAACGGCCAGCCGAAACTGTGCTGCACCAGGCCGGGGCGGTGCTGTTCGGCCGGGACCTCCCACAATTCCTTGATGCCCAGCCCGTAGGTCTGCGGGTCCACGCCCTTGCGCAGATTGTACATCGCCATCAGCCGCTTGGTCAGCGAGCCCCGGCACCCTTCGGCGAACAGGGTATATTTCGCGCGCAGCTCCATGCCCGGCGCGTAGTTCGGGCCGGGCTCGCCATCGCGGCCGATACCCATGTCACCCGTCACCACCCCCACGACACGCCCGTCCTCGACCAGCACATCGGCGCCGGCGAAGCCGGGGTAGATCTCCACCCCCATCTCCTCGGCCCGCGCGGCCAGCCAGCGGCAGACATCGCCCAGGCTGACGATGTAATTGCCGTGGTTGCGCATGTGCGGCATCACCCGGTCCAGCATCGGCACGGCATAACCCCGGCTTTCGGTCAGGAAGAGCATCGCCTCTTCCGTCACCGGCGTATTCAGCGGGGCGCCGGTTTCGCGCCAGTCGGGCAGCAATTCGTCCAGCGCGCGCGGTTCGATCACCGCGCCGGAGAGGATATGGGCCCCGATCTCGCTGCCCTTCTCGATCAGGCACACCGTGGCCTGCGGCAGGATCTGCCGCAGGCGGATCGCCGCCGCCAGACCGGACGGGCCGCCACCGACAATGACAATATCGAATTCCATCGTCTCGCGCGCGTGTTCGGTCATTACCTTTCTCGCCTCGTCCTGCAGTTGCTGCGCCATGAACGCCACGGCCTGGGTGGAAGATTCATGCCTTCCTAGAACCGAACGGGGCCGGAACGCAAAACCGGCGGAGCGGTCAGCCCCCGGGGCCGAACGCCAGTTCCCCGGTCGCGCGCCATTCGGACGAGACGAAATTGACGATCAGCGACCGGCGCAGGCCCAGGATCGGCCGGCGCACGAACCCGTGCCAGCTCTCCTCGCCGGGCACGAACATCAGGCCGGAATTGAACGCGCCGCTGGCCCGCGCGACCGGCCTGCCATCCGCCGTCATCAGGTCCGTCCCCCAGTCCGCCGCCCCCGGGCCGGTGGAGAGCGAGACCAGCAGGGTCAGCTTCTTGGCCCCGATATCGGTGTGCGGCTCCAGCCAGAATCCGTCCGTGTCCAGGCACAGTTCCAGCCGCAGCGCGGTACCGGCCAGCCGGGCACCGCAGCACGCGGCAATGGCGTCCCGGGCCTCCGCCGCGTCGAACATGCGGGCCAGCAGGTCCAGGCCCGGATCGCGGCGCGCCCGGGGCGTGACGAAGACGCGCCGGCCATTGCGGGCATCGCGCCGGCCGCCGGTATCGCCGCCATGGGCGTCCGCCCCCGGGTCCCAGGCCAGCAGCGCGGCACGGGCCGATGGCGGCAGGACGTCGTCCAGCAGCCAGTGCGCAAACGGCCACGCCCGGGCCTGCGCCCCCCGTACCGACACGGACGCCTGATTGGGCACGGCACCGCTCATGCCCGCCCCGGCAGGCCTACAGCGCGCCGGCATGGCGCCTGACGCCGGCGGGCGCATGATGCCCATCGAACATCGCCGCGATATTGCGCAGGAAGGGGCGCCCCTCCTCGGTCACGCGGATCAGGGAACCGTCCAGCACCACCAGCCCGTCCGCCTCGGCCTGGCGCAGTGCCGGCCGTGCGCTGTCATACCAGGAGGCCGGGGCGCCATGGCTCAGGCCCATGGCCACCGGGTCCACCCGCAGGTCGCACATCAGCCGTTCGATCACCGCGCCCCGCAGCCGGTCGTCATCGCTCCGGCATACGCCGCGCACCGCCGGCAGGCTGTCGGGCGAAGCTTCCATCGCCCGCGCGTAAAATGCCTGCGCCGGCACGTTCTGCGTCATGCCCTGGGGAAAGCTGGAGATCGCCGAGGCGCCGATACCGACCAGCACCGGCGCGGGATCGACCGTATAGCCCTGGAAATTGCGGCGCAGCGTCCCTGTTTCGGCGGCATGGCACAGCGCATCACCCGGCAAGGCGTAATGGTCCAGCCCGATGGCGCGATAACCGGCACTCCGCAGGGCCGCATCGATGCGCGCCCGCTGGGCCAGCCGCTCGGCCGGCGGCGGCAGCGCGCCTTCGGGCAGCAGGGCCTGGCGCTTCTGCTTCCACGGCACATGGGCATAGCCGAATACCGCCAGCCGGTCCGGCCGCAACATGTCCGCGACCGTCAGCGCGGTGTCGCCCGCCCCTTCGACCGTCTGGTAGGGCAGGCCATAGATCAGGTCGACATTGATCGAGCCGATTCCCGCCGCGCGCATCCGGCGCACGCAATCCTCGGTCTGTTCCAGGCTCTGTATCCGGCCGCTGGCCGCCTGCACGGCCGGATCGAGATCCTGGACCCCGAGGCTGGCCCGGTTGAATCCCAGCGCCCCCAGCAGCGGCGGATAGTCGGCCGGCAGGAAACGGGGATCGAGTTCGATCGCGATTTCGGCGTCCGCCTCCACGGCGAACAGGCGACGGATCGTTTCCATCACCGCGCACATGCTCTCGGGCGGCAGGGTCGTCGGCGTACCGCCGCCCCACTGTATATGCCGGACCGGACGACCGGGGCCGAGCCGCGCCGCCACCCGTTGCAATTCGTCGATCAGCAGTTCGGCATAGCCGGCCCGAAGGCCGGCATCGCGCACCACCGAGGTGTTGCACCCGCAGAACAGGCACAGCACGTCGCAGAACGGGACATGCAGGTAAAGCGAGACCGGCGTGCCCGCCGGAACCGCGCGAAGCCATGCATCGGCTTCGGCGGCGCCGACCGTGGCGTCAAACTGCGCGGCGGTCGGGTAGCTGGTATAGCGCGGCAGATTGCCCCCATACCGAACCAGAACGTCGGGAGGAGGCAATCCGTCCATCAGGGTCAGAACCGGTATTCGATACCGGCGCCGACCACGGTCGGGTCGAGCGAATCATGCGCCTTGATGAAGGGGCTGCTGGTGCCGCGATCGTTGGCCCAGGCATGCATCCGCATGAACATCTGCTTGACGTCGAAATTGAAGAACCAGTTGCCCACCAGCTGATAATCGAAGCCCGCATTGACCGACGGGCCACCGGTAAAGCCGACATTCAGCTTCTGCACCAGGCCACCGGCCGGCGAGACATTGTGGAACCAGGCCATCGTACCGCCGACACCCACATAGGGGTTGAAGCGCTTGTGCGGCCGGAAATGCCACGCGAAGGTCACGGTGGGCGGCAGCACCCAAGCGCTGCCGACATCGACATGGGCCGCCCCGCCGACGCCCTCGGCCGCAACCTCATGCCGCGAGCTGGCGGCGATCAGGTCCACCGACAGATTGTCGGTGAAGAAATATTCGAACGTCAGTTCCGGCGTGACCTGGCGCGTGGTCTTGATCCGGCCCGGCACCGCCGCGTTGTTGATCCACAGCTTGCTGTCGCGGTCTTCGGGCAGCACGCCCAGCGCGGACAGGCGGATCAGGAAATCGCCTTTGCCCAGGCCGATCTTCGTGCTGGCGCAGGTCTCGAACAGGCCGCAATGGCTGCCGCGGGAGGGCGGCGGCGGAACGGCATCGGAGGTGACAGGCGCATTGACATAGGCCGACGGCGTCGCCGTCTGGGCACGTCCCGCGCCCGGCACCAGCGCCAACAGGCCGGCCAGGGCCGGGACGACGAGGCTACGGGTCAATTTCATCGTGTACGCCTTTCAACTTTCAGCGATGAATCACATCGTGTGGAGTGCATTGATCACGCACCGCCTGTCATCGCCTTGACATAAATCAAGCCATATTCTGCGATATCTCGATCAGCGTCCGAAACGACATCGGGTGGGTCATATCCCGCCCCCGCGTCGCCAGGCGTGCCAGCAGCGCAGGCTGGTCCCCGGGCAGAATGACGCGCGCGCTGCCGCACCCGGCCTTGCACGCCATATTTTCCAACGCGGGCAGAAAGGCATCCAGCACCGACCCGACCTCGCCGAAGGTCAGTGCGACGAAATGTTCCGCCGTCAGGACCCGCCCGTGGCGCATATCAGGATCGCAGCGAAAGGATATCAGTCCGCACGGCCGGCAGGCGGGGCCGTGGCGCGCCACAAGGATGCCCTGCCGGCCGTGCGGGCCCGTGCGCATGGCGCGCCGCGCCAGGCGCATCCACGTTCCGCGCGCCATCGCGGGATAGGCCGTGCGCACCAGCGGATAGGCCAGCGCGACGTCCTCGGGCCGCAGAAGACCGACGACAAAGCCGGTGTCAGGGTTCATGATCGGGAGCGGCAGGGGCCATCCATGCCTGCACGCTTGGGTCCGATGCAGTAAAAGGCATTGATTCAGATCAAATCAGCCCGCATTCTGTCCTATGTTCGGCCCAAGCGGACGGATGGCCGCCTGCGCCGAAACGACCGGCCCGCTCTCCGGCGGGCCTGAACCGGGAGGAACCCGGACGATATGTCTGACCAGACCACCTGCCGGCGCGATGCCCGCCCGCGCCGCCTGATCCTGGCCGGAGCCCACCGGCAGCCCGGCTATTGCCTGACCTGCGGCATCCGGGCCCAGAGCGTATGCAGCGTCATCGACGATGACGACATCGCCCGGCTGGCCGAAACGGCGGTCGAGACGCTGGTGCTGCCCGGCCGCTCCTTCATCGAGGAAGGCGCCGCGGCCACCGATTTCTACAATATCACCTCGGGCAGCGTAAAACTGTTCAAGGCGCTGCCCGACGGGCGGCGGCAGATCACGGGCTTCGCCACCACCGGGCATTTCCTGGGCCTTGCGGTGTCGGACCAGTATGCCTTCGGCGCCGAAGCGATCGACACGGTGCGGCTGTGCCGGTTTTCGCGGCCGCGCATGCGGCAGCTGATGGACGATTTCCCCCGGCTGGAACGCCGGTTGCTGGCGGAAGCGTCGAACGAACTGGTGGCGGCGCAGAACCAGATGCTGCTGCTGGGCCGCAAGACGGCGCGCGAGCGGGTGGCCAGCTTCCTGCTGGAACGCATGCGCGAGGCCCAGGACCCGGCCGAGGACGTGCCGCTGCCGATGACCCGGTCGGACATGGCCGATTATCTGGGCCTGACGATCGAGACCGTAAGCCGGACGCTGAGCTGGATGCGCACCGAACGGCTGGTCGCGATCGGCAAGGGCCACACTGTACGCATCATCGCCATGGAACGCCTGCAAACCCTCGCCGCCGGCGACGCTGCCTGAAAAGCACCGCTGCCGGCGATCCGACGCGCGTTTCCTGCGCGTCGGTGCTCACGGCCCATAGGCAGCGTCGTGCTTAGTGTCTGACCGGAAATGCGTTGAGTGATTTCAGCAGGTTATGATTCATGGTTTTGCGAGAACCTGATGAGATCAAGATGGCCTGGACTGAAATCACCCGAGCGCAGTATCGCCGGGACGAGCTGGAGTATGCAAGCGACCTGCGCGATGCGGAGTGGGCGCTGATTGCGCCGCCTCACGAAGGATGTCGAGGCAACAATCTCGTCATCCTGCGCGTGGTTGATGATCGCCCATATCCGCAGAGTTCTGCCGAAAATCCATCAAACCGCTTTCTGATTCAGGCTCTCAGGCGAAATAGGCCGGATCGTCAACATCGGCGATCAGGCCCGGCTGTCCGGGTTCCCAGCCGAGCAGGGATCGGGTTCGCTCGCTCGAGGTCGGAACGTCGAAGCTTGCGAAGGCGTTGAGCCAGCCGAAATGCTCCGCCGCTTCTTCGGGAGCCTTGCTGACGACCGGCACATTCAGCCGCCGCCCGATTACCTCTGCGATCTCCTTGAACGGAACACCCTCCTCGGCAACGGCATTGAAGGGGCCACCCTTGACGCCGCGCTCGATCGCAAGCCGGAAGACGCGTGCCGCGTCGAGGCGATGTACAGCAGGCCAGCGATTGGTACCTTCGCCGATATAAGCGGAGACTCCCTTTTCCCGCGCCATACCGATAAGGATCGGCACGAAGCCGTGATCCCCATGCCCATGCACAGACGGCGGTAGCCGGACGGTTGAGGCCAGCACGCCACGCGCCGCCAATGCAATCGCCGTCGCTTCCGAGGCACGTGGATAGGTATCGTTCGTGGGCATCGGCGGGTCGATCTCCGTCCCGAGCCGCCCTGGCGCAAAGCCAAGCCCCGAGGTGACCAGCAGGGGGCGGCTCGAACCTTCAAGCACACCACCGAGTGTTTCGATGGCGCGCTGATCCTGTGCGCAGTTCTCCGCGAATTTCAAGAAGTCGTGGTTGAACGCGGTGTGGATGACGCCGTCCGATTCAGCCGCACCTCTTTTGAGAAGGTCCAGATCGTCGAGCGTTCCGATAAGCACCTCGGCGCCTGATGCCGTCAGTGTTGTGGCCTTTTCCCGAGAACGGACAAGGCCGACCACCTGATGGCCGGCACCAAGCAGTTCATTCACAACAGCAGAGCCGACCCAGCCCGTTGCACCAGTCACAAATATACGCACGATAAAATCTCCGGGTTGGAAGGGGCGATCAAGCCGGTTTGATGGCCTGGATCCTGGACACATTGACCGTCGGCTTTGCGCGAGGCGCTGCCGCCAGCATCTCGTCGATCAGCGCCCGGCATTCGTTCTTGCCGGAGGCCAGCAACTCACGCATCGATTTGACACGCGAGAACATCCACAACAGGAAAGCGACGGCAAAAGTCGGAAGATTGCTGATTCGCGCCTTCGACTGGGGATAGATCTCGTATCCCAGCCCCCTGATCAGCCCGAAGCTTTCCTTTACGCCGCGCGCGACGCGAAACGCCTCGCCCCAGGAGGCACCACCGCCCCGCAGTTCGCCAGCGACAGAGACGCTCTCAAATCCGATACAGAGCGGGACGTGGCAGCGCAGCCATAGCGGCATGTTGGGTTCATACGCAGCAGGCAGTCCGGCGGTGTTGAACACGTCAACCCAGCGCTGCTGGCTCATGATGGTCTTTTGAGATTTCGAAATGGTAGGCTTGAGCCTGCCGTCCTTGTCCAGCACCGCCTGCACGAAAGGCATGCCGAATGAGCATCGGTCTGCACCGACCGCATCGCGCAGCCGCTCCGGGTCGAAACTGACGAACATGAACTGGATGCTCTTGGCGGCACTGCGCTGCAATGCCGGGAGCAGCGCGTCAACCTGATAGTCGACAACCGTCACGATGATCAGATCATAGGGTATCTGCTCGTCCAACGTGTCGGCAATCTGCACATCGGCGCGCTCCCCCTTGATGGTAACGATCCCATTGTCACGTCGCAACTGCTGGAGCCGGGCCGACATCGGCCGGGCGATAACGGTGACGTCGTTGCCGGCGCGCGCCAGCTGGAAAGCGAATGTGCTGCCGATTTTGCCGCAACCAAGGACGGCAATGCGGAGAGAGATGGACGAGGGCGAGGGCGAGGGCGAAAGTGAAGGCATGAACAAGTCCCCGATTTCGATTAGGGACAAATCCTAACTCACGTTGTATGGTGGTAAAGTATGGACTTTATGGTAGTATAAAGACTGACAGGATGAGCGAACACCTCCCGGATGAGAACGTACTCGGCACCTATCTCCGAGACCGCCGCGCCAAACTTGACCCCGTCGCCCTGGGATTCTCTTCGGAACGGCGGCGCACCCGGGGCCTTCGCCGCGAGGAAGTCGCGCAACGCGCCAACATCAGCCCAACCTGGTATACGTGCCTCGAGCAGGGGCGCGGCGGCGCCCCGTCCGCTGATGTTCTCGACCGCCTCTCGCGGGCCTTCATGCTCACAGATGCCGAGCGTGAACACCTCTTCCTGCTCGGCCTCGGCCGACCGCCCGAGGCGCGCTATCAAAAGAGTACCGGCGTCACGCCGCGGCTGCAACGTGTGCTCGACGCGCTGAACCCGACCCCGGCCCTTATAAGAACCGCGACGTGGGATGTCCTCGCCTGGAATCGGGCAGCAACCGTGATGCTGGTTGACTACGGCGCATTGCCGCCGGACCAGCGGAATCTGTTGCGCATGATGTTCCTCAATCCCCACGCCCGCACGATACAGAATGATTGGGAAACAGTGGCACGCTTCGTAGTAGGGGCGTTCAAGTTGGATGCCGCGCGAGCGGGAGCCGCCGCGGATGTGGAGCCTCTTGTCGACGAGCTCTGCCGGCTAAGCCCCGAGTTCAGGAGGATGTGGCGTGACAATGAGATTCGCGGCGCGCACAGCGACGCCGTAAAATATATACATCACCCGGTAATCGGCCCGCTTGCCTTCGAATACTCGGCTTTTTCTGTCGATGGTCGGACCGATCTCAGCATGGTGGTCTACAATCCGGCAACGCCGGACGGCGCCGACCGGATAAAGTCGCTGCTCACGTAAGGGTCGGTGTCCGCGCCTGGGCTCGTTCAACGAGGCTGCCGC
Organism: Gluconacetobacter tumulicola; assembly: GCF_014174215.1. Classification (GTDB taxonomy): domain Bacteria; phylum Pseudomonadota; class Alphaproteobacteria; order Acetobacterales; family Acetobacteraceae; genus Gluconacetobacter; species Gluconacetobacter tumulicola. Next base: position 611 of record NZ_JABEQL010000004.1, on the reverse strand, counting down.
GGCGCAGGTGATGGTGGACGGCCCCCACGCTGGTCCGCCAGAACGCCATTTGGAAATCGCCTCGCCTCACCGTCTGCTCACGGCCGAATGCGGTCAACGACGGCTCTTGCGTGTAAGGCCTGTGCTTGCCGGATCGCCGTTAGCGAAAGTCCGCCAGCGAGCATTTCCTCGATAAGATCGATATGCAGCGCCGCCAGTAGGGCGTGGGTGACCCTGCCCCGAACGTGCCCTCAGTTCTGAGTGAGGGTCTGTGGGTTGTTGTATGCCTTGCCGGCGTGTTGGGCGAAAGCCTCTGGCGTCATGCCATTGAGGCTGGTGTGGGGCCTGACGGCGTTGTAGACGGCGACGATTTCATCCTCGCACATCCCGTGCGGGAGCCGTCCACAACATCACTTCATTACATCCACGACAAACGCCTGCGACAGGATGACCCCCCTTGCGCAGGAAATATGCAAGCGGATGCAGGTTTCACAAGATATGTGACATTTAGGAATGCCATTTTAGAGTCTAATCCGATCTGTTTGGATCATATCCTGCGGCCCTGAAGTAGTTTGCGCATTCGGCGGGCATGAAGTTTTGTGAGATGAGACCGATGACGTCCCATAATCCGG
>NZ_JABEQL010000003.1 GCF_014174215.1 Gluconacetobacter tumulicola | reverse complement strand
CGATGCGGCACAAGGTGCTGATCACGCTCGGTGCGCTGGACGCCGTGCTGCGTGCCGAGGGCTATGCGCCGCCGCCCGGCGCGGCCATCGATGCCGCCCGCGCTGTTTATGAGGCCGCGTCATGACTGTGCCCTATCCCCGCGACCTTGTCGGCTATGCCGGCAACCCGCCTGATCCGCGCTGGCCCGGCCAGGCGCGGATCGCCGTGCAGTTCGTCATCAATTACGAGGAAGGGGCCGAAAATTCGGTCCTGCATGGCGATGCGGGGTCCGAAGCCTTCCTCTCCGAAATGGTTGGTGCGCGATCGGTGCCCGGCGCGCGGGCAATGGCGATGGAAAGCCTGTACGAATATGGCTCGCGTGCCGGGTTCTGGCGTCTGCGCCGGCTGTTCGTGGAGCGGGGGCTGCCCGTGACGATCTTCGGGGTTGCCGCCGCGATGGCCCGCAACCCCGACGCGGTGGAGGCGATGCTGGATGCGGGGTGGGAGATTGCCAGCCACGGCCTGCGCTGGATCGATTACCAGGACATTCCCGAGGCGCTGGAGTGCGCGCATATCCGCGATTGCATTGCGCTGCACACCCACCTGACCGGGTCGCGCCCGCTGGGCTGGTACCAGGGCCGCACCAGCCCGAACACCGCCCGGTTGATCGTCGAGGAAGGTGGCTTCGTCTATGATGCGGATTCCTACGCCGACGACCTGCCGTACTACGACCGCCGTTATGGGCGGCCGCAACTGATCGTGCCCTATACGCTGGATGTGAACGACATGCGCCATGTGGCGCTGAATGGCTTCACCGAAGGCGAGCAGTTCTTTCGCTATCTGCGCGATACGTTCGATACCTTGTACGATGAAGGTGACGTGGCGCCGAAGATGATGTCCGTCGGGTTGCATTGCCGCATCGCCGGCCGTCCGGGCCGTGCCCGCGCGGTGGCGCGCTTCCTGGATCATGTTCTGGCCCATGAACGGGTCTGGATGGCGACGCGCCTGGATATCGCCCGCCACTGGCTGGAGGTCCATCCTGCATGAGCCTGGTGATGCAGCGCGTGAACGAGATGGAACCCGCGCGGTTCGTCGAACGGTTCGGCGCGCTCTACGAACATTCGCCCTGGGTGGTGGAACGTGCGGCGGCCCTGCGCCCGTTCGCGGACCCGGGCGCGATGCTGGCGGCGATGACCGGTGTGCTGGACCGGGCGACGGTGGAAGAGAAGCTGGCACTGGTGCGTGCGCACCCCGAACTGGCGCGCCGGGCGGGGCTTGACCCTGACCTGACCCGTGCCTCGCAGGCCGAACAGGCTTCGGCGGGGCTGGATCGGCTGACGCCGGAGGAATATGCACGGTTCAACAGGTTGAATGACGGCTATGCCGCGCGTTTCGGCATGCCGTTCGTGATCTGCGTCCGCCTGTCGGACAAGGTGCTGATCCTGTCGGAAATGGAGCGCCGTCTGGCCCAGACGCCCGTGGAGGAACTGGACACCGCGATCGTGGAAATCGGCAAGATCGCGGCCCTGCGCCTGACCGATGCGCTGGGCGTGTTGGCACGGGAGGAGCCGGGATCATGAGCAGTCTGTCGAGCCATGTCCTCGACCTGGTCTCTGGCCGGCCGGCGGCGGGCATGGAGATCGTGCTCTGGTCGGGGGAGGTCTGCCTGTTCCGTGGCCGGACCAATGACGATGGACGGTGCCCGGATCTGGCCGGGGCAGGGGAATTGTCGCCGGGAGCCTATCGGCTGGAATTCGCGGTTGCCGCCTATTTCCGGGCGCAGGGCGTGGCGCTGAGCGACCCGCCCTTTCTGGACGTGGTGCCGATCGCGTTCGGGATTGCGGCTCCGGGGCCGGATGGCAAGGGCGGCCATTACCATGTGCCGCTGCTGGTCTCGCCCTATGGGTTTTCGACCTACAGGGGGAGTTAAAAAAACGCCCCGCCGAGGCGGGGCGCGGGGCCGCCGGTTCTGGGAGAACCGGCGGACGTGGATCAGACCAGGTGCTGCTTCAGCGCGGCGGTGAATTCGCGCGTGCCGCTATTGCCGCCCAGGTCGCGGGTCAGCAGTTCGCGCTTGGTGATCACGGCGCGGATGCCGCTTTCGATGCGCTTGGACAGGTCGTCGCGGCCGACATGCTCCAGCATCATGTTCGCGGCCAGCAGCAGGGCCAGCGGGTTGGCGAGGTTCTTGCCTGCAATGTCGGGGGCAGAGCCGTGGACGGCTTCGAACACCGCGGCCTTCTCGCCGATATTGGCACCCGGGGCCATGCCCAGGCCGCCGACCAGGCCAGCCGTCAGGTCGGACAGGATGTCGCCGAACAGGTTGGTGGTGACGATGACGTCATACTGCCAGGGGTCGATGACCAGCTGCATGGCGCACGCATCGACGATGCGCTCGTTGCATTCCACGCGGCCTTCATATTCCTTGGCGACCTTGCGGCCTTCTTCCAGGAACAGGCCGGTCAGCAGCTTCAGGATGTTGGCCTTGTGGACCAGCGTCACCTTCTTGCGGCCATGCTTGACGGCATATTCGAACGCGAAGCGGACGATGCGGTTACATTCGGCGCGCGAGTTGTAGCCGGCACCCGTCGCGATCCCGTGCGGGTCGTCGCCCACCGGGATGTAGCTTTCCATCGCCGCGTAGTACCCTTCCAGGTTCTCGCGCACCAGGACCAGGTCGATCTTGTCGAAACGGCCACCCGGAACGAATGTCCGCGTCGGGCGCAGGTTGGCATACAGCCCGAATTCCTGGCGCAGGGTCACGTTGATGGACTTGAAGCCGCCACCGACAGGGGTCGTCAGCGGGCTCTTCAGGGCCAGGCCGGTGCGGCGGATGCTGTCGATTGTCTGGGGGGGCAGCGGATTGCCGGTCGCCTCAACCGCCGCCATACCCGCGAGCTGCTTGTCCCAGGCGAACGGCGCGCCAACCGCGTCCAGGATCTCGGTCACGGCATCCATGATTTCCGGGCCGATCCCATCGCCGGGGATCAGGGTAGCCGGAATGGTCTTTTCAGCGGACATTGTCGAACGTCTCCCTCTGTGCTTTGCCAGGCCCGACCTGCCGACCGTGCGTTCGCGAGGCGGGGCAGCCGGGCCGGAACCCGTATGGTCCTAGGCCCGTGGCAGACGGGTGACAATTGCACTCGCCCCCGTCGCAGGGGCTTTCGCAGTCACATTATCTGGCGCTGTCCGGGGAGGTTTCGCGCTATTCCGCCACGATCGGGGCGCAGGCTGTCGCCAGCCATGCACGGGCGTCTGTATCCAGTTGCGGCGCGATAAGATCAAAAACGCGTGCATGGTACGTATCCAGCCATGCCGCCTCCTCGCCGGTCAGCAGCGCGGGGTCGATCAGCCGCCGGTCGAACGGTGCGAGGGTCAGAGTCTCGAACCCCAGGAAGGTCCGTCCGGCCTCGGCCGGGACCGGGTGGACCAGCAGCAGGTTCTCCAGCCGGATGCCGAAGGCGCCCGGCCGGTAATAACCGGGTTCGTCGGACAGGATCATGCCCGCCGCGACCGCCACCGGCCGATGAACGGGCGAGATCGAGCATGGGCCCTCATGCACCGAAAGGTAGCTGCCGATGCCATGGCCGGTCCCGTGATCGTAATCCAGCCCGTCCTGCCACAGCGCGTAGCGCGCCAGGGCATCCAGCGCGTGCCCCGTCGTGCCCACCGGAAAGCGGGCCCGCGCCAGAGCGATATGGCCCTTCAGCACGCGGGTGAAGGGGCCGCGCACGCTGTCGGGCCCCGGCCCCTTGCCGGTCCAGAGGGTGCGCGTCACGTCGGTCGTGCCGAACGGATACTGGCCGCCGCTGTCGATCAGATAGACTTCGTCGGCACCGATCGTGCGGGCGGATTCCGGGGTGACCCGGTAGTGGATGACCGCGCCGTTCGGGCCGGCCCCGGAGATGGCGGGAAAGCTCTCCTCGCGGTAATCGGGGCAAAGCGCGCGGAAGGCATCCAGCTTTGTCGCGGCCTGGAGTTCATTCTGCCCGACGCCCTGTGTATCGACCCAGTGAAGGAAACGGCATAGGGCCACGCCGTCGATCAGGTGCGCCTTGCGTGCGCCGTCCTGCTCCACATCATTCTTGCAGGCGCGGGGCAGCGCGCACGGGTCCGTGGCGCGGGCGATGGTGGCACCGGCGGCTTCCAGCGTCTGGATGAACCAGATTGCCGTGCCCACCGGATCGACCCGTATCGTCTGGCCGGCCAGTGCCGCCAGGGCCGCGTCGAGCCCCGAGGGAGGCACGATCCGCACCTGTGGACCCAGCCAGTCGGCGGCGTTGGGCGACACGCGCGCCGGCTCGATGAACAGATCCACCCGCCCGTCGGCATGCAGGATGGTGAAGGCCAGGCAGGCCGGGGTGTAGGGAATGTCGTTGCCGCGGATGTTCAGCAGCCAGGCGACCGATGTCGGGTCGCCCACGATGGCCGCGTCCTGGCCGGCGGCACGCAGGATGGCGGCCATGCGTGCCCGCTTGTCGGCGCTGTCCTCGCCCGCGAACGACAGGGGGTGGGGCTGGCAGGGCGTGCCGGGGGCGGCCGGCTGGTCGGTCCAGATCCGGTCTACCGGATTGGTCGCCAGCGGCACCATGTCCAGCCCGTGGGCGAGGTAAGGCTGCAGCCCGGCCTCGCCCACCAGACGGGGGTCGTAGCCGATCCGCAGGCCCCGGCCGCCCTGTGCCGCCAGCCATTCCGCCGGTGGGGTGTCGCGCATATGCAGGCGGGCCCAGGCCGTGCCGTCCACCTGCTGGTCCATCTGCGTGATGTATCGCCCGTCGGAGAATACGGCCGCCGGACCGTCGCGCAGCACGACGGCCAGGCCGGCGCTGCCGGTGAAGCCGCTGAGCCACGCCAGGCGTTCGGCGTAGGGGGCGACATATTCGCCCAGATGCTCGTCGCCGCGCAGCAGGACGAAGCCGTCGACATCCATCTCTTCCAGAACGCGGCGCAGCGCAGGAAGGCGGGCTTGGATCTCGGGCATTGTTATCGTCCTTATTGCTTTATAAACAATCTATTCTATCGTTTTTCTGTGGCGACGTACGATCTGTCAGGCGCCGGCGGACCCGTCGGGGCGGCGCAGGACGAGCGTCGACCAGTCGCCTTCGGTCAGGTGCCGTTCCAGGACCAGACCCTGCCGCCGGTGGGCTGCGACCACCATCCGGGCCTGGCTGTTCAGCAGGCCGGCCAGGATGGCGGTGCCACCGGGCGCCAGATGCGCCGCCAGGTCCTTCGCCATCAGGCAGAGCGGGCGGGCCAGGATATTGGCGAAGATCAGGTCGAAGGGGGCATGGCGCTTCAGGCCCGGTGTGCCCCAGCCATTGCCCAGCCGGGCCGTCACGAGTGCCGACAGGCCGTTCAGCGCGGCGTTCTGCCGGGTGGTGCGGACGGACCATGGGTCGATATCCACCGCCAGGACCGGGCGGTGCAGCAATGCTGCGGCGGCCATGGCCAGGATGCCCGAGCCGCAGCCCATGTCCAGGATCCGGTGCGGCCGGCGATGGGCTACCTGTTCCAGGGCGCGGAGGCAGCCGCGGGTCGATCCGTGCTCGCCCGACCCGAAGGCCATGCCGGCATCGAGGGTGATCGCGATGCGACGCGAGGTGGACGGACCTTCCAGATGGGTTCCGCGCACCACGAAACGCTTCCCGACATCCTGCTCGGGGAAGGATTCGTAAGTGCGGGCCAGCCAGCCTTCGGCCTCGGTTCGCGTGCGTTCCAGTTCGGCAGCGTATCCGCTGACGGCAGCGGCCAGGGCCAGGGCGGCCGTCAGTTCGGCCTCGCCGAAGCCGAGATCGCGCACGCCTTCGACCCGCCACAGGATCTGGGTATCGTCGACCTCGAAGATCCCGATTGTGGAACAGACGACCGAGAGCGCGTCCTCGTACGCCATGACGGCGTCGGCGGGGACGGTGACGGCAATGGTTTCCAGTTCCGTCGCGTGGCGACGGGTCAGACTTGTCATGGTGCTTTCTCGACAAAACTGTCCAGGAGACGTTTCGGTCCCGCCTTGTCGAAGGCGACTTCCAGCCGGTTGCCCTCGACGGACGACACCGTCCCGTATCCGAATTTCTGATGGAAGACGCGCGTGCCCACCGGCATCGCCGCTTTGGCGGGGGCCGCCGCGTCGCCCGCATCGGCCGCGCGCGGCCGGCGCGCGGTGATGGGGAAGGCGCTGGAGAAGGCCGGGGTCTGGCCTAAGCTCCGGCTGCGCGCCTGGCTGGCGGCGCCGGTCGTGGTCACGTATTCGTCCGGCAGTTCCTCGATGAAACGGCTGGGCATGGCCGATTGCCAGTTGCCGTAGATGCGGCGGCTGGCGGCATGGCTGATGATGGCCCGATGCCGCGCCCGGGTGATGCCGACATAGGCCAGGCGCCGTTCTTCCTCCAGCCCCTTCTGGCCGCCTTCGTCCAGGGTACGCTGCGAGGGAAACACGCCTTCCTCCCAGCCTGGCAGGAACACGGTGTCGAATTCCAGCCCCTTCGCGCCGTGGAGGGTCATGATGCTCAGGCGTTCGGTGCCCGCGCTTTCCTCGTTTTCCATCACCAGGGCGACATGTTCCAGGAAGTGGCCCAGGCTTTCGAAATCGGCCAGCGCGCGCACCAGTTCCTTCAGATTGTCCAGCCGGCCCGGTGCCTCGACCGAGGTATCGGCCTTCCACATGTCGATATAGCCGCTTTCCTCCAGCAGCGTGTCGACGACCACGACATGGCCTTCGCGCGGCAGGGCCTCGCGGCCTTGTGCGAGGCTGTTCAGCAGTGCAGCCAGGCTGTCGCGGGCCTTGCCCTTGATCTCGCCGCGTTCCAGCATGATGCTGATCGCTTCCGTCAGCGGCACGCCGCCGTCGCGGGCGGCCTGATGGAATTTCTGCATCGCGACGGCGCCGATACCGCGCCGGGGCACGTTGATGATGCGTTCGAACGCCAGATCGTCCGCCGGCTGGTTCAGCACGCGCATATAGGCCAGTGCGTCGCGGATTTCCGCGCGTTCGTAGAAGCGCAGGCCGCCGACGACCCGGTAGGGCAGGCCGAGCGCGATCAATCGCTCTTCGAACGCGCGGGTCTGGAAACCGGCGCGGACCAGGATGGCGATTTCCGACATGCGGTGGCCGCCGGCGCGCAGACGTTCGACTTCCTCGCCGACCAGTCGGGCCTCGTCGTCCGAATCCCAGACCGAGGCCACGCGGACCTTCTCGCCCGACGCGTCGTCGCGGCCGGGGCGCAGGGTCTTGCCCAGCCTGCCGTCGTTATGTGCGATCAGGCCGGAGGCGGCGCCCAGGATCTGGGCGGTGGAGCGATAATTGCGTTCCAGCCGGACGATGGCGGCGCCGGGGAAGTCGCGCTCGAAGCGCAGGATGTTTTCGACCTCCGCGCCGCGCCAGGAATAGATCGACTGGTCGTCGTCGCCGACGCAGCAGATATTCGCCTGCTGCCCTTCGCGCTGGGCCAGCAGGCGCAGCCACAGATACTGGATGGTGTTGGTGTCCTGGTATTCGTCGACCAGGATGTAGCGGAACAGCCGGTGATATTGCGCCAGCACGTCCGGCCGGGTGCGCAGGATCTCGGTGACATGCAGCATCAGGTCGCCGAAATCGCAGGCGTTCAACTGGACCAGCCGCGCCTGGTAGCTGGCATAGATCGCCCGGCACTGGCCATTGGCGAAATCGCAATCCTCGGCCGGGGTGACGCGCTCGGGCGTCAGTCCGCGATCCTTCCAGCGCTGGATCACGCCCAGGATACCCTGGGGGGGCCAGCGTTTGCTGTCGATGCGCAAGGGCTCGATCACCTGCTTGAGCAGGCGGAGCTGGTCGTCGGTATCGAGGATGGTGAAGCCCGAACTCAGCCCGACATATTCGGCATGGCGGCGCAGCATGCGTGCGCACAGGGCGTGGAATGTACCCAGCCACAGCCCTTCGACCGGTTCGCCCAGCAGGCTGCCGATCCGCTCGCGCATTTCGCGCGCGGCCTTGTTGGTGAATGTTACCGCCAGGATCTGGTAGGGCCGCGCGCGGCCCGACAGCAGGATATGGGCGAAGCGGGTGGTCAGGACGCGGGTCTTGCCCGTGCCGGCGCCGGCAAGGACCAGCAGCGGGCCGTCGGTTGTCTCGATCGCCATCCGCTGTTCGGGATTGAGGCGCTGGAGATAATCCGGAGCGTCGGGGGTGGGGGCTGGGGTCTGGTTCACGGTTTCGGTATAGGGCGTCGCGGGACTATGACCAAGCATTGCGACGACGCGTTGCGGACTGATTCCCGCGCCGGGGGGGACTGGTCCATCGGATACGGAGACAGGCAGCGTCATGACGCGGGTGGGCAGGAGCGGCGGAAAGGGCGCGGGGCAGGCAGTTCCCTTCAGGGAAACCGGGCCGAGCGGGCACCGGGCGCGGATGCGCGCGCGGGTTCTGGCCTCCGGCGCCGCGTCGCTCGCGGATTACGAGATCGTGGAGATGCTGCTGTTCATCGGTGTGCCGAGGCGGGACACCAAGCCGCAGGCCAAGGCCCTGCTGAACCGATTCGGCAGCCTGGGTGCGCTGCTGTCGGCCTCGGCCGATGTCCTGCGGGAAGCGGGCCTGTCGGATCGGGCGGCGGCGGCGCTGGGGTTGCCGGCTTCGGTGGCCGATTGCCTGTCGCGTCCCGATCCGTTGACCCGTACCCCGATGGGGGACTGGGATGCCGTGTTGGCCTATTGCGACACGCAACTGGCTGATGCGCCGCCCGGCCAACTGCGTGTTCTCTTCCTCGACAGCATCAACCACATCATCGCGGACGAAGCGGTGGACGATATGTGGGATGAGGGTACGCCCGAACTGACCCAGCGCCATATCCTGCTGCGGGCGCTCGACCTGCATGCCTCGGCGCTGGTCGGCGTCCGCATCGCGCCCTCATGGCCGCCGCCGGTTGCGATGATCGAAGGGGACGCGGTGCTGATGCAGGCCATTTCCTACCACGCGCAGAATCTGTCCCTGACGATCCAGGACCATGTGTTCCTGCGGCAGGGCCAGTGGCTCAGCCTGCGTCAGCAGCGGCGGCTCTAGATATTTTTACTCCGCCGGATGGATGTGCGCTGCCGCAAGCTGGCCCCGGATGGCGGCCATCAGTTCACCCGGATCGGTCACCAGCGCGTCTGCTCCGGCTTCGGTCAGTTCTTCCTCGCCGCCATATCCCCACAGTACGCCCAGCCCCCTGATATGGTTGGCATGCGCCCCGCTGATATCGAACCGGCGATCACCCACCATAATGGCGCGGTTTTTGGCGATCTGGTGTTCTTCCAGCAATTGCGCGATCAGTTCGGGCTTTTCCGCGCCGGTATCGTCGGGCCGTGCGCCGTACAGAGCCGTGAAATAGGGGGTCAGTTCCCGCAATTCCAGGATCGCGCGCGCCAGGTGAACCGGTTTGGAGGTTGCGAGGAACAGGCGGGCGCCTGATGCCGTCACCGCCTCGATCACCTCGCGCATGCCGGGAAAGACAGGGCTGCGATGCATGCCGCGCCGTTCGTAATGATAGCGGTAGCGGCGTACGGCTTCTTCGGCGCGGTCATCGCCATAACGCGTCAGGACGCGCGCCACCAGATCATGCAGGGGAGGGCCGACAACCCAGGTCAGGTCTTCCGCCGGATCGGGTTCATGGCCAAGATCGCGTATCGCGTCGTGCAGGGAACTGATAATGCCCGCGCGGGAATCGATGATGGTACCGTCGAGATCGAGAAGAATCGCGTCGTGATGGCTGAGAGACGACAGAACATTCATACCGGCGATGGTCCTTTTGGCTCCATGAAGACCCCTTATAGCCTCACCGCAGCCGCTTCGCGACCATTGCCGGCCTTCCTTGCGGGTGGCCGGGGGCGCGGGACGGCATGAGCGCCGCCGCGACCATTGCGGAGGATGCCGCGCTGCTGTCCACGATCCTGGCGCTGATCCTGCCGCCGGGCGCTGATCCGACGGCGCTGGCGCAGGCCCTCTTGAAACGATTCGGGACGGCCGGTGCCGTCTTCGCCGCGGATGCCGACGAATTGTCGGCGGTTGCCGACGGACGCCTTCAGGTGGTCGTCACCTTTCCGCTGCTGCGCGAGGCGGCCATCCGGCTGATGCGTACGCGAATTCGGCAGGGCAGCCTGCTGGCGTCACATGATGCGCTGATGGCCTATCTGCAGGCCGTTCTGGCGCGCGAGACGCTGGAACAGTTTCGCGTGCTGTTCCTGGACCGGAATGCCCGCCTGATTGCGGATGAGGTCCTGGCCCAGGGCACGATCGACCAGACGCCCGTCTATCCGCGCGAGGTCATGCGGCGTGCCATCCGCCTGAAGGCGAGTGAGCTGATTCTGGTCCACAATCATCCTGGCTGGAACCCCATGCCGTCGCGCGAGGACATCATGATGACCCGGCGGCTGGAACAGATTGCCACCGTGCTGGGGTTGACGGTGCGCGACCATGTCATCGTGGGCAATGGCGGCGCGACCAGTTTCCGGCAGTCCGGTCTGCTGTGAGAGCCCGTTCAGGCGCTGTCGGCTGGCTGTGAGATGAGGGTGGCGTCGGCGATCATCAACCGGTTGCGGCCCCCTCTCTTCGCGGCATAGAGCGCCTGGTCGGCGCGCTCGATCAATGCCGCACGGTCTTCGTCGGGCTGATGGCTGGCGATGCCCATGCTGATGGTGACATGCAGGATCGGGCCCGACGGGATCGCGATCGAATCCGACGAGACGGCGCGGACGAGGCGGCGCGCCAGGCTGATCGCCTGCTCCGGGTTCCGGTCGGTGATCAGGACCGCGAATTCCTCGCCTCCGATCCGGGCGACCATGTCGCCGTCGCGCACCGAGGCCAGCACCGTGGACGCCACCCGCCGCAGCACCACGTCCCCGACCGGATGACCGTAGCGGTCATTGACCAGCTTGAAATGATCGAGGTCGAAGATCGCGACCGCTATCTTCGATGTCCTCTGCGCCAGGCAGGCGTGGAGCGTCTGGAAGAATGCGCGCCGGTTGGGCAGGTCGGTCAGTTCGTCGGTGTTGGCGGCATGCTCGTTGGCTTCGGCGATCTGACGGTTCTGCTCGTTCTGCGTCAACTGGTCGGTCACGTCGCGGATCAGCCCGCCATAACCCAGATCTTCATCCAGGCGGTGGGCCAGGATTTCGACATGTCGGATCGTGCCGTCGCGACGGCAGATGCTGACGATCCGGCGCAGATCTTCACGGCTGCCCGATACGATTTCGGCCAGCACACGGCTGAGCGCCACGCGATCCTCGGGGATGACGCTTTCCAGCATGTGCTGGCCCAGCCGGTATTCGACCGGAACCCCGAATAATTGCTCGGACGCCGGGTTGAGGTAGCTCCACCGCCCGAATGCATCCACCCGGAACAGCACGTCGCCCACCCGGTCGGCCAGGTGACGGAAATCGCGCAGCCGCCGTTCGGCCAGTACGGCCTTCTGGTCGCGCTGGGTCAGCACGGCCCCCAGGGGCAAGGCACAGAAGAAGATCGTCGCCAGGTCGAGCTGGAAAATATAGACCCGCAGCGAGTCCGGCCCATGAAAGGGCATGACGGGACCGACGTCGGTGAAGATGAAATAGCTGCCGATCATGCCGATGATCGCAACGGCCAGCGCGGCGCCCTTGGCATAGAGATGGTAGGTGGCCAGGACCAGCGGAGGCAGGAGCAGGAACTGGAACGGATAATGTGACTGGCGATAGACCACGATCGCCGCGCCGGCGACCAGCGCCATCAGGCCGATGACCACCAGTCGCGAGGGGGCATCATGGTCTGCGCTCCCCTTGGTATCGTAGGGATTCAGGGCCAGAAGAACCGGAACGGTGATCAGCAGGCCGGGCAGGTGAGCCATCGTCCAGGCCATCGCACCGCCCAGCCAGTCGCGTCCCTCACTGAGGTAAAGCGCTTCCGCGGCGATGGCCGCAGAGCAGATCACGGCCGATACTGTCGCGACAGCGAAACGAAATGCCCATCCGGGATATTCGAAAAAGCCGGATATGGGGCTGAAACGGCGGGTCAGAAGAACGGCGAACAGGATTTCGACCAGATTGGCGGTGGCGAAGCCGATGCTGGTGACCCATGGGCGATGGTCGCCCAGATTGACCATCGTCGACAGGACCAGCAGCAGCGGGGGAAACAGCCGCCAGTTGAAATTCCGGACGCACAGGGCTGCCGCCACCAGGATTGCGTTGGCGGGCCAGATCATCGAGGAACTGCCGCCATGCCGGGTCCATCCGACACTGACAATGGCGGCAAGGCACCAGACCGTGCAGGTCAATATCGTCGACAGACTGCTCCGACCCGCCAGGATTCCCGTCATATTCCGCGACCCGCCTACTCTTGTAATTTCAATTATCATCACCGGGCAGTTGATGGACAGACGGCAAGAGCGCCAGCGAGCAGTCAATTGTCGTTTTCGGCGGTCCTGGTCTGGCGCTCGACATATTTCTGGACGCTGATCTTCGATGCGACCGGGAGGCGGCGATAAAGAGTGATGAGATCGTGTTCATCCACCGAGAGATCCGTGCGGAATGACTGTTCCGTCATGCCGCTGAGGAAGAGTTCCATGGGCACCTGGAACAGTTCGGCCAGTCTGGGGATATGGATGCGTGCGCTACTACGGCCGGTTTCCAGGGCCGCTATGGCGGAGCGGCTCAGGCCGAGCGCCGTGGCCAGTTCGGACTGGCTCATGCCGCAGGCCGAACGCAGGGTGGCGATTTTCTTGGCGAGTTCGGCAGAGGGGGAGGCTTTCTCACCGTCATTGCCGGCCAATGTTGCGCTGTTCTCCCGGATCCATTTGCGAAAGAGCTGTTGGGTAACCAGATGCTCGCCATCGTCCGCCGAAGGCGAAACCAGGGTGTAGGAGAGCATGCCCTTGGGGAAATCGCGTACCCGGCGGGCCGGGAGGGATGGATCTTCCGGGCTCCAGATCTGTCCGGGCTGGAGGAGAATTCTTTGCGCCATGGATGGTGGATAAAGCAGAAACCCTGCTCCCGTGAAGGGAGCAGGGCCCGGTCACGAAACGACCGTGCCAGGATTGTCAGGCCATTCGCACCGACGCGGCCCCGGCCGATCCGGTGGAGGTGACGTAAAGACCGGATTCCCGGACCTGAATGGCCAGCAAGGCAACGCCATTGGGGTATCGCTGGCCGAGCGGGAGCAGCGCGTTGCCGTCGGTCCAGCGCCGGTCAGCCTGTTCGAGCGCATTCCAGCCGGACAGGGTCGTGTCGGCCAGATGTGTCGTGACGTTCTGGGCATGATTGCCTTCGAACAGCATGATCTCGCCGACCGAGACACCGAACTGGCGGCGGTCGTCGACGAATGGGCCGATCGTGTCGCTGGGGCGGCCGGAGCGAGAGACCAGGCGCACCGATGCAACCCCGGTCGGGATCATGAAGCTGATATAGCCATTCGCCTCGCGGACCGGACGGAGGGTCTGGCCCCTGTCGGTGACGAGATGCAGGTCCGTGTCGGCCGTCAGGGCCGGCGCATCCGCGCGGTTCTCAAGGCCGGCCTGTGTCGCGCGGGTCTCGATCCGGCGGAACAGGGGTTCGGCGAAGCTCCGGTCGATGCCGAGGGGCGCCGCCGCGTCCTCGGCCCAATTCTTCGCGCGGCCGCCGATCCTGAGGACTGGCCCGTTCTGACGGAATGTGCCGCGATTGCCCGTGTCGAGATAGGTTTCGGTCAAAACGCCGTCCGCCATGATCACGGCGTGTTCTTCGGTCTCGACATGGTAATAGTCATAGGTGATGAAGGACTTGTCATAGAAAATCGATCGTCCGTTGACGAGCATGCGGGCCGGGATGAACTTGCCATCAAAGAACAGGCAATGTTCGGCGGTGATCAGCATGTCCTTGTAGGGCGTGCCATCGGCGAGCGCGTCCTTGAGGATGCGGATCGGGTAACCTGCTTCGTCATCCGGCAGGTCTGGATTGACAGTCGTCGTCCTGCTGCCGGCCCAGATTACCTTGCGGGTGATCGTCGTGTCGTTCTGCCAGTCGAAGACCGATACTTCGTCGCCGATACGCATCTCTTCGACCGCACGGTCACCGTCCGGCATCCGGATCATGGAGCCGGCGAGATAGCAGACACCGACATAAGTATTGCCGCTACTGTAGGTAATTTGCAGGGGGTTCGTCGCGGTATCTGTCGTCGTCAGGTTGTTATAAGTTCCGGCGGGAAGGTATGCACCTGCTGCGGGTGTTGCTGTGTAAGTTGCAATCTGTGTCCCGTCGCTTCCGAAAAGTGTAATTGTTTTATCTGTTCCTGAATTTGCTATGGTATAACCAGAAATTGTGGCGACTGTATTCTGGAGTTCTATGGTATCGTAATGCGGGTCGTAGCCGGTGATGTTTATGTTGGAAAGGTTAAGGAAGACGTTGTTCCCATTCAGGACAAGAGTTCCGCCTCCTGTCGTGAAGTTGATATTCGTTCCCTGAAGAAGGCTGACGAGCTGCGTTGAGCCGTTGTACTCCCCACCGTAACCGATGTTGATGTTCGAACCGGTGAGGGCGCCGGCCAGGATGCCACCAGAGAATGATGCAGTACCACCATAAATATTGACAGTTGCTACCGTCGCGGCGTTCGCAACAAAATTAATATCTGTCGTTCCGCCAATCGTGAATGTGGGGACAGACAAAAGGCCGAGAAGAAAATCGATGGTTCCGCTGGAACCGGGAGTGGAGACCCACGCCCCGCCAAGAACAGACACAAGGCTACCGTTGGTCGCATTCGTTCCTGTCTGAATATTTTCAGCCAGAAGATTATCCGGGACGCCGTTAATCGTAGAAATCGTATTTCCGCTTGCGTCTTTTATGACGATATTGGAGTTTCCGATGCCACCATTGAAGATGGTTCCATCAGTAATGGTCCACGTAGTTTCTACATGACCTGCTGCATCGTAAGTGTAGTATGTTCCTGCGCTCGACATGGTCGTGCTCCTCCAGAGATTGACGCTTCCCTTCGAAGGCCGGAGTTTCAGATTGTCATATAAAAGTTAACAAACGCCCCATATCGCGGGCGGCATGCGCGGCAGCCATAAGAAGCCATGAAACCTCCGGGCGTGCTTCAGGCCGGGGAACTGGTCATGGCGGCAGGGCAGGCCGAATGACGATCCGTGTTGGATCGAAATCCCTCAGAATGAGGACGTTCGATGGGAAAACGCTGGAATCGCCTGAGGCGCAGTTCCTGCGTTATTGCCCGTGGGAAGGAATGTGGGGATTTCTGGTGCCGGGTGAGGGATTTGAACCCCCGACCTTCGGTTTACAAAACCGCTGCACTACCGCTGTGCTAACCCGGCGGCGATGGGCGTTGCACCATCGTTTAGGCGATTCCACGACATCGTTGTCCGTCTGGACCCAAGTCGGGGACTGTCTGCTTTTGCCTTCGTCTCCCTGACGGGTCAAGAGGGGAGGGGGCGGAGACATCATGGCCCCGCCACCCTTTTCCGGTCAGGGCTGCTGGTACAGCAGGCGGGCGCGGATCGTGCCCTTCAGGTCGCGCAGACGGCGCAGGATGCGGTTGTCCTTGTCGGTATCGCGTCCCGTATCGGCCTCGACCACCACATAGCCCAGTTCGCCGTCCGTCTGGAGATACTGGGCCGTGATGTTGCTGTTCTCGGCCATGAAGATCTCGTTGATCTGCAGCATGATGCCGGGAACGTTGCTGTGGACGTGCATGAAGCGGGTGCCGCGCGGGCTTTCGGGCAACTGCACGGTCGGGAAATTGACGGCGCCCAGGGTCGAGCCCACGTCGGAATATTCGATCAGCTTCCGTGCGACCTCGACACCGATCCGCTCCTGCGCCTCGGCGGTGGAGCCGCCGATATGCGGGGTGAGGATGACGTTATCCAGCCCCTGGAGCGGCGAGGTGAAGGCATCGCCCGCGCCTTTGGGTTCGGTCGGGAACACGTCGATCGCCGCCCCCAGCAGGTGGCCGTCGCGCAGGGCGTCGGCCAGGGCGGCCAGGTCCACGACATTGCCGCGGGCGTTGTTGATCAGGAACGAGCCGGGCTTCATCGCGCGGATCTGCTCGGCGCCGATCAGGTTCGCGGTGCTGGGCAGTTGCGGCACATGGAGGCTGACCACGTCGCTCTGCGCCAGAAGATCGTTCAGAGAATCGACCGGGGTGGCGTTGCCGTGAACCAGCTTGTCGATCACGTCGTAATAGATCACCCGCATGCCGAACGCCTCGGCCAGGACCGAGAGCTGCGAGCCGATCGAGCCGTAGCCGACGATGCCGAGCGTCTTGCCCCGGACTTCCCAGCTATTGGCCGCCGATTTGTTCCAGCCGCCTTCATGGCACTGGACCGAGCGGGGGAAGATCCGCCGCATCAGCATCACGACCTCGCCCATCACCAGTTCGGCGACCGAGCGCGTGTTGCTGAACGGGGCGTTGAACACCGGAATGCCGTGGCCGCGCGCCGCCGTCAGGTTGACCTGGTTGGTGCCGATGCAGAAGCAGCCCACGGCGATCAGCCGGTCGGCGGCGGCAATGACCTCGTCGGTCAGCTGGGTGCGGGAACGGATGCCCACGATATGCACGCCTTCCAGCGCCTCGCGCAGGGCCGCCCCTTCCAGGGCGGTCTTCAGGCGCGTGACGTTCTCGTATCCGTTGGCCTTCAGCAGCGACACGGCGCTGTCATGTATGCCTTCGAGAAGCAGGATGCGGATCTTGTCCTTGGGGAGGGACAGGTGGGAGGTGGCTTCGCTGCTCATCTCGAATACTCGCGTTTATTCGGTGAAGATGGTGCTCCTATCCGATCCGCGGATAAATGGATAGGGGAAGGATGGCATCGGTGCCATGTGCCGGCCGGGCGGTGGCGTGGGTTCAATGCGCAGGCAGGCCGCTATTCAGCAGAGAGACAGCGTCCGCCAGGATCGCCGGATCGCCCACGGCCAGCACCGTGCCATCGCCCTCGGCCCGCAGCGGGCGGCCGTGCCAGTCCGTCACCCGGCCGCCGGCACCCTCGATAATGGGGACCAGGGCGGCCCAGTCCCAGACCTTCATCGTGCATTCCGCGATCACGTCAACCTGGCCGAGCGCCAGCAGGCCGTAGGCATAGCAATCGCCGCCCCAGGTCACGCGGCGGGCGGCGCGGCGCAGCGCGTCCCAATGCGGTGTCGGTGCGCCCTCGATCATCTCGGGCGAGGTGCAGGAGAGTTCGGCCAGCTTCAAATCGGTGCAGCGCCGGGTGCCGATGGCGCCGGGAAGGCGGGATTCGTAGCGCGTTGGCCGGCCACGCACGCCGATCCAGCGTTCGCCGGTGATCGGCTGGTCGATGATGCCCAGCACCGGAACCCCGTCATCCAGCAGGGCGATCAGCGTGCCGAAGGTTGGCCGGCCGGTCACGAATGCCCGTGTGCCGTCGATCGGGTCGATCACCCAGCACCAGCGGGAGCCTGCGCGTTCCAGCCCGAATTCCTCGCCCAGAACCGCGTGGTCGGGCAGGCGTTCGGCCAGGATTGCCCGGATGGTGCGTTCGGCGGTGCGGTCGGCGACGGTCACCGGGCTCTGGTCGCTCTTGTCGTCCACCGCGACCCCGGACCGGAAGAACGGACGGATCACGCATCCGGCGGCATCGGCGGCGGCGATCGCGGCTTCCAGCAGGCGGTCGGCATCGGGGAGGGGGATGTCGGCCTGGGGCGTGTTGGACCGGGTCATGGAAGGTGTCCTCCGTCGGACAGGGTGTGCAGATAGGCGATGATCGCCGCGCGGTCGCGGATATCGGGCAGGCCGGGGAATGCCATGCGGGTGCCGGGCGCGAAACGGGCCGGGCTTTCCAGCCACGTCGAAAGGGCGTCGTCGGTCCAGAGCTCCGACCGGTGTGCCGACAGCGCGGGGGAGAAACCATAGCCGGGAATGCCGGCGATGGGGGTGCCGGCGACGCCGAACAGGTCGGGGCCGACCGTGGGGGGCGCGTCCTTCGTGAAACTGTGGCACATCGTGCAGGATCGTGCCGCAAGAGCCTGTCCCGCCTTGGGATCGGCATGGGCAAGTGCGTCGGCGATCGACGGGCCGGCCGCTCCGTCGGGTGGTTCGGGCAGGGCGAAGGCCGGACGGAGCGGGATGGCGACGGGGACGGCCAGGCGCCCGACCCAGACACTGCCCGCGACGGCCAGCGCGGTCAGCAGGATCGCGGCGCCGATGCGATTGGCGTCGTGGCTGTCCATCCGGGATACGATGCTCCATCCGTGTTTCGGTTGCATGCGGGCCGGTCCTTACCTAGACTGCCGGCCGCCTTGTGTGAAGCAGCGTGGGATCGTGCCGATGGGCCGGAGCGCATGTCCGCAGCGGCGTTTCCCCGGCTGGACGTTTCCGCCGCTTCGTGTGTCAAGGCCCCCTGCGTGTTCGCATGAATCCAATCGTTATTATCCCCGCCCGCATGGCCTCGACGCGCCTTCCGGGCAAGCCGCTGGCCATGATCGGCGACCGGCCCATGATCCTGCATGTGCTGGAGCGTGCGCGCGCGGCCGATATCGGGCCGGTCGTGGTTGCGGTGGCCGAACCCGAACTGGCGCAGGTGGTGACCGACGCGGGTGGCACCGCGGTCCTGACCGATCCTGCGTTGCCGTCCGGCTCCGACCGGGTCTGGCATGCGCTTGCGACCGTCGACCCCGATGGCCGGCACGACGTGGTCGTGAATCTGCAGGGCGATCTGCCGGGGCTGGCGCCGGAGACCCTGGCCGCTGCGCTGCTGCCGCTGGCCGACCGGGCGGTGGATATCGGCACGCTGGTTGCCCCCGTCACCGAGCCTGGCGAGGCGCAGGCGGAATCGGTGGTCAAGGTTGCCTGCGCGTTTCCCGACGGCGCACCGCAGGCCGTGGCGCGGGCGCTGTATTTTTCGCGAGCGGCGGTTCCGTGGGGCGAGGGGGCGCTGTGGCATCATGTCGGGATTTACGCCTATCGCCGCGCGGCGCTCGCGCGGTTCGTGGCGCTGCCGGAAGGGGCGCTGGAGCGGCGTGAGAAACTGGAGCAGCTCAGAGCCCTGGAGGCAGGAATGATCATCGGATGCGCCCGGATCGGAGTCGCGCCGTTCGGCGTGGACACGCCGGCGGACCTGGAACGCGCGCGCCGCATTCTGGCAGGCGTGGCATGAGCGGCGCGCCTTCCATTCCGCCGACGGGGATCATCGCTTTCCAGGGGCGGCCGGGTGCCTATTCCGACCTGGCATGCCGGCAGGCTTTTCCGGGCTGGACCACGTTGCCGTGCGAAACCTTCGCCGACGCGATTGCGGCGGTGCATGACGGGCGCGCGGATCTGGGCATGCTGGCCTGCGAGAACAGCCTGGCGGGCCGCGTGCCGGATATCCATGCCCTGCTGCCGCGGGCGGGGCTGAACATCGTCGGCGAGCATTTCCAGCGGGTCGAACATTGCCTGCTGGGTGTACCCGGCAGCACGATCGCCCAGGCCCGGCGGGTGCATACCCATCCGGTCGCCATGGGGCAGATCCGGGGCGTTATCGAGGCGCTGAACCTGACTCCGGTGGTGGAATTCGATACGGCGGGCGCGGCCGAGCTGGTGGCTCGCTGGAACAATCCCGAGGACGTGGCCGTGGCGTCGGCCCTGGCGGCGGAACTGAACGGACTGGTGGTGCTGCGCCATAATGTCGAGGATGCGGCGCATAACACCACCCGCTTCTATATCACCTCGCGCGATGCCATTCGGCCGCCGGCGGGGCAGAAGGGGACCGTGACCACCGTGCTGTTCCGCGTCCGCAATACGGCGGGCGCGCTGTACAAGGTGCTGGGCGGGTTTGCCACCAACGGCGTGAACATGACGCGGCTGGAGAGCTACATGCTGGACGGGTCGTTCGCCGCCACGCAGTTCCTGCTGGATGTCGAAGGGCATCCCGAGGATGAGCCGCTGGGGCGGGCGTTGGCGGAGCTGGCCTTTTTTTCCGAAACATCCGCGATTCTGGGTGTTTATCCGGGTTCGCCGTTCCGTGAGGATGCGGCGTCGGGCCGATGATGGTTGCCTATCCCCCACGCCCGGCATTAACACGAGAGATCGGAGGCTGACTTTGCAAACAGCCTCTTAAAACGGAACAGGCAGGATCACCATCCTGCCGGGCCGGCCCGAGGGGGTGGCCCATGTCACAGCCTGCGAGATTCGAGTGGAAACGACTATGTTCAAGGGTTCGATCACAGCCCTGATTACGCCGATGAACGATGACGGATCGCTGGATTTTCCGGCTCTGGGCCGATTCCTCGACTGGCAGGTCACCGAAGGGTCGTCGGGCGTCGTGCCGATGGGCACCACGGGCGAAAGTCCCACCCTGACGCATGACGAGCATGCGCGCGTGGTCGAATATGCGGTGCAGGTCGTGGCGGGACGGGTGCCTGTCATCGCCGGTGCGGGTTCGAACAGCACCGCCGAGGCCGTCATCATGGCGCGCCACGCCAAGGAAGCCGGCGCCGATGCGGTTCTGGTCGTGGCGCCTTATTACAACAAGCCGACTCAGGAAGGGTTGTACCGGCATTTCATGGCGGTTGCCGATGCGACCGACCTGCCGTTGATCGTCTACAACATTCCCGGCCGGTCGGTGGTGGATGTCTCCGTCGAGACCATGGCGCGCCTGGCGCGGCATGCACGGATCGTCGGCGTGAAGGACGCCACCGCCAATCTGCTGCGGCCGATCCAGGTTCGCCGGGCGATTGGCCACAAGCCATTCAATCAGCTTTCGGGCGAGGATGGCACCGTGGTCTCGTTCCTGGCGGCCGGGGGCGATGGCTGCATCAGCGTGACCTCCAATGTCGCGCCGCGCCTGTGTGCCGAGCTGCATCGCGCATGGCAGGATGGGCGCGTGGCCGATGCGATGGCGCTGCAGGACCGGTTGTCGCCGCTGCATGACGCACTGTTCTGCGAAAGCAATCCGGCGCCGGTGAAATATGCCGCCAGCCTGCTGGGACTGACGGGCGAGACCTGCCGCCTGCCGCTGGCGCCGCTGACCGAGGATTCCCGTGCCAAGGTTCGTGAGGCGATGGCCGCTGTCGGCCTGCTGAACTGACGATCATGGCTGAAAAAAACAAGAGCGGCATGATCTCGCACGGTATCGCGGCGCAGAATCGCAAGGGCCGGTTCGATTACACGATCCTGGAAACGGTCGAGGCGGGGCTGGTGCTGAAGGGGCCGGAGGTCAAGAGCCTGCGCATGGGACGCGCCACGATCAACGAAGCCTATGCCGGTGACCGGAATGGCGAGATCTGGTTGTTCAACAGCTATATCCCCGAATATCAGGGTGGTGTGCTGTCGCGCTTCGAACCCCGCGCGCCGCGCAAGCTGCTGCTGCACGGCAAGCAGGTGAACAAGCTGCTGGGGGCCGTGGCGCGCGAAGGCGTGACGCTGGTGCCGCTGGATATCCATTTCAATGCCCGCGGTCTGGCCAAGGTCACGCTGGGAATCGGCGAAGGGCGCAAGAAGGCCGACAAGCGCCACGCGATCGCCGAACGCGACTGGCAGCGCGACAAGGCGCGGCTGATGCGCAACAAGGGCAAGGAATAGGCCCTTCGACAGCGTCTCGACGCGCTATCGCGTTGTTTTAAGGCGCATCGTCACGCGGGCGGACACTTTTGTGCCGGCAGTGGTCGGCTTTGGATTGAACGGCGCGGAGCGAAGGTGTGGGGGAGAAGTCCCCCAAACAAAAACAGGACCGCCCGAGGGCGGCCCTGCTTGTTGATTCGGCTGATGCCGGATCAGTCGACGCTGATGGACGCAGCCTCGGGGCCCTTCTGGCCCTGGACGACCTGCACGTTCGCCGTCTGGCCTTCCGTCAGGCCCGTCAGGCCCGAACGCTCCAGAGCCGAAGCGTGGACAAAGATGTCCTTGCCGCCGGTTTCCGGGGTGATGAAGCCGAAGCCCTTCGTGGCGTTGTACCACTTCACGATGCCGCGCATATCCTGCGCCTGCGACAGGTCGGGGGCCGGGCGGGCCGGACGACCGCCGAAGCCGCCGGGGGCACGCGGGGCGCCGGGGCCGGCGCCGAAGCCGCGCGGACGCTCCGGCTGGGCGGTGCTTTCGTCAACCGAGCTGACCGACGCGACCTGGCGACCCTTGGGGCCCTGGCCGATGCGGACGACCAGCGTCGTACCCGGCGAAACGGAGCTGTGGCCGCTCTGCGCCAGCGCGTTGGCGTGAAGGAAGACATCGCCCGAACCGTCTGCCAGTTCGACGAAGCCGAAGCCCTTCTCGCTGTTGAACCACTTGACGGAGGCGCTGATCTCCGGTCCCGAGGCGATCACCTGCGAGGGGGCGCCGCCGCCACCCATGGGGCGACGGGGAGCGCTGCTGCCACGATCACCAAACGTCGGCGGCGACATGAAATCGTCGTCAAATCCGCCGCGGCGCGGGGAACGGGGGCTGCGGTCGGTCCTGTTACTTCTCAACGGTCGTAATCCCGAGGTCTAGTTGGCGGGTCCTGTCCCAGGAGCCACCGGATGAAGAAATTTTGCTGGATCAAGGCATTACACAACCGTTCTCCGAACCGCCTGAGCGGCCGTGGCGGACAGCATCCTTTCCCCGCGCGGACCCTAGCACGAATGCGTCGGCATCCAATACAGATAAGCATAACTTCGGCTCACGGTTCCATCACCTCGTCATCTTTAATGTGACCAAGGATTAATGTTGTTGCCGCTGCGATGGGCGGCCTGGATGCTCGTCATGGCGGGCGGCCGGAGTGGACCGCTCGATCACGAAAAACATCCATGGGCTTTCTCGAAACGCCGGGACGTTTTAGACAGTCGATGAGCGCGGTAGACATGGCGTCGCGCAGGGGAAAGGGAAGCTGATGGGCCAGACAAAGACGGAAAGAACAGCCCTTTGGATGGCGCGGGCCGGTACGCTGGCCGGAATGGGGTGCCTCGCGGCAGTCATCTGCGCCCCGGCCCGTGCCACGCCGTTGCAGGACCCGTACGGAACCTGGACGCTCCAGGGGGAGAACGACGCGGTCAGCACCCTGAAGGGCACGTCGGACCAGTATTATACTAGCGGCCTGCGCATCAACTGGACATCGGGCACCGACAACCAGCCGGCCCCGATCGAGACGATCAACCATGCCATCATGGGTGCCGGCGTCACCCGCATCAGCCTGGGGCTGCAACAGCTCATCTATACGCCGACCGATACGCAGACCAGCGTGCCGTCATTGCGTGACCGGCCTTATTCCAGCCTGCTGCTGGGGACCGTCAACCTGATCAACGATACGGATCTGTCCCGCTCGGTCTTCGGTATCCAGGTCGGTGTCATGGGACCGGCGGGTCTGGGCCAGCAATTGCAGAATGGCTTCCACGGCGCGATCGGCGATACCAAGAACCTGGGCTGGAAGCATCAGCTGCAGAACCAGCCGATCTTCCAGGTGCAGGCCGGGCGGACCTGGCGGCTGCCGCTGGCTGACGTCTATGGCATCTCGATGGACATGCTGCCCGCTACCTCGGCCGCGATCGGTGATTACCGTATCTATGGTTCGGTGGCGGATACGTTCCGTATCGGCCAGGGGCTGAACAGCGATTTCGGCACGCCCACCATCGGGCCGGGCACTGACGGGACCGACGCCTATCGCCTGAGCCGGCCGGTGGCGTGGTACGTCTTCGGCAACGTGACGGGCTATGCGGTCGGGTATGACGCCACGCTGCAAGGCAACACGATGCGCAGCAATTCGCCGCATGTGCCGGTGAAGTGGGATGTGGGCGAGATCCATGCCGGTGTTGCGATCATGTGGCATGGCATGCGCCTGTCCTACAGCCAGGTGTGGCAAACCCAGCAATTCCAGGGTGCGCGCAGCGGGTTGTTCAATTACGGGTCGTTGGCCCTGTCCGCCAAATTCTGACAGGCCGAACGGAAATGCGCGCTGGTGGTGATCCGGCGCGCGTTTCCTGTGCTTCGGTGCTTACGGTTCATTACGTCCGGTCAGCCTCTTCGCGGCAAGGAGAGGGAGACCTAACCGGATCGTAAGGTTCTGGCAGCGTCGTGCCTGTCGAATAGTTCCACTGCCAGGGCGATTGCGCCACGCCTTGCCTCGGCGCTGCCTTCGATGATGCGTTGCGCATCCTGTGCGGCGATCGTCACCAGCAGGTCCAGCCGGGCGCCGGTTGCCAGTCGCAGGTCGGGCAGGCCGGACTGGCGGCGGCCCGTCAGGTCGCCGCCGCCGCGCAGGCGGAAATCCTCATCAGCGATCAGGAAGCCGTCCTCGGTATCGCGCAGCAGGGCCAGTCTGCGCCGCGCCGTCTTGCCCAGCGCGTCGTCATGCAGCAGCAGGCAAAACGATTCGGCACCGCCACGACCCACCCGGCCGCGCAGCTGATGCAATTGCGCCAGGCCGAACCGCTCGGCGTGCTCGATCACCATCACGGTGGCGGCGGGGATATCGACCCCGACCTCAATCACCGTCGTTGCAACCAGGATCTGGGTTCGGCCGGCGGCGAAATCGGCGATTGCGGCCTCGCGCACCGCGATGTCCTGCTGGCCGTGGGCCAGGCCTACGACAGGCCCGAATCGCTCGGCCAGCACAGCAAAGCGTGCCTCGGCCGCTGCGATGTCCAGTGCCTCGCTCTCGCTGACCAGGGGGCAGACCCAGAACACGCGTGCGCCCCCCGCGATGGCGCGGCCGATTCCATCCAGCAGGTCGCCCAGTGACGCCATGGCGTGCAGCGAGGTGCGGACCGGCAGCCGCCCCGCCGGCTTTTCGTCCAGGCGGCTGACCTGCATCTCGCCCCACTGGGTCAGCAGCAGGGTGCGCGGAATCGGGGTGGCGGTCATGACCAGGATGTCGGTCAGGTACCCCTTTTCGCCCAGCAGAAGCCGCTGTTCGACGCCGAAACGGTGCTGCTCGTCGATGACCGCCAGTGCCAGGTCGGCGAATACCACCTTGTCCTGGAACAGAGCGTGCGTGCCCACGACCAGCGGCGCGCGGCCGGTGGCGATGGCCTCCAGCACGTCGCGCCGGGCGCGGCCCTTGACGCTGCCGCTGAGGAAGGCGACCGGGACGGGCGCCAGTCTGGTGAAAGTCGCCAGATGCTGGCGGGCCAGGATTTCGGTCGGCGCCATCAGCACGGCCTGATGGCCGGCCTCTACCGCGCCCAGCATGGCCTGCAAGGCCACAAGTGTCTTGCCCGCACCGACATCGCCCTGCACCAGGCGCAGCATCGGGTTGGGGGAGGCCAGATCGGCATCGATCTCGCGCAGGGCGCGGGTCTGGGCGCCGGTGGGGGTGTGGCTGAAGCGCTCCAGCGCCGTGGTGCGCAGTGCCCCTGTCGGCACGACCGCGCGGCCGGGGCGGTTGCGGTTGCGCCGTCTTGCCTCGGCCATCGCTACCTGTTCGGCCAGCAATTCGTCGCAGGCCAGGCGCAGGCGCGCCCGTTCGGACGCTGCTGCGTAGGCGTCGTCCTTCAGCAGCTCGGGAAATTCATCGGGGCAATGCAATTGGCGCAATGCGGTTTCGAAATCGGGCCAATGCCGCCGGCTGACGAGCGTGGGGTCCAGCCATTCGGGCAGGGCGGGGAAACGCAGAAAGGCATGGCGCAGCGCATTGCGGATGTGGCGGGGGAAGAGGCCCGCCGTCAGCGGCCAGACCGGGTCCAGCATCGGGATGCGGCCGATATCGCCGTCCGGCACGATATGATCGGGGTTGGCGATCGAAAGCCGGTCGCCGAATTCGTCAAGCATGCCCGAGACCGCGACCTCGCTGCCCACCGTCATCTGCCGTGCCTGATAGGGCGAGAAAAAAGCCAGGTCGATCGTCCCGCTGCCATCCGACAGGCGGACCCGCCAGGGCTGGCGCCTGCCGCGCGCGGGTGCGTCCACCCGCTGCACCCTGCCATGCACCGTACAGATCCGCCCCGGAATGGCGTCGCGTATCAGGGGGCGATAGCGACGGTCGATCACGGACTCGGGAAGGTGGAACAGCAGGTCGGCCACGCGCGTGCCGCCGGTCGCGCGCGCCAGCAGTTTGGCGGTGGCGGTGCCAACCCCGGGCAGCGTGGCAAGCGGGGCCAGAAGCGGGCCGAGGAGGTCCCGTGAATCGTCCTGGATGATGATGTCGGACACGGTGGGCTCGATCGTCCTCAATTCCCCGGTTCGTTCTCTGCGGGGGCCATTTCTCCGGGCCGGTGCGACTGCCGGGCTGACAGGACCCTGACGGAGGGCTATAGGACAGCAACGCGAAGGAACAAAACGAAACCATATCCGGGCAGGTAGCATGTCCCTCGACACATCGGACTTTTCGACCCTCGATCCGCGCCGTCGCCGGATTTATTTCCGCGCCACGCATCGCGGTACGCATGAAGCGGACATCCTGATCGGCGGCTTTGTCGCCCCGCGCTTGGCTGCGATGTCGGATGCCGAAATGGATGCGCTGGAAGCGGTGATGGACCTGCCGGATGCCGATCTGGCGGACTGGCTGAGTGGCCGCAAGCCGGTGCCGGCCGAGGTCGACTGTCCGATGATGCGTGCCATCATCGCCGACGCGAACGATCCCGCCCGGCAGGCCGCGATCCGGGGAGAACGATGACAGCAGAGGGGAGGGACCACGCCGCTGCGGCGTCCGCCGGGCATGCCGGCTGGATGAATGTCTGGGGCGTGCCGGACGGGTACGACGCTTTCCTCGTCGCCCGGCGCGCGCGCGAGCATGACGGGCCGGTGCTGCATGTGGCGCGCGATGATGCAGGCATGGCGCGGATCGGCGATCTGCTCTCGTTCATCGCACCGAATGCCGAAATCCTGCGCTTTCCGGCATGGGATTGCCTTCCCTACGATCGGGTATCGCCCAATCCGGCGATCGTCGCCGAGCGGGTTGCCACCCTGACGCGATTGCTGGAACCCGCGAAGGGCCCGCGCATCGTGCTGACCACGGTCGGCGGGCTGGTTCAGCGGGTGACGCCGCGCGCTGCCTTTCGGGGCCAGTCGCTGACAGTGACCACCGGCGACAATCTGGATCAGGAATTCCTGATCGAACTGCTGGTGACCAACGGCTACAACCGCACCGATACGGTGATGGAACCGGGCGAATTCGCGACCCGGGGTGGTATCTTCGACATTTTCCCCTCCGGCGAGGCTGAGCCGGTGCGGCTGGACCTGTTCGGCGACGAGGTCGAGAATATCCGCCGCTTCGACCCCGCCACCCAGCGTTCCTCCGACCGGCTGGACCGGTTCGTGATGCGGCCGGTCGCCGATTTCAGCCTCGATCAGGCCAGCATTTCGCGCTTCCGCACCGGTTGGCGCGACCTGTTCGGGCCTGCCGCCGCCGGCGATCCGCTCTACCAGCATGTCTCCGACGGGCGACGCCATGCCGGGCTGGAGCACTGGCTGCCGCTGTTCTACGAGCATCTGGAAACGCTGGTCGATTACCTGCCGGGTGTCGCGGTGATCATGGCCCATCAGGCGGACGAGGTCCTGTCGTCGCGGCTGGAAATGATCGCCGACCATTTCGAGGCGCGGCGCCAGCCGGTGCGCGAGGGGGAGGTCCCGTACCGTCCGCTGCCGCCGCATCTGATGTATCTGGACCGCAAGGGGTGGGACGGGATGCTGTCCGGTCACCCGGTGGTGGTGTTTAATCCCTTCTCACGCCCGGATGGGGCCGAGGGCATTGATGCGCTCGGCCGGCCAGGAATCCTGTTCGCCCGGTCGGTCGGGGACGGATCGCGCGAAAACGTATTTGCCATGCTCGATGCGCAGGTTCGGCAATGGGCCGAGACCGGGCGGCGGGCCTATCTCTCGGCCTGGACGCGTGGATCGCGCGAGCGGATCGCGACGCTGCTGCGTGAGCATGGCATGCGGGCCGAGACGTTCGAGACCTGGGCCCAGGCGCAGGATCTGCCTGCCGGTACGGTCGGGCTGCTGACGCTGGGGCTGGAACGCGGCTTTATCGCCGATAATCTTGCCTTCGTCTCGGAGCAGGATCTGCTGGGCGAGCGGATTTCGCGTCCGCCGCGCCGCCGCAAGCGGGCGGACCAGTTCATCGCCGAGGCGTCGGAGATCGCCGAGGGCGATCTGGTGGTGCATCAGGATTACGGCATCGGCCGCTATGACGGGCTGGAGACGGTAGCGGTCGGCAGCGCGCCGCATGACTGTCTGCGCTTGGTCTATGACGGCAACGAAAAGCTGTTCCTGCCGGTCGAGAATATCGAACTGCTGAGTCGCTTCGGCTCCGATCAGGCCGGAGTGTCGCTGGACAAGCTGGGCGGGGCCTCCTGGCAGAACCGCAAGTCGCGGATGAAGCAGCGCATCCGCGATATGGCGGGCGAGCTGATTCGCACCGCCGCGATGCGGGCCCTGCGCGAGGCTCCGAGCCTGACCCCGGCCGAAGGCTTATGGGACGAATTCTGCAGCCGCTTCCCCTTCGCCGAGACCGAGGACCAGGCGCGCGCCATCGCCGATGTGCTGGAAGATATGGGCTCGGGCCGGCCGATGGACCGTCTGGTGTGCGGCGATGTCGGGTTCGGCAAGACCGAGGTTGCGCTACGCGCGGCCTTCGTGGCCGCGATGTCGGGCGCGCAGGTGGCGGTGGTCGTGCCCACCACGCTGCTGGCGCGGCAGCATTTCCGCACCTTTTCGGCCCGGTTTGCCGGGCTGCCGGTCACGGTGGCGCAATTGTCGCGCATGGTCACGGCGAAGGATGCGGCGGCGGTGCGCAAGGGGCTGGCCGACGGCAGCATCAACATCATCATCGGCACGCATGCGCTGCTGGCCAAGGGTGTGCAGTTCGCCGACCTGGAACTGCTGATCATCGACGAGGAGCAGCATTTCGGCGTCGCCCACAAGGAGAAGCTGAAGGCGCTGCGCGAGGACGTGCATGTCCTGACCCTGTCGGCCACGCCGCTGCCGCGCACGCTGCAACTGGCGCTGACCGGCGTGCGGGAGATGAGCCTGATCGCCACCCCGCCGACTGACCGGCTGGCGGTGCGTACCTTCATCATGCCTTTCGACAGCGTGGTGATCTGCGAGGCGATCCAGCGTGAGCGGTTCCGGGGCGGGCAGATCTTCTGCGTGGTGCCGCGGATCGAGGATCTGGACCGCATGGGGGCCCGTCTGCAGGAAATCGTGCCCGATGCACGGCTGGTGCAGGCCCATGGACGCCTGACCCCGACCGAGCTGGAACGGGTGATGACCGAGTTCAGTGACGGCAAATACGATATCCTGCTTTCCACCAACATCGTGGAAAGCGGGTTGGACATGCCGGCGGTGAACACGCTGATCATCCATCGGGCCGACATGTTCGGCCTCGGGCAGCTCTACCAGTTGCGCGGGCGTGTGGGGCGCGGCAAGCAGCGCGGCTATGCCTATCTGACCTGGCCGCAGACGCATGTGCTGTCGGCCGCCGCCGAAAAGCGGCTGGAGGTCATGCAGACGCTGGACACGCTGGGCGCGGGTTTCACGCTGGCGTCCCACGATCTGGATCTGCGCGGCGCGGGCAACCTGCTGGGCGACGAGCAGTCGGGCCATATTCGCGAGGTCGGGATCGAGCTCTATCAGCAGATGCTGGAAGACGCAGTGGCCGAACTGCGTGCCGAAAAGGGACGGCGCAAGGCCGAGGACCGGGATTGGACACCAAACATCATCCTCGGTCTGCCGGTGCTGATCCCGGAGGAGTATGTGCCGGACCTGCCGGTGCGGCTGGGGCTGTATCGCCGCATCGCCGCGCTGGCGAATGATGCCGAAATCGAGGCAATGGAGGCCGAACTGGTCGACCGGTTCGGCACGCTGCCTGATCCGGTGCGTAACCTGCTGGATGTCGTCGCGATCAAGCGCCTGTGTCGCGAGGCGGGGGTCGAGAGGCTGGAGGCCGGGCCCAAGGGAATGGTGATCCAGTTCCGGGGCAATCATTTCGCGAATCCGGCCGGGCTGGTCGCTTGGATGGCGACACAGAAAGAGGGCAATGTCCGACTGCGCCCCGACCATAAGCTGGCGCTGGTGCGGGAAATGACGAACGCACAGCGGATTCGGCTGGCAAAGGATACGGTCCAGGCGCTGGGCCGCCTGGCGGAACAGGAGAAGGCGGCCTGACGACACACCCCGCTTGTGGTGACGGACACGCGGAAGGAGGAAGCGGAATGAAAATCGATCTGGCAGGTAAAACGGCGATCGTCAGCGGCTCGACCGCCGGGATCGGGCTGGCCATCGCGATGGCCCTGGCCGAAACCGGGGCGGATGTCATCGTCAACGGCCGCAGCCAGGCCAGGGTGGATGAGGCGATGGCCTATATCCGGACCCGCATGCCCACGGCGCGGCTGCGCGGCGTGCCGGCCGACCTGGGAACGAAAGAGGGGATCGACGGATTCGTCCGCCTTGTTCCCCAGACTGATATCCTGGTCAATAATCTGGGTATTTTCGAGCAGAAGCCATTCCTTGAGACCCCTGACGAGGACTGGCAGCGTTTCTTCGACGTCAATGTCCTGAGCGGTGTGCGCCTGACGCGCCATTATCTGCCGGGCATGGTCGAGCGGGCGTGGGGCCGCGTGGTGTTCGTCTCCAGCGAATCGGCACTGAACATTCCGGCGGACATGATCGCCTATGGTTTTTCCAAGGCCGCACAGGTCGCGATTGCCCGAGGCATCGCCGAGAGCATTCCTGGAAGCGGTGTGACGGTCAATTCGGTGCTGCCGGGGCCGACCCGGACCGAGGGCGTGATGGAGATGTTTGCCAAGGCGGCGCAGGAGAGCGGCCGGCCGATCGAGGAGATCATGGCCGAATTCGTGCCGCAGCATCGCCCGGCCTCGCTGATCCGGCGGCTGGCGGAGCCGGAGGAGATTGCCAGCATGGTCGCCTATGTCTGCTCGCGGCAGGCCTCGGCTACCACCGGAGCGACCTTGCGGGTGGAGGGGGGGTTGCTGCGCCATCCAGGGTGAGGGGCGGCTCTGCCGGGTTTGCCGACGATCCGATGCGGGTTTCCTGTGCTGCGCTTTCTGGTTGGTGGACTGTTTTTTAAATACTGTCTGAGCGGGCGTATGGCGCGGTTTTGGGCATTGTGCGGACACTTTTTCGTCACAAAGCAAGTCCCGGAGAGGTGCGGCCCTTTTCGTGTTGTCGTGCCGGATGTTAAGAATAGTGACAATACAGGAAGGGAGCGATTCATGCCTGAGACCGAGGATCATGCGCCCCAGACCTCGCTACGCGACGTGTTTCAGCTTATGGGCGCGATTCTGTTCGTCATGGGCATGATTCTGGTCGGTTGGCGGGCGGCTTTCTTTTCTGGCGTCTGGCCCGCCTGAACTGGCTCCTTCTGCTTTCCCCTAGCGGGCGCGCGCCCGGTAACAATGTTCTGACCAGGCGGCATGATGGCCGGCCGGCCATGTCCGTCATTGCTGTGCGTCTGCCGATTCCGGTGATAGTGCGGCTGTGATCGCGTTGCGTTCCTCGGCCGTCAGCGGGTGGGCGGCGGCGGTAACGTTGGCCTCGATCTGGGCTGGACGGGTCGCACCGGCAATGACCGACCCTACGATATCGTGCGACAGCAGCCAGCCGAAGGCGAGTTCGGTCAGGCTGCGCCCGTTTGCATGTGCTACAGCGTCCAGCCGGTCGAGCAGGGTCCAGTTGGCGCCGGTCAGATAGCGATCGGCCAGGTGGGTCCAGGCGCTCAGTCGGCTGCCAGGGGGCGGGGGCGTGTTGCGGTGGTATTTCCCGGTCAGGACGCCGCTGGCCAGGGGGAAGTAAGGCAGCAGCCCCAATCCGTAATGACGGATCGCCGGCACCAGGTCGCGCAATGCGTTCCGTGCCAGCAGGGACAGTTCGTCCTGGCAGGAGATGAAGCCGGCATAGCCCGAAATGCGCGCGACGTGGCAGGCATCGGCGACCTGCCAGGCGGGGAAATTGGAACAGCCGGCATAGAGGATCTTACCCTCGCTGATCAGGTCGTCGAGCGCGCGCAGGGTCTCCTCGATCGGGGTGGCCGGGTCGGGGACGTGAACCTGGTACAGGTCGATCCGGTCGGTTCGCAGGCGTGACAGGCTGGCTTCGACGGCCTGGCGGATATAGCGGCGCGAGGCACCCTGGAGGCGGCCTTCGGCGTCCATGGGCATGCCGAACTTGGTGGCGAGGACGATCTCGTTGCGGCGCGGCCCTAGGATCGCGCCCAGCGTTTCCTCCGACGCGCCGTAATGGGCCTCGCGCCGTCCATAGACGTCGGCGACGTCGAACAGGGTGATGCCGCTGTCCAGGGCCTGATGGACCACAGCCCGGGATTCTTCCAGCCCGATACGGCCGCCCAGATTGTTGCAGCCCAGCCCGACGGTCGAAACGCGCAGGCCGGAACGGCCGAGGTGACGATATTCCATGAGCCTTTCGCCTGGTCAGGGCATCTCGAGCCCGACCGAGACCGGGCAATGATCGGACAGGTTCGGCGCCTGGGCGGGATCCTGCGCGTCATAGGTCAGGACCCGGAGGCTGTCGGGGCGGAGCCATGCGCGGGCCTGATTGCCCAGCAGGATGTGGTCGATGAAATAGGTGCCGTCCCAGCACGGGCTCGCCCGCCCGGCCGTTGTCAGCGTCAGGGGACCGTCGGTTTCCAGTTGCCGGAAGAACGGGTCGGACGGTGTCAGGTTGCGGTTGAAGTCTCCCATGACCAGGAAGGCTACGCCTTCGTCCTGTCGCTGGGCAATCCAGTCGTCCAGCACCGTCAGCTGACGCGCCAGCGTCCGGCAGGCTGGTCGACGGTCGGCCAGGGCCGCGTTACGGCATCCGGCCTTGAGATGCACGATCAGGATGCGCAGGCTGGCGGTGCCGTCGTCGATCGTGACATCCAGTCCCGCGCGTAAATGATGGGGCGCGTCGGGCGGATAGACATCGAGTTCCGAGATGTCGGGATGGCGGGTGACGGTCAGCCCGGTTGCCACGGCCAGTCCGACACGCTGGACCACATGATCGTCGCTCATGACGATCCGGTAGCGTGCGGGCGGGAACAGGCGGGCGGCCAGGGCTGGGGAATCCACTTCCTGAAACCCGACAATGTCGGCGCCGAGCCGCGTGGCATAGGCGGCCAGTTGGCGCAGCCCGGCGTCGCTGCGGTGGGGAAGGTCGCGGGGCAGGGCGGGGTCGCCCGGCGCCCGCGCCGTCAGCCAGTCCAGGTTCCAGGTCGAGACCTTGATCGTGCGCGCCATGGCCCCCTGAGTGGCCAGGACGGCCACCAGCCACCCGGCGCAGGCCAGGAGGCGGATGGCCGCCGGTCGCGGGTCAGGCCTGTTCAGTCTTCCCATCCACCTCGCGGGTCAGGCGGGCGATGGCTTCGTCCACATGGATGCTGGACCGCGTGGCTTCGTCCAGAATCACGACCTCCCCACTGGCGATATCGTAGAACCAGCCTTGCAGGATCAGCGTGTTGCGTGCCAGGGCGGCGGCGACCGCCGGGTGCGTGCGCAGATGCGCGATCTGCAGCACCACATTCTGTTCCGCCAGGCTGCGCACGGATTGCGGGCCGGCGTCGGTGGCCTGCAACGCACCCGCAACCGCTCGGGCCGCTTCGGCATTGCGCAGCCAGGACGCGACGGTGGGCATGTGCGCCAGTTTGGATGGATCGGGGTCCAGCAGGGCTTTCATCGCACCGCAATCGGAATGGCCGCAGACGATGATGGTCGACACGCCCAGCGCCAGGACGGCGTATTCGATTGCGGATGACACGCCGCCCAGCATTTCGCCGTAAGCCGGAACGATATTGCCGATATTGCGCAGCACGAACAGGTCGCCCGGCTGGGTCTGCGTGATCATGCTGGGATTCACGCGGCTGTCGGCGCAGGCGATGAACAGCGTGTCCGGAGATTGCTGGCCGGCCAGTTCCGCGAACAGTTCGCGATTCTGCGGAAAGACTTCGGCATTGAATTTCTCCACTCCATGCAGGAGCGAGATCAGCGTTTTCTTGGCATCGGTATCGGCCATCGAAGGTCCCTATGTCCTGAAGTCCGCCTGGGACTTCACAGTGGCGTTCGAACGGTCACCCGGACGGAAAAATCCCGTCATGGCATGCGGACGCCAGGGCGCCGACACAGCCGGGTCCGTCACAGATAGCATGGAAACGGGGACGGCACAGGTCCGGTTTCTCCCTCGGAGGCCCGGGACACACTATGTCAGGGGCCGGACACATCGCCGTGTGTGTGACACGGCAATATGTCCGGCCGGGAGATCAGGCCAGGGCCTTGCGTACTGCCTCGAGTGCCGCATCGGCCTGTGTCACGTCCGGACCGCCGGCCTGGGCCATGTCGCGCCGTCCGCCGCCGCCCTTGCCACCCATGGCAGCGCTGGCGGCCCGCACCAGTCCGACCGCGTCGAAACGTTCCGTCAGGTCGGCGGTAACGCTGACGACCACGCTGCCCTTGCCATCGGCGGTCGAAACCAGCGCCACCACGCCGGAGCCAACCTGCTGACGCAGGGAATCGGCCAGCGCTTTCAGCTCGCGTGCCGGCAGGTCACCCACATTGCGGGCGATGAAGCCCACGCCGTTGATTGTCTCGGTAGTCGCGCCGCCCTCGCCGCCACTGGCCAGCTTGCGTTGCAGGTCGGAGATCTGGCGCTCCATGACCTTGCGTTCTTCCAGAATCACCGCCAGCCGCTCCGGGGCTTCGGCGGCCGAGACACGCAGCATCGCCGCAACCTGGGTCAGGCGCTGCTCAGTGGCGATGGCGGCGGCCTCGGCGGCCTTGCCGGTTACCGCCTCGATGCGGCGGATGCCGGCGGATACGCCGCTTTCCGACGTAATGCGGAACAGGCCGATATCGCCGGTGCGGTTGACATGTGTGCCGCCGCACAGCTCGATCGACCAGGCCGGACGATTATCCTCGGGCGGGCCCATGAATACGACGCGGACCTCGTCGCCATATTTCTCGCCGAACAGGGCCATTGCGCCCTGCGCCACGGCTTCTTCCTGCGACATCGGGCGGGTGGTGACCGCACTGTTCTCGCGGATGCGGGCGTTCACCTCGGCCTCGACCTCGGCGATTTCCTCCGGTGTCAGCGGGCGGGGCTGGCTGATGTCGAAGCGCAGGCGGTCGGGCGCGTTCAGGCTACCTTTCTGCGTGACATGCTCGCCCAGACGCCGGCGCAGTGCCTCGTGCAGCAGATGGGTGGCTGAATGGTGGGCGCGGATCGCGCTGCGCCGTTCGTGATCGACGGTGGCGGTCACCGCCTGGCCGACGCGGACCGTGCCCTCGATCACCGTGCCGGAGTGAACCAGCAGGTCGCCCAGCCGCTTCTGCGTATCGGTGACGGCGATACGCAGGCCCGGAGCGGTGATCAGGCCGGTATCGCCGACCTGGCCGCCGCTTTCGCCGTAAAACGGCGTCTGGTTCAGCAGCAGCGCGACTTCGGTGCCCGCCGGCGCGTCATGAACAGACTGGCCGTTGCTGATGATGGCCTGGATCTCGGCATCGGCCTGCTCGGTCGCGTAGCCCAGGAACTCGCTGGCACCGAACCTGTCGCGCGCCTCGAACCACGCGGTTTCGGTCGCGCTGTCGCCCGAGCCGCTCCACGCGGCGCGGGCGCGTTCGCGCTGGACCTGCATCGCGCTGTCGAAGCCTGCGACATCGACCTCATGACTGCCGCCGCGCAGCGCGTCCTGCGTCAGGTCCAGCGGGAAGCCGAACGTGTCGTACAGCTTGAACGCCACGTCACCGGGCAGTTTCTGGCCGTCGCCCAGTTTCGCCGTCTCGTCGGCCAGCAGCGCGAGGCCACGTTCCAGCATCGCCTTGAAACGTTCTTCCTCGCCGCGCATCGTCTCGCGGATCAGGGCTTCGGCCTGGACCAGTTCAGGGTAAGCAGCCCCCATCTGGCGCACCAGGGCGGGGACCAGGCGATGGAAGACCGTTTCCTTGGTGCCCATCATGTGCAGGTGGCGCATCGCGCGGCGCATGATGCGGCGCAGGACGTAGCCGCGCCCGTCCTTGGAGGGCAGCACGCCGTCCGCGATCAGGAACGAAGTCGAGCGCAGATGATCGGCTACCACGCGGTGGCTGGCGCGGAACGGGCCGTCCGGGTCCTGACCCGTCGCCTCGGCCGAGGCCAGGATCAGCGCGCGCATCGTGTCCGTGTCGTAATTGTCGCGCTTGCCCTGCATGATGGCGGCGAAGCGTTCCAGTCCCATTCCGGTGTCGATCGAGGGACGCGGCAGCGGCGAGCGGACGCCCGGCGGGTCCTCGAAGAACTGCATGAACACGAGGTTCCAGATCTCGACGAAGCGGTCGCCATCCTCGTCCGGCGAGCCGGGCGGGCCGCCGGGTACGTCGGGGCCGTGATCGTAGAAGATTTCCGAACAGGGGCCGCAGGGGCCGGTATCGCCCATCCGCCAGAAATTGTCGGCGGTGCCGATGCGGATGATCCGCTGGTCCGGCAGGCCGGCGATCTTGCGCCACAGCGCGGCCGCTTCCTCGTCATCGGCATAGACGGTGACCAGCAGCTTTTCGGCAGGCAGGCCGAAATTGCGCGTGATCAGGCTCCAGGCGAATTCGATCGCTTCGGGCTTGAAATAGTCGCCGAAGGAGAAATTCCCCATCATCTCGAAGAAGGTATGGTGGCGGGCCGTGTAGCCGACATTATCCAGGTCGTTATGCTTGCCGCCGGCCCGAACCACCTTCTGTGCCGTGGTGGCGCGGGAATAGGGGCGGGTTTCCTGCCCCGTGAAGACGTTCTTGAACTGGACCATGCCGGCATTCGTGAACAGCAGGGTCGGGTCATTGCGCGGCACCAGCGACGAGGACGGCACGATCTGATGACCGTTGGCTGCGAAATAGTCGAGGAAGGTCGCGCGGATATCGTTTGTGGAGGTCATGGCGGAGGGCTGACGATCCTGAAATGGCGAAGGCTGGAAAGCTCGGATACCATCACCTAGCGCACGGCGTGCCCGGCAGGAAGAGCAAGGGCGCGCGGCAAAGCAAATCGGCGCCGCAAGAAAACACCGTAAGGAAGGATGAACCCATGAACTGGATCGCGGAACGGGACTGGCCCAGTCTGGAACAGGGCCTGGCCGGCAGGCTGCGGCGCGATTGCGGTAAGGATTGGGAGCGCTTCATCCACCACCCTTTCGTGTGCGGCATGGCGGACGGAACATTGCCGGAGGCGGATTTCCAGCGGTTCCTGATCCAGGATTATCTGTACCTGATCCAGTATGCGCGGGCCTATGCGCTGGCGATCTATAAGGCCGATACGATGGAGGACATGCGATCGGCCTCCGGCATCGTGTCGGGTCTGCTGGATACCGAACTGGCGCTTCATATTGCCTATTGTGCCGGATGGGGATTGTGCGTCGATGATTTGCACAATCAGCCTGAATCGCTGGAATTGCTGGCCTATACCCGTTTCATTCTCGACCGGGGACAGACGGGCGACCTGCTGGACTTGATCGTGACGCTGGCGCCCTGCTTGATCGGCTATGGCGAAATCGGCGCCAGATTGATGGCTGACCCCACGACCCGGCGGGAAGGCAACCCCTACTGGGAATGGATCGCCCTGTATGGGGGCGAGAAATTCGTCGGGCTGGTGGACGCGGGGCTGCGTACGCTGGAATCGCTGGCCGGGCGGTATGGTGCCGAAGGGCGGTATCCCGCGCTGCTCGCCGAATTCCGCACCGCCGTCAAGCTGGAGGCTGCGTTCTGGAATGCGGGCCGATCTGGGATGCTTTGATGAACCGGGTCAGGGGGGCGGCTGGCGATGGCGGAAGACCATTCGGTGGCTGAGCGTGAAGTTGGCCACCAGCCCCGTGAGTGAGCCCGCTGCCAGGGCCAGGACGGGGATGGTCCGGCAGAGTGGAGCCACCAGGAAGAGTGTGAAGACCATGCCCCGATTCATGACGAAACCCAGCGAATTGGCCATCAGGAACCGTGCCCACTGAACCAGGGGACGGTCGGCGTGAACGACGTGACGGAACGTCCAGAGCCGGTTGGCCAGCCAGTTCATGCTGGCCGCGATGAAATAGGCGAGCAGGGTGGCGCCTGTGAGGCCGAGTAGGGGTCGGAATCCGTACACGGCCAACGTATCCCACATCAACCCGGTGACCCCGACGATCCCGAATTTCAGGAACGGGACGATCCGGACGCGCGGGCCTCCGGTTCCGCCGGGGGAGGTGGCGTTTGCGGGGGAAGGGCAGGAATCCGGCACGTCGCGCGGTCTCGTCGTTAAGGGTAAGAAGGATCGTTTTCAGATCATAGCGCGCAATAAAAAAGGGATGCCCGAAGGCATCCCTCTTTACCCTGTCGAACCGGGCGAAAATCGCCAGGATCAGTGCAGGATGATTTCCACGCGACGGTTCTGCGGCTCGCGGGTGTTCGGGCCCGTCGGAACCAGCGGATGCGCCTCGCCGTAACCATGGATGTCGATCGCGTTCGCGGGCACGCCGTCACGGATCAGTTCGGCCTTCACGCTCTGCGCACGACGCTCGGACAGGCCGAGGTTGTACTTCTGACCGCGCGGACCCGGGTGAGCCGCCGAGTTGTCAGTGTAGCCGTTGACTTCGATCCGCGTCGTCTGGATGTGGGTCGAGGCCTGAGCGGCTTCGGCCACGATCTCACGCGCGCGGGCCGTCAGGTCCGAACGATCCCAGTCGAAGAACACCAGGTAGGTGCGCGCCGGGGTCGGGGCGGGCGGCACAACGACCGGAGCCGGCGGCGGCGGCGGCGGCGCGGTGTCGAACGCATAGCGCAGACCCAGGATGAACTGGTGGTTGAAGCGATGGTCGAAGTTCGCGTTGCCACGGCTCAGCCCAGCCGGGCTGTACGAAGACATCGTGAAGGAGCCGTTGTTGAACGTCTGGCCGACCATGCGATACTGCGCCGTGATCTGCAGGCCCGGAACGTTCGGGACGTCGAAGGCTGCACCGGCGATGCCCTGATAGGCAAAGCCGCCCGTCGTGCCGCCCAGGCGGTTGACGTTGCCGTTCATGTAGGTCGTCGTGGTCGGGTTGTAGTGCTGCCACAGATAGCCGGCACCGACACCGACGAACGGCGTCACCGGAACGTCGATCCCGAATTGCTTCAGGTCGATGTCATATAGCACGTTCACCAGGCCGCCATAGGACTGGTCGCTGCCGCTGGTGCGGTTCGGCGCGCCGCTGCGGTGGTTGAGCTGCGAATAGTTATACAGGCCCTCGACCTCGACGCGCAGGCCGTTGCCGAAGCCCCAGCCGAAGGAGCCGAAACCCGTGTAGCCGTCCTTGTGACGGTACTGCGACGAGCTGGTCATGCCGGCCGTCGGATTGTTGGCAAAATGGCCGTGCTGGTTCTGGACCAGATTATAACCAGCGCCCAGGTCGACGTACGGACCGGTAATGATTGTGGCGTTGGCTGCAACAGGAGCAGCCGCCATCAGCGTGGTGGCGAGTAATGCCGTGCGGAGACGCATTTTTTCGTCCTCTTGATCATCCGTTCGAGTAGCCGTCAAACCACAGACGGCTAACCTCAGCGTGATGCTTAACCCCCTATAGATCTTCCGGTTCCGGCTTAGGAACCCGCATCATAGGCAAAGCAGCCATTACCACTGAGCACCGTGTTGAAAAAGCAACAGTTTGTTTCGCTAAGATTACGTGCTGATTGCAACCACTTCCGGGCGGCGCGTATTCGGCAGCAGGCTCGGGGCGGCTCTATGGCAGGATTATGTGATATTCGCGCATCTGTGTTGCGATGTCGCAACCCATGACGGGCATGTCATGCAGCGCATCCTTCCCCCAGCAGAATTTCCCGCACCAGGCTGTCCGGTACGTCTCGGCAGGTAAAGGCCTGCCCGATGCCGCGCACCAGCACAAAGGACAGGCGCCCATCACGCATTTTCTTGTCACGCTGCATGTGGGCGAGCAGCCGTTCAGCCGAAAATGCCTGCGGCAGGTCACGCAGATGCACCGGCATGCCCAGCCGTTCCAGATGGCCGGTTACACGCTCGACATCCGCGCTGTCGCAGAAGCCCATGCGTTCTGACGTCAGGAACGCCAGACGCAGGCCGATCGACACGGCTTCGCCATGCAGCAGGCGGCCGTCATAGCCCAGTTCGGCCTCCAGCGCGTGGCCGAACGTATGTCCGAGATTGAGCAGGGCCCGACCGTCCGACTTTCTTTCCTCCCGTTCGTCGTCGCCCACGACGGCGGCCTTGAACGCGCAGGCCCGGCGCACGGCTTCGGCCTGGATGTCGGCATCGCCGTCCAGGACCGCCTGGCCATGGCTTTCGCACCATTCGAAGAGGGCGGCGTCGCCGATCAGGCCGGCCTTGACGATTTCGGCATAGCCGGCGCGGATTTCGCGCGGCGGCAGGGTGGCCAGGGTCGTGGTATCGGCCAGAACCGCCAGCGGCTGGTGGAACGCGCCAAGAAGATTCTTGCCGAACGGGGTGTTGATGCCCGTCTTGCCGCCGACGGAGGAATCGACCTGCGATAGCAGGGTGGTCGGAATCTGCACGAAGGGCAGGCCACGCATCGTGGTCGCCGCCACGAAGCCGGCCAGGTCGCCGACCACGCCGCCGCCCAGCGCGATGATCGTGGTGCCGCGTTCGACCCCCATTTCGAGAACGGCCCCCGTCACGCGCTCGTATTCCGCCAGCGTTTTCGAGCCTTCGCCCGGTGGCACAACGATGGTCCGGGCCTCGATTCCCCCTTGGGCCAGTCCCTGGAGCAGCCGGGGCAGGTGCAACGATTCGACGGTCGAGTCGGTGATGACCACGACTCGCTTCTGCGGCAAGATCGGCGAGAGCAGGGTTCCGGCGTGGCGCAGCAGATCCTCGCCGATCGTTACGTCATATCGCCAGCGGTCCAGCGTGACGGGAACGAGCCGCGGCTGCCTGCCCAGCGCCAGGGCGTTGATGACGGTCGCGGCACTCTGTTCCACGCTTTCTTCTCCACAATCCACGGTAATGTCGGCCTCGGCATAGGTCGGGTGACGGATGTCCATCAGTTGCGCCAGAATGTCGCGCGGGTTGCCGGCGTTCAGAAGCGGCCGGTGACCGCGCCCCTGCACCCGACGCACCAGGACCGGCAGCGGGCAACGCAGCCAGACCGAGGTGGCGCGGTCGCGGATGATCGCCCGGGTCATCGGGTCCATGAAGGCGCCGCCCCCGGTTGCCAGCACCACCGGGGGACCGTCGAGGATGCGGCGAATGACACGGTGTTCGCCCTTGCGGAACTCTGCCTCGCCATACTGGGCGAAGATGTCTGCGATGGAGCATCCCGCCGCACGTTCGATTTCCACGTCCGCGTCGATGAACGGCATGCCAAGGCGTGTTGCGATTCGCCGGCCGATCGTTGTCTTGCCGGCACCCATCAGTCCGACCAGGACGATGCTGTCGTCGCGGGAAGCAGGTCCCCGCGGGGAGGCAATAGCTGTCACGGCCTCGCGAATGGGAGGGGGGGATGATGTCGCCGGTCCTCCGGCAGAAGGCCGGGGGTTGGACTCGGGCGGATCGGAAGCGTTCTGGCGTGACATGAGCGCCAACCTACCATAGAGCAAAGACAACTCGCCATGTCGCATCAAGGCTGGCTCATCCGGCAAGGCGGCGGGCACCATCGCGTGGAGGTTTGGTCATGCGGCGCATCCTGTTGGCTCTTGCGGGCATTGTAGTCCTGGTCGGAATCGGCGGCTTTGTGTCGCTGGGTGTGTTTCCGCCACCGGCGCCGGCCATGTCGGTACACAAGGATCTGCCGCCGGACCGTTTCGTCCATTCATGAACGTGGCCGTCCAGGCCGAATCGTTCCTGGAAATGCTGGCGGCCGAGCGTGGGGCGGCCGTGAATACGCTGCGGGCCTATGCCCGCGACCTGCGCGACCTCGAATCGTTTGCGGCGCAGGCCGGGTGCGGGATAGCGGGCGCCGACGCGGGCGTGCTCCGCGACTACATGACGGGCTTGGCACGTGCGGGCCTGTCGCCACGGACGCAGGCGCGGCGTCTCTCCTGCCTGAAGCAGTTCTATCTGTTCCTGACGCGCGAGGGGATGCGGACCGACAATCCCGCCGCGTTACTGGATGCGCCCCGCCTGCCGGCCACGCTGCCGCGCTTCCTGACGGAAGAGGAGGTCGATGCGCTGCTGGGCGGGTGCGACGTGCCACCCGATGACGGGCGTCGCTGGCTGGTCGCGCGCGCGGCGCTGGAAATCCTGTATGCCTCCGGATTACGGATTTCGGAACTGCTGGTTCTGCCTCGCCGCGCCTTGGCGGGGGACGCGCGCATGTTGCTGGTGAGGGGCAAGGGAGGGCGGGAGCGACTCGTGCCGCTGTCCGTCCAGGCGCGCGCGGCGGCCGAGGCCCTGGCGGTGCGAGACCAGGCATTGCGCAGCCCGTACCTGTTTCCGGGCCGGGATGGACAGCGCCCCCTGACACGGCAGGGATTCGACCGGATCCTGCATGATGTCGCGCTGCGGGCAGGACTGGACCCGGCGCGCCTGTCGCCGCATGTGCTGCGCCATTCCTTTGCCACCCACATGCTAGCGCGTGGGGCCGATCTGCGCGCGCTTCAGATGCTTCTGGGCCATGCCGACATCGCCACGACCCAGATCTATACCCATGTACTGGCCGAGCGGCTGCGTACGGTAGTCGAGGCGCATCATCCGCTTGCAGGTGGTCGCAAGGGTGCGGACGAACAGCCGGATACGCAGCCATAGAGGTGTGCGGGCGTTGGGCGGGCGGTTGCGCTGCCCCCCATGGATTTGGGGGAGGCTGGACAGGGGGACTTGGCAGGATTCGTGGCTGTGCTATCCGCACGGGATGCGCCAGTTTCTAGATTTTGAAAAGTCGGTCGCCGAGCTTGAGAACAAGATCGAC
This sequence comes from Gluconacetobacter tumulicola, assembly GCF_014174215.1. Lineage (GTDB taxonomy): Bacteria > Pseudomonadota > Alphaproteobacteria > Acetobacterales > Acetobacteraceae > Gluconacetobacter > Gluconacetobacter tumulicola. The sequence continues at coordinate 215,919 of NZ_JABEQL010000003.1, read as the reverse complement.
GAACTCCGTCATATGTCAGGCCCCGACGGCATCAATATCGCCGAGGAAATCGCCCGTCTGACCGAAAAGTCGGAAAAGCAGCTTCGTGCCGCTTACGCCAAGCTGACTCCCGGCCAGAAGGTCCAGGTCGCCCGCCATGCGCAGCGGCCGCACACGGTCGAATATATCGGCACCCTGATCCAGGATTTCACGCCGCTGGCCGGCGACCGCCTGTTCGGCGAGGACAAGGCCGTGGTCGGTGGTATCGGCCGTTTCCAGGATCTGCCGGTGGTGGTGATCGGGACCGAGCGCGGATCGGAGTTGGAAAGCCGACTGGAGCATAATTTCGGCATGGCGCGCCCCGAGGGCTATCGCAAGGCCCAGCGGCTGATGGAACTGGCGGGCCGTTTCGGCATGCCGATCCTGACCTTTATCGACACCGCCGGCGCGTGGCCTGGTATCGATGCCGAGGCGCGGGGTCAGGCCGAGGCGATCGCGCGGTCCATTGATACCTGCCTGTCGGCGCCGGTACCGGTGATTGCCACCGTGATCGGCGAGGGTGGATCGGGCGGTGCCATCGCGCTGGGCGCGGGCGACCGGGTGATGATGCTGGAACACGCGATCTATTCGGTCATTTCGCCCGAGGCCTGTGCGTCGATCCTGTGGCGCGACCCCAAGCTGGCGACCAGCGCGGCCGAGGCGCTGAAGCTGACGGCTCAGGACCTGCTGCAACTGCATCTGGTCGACCGCATCATTCCCGAGCCGTTGGGTGGTGCGCAGCGCGATCCTGAAGCCGCGATTCGCGCGGTGGGCGATGCGATTGCGGCCGAGCTTCCCGACCTGCTGTCGCTCAGCGCGGCCATGCTGGTGGCGCAGCGCCGGGAGAAATTCCTGGCCATGGGGCGTGACGGGCTGACCTGACCGGCCGGCCCTGCGGCCGTGGGGCTCTGGCGGTGATTTCTTCGTTGCGTTCGGAAACGCGCGGAGGATCGCCACCTGCACGCGGTTACGGACCAAAACTTATTGGCCGGGGCGGATGATCATGCAGTCCAGCCCCTGCTGGCGCAGGGACGAACAGGCTGTGGCGGCGTTGCTGCGTGCCAGGCCGGCCAGCCGGGCGCGATAGAGCGGATGCCCGTTGAACGAAGGGACGGGTTGTACGACGCTGCGTGCGCCATTCAGGTCGGTGAACGCCGCCTGGCGAGCCATGGTGTTGGCAAAGCGGGCCTGCCCTTCAGAAGTAAACGCGCCGACCTGAACCGCCCATTGACCGTAATTCACGCCGCCTGCGGCACTGCCGCCCAAGGGGGCGCGGGTCGCCGTCGGTATCGCGATGGCGGCGGGGGCCAACGGTTCGGCGACGGACGGCGCAGGCATGGGGGCCGCGTCGGCCCGGGGTGTGGGCGGCGGTAGCGGCGGCGACAGCGGGGGCGCCAGGGGTTGGCACGGGGCGTCGGGATCGTAGGCGGCGTCGGGGTCGTGCGCGCATTGCCCGGCGGGTGCGCGGGGTGGCACGTAGGCCGCATACTGGACAGGCTGGCCGCCCGTCGGATCGGCGATGGTTGGGGTGACGACGACCGGTTGGGTGACGCGAGACGCCGACGCCATGGCAACCGGCAGCGGGGTCGGCGTGGCCGAGACCATCTGGCTGCCGCTGCCATAGGCGGCCAGCGGGCCGCTGAGGGCGACCGCCGTGCCCAGGTTGGGTGTGACCGAGGCCAGATAGTTTACCGTCTCGTTCGGCAATTGCCGACCGGTCTGGAGATAATCATCCAGACGCTGTGGGCCGGCATTGTAGGCTGCGAGAAAGCCCGGCGCGCCATAGCGGTCGTACATCTGTCGGATATAGGCAGTGCCGGCGAGTATATTGTCGTGCGGTTCGTAAGGATCCGGTCCCAGCCCGTTCTGCGCCTGCATGTCGGCATAGGTCTGGGGCATCAACTGCATCAGGCCCATGGCTCCGGCCGACGAGGTGATCGGTTGTCCGTTCAGATATTCATGGCCGCCCGATTCCTGCTGCATCACAGCGCGCACCCATTCCTGCGGGACCGAGAAGCGGGTCGAGGCATCGGCGATATAAGGCCGCCACGGGTCCTGGGGCGGACCGGGGGCACGATAGGCACCATTGCGGGCGTAATAGCGGGAATAGCGCGAACCGGGCGTGCTGCTGCATGCCGCGAGGATGGCAGGGCCGATCAGGGCGAGCCCGATCATGGCGGCACGGCGGCCGCGCCGCCGGTGGGGGGGCGCTAGATCAGGCATAGGCCGGCCAGGTCCCGACGCAGCGATTCGGGGAGCGTTCCGCCATCGCCTCCGCCGACGGACAGGTCGGGCGGTGCGTCGGCGGGGGACAGGTAGCGCCAGCCCTGGAACGGGCGCATCGGACGCGGGGCAACCGGTATGATCTCCGGTGCCAGGACCACCAGTGCGCAGGCCACGCCGTCCTCGCGCGTGTCGGGACGAATCTCGACGACACGCTGGCGGCACAGGATCAGCCCGTTGATGACCCGGTAGAGCGAGCCGCGATCGAGGATCTCCGGTGCCCGGCGGGGGAACATGCGGGTCCGCAGCCAGGGGTGGCCGGATGGCTGGGTGCCGTCCAGCCCGTCCCCGGCCCCTTCGGCCATGGTACGCTGCCGGTGCGCCAGGTCCTCAAGCGAGGTGATTCCGACAGCGAGCTTGACCAGGTGCAGCATGAATCAGGGGTGACCGGCGGAACGCACGTCGCTCTGTGCCTCGTGCAGGAACGTATCCAGGAAACGCCGGGCATCGATCGACTGCACGATCCGTACCTTGCGGATGTCCGTCTCTCTGGGGGCGGTGGAATCGGGCCAGACGACCACATGACCGTAATGTGGCCCGTTGGCGATGTCGATGTCCATATAGGCGTCGAGCGACGTGGCGATCAGGCTGGGATCGGCGGCGATTGCCGTTGCCATTTCATCCCACATCGGCAGGGGATCGTAATAGGTGCCGATATAGTCGGTCATTGGCGTGCGCTTCTGCTGAATGCGTTTGAGATAATCGCGCGTCATCATCAGGTCGTTGGACACGTTGCCGACGACGGTGATCGACGGCCATGGGGCGGTCAGCGTGATATGCGCCGCCTCCGGATCGAAGATCATGTTGAAGTCCGAGGCGAAATCGACGTTTCCGGTCAGGGCGCGCATGCTGGTGTCCAGCAGGCCCCCCATGAAGATCAGCTCCTTTGCCGTGGCGGCAAAGGTCGGGTCGATGCGGATCGCCAGCGCCAGGTTGGTCATCGGGCCGGCTTCGACGATGGTGACTTGGTGCGGATGGGCATGGACCTGTTGGATCAGGAACAGGGCCGCACTTTCTGCCGTGGGCTTCAGGGTCGGAGCGCCGTCCTTCATCGCCGGCAGCGGCGGCTGTTCGGAGGGGACCTTGTCCATCGATCCCAGTGCGCCCCAGGCGCCCTTCCAGGGAATGGTGCCGAACTGTTTTTCACGCAGGCGCATCAGCTTCACGCTGTTGATCAGCGGGTAGACGGCACCGTCGGCGACCGGCACGTCGGTTCGGCCGATGATCTCGAGGAAGCGGCGCAGATGGGCGGATTCCTGATTTTCCCAGCCGTCGCCAGTTGCGACGGTAAAGCCCAGCACCTTGACGGCCGGATTGAACAGCAGGGGGATGACCGATTGCTGGTCGGAACCGCCCGGGCCGAGAAAATCATTGTCCTCGATTACCAGGCGCGGCTCTGCCGCATGGGCAGCCGGCTGAGTGGCCAGCAGGCCTGCCCCCAGGGCGAATGCCCGCAATGTGGCGGGCAGGAGGTGGCGGAGGCGTGAACCGGCGCGCGCCCGGCGCCGGAAGGGGGAAAATGGCATGCTGCGTCCTGTGTGCAAGAGCTCGGCTATCCGGTCGTCCTGCAGACTGTTTTAAAAGTGCCGCTGTTGGCAATCCGGGGCGTGTCTTAAGTGCTTCGCGGCAGACGGCTGCCAAGACGTTCCTGAAGCGCACCGACCCTTTTAAAACAGCTCGTTAGAGCACCACGGCGCCGAGCAGGGCTTCCAGTCGGAGGCGGCCCGCATTCGTGGCGCGCAGGGCGACGCCCTCCGTTGTCTCGTCGCGGACAAGATATCCTTCTTCCAGCGCCGCCGCCAGAATCACCGGATCGAGCGCATCGTTCATTGCCATGCCGGTGCGTTGTGCGAACCGGGTCTCGGCCACGCCCTCGGTCAGGCGCAGGCCCATCAGCAGCATCTCGCGGGCGCGGTCGCGGGCGGTCAGGGTATCGTCCTGTGTCAGGCCGCTTCCCGTCCGTTCCACGCGCTCCGCCCATGGTTCCGGAGCGCGGTGGCGGCGGGTGGCATGTAGCCCGTCCGCCAGGGTTATCCGCCCGTGGGCACCGGGGCCGATTCCCAGATAGTCGCCGTAACGCCAATAGGTCAGGTTATGGCGGCTTTCCGCTCCCGGCCGGGCGTAATTCGAGACTTCGTAGGCCGCCAGCCCGTGACCGGCGGCGACCATGGCGGTTTCCTCGTACATCAGCGCCCCCGATTCCTCATCGGGCAGGACCAGCAGCCCCTGGCGGTGCAGTCCCTCGAAACGGGTACCTGGCTCGATGGTCAACTGGTAAAGCGAGAGATGGTCTGAAACCAGGGCGAGGGCCTGATTCAACTCGGCCCGCCAGGAAGCAGGCGACTGGTCCGGCCGCGCATAAATGAGATCGAAGGAGATCCGGCTGAACAGATCGCGCGCCGTCTCGAGCGCCGCTACGGCCTGACCGGCGGAATGCTGTCGCCCCAGCCGGCGCAGCGCGTCGTCGTCCAGGCTCTGGATGCCCAGCGATACCCGGTTGACGCCGGCGTCGCGGAATGCGCGCAGCCGCCCGATTTCGACGCTGGTGGGATTGGCTTCCAGCGTGATTTCCAGATCGGGCGTCGTGGCGAACAGGGACCGGGCATCGGCGATCAGGGACGCGACCGTCTCCGGCGCCATCAGCGACGGTGTGCCGCCGCCGAAAAAGATCGACCCCAGCCGGCGCGGACCGTCTGCTGTCAGGCGGGCGGCCTCATGCCCCAGTTCGCGCCGCAGAGCGGCGGCGAAGCGGGCCTGCGGGATGGAGTCGCGTACATGGCTGTTGAAATCGCAGTACGGACATTTGGCCAGGCAGAACGGCCAATGGACATAGAGTGCGAGGGGTGCTGCGTCAGATGGCAAGCCGCACGCCCAGTTCCACCACCCGGTCGGGTGGAATACGGAAGAATTCGGTGGCGGGGATGGCGTTGCGCGCCATCAGCAGGAAGAGCGACATCCGCCAGCGCGACATCTTGGGCACCGAGGAGCGCACCAGCAGTTCGCGGCTGGTGAAATAGGAGGCCTGCATGGCGTCGAACTCCACGCCGTTTGCTTTCAGTTCCTCCAGCGCGCGGGGCAAGTTCGGAGTTTCCATGAAGCCGTAGCGCAGGACCACCCGATAGATGTTCGGGGCGAGCTGCTGCAGGGCGACGCGGTGGCCGCGCGTGGCTTCCGGCTGGTCCAGGGTCTGGACGGTAACGAACAGCACATGCTCATGCAGTACCTTGTTGTGCTTCAGATTGTGCAACAGGCAGGTCGGCACGAATTCCGGTGTCGCGGTCATGAAGACGGCCATGCCGGGGACGCGGATGGTACGTGACTGGGGCAGGCGGGCCAGGAAGGAGTTGACGGGCAGGCTGTCCAGTTTCTGCCGGGCCATGATCAGGCTGCGGCCGCGCTTCCATGTCGTCATCATCAGGGTCAGCGCGGTACCCAGCAGGACCGGCACCCAGCCGCCCTGCGGGATCTTGAGCGCGTTCGACGCGAAGAAGACGCTGTCCATGATGAAGAAGCCGCCGAACGTGGCTGCTGCAGCCGCCCGCGACCAATGGTACTGGCGGCGGAACACCACCATCGCCAGTACGCAGGTGCACATGAAGGTGCCGGTAACGGCGATGCCGTAGGCCGAGGCCAGTGCGTCGGAGCTGCGGAACGCCACCACCAGCAGCAGCGCGCCGACCATCAAGGCGCGGTTGAATTCGGGCAGGTAGATCTGCCCTTCCTCGTTCTTGTTGGTGTGGGTGATGCGCATGCGCGGTAGGTAGCCGAGCTGGATAAGCTGGCGGCAGAGCGAGAAGCCACCCGAAATTCCAGCCTGGCTGGCGATGACCGTCGCCATTGTCGACAGGATGATCATCGGGATCTGCAGCCAGTGCGGCCCCAGCAGGAAGAATGGATTGCTGATAGCCGATGGGTCGGAAATGATCAACGCGCCCTGGCCCATATAGTTCAGTGCCAGGCAGGGCAGGACGCAGAACAGCCACGCATAGCGGATGGGCTGTCGGCCGAAATGGCCCATGTCGGCATATAGCGCCTCGGCCCCGGTGACCGACAGCACGACCGAGCCGAGGGCAATGAAGGACAGCCAGCCATGATAGATGATGAACTGCACGGCATAGATCGGCGAAATGGCCATCAGGATATGCGGATGGCGTACGATGGCCAGAAGGCCGAGGACGCCGAGCATCGTGAACCACAGCACCATGACCGGCCCGAAGATCGCGCCGACCTTGCCGGTGCCGTAGGATTGCACGCTGAACAGGCCGATCAGTACCACGATTGCAATGGGAATGATCAGCTCGCGCGCGGCGGGGAAGCTGACCTCCAGGCCTTCGACGGCCGAGAGGACCGAAATCGCGGGTGTGATCAGCCCATCCCCGAAGAACAGGCAGGCACCGGCGATGCCGGCCATGCCCAGGACCAGCTTCAGCCGGCTATCCTGGGACACTTTCTGTGCCAGTGCCATCAGCGAGATGATGCCGCCCTCGCCATTATGGTCGGCGCGCATGATCAGCAGCACGTATTTTACGGTGACGATCAGGATCAGCGACCAGAGGATCAGGCTTTCGACGCCCATGACCTCCCACGCATCGATCTGGTGATGCTGCGAGACGACGAGGATGGTGGAGCGCAGGGCGTAGAGCGGACTGGTACCGATATCGCCGAAGACCACGCCGAGAACGGCCAGCAGGGCGGCGAAACCGACCGGGCTGGCTGCGTGTTCGTGCTGGTCGGCGCCGAATTCGGTAATCTTGGACGACGTGTCCGAATGGCCGCCGGTTTCGGCGGCCGTTGCGGCAGCCTGGGCGGGCGGCGTCGATCCGGCAATGTGGTCGACCGGGTCTGGCGTCATGTCGGGACGTCTCCGAGGACTGTTGGCAGGCAACGGCGCGCCGGCCGCGTTGTCTTCCGGCATAGCGTCATGATTCGGGGGCAGCAAGGCGAGCGGGCGGGATTGCGCTATTCGGTGGGCTGGCGGGTCGATGGCCGAAGATCGCGCTACCCACGCGCACATGGGTGGCTCCCGCCGTGATCGCCGCCTCGAAATCCGCCGACATGCCCATGGACAGCAGCTTCAGGTCGTGCGCCCGAGCCAGATCCGCCAGATAGCGGAAATGCGGCACCGGGTCCACGTCGGCCGGCGGAATGCACATGAGGCCCCGCACGGCGTCGCCGAAACGCTGGCGGCACGAGGTGATGAAACTGTCGGCCTGTGCGCGGGGGATGCCGGATTTCTGGGATTCGTCGCCGGTGTTCACCTGTACCAGCAGATCCGGCAGGCGTCCCGCGCGGTCGGCGGCCCGGGCCAGCGCGTCGGCCAGGGACGGGCGGTCCAGACTTTCGATCATGTCGGCGATCCGCACCGCCTCCAGGGCTTTGTTGGTCTGCAGGCCGCCGATGATATGCAGACGCAGGGCGGGCCAGGCGTCGCGCAGCGGGGGGAATTTCTCCGCTGCTTCCTGCACGCGGTTTTCGCCGAACACGGCCTGACCGGCTTGTAGAGCCTCCAGCACACTCGACTGGGGATGGAATTTCGAAACCGCGACCAGCGTGACCGTATCCGGCGCGCGGTGCGCGCGGTGGGCCGCCGCCGCGATCCGCTCCCGAATGTCGGCCAGGGCGGTGGCGATCGGGGATGGGCAGGACGGGGTGCCGGCCGTGGCGGCGGAGAACGTTGTCGTCATACCGTTACGGTTGGCCGGGGCCGGTCGTCGGTCAAGGGGAATAAGACGCAGATTCCCGGCCCGAAGGGGTGGCGGCGTGAAGACGGGCATGCCATCAGCACGCGGCATATGGAACGGGACGGGAGGAGCGGACGCACCATGAGCCAGGGCGCACCAGACGGACGGGGGCCGCGCGGACCGCGCGGGGCCGGGGCGGACCCGACACGGGATATCGCCTTCGATATCGTGCAGGGCGTTCTGGAACATCGCCGCATGCTGGAAAACAGCCTGGACCAGTCGCTGGCGGCGCGCGGTGCGGATGCACGCGACCGTGCCGCCGCGCACCGGCTGGCGGCGACCGTGCTGCGCCACCTGGGAACGGCCGGAATGGTGTTGGAACCTTTCCTGAAGAAGGAACCGCCGCTGCCGGTGCGGACGGTGCTGCTGATTGGCGTTGCGCAGATCCTGTTTCTGGACACGCCCGCACATGCGGCTGTCGGCACCGCAGTCTCCCTGGTGCGCCGGCGTGGCCTGACGCCGTTCGCCGGGCTGGTGAATGCGGTACTTCGCCGCGTCGCGCAGGCCGGCGCGGGTGCGCTGGATGGGTTGGACCAGGATCGGCTGGACGTGCCGCCGTGGCTGTGGAGCGCGTGGGGCGAATTGGCACGGCCCATCGCCGAAGCCCTGGGGCGTGAGGCGCCGCTGGATCTGACGATGCGTCCCGGTGCCGCATGCCCGCCCGGTGCGGAGCTGTTGCCCACCGGTACGGCGCGGCTGCCGGCTGGGACGCGGGTGGCGGAATTGCCGGGATATGCCGAGGGGGCATTCTGGGTTCAGGACGCAGCGGCATCGCTGCCCGCGCGTCTGCTGGCGGCGCAGCCGGACGAGCGGATTGCGGATCTGTGCGCGGCACCGGGGGGCAAGACGGCACAATTGGCCTTCGCCGGGGCCGAGGTTACGGCCATCGAGCGCGAGGCGGGCCGGATGGCGCGGCTGCAGGAGAATCTGGCGCGCCTCGCCCTGACGGAGCGGGTGACGACTGTGCTGGGCGATGCGACCACCTGGCGGCCTGACGCGCTGCTGGATGGCGTGCTGCTGGATGCGCCCTGTTCGGCGACCGGCACCGCACGGCGTCACCCAGATGTGTTGTGGATCAAGCGCCCACGCGACCTGCAGGCCCTGACCGAGGGGCAGGACCGGCTGCTGGCGGCCGCGCGGGACATGCTGCGTCCCGGCGGGCGCGTGGTCTATGCCGTCTGCTCGCTTCAGCCCGAGGAGGGGCCGGAACGTGCCCGCGCCGCGGCCGCGATGGGGCTGGTGCCCGACCCGTTCTCGGTGGAGGACCTGGCGATGCTGCCCGAGGCGCGCACCCCGGAAGGCTGGCTGCGGACCCACCCCGCACTATGGGCCGGAATGGGAGGGATGGACGGGTTCTTTGCCGCACGTTTCCGTCGCCCCTAGCCTCTCTTGAGAACGTGACGGAAATCGGTCACGACGGGCGGTACGCAACAGCTTGCATGCCGCCCGTGATTTCCTGTTACACTGCAAACCATGTCCATTCACTTCCCCCCCCTTATCGCGCCCAGTGTCCTTTCGGCCGATTTTTCCCGCATGGCGGAGGAAGTCGCAGCCGTCGAGCGGGCTGGAGCCGACTGGCTGCATCTGGATGTGATGGATGGCCATTTCGTGCCGAATCTGTCCTTCGGCGCGCAGCTGATCAAGGTGCTGCGCCCACAGTCAGGCCTGGTGTTCGACGTGCATCTGATGATGGCGCCGGTCGATCCGTATCTGGAGATGTTCGCCCAGGCGGGGGCCGACCATATTCATGTGCATATCGAGGCAGGGCCCCATACGCACCGGACTTTGCAGCATATCCGTGCGCTGGGCGTGAAACCGGGCGTCGCCCTGTGTCCGGCGACCCCGGCGCAGGCCGTAGAGGAAGTTCTGGACCTAGTGGATGTGATTCTGGTCATGACCGTCAATCCGGGATTTGGCGGCCAGAAATTCCTGACCGGCCAGTTGGACAAGATCCGCACGCTGCGCGGGATGGCGGAGGCGACTGGCCGGGACATCCGGATCGGTGTCGATGGTGGCGTGGACGTTCGGACCGCAGCGCTGGCGACCGAAGCCGGAGCCGACATGCTGGTGGCCGGGACGTCGGTCTATGGCCAGCCGGATTACGAGCGGGCGATTGCGGGCCTGCGCGGGGCGGCCAGACAGGCTGTATGATCCAGAGCGGGTGGTCATGCATGGGGTGGATGGATCTGTCTCGTGAAATGAGAGGGGCCTGATGGTCCTGCGACGTTGGAGCCAGGATGCGCGTCTTTCGCTGGCTCGCCTGCCGTCTCTGGCGGGGCTGGGGCGCGTTCCCGCCGCCCCGGTCCATGCCGTGCGCGATTTGTGGCCCGGAGACCCGACATCTGGGGCGCAACTGGCCCTTGGCAGCCTGACCTACGCCGGGGTTACGCGGCGAATCGGGCCGGGGCGATGGGAGGACCCGTCCTATCCCGATTCGTTCCGGGCCTATCTGCATGGCTTCACATGGCTGCGGGACCTGCGCGCCGTCGGAACCGATTCGGCGCGGCTCCAGGCACGCGCGCTGGTCAATGACTGGCTGGCCCATCCGCCGACCGACCCGATGGTGCGCGACTGCGCCGTGACTGGCGCCCGACTGGCCGCGTGGCTGGGGCATTACGATTTCTTCGCCGCATCGGCCGATGACGGGTTCCGCCAGCGTCTGATGCAGCGGCTGCTGGCCGAGGGGCGAACGATCGCAGCGCTGCTGCCGCCCGAGACGCATGACTGGCGGGCACTGATCGCCTTCAAGGGCCTGCTGGCCGCGGCGATCGCGATGCCCGAACATAGTGGCTTCCTTTCCCGGTTCATGCGCTATCTGGATGCCGAGCTGGCGCGGCAGATCATGCAGGATGGGTGTCACATCCAGCGCAGCCCCGAAATCCAGTTTCTGGCATTGCGCGAACTGGCCGAAATGCGGGCGATGCTGCAGGCGGCCCAGTTGCCGTTGCCGGACTCACTGGCGCTGGCACTCGATCGCATGAGCCCGGTGCTGCGGGCCATGCGGCATGGTGATGGGGGGCTGGCGCTGTTCAACGGCAGCCATGCCGGCAATGTGGCGATGATCGAGATGGTGCTGGCGCAATCGACCCGGTCGCGGGTGGTGGCGACCACCATGCCCGATGGGGGCTTTATCCGGTTGCAGGTCGGACGATCCCTGCTGCTGGTCGACGCGGCGGCGCCTCCGCCGCCTGGTTTCGATGCGCTGGCCCATGCGGGGACGTTGTCTTTCGAATTCTCGGTGGCGCGGCAGCGCGTGATCGTCAATTGCGGTGCCGGGCAAACGGCGGAATGGCGGCGTGCGCTGCGTGAAAGTGCCGCGCATTCGCTGTTGGTAATGGAAGGTCGGTCGTCTTCGGATATCGGGCCCGATGGTGATATTCAGCGTCGGCCCGCGCATGTGACCGCGGAACAGATGGGCCAGGACGGGGCCCATTGGCTGGACCTGTCACATGATGGCTATCACGCTCCGTTCGGTGCCTCGTGGCGTCGCCGGCTCTATCTGGGGGAGGGGGGGGAAGACCTGCGCGGCGAGGAAATCATCGAGGGTGAGCGGATGCAATCCTTCGATCTGCGTTTTCATCTTCATCCTTCAGTCGGGGCGGAATGGGATGCTGAGGGGCAGATCGTCGTCCTGGACGTCGGTGGCCGGATCTGGAAATTCCGGGCTGATGGCGGGACGCTCGCAGTCGAGGAGAGTATCTATTGCGGTGGGCTGAAACCCGAACGGACGCGCCAGATCGTCATCCATGTGCGTCCGGGCGACGAACTGACGGCTGAAGCGACGGAGGAGTCTCCACCGGATGCGGCGACGGAGATGCAGCCCGGTGAAGGGGCCCTGCCCGACAGGGACGGTGACAATGAGGCGCCTGAGACGAAAGCGGCGGATGTTCCGGCTCCTCCTGCCCGCGCAGCACGGACAGGAAGCGGGGAGCGGACGCGCCAGATCGTTCGCTGGGGATTGATGCGGATGGAAGGATAAGCCGGTCTCCGCATGGGCCATGCTGCCCGTCGCCGTGGCATTGCGTGTCCTGAACATGCCCGGAAAGGTTACCGGGAATGTAGGGTACGATGCTAAGAAATGAGGCATGGCGTGGTGACGAAGGGAAAGAATGTTCTGCATGCGGATGGTCGGTGCGGATCGCGTGTGAACGACGATGAAGATTCTTGAAGTTACCAACGTCGATTTTTCCCTTCGGCATTTTCTTCTGCCTCTGATGCGGGGATTGCGGGCCGAGGGGCATGAGGTCGTCGGCGTCTGCGCGGACGGGCCCTTGCTGGCCGAGGTGAGGGACGAGGGATTTCGGGTCGAGACGGTTCCGATGGTGCGGTCATTTTCGCCGCTGGCGCAGATCCAGGCGCTGACGGCGCTGATGAACCTGATTCAGCGGGAGCAGCCGGACATCGTGCATGCGCATATGCCGATCAGCGGCCTGCTGGGGCGGCTGGCGGCGAAGCTCTGCGGCGTTCAGTGCGTGGCCTATACCTGCCATGGATTTCTGTTCAACCAGCCTGGAGCAATGCCGCGGCGTGGCCTGTCGCTGGCTTTGGAATGGATGGCCGGCCGGATCACGGACCGCTATTTCACCGTTTCCACGCAGGAGGCCGAGGATGTGCAACGCCTGCGCATCCACCCAACTCCGCTCGCGCTAGGTAATGGCCGCGATCCGGCTAGCTTTCATCCCGACCCCGAATCGCGGCAGCGGATTCGCACTGAACTACGCGTGTCCGCGAGCGCGGTTGTGATCATCGTCGTTTCGCGACTGGTGCGACACAAGGGCTATCCGGAACTGCTCGAGGCCATGGAACAGGTCCCCGGGGCGGAACTTTGGGTGGTGGGGGAACGCCTGGCCTCGGATCACGGTCCGTCGCTGGACGAGAATTTCGCTCGGGCGGAGGCCGAACTCGGTGGTCGGTTGCGCCGGCTGGGATATCGTCGGGATATTCCGGCCCTGCTGGCGGCTGCGGATATCTTTGTCCTGCCCAGTCATTTCGAGGGCCTGCCGATGTCGGTGATCGAGGCGATGCTGAGCGGGTTGCCGGTCGTGGCAACCGATATCCGTGGTCCGCGCGAGCAGGTGGTGACCGGACGCACCGGACTTCTGGTGCCCGCCGGCGAGGTCGCCCCGCTGGCCCGGGCGCTGCTGCGTCTGGCACGGGATGGGGACCTGCGGTACCGGATGGGTGAAGCCGGGCGACAGCGTGCCCGCGGCCGCTATGATGAAGCGACAGTTACCGCCAATGCCGTCGCGGCGCTAGTGGGTTATGGCGGTGAGGAAAACCAAGAAAACAAAGTGCCTGGCAGTGAGAGCCCCCCCGTTTGAGGAACTGCCCGGGTGGCGCAAACGACATGACACTATCATGTGATTTTCCACGGGCCCCGTATGGACAGGCCCGGTTTTCGTGGCTAACATGTTAATATTGACTTGAAAAACGATTGAAAAGCCGGCCCGTTTCGGGGCATTCGGTATCGTGAATGCAATCGGTATTGAGTCTGTCCAGCGGATTTGTGGGCTCTCAAGAATATTTGGAGAGGGCGAATGTCATGCGGTTCATGCGGGAAATTGTGGCCCTGAAATGCGATCGTCGGGGCGTAACTATGCTGGAATATGGGCTGATCGCAGCGCTGGTTGCTGTCGTGGCCATTACCGCCTTGACGACTTTGGGCAAGAATCTGGGTAATACATTCAACAGCGTGGCGAGCCAGCTTCCGACGACCGACTCGACTACCGGGACCTCCCAGAATGGTGGTGTGAGTGCCCAGTAACGAGGGCGGGTAACCATGTCGGCTGCCCCTAGTCGGGGTCGATATCCTTCGTGATGTTTCATGTCGGAATGGCCGGGTGGTTTCTGACCTTGGCCTGTCTGGGCGGTGTGGTCGTGCTTTTGTTGCGGGCTGCTCTTCATGATATCGCAACCCGGCAGGTCTCCGACCAACTGGTTCTGGGCGTCGCAGGGCTGGATTTTCTCCTCGCCTGTCTGAACGGCCATCCGTGGCGCGGGCTCCTGTCCGGCCTGTGCCTGTTCGCATTGGGGGTAGCCTGCTGGTCGCGTGGCTGGATGGGGGGCGGAGACGCCAAGTTGCTGGGGGCCGTGGGGCTGGCGTTGCGCCCCGACCAGGTGCCGGTGCTGGTTATGGATATCGCATTGGCTGGCGGTGTGCTGGCGCTGGCTTATCTGTTGGGCAGGGCCAGCCTGCCGTCGCACTATGGGGGGACGGTCCCGCGGAACGGCATCGGACGTGTCCTGCGGATCGAGCGCTGGCGGCTACGTCGCGGATGCTCTCTACCCTATGTCTGCGCCATAACGGGAGGAAGTCTGATCGTCCTCCTGTAATCGGGTCCATGTGATGTTTCGTTCTGTTTTCTTTGTTCTTATGGCAACCGGGCTGGGGGGATTCGGGACGGTGGCATGGATTGCGACCCATCCTCCGATCGCGAAACCGGTGGTGCGGCAAGTCGTCATGGTCAGGGTACTGGCTGCGTCCCGGCCACTGGATGGAGGATATCTGCTGAAGCCGGAGGACGTAACCACGGTCGACATCCCCCGGGAACGGGCAGGTACCGATATGACAATTGATTCGCCCGAAGCACGTGAAGCGCTGACAGGTGCCATGCTGCTTCATGGCGCCGCGAGCGGGATGGTTTTGCGATCTGCAGATCTACTGCGTCCGGGCGACAGGGGGTTTCTGGCCGTCGCGCTGCATGGAGGCATGCGGGCGGTGACGGTCGGCGTCGATGCGATTACGGGAACGGCCGGGCTGATCTGGCCTGGTGACCATGTTGACCTGATCCTGACCCAGACTTTTCCCACCGAACCTCGGACCGAACGGCGCGTGGTGGCCGAAATCGTTTTGTCGAACGTGCGGGTGATCGCCATCGACCGCCGCCTGGTGCAGGGAGGCGATGCTGGCAGGCAGCCACAGGCGCGAACGGTGACGCTGGAGGTTACCGCAACCCAGGCGGAGCAGGTTTCTGTAGCGACGCATATGGGGCGCCTGTCGCTTGCGGTGCGCTCGGCACAGCCCGGCATCGGACCCGAACGGACACCGCCTGCCGCCTGGGCAGGTGATGTTTCGCGGACCATGCGCGATGGCACGGTACCGGCCCCGACTACCCGTTCGGTCATGCTCTATGAGGGCGGAGCGGATGGAAAGGAGGTTCGGTTCTGATGCGGGGTGGCATGGTTGCGGCCCGGGTCGCGGTGCGACTGATCGCGGCGGCGGCCCTTTGCGCCCTGCCGTTGACGAGCCCCCGTGGGCAGGAAACCGGCACGGGAGAAACGGCCGACGGGGTGCATGCTCTTCGCCTGGAGGCTGGCAGCGGGCACATGGAATACCTGTCTGGCCCTGCCGCAAGGATCTTCGTCGTTGATCCCAAGATCGTGCAGGTTCGTCCTGCAGGGGGGACGAGCATGGTTCTCTACGGCGTGGCAGCCGGCCGGACCACGGTCATGGCGAGCGATGCCAATGGTCGGGTGATCGCGCAATTTACGATCGACGTTACGCCGTCGCATTACGGGGCATCGCAGGCCGAAGCCGAGATCGCGCGACAACTGCCCGGCAGCCAGGTCCGGATTCAGACCGATCTGCGGAATCTGGTGCTGACGGGTGTAGTCGAAGCGCCCGAGGATGCGGCGAAGGCGGAAGAGATCGCGCGGGGGTTTCTGTCCGATGGCCAAGGGGTGAACAACCGGATCGCTATCCGTTCGGCTACCCAGGTCACGCTGGTCGTGCGGATCGCCGAGATGGACCGGAATGTTGTTCGTCAACTGGGCATCGACTGGCAGGCGGTCGGCAACATGGGAAAGTTCGGCAGTTTTCCGGCGCTGACGCTGAACATGAATGCCAGCACGGCTGCCTGCGTCGCCACCCGCAATCCGTTTTGCCTGGGCAGTAACGTTAACGGCGTAGTGGATGCGTTGGCTCAGGATAATCTGGTGCGTCTGCTTGCGGAGCCGAATCTGACGGTCATGAGTGGACAGAGCGCCAGCTTTCAGGTGGGAGGCCAATATCCCATTCCCTTGGCGCAGCAGGCCGGAGCCATTTCGGTTGCCTTCAAGAGCTACGGCGTCAGTCTGGCATTTCTGCCGACGGTCTTCAGCAACGGGCGGATCAACCTGCATGTGGTGCCGGAAGTAAGCCAGTTGAGCAACCAGAATAGCGTCTCGGTCACCACGTCTGGTTCTACCTCCGTCATTCCGGCCCTGACCGTCCGGCGGGCGGAGACGACGGTGGAGCTGGGTAGCGGCGAGACTTTCGCCATTGCCGGGCTGCTAGAGGACTCGCTGACGGATTCGACCAAGGCCATTCCCGGTGCCGGTGATATCCCGGTGCTGGGTTCGCTGTTCCGGTCTGGCAATTTCAACCGGCAGGAGACCGAACTGGTCATTCTGGTCACGCCGTATCTGGTACGACCGGTAGCTGATCGCACCCGCATGACGGCACCGACCGATATGGCGGAGGTGCCCGGCGAGTTGGACCGCCTGCTGTTGCTGCGGCAGGCGATGCCCACGCAGCCCGCCCGGCCGGTCGTTGTTCCCGGCAGTGCCGGTTTTTTCGTCGAATGAAGGGGAATGGCATGAGGCATTTCCGGCGCGATCTGCTGTTCTGTGCCCTGGCTTTTCTGGCGAGCTGCTCCTCACTGGAGCCATACCGCAAGCCCTATGCCTGGCATCCGGCTGGCGCCAATCAGGCAAATCTGGCGGCGATGGTGGCCGATCCGCATGATCTTGCGAGAGGAGGATCGGATCAGGAGACGGACGGGCAGGCTGCGGTGCTGGCGATCGAGCATGTATGGGAGGACAAGCCGAAGCGCCTGCCATCCACCAGCGGGATTTTCGGCGGTGGCATGGGATCCGGATCGGGATCGGCGGCCGGTGGAAACGGCAGCTTGCCCGTTTCCGCATACGGATACTGAACGATGACGGGCGGAATGGATACGGCGGGCCGGCATGACAGACCATTTCTGGTGGGTTTTGTAGGCGACGCCGCGACGGAGGCGATCATTCGCGACGGGCTGGGACCGTTCGTCGGTTTAACGATCGATCTTCGCCGTGGGTCTGTTCGGGCTGCCACCGCCGCTTTGCGCAAGCAGGCGACGCCGAAAGTACTGATTGTCGATATCGGGGACGAGAAGCAGCCGATTAGCGCCCTGCGCGAATTGGCCCATGTGGTTGAGCCGGATGTTTTGGTGTTGCTGATCGGCAGCATCGATAGTGCGGATTTCTATCGCGAGGTCACGCGCGGGCTCGGTGTGTTGGAATATCTGCCGCGCCCGTTGACGCGCGAGAAGATCGCGCGTGAATTCGGGCCGGTGCTGGTGGGTCAGATCCCTGAGCGCGACAATGGCGGCAGGTGCGTGACCGTTACGGGCGTGCGGGGCGGAGTCGGCGCTTCGACCATTGCCACCAATCTGGCCTGGTTATCTGGCGTGGCGATGCAGCGCCATACGGTAATGCTGGATGCCGACCTGTATCGGGGGATAGCGGCCCTGCTGCTGGATGTGGCAGCGGGAACGGGGTTGTGCCAAGCGCTGGAAATGCCCGAGCGGATCGACGTGCTGCTGGCGGAACGCGCAGCCGTCCCGGTGGCCGAAAGGCTTCATGTGCTGGCGGATCGCCTCGATTTCATGACCGAACTGAACTGCGCGCCAGGCGCGACGCGCGCCCTGTTGGGTGCGTTGCGGAATCGATATAATTTTATTGTGGCGGATGTGCCGTTCGTGCCGAATGCGTTCGGCCGTGACTTGCTGGTGGAGGTGCATCAGCGCGTCCTGGTTCTGGAGCCAACCCTGGCATCGGTGCGCGAGACCTTGAGACTGTTGGAGGTTCCTCCCGGCCCATTGCAGAAGCAGCGACCGGTTCTGGTCCTGAACCGCGTAGGCCGAGTGGGTGCGCTGAACCGCCGGCAGGTAGAGGACGCGCTCAAAAGTCACGTCGACCTAACCATTCCCGACCTGCCACGCCAGATCGGCAATGCCGAAACGCTGGGCGAGGCGGCGGCAGCCACGCGCGGCGCGTTCCGCAATGCAATGCTGGAACTGGCGCGGCAGGTCGACGCAGTGGGGATGCTGGATGTCGGGTCCGGATTGTCGGTGTCGGTGACAGCCGGGACCGGACGGCGCTGGCTGCCGTTCGGTTGGCGATGACGGGGTTTCAGCCTCCGCTCTTCGGCCGGCGTATGGTCGTGGGTATGCCGCTCTCGGCGCCCGATCCGGCCACGCGGGCAGAACGGTCCTCCGGTCAGGACGGAACCCGCCGGTGCCAGCCTGCCACTTCCGATCCTTGCCGATCTGCGTGCGATCTGTCTGGACCGGTTGGATCCGGCGGCTGTGGCCGTCATGGCGCCGGAGCGGCTGCGGGCGGATATGGAGCGGCTGATTTCCGAAATCGCGACCGAGCGGCGCATCCAGTTGAATAGTCGCGAGCAGCGGGTCCTGGCCGAGGAACTTGTCTTTGACATGCTCGGACTGGGTCCGCTGGAGCCGCTTCTGGATGATGAGGCAATCAGCGAAATTATGGTGAACGGACCTGAGAAGGTCTTCGTTGAAACGAGGGGTAGGCTGATCGCCTCTGGGGTGCGGTTCCGCGATACGGCCCATCTGGTGGCGGTCTGCCAGCGGATCGCGTCTGCCGTCGGGCGGCGGATCGACGAATCGAACCCGATGACGGATGCGCGGCTGCGGGACGGGTCGCGCGTCAATATTGTCTTTCCACCACTGGCCCTCGACGGCCCGTATCTGACGATCCGGAAATTCGGGCGGCAGATCATCGATTTCGAGCGGCTGCTCGCCTTCGGCACGCTGAGCGCGCCGGTCGCGCGCGTGCTGCGCATCGCCGCCCATGCGCGGCTGAACATTATCGTTTCCGGTGGCACTGGGGCCGGCAAGACGACGTTGCTGAACGCCCTCTCGCGGTTGATCGATTCCGGGGAGCGGGTGATTACCATCGAGGACGCGGCGGAACTGCAATTGCAGCAGCCGCATGTAGTGCGCTTGGAAACGCGGCCGGCGAACCTGGAGGGGCGCGGGGAAATCGCGCAGCGCGAACTGATGCGCAACGCGCTGCGTATGCGCCCCGACCGTATCATCATCGGGGAATGCCGGGGGCAGGAAGCCTTTGACATGCTGCAAGCGATGAATACCGGTCATGACGGCAGCATGTCCACGGTACATGCAAATACCACCCGGGATGCGCTGACGCGTATCGAGAACATGGTGCAGATGGGCAATATGGCTCTGCCTTTGCACGCGATCCGTACCCAGATCGTCGGTGCCATCGACTTGATCATTCAGGTGCAGCGCCAGCGCGATGGCGGCCGGCGCATTGTTCAGGTCACGGAAATCTGCGGCATGGATGGCGATGTCGTTACACTCAATGACATCTTCCGCTTCGAGATTCAGGGGGAGGGGGCGGATGGGCGCCTGATCGGGCGCTATGCGGTCAGTCGCATGCCGCCGGCTTTCCTGCGTCGGCTGGTCTGTTTCGGCCTGGAGCGCGAATGGCATGCCGCTCTTGAGCAGGCCGCTGGCGAATGCTGACGGGCGGGGCTTCACCGACGATGTTGCTGGTTCTGTCCGGCCTGTGGCTGCTGGCCATGAGCGCCACCGGCCTGCGGGCCGTGCGAACGCATAAGAGAAGCCGTCAGCGAGACGCACGGCTGGCGGCCGTGGCGCGCCCCCATCGCCCGGCACCTCATGTCGAACTGTCGGCGTTCAGGCGGCAGCAACGTATACGGCGTCCGCTGGCCCTAAGTGCAATTGGGCTTTTGGGCGTCGATATGGCTGGGGCGGATCTTTATCCCGTGCCGTGGTGGATGGTGCCGATCGGGGTATTCATTGCGGCGGGTTCTTTCATGATTATGATGAAAGAGGCTCTGGGCCTTCTTGCGATTCCGGTCATGATTATCGGTGGGATATGCCTGTGCCGCGCGACATTCGGCTGGATGATCGAAAGGCGGCAAGGGCGGCAGCTTCGCCAGTTTCCTGATGTACTGTCGACGATCGTCCGATCGGTCAGTGTGGGCATTCCGGTGCTGGAAGCGATGCGAGGGGTGGCTCGCGAGGCGCCGAAGCCGACGGGATCGGAATTTTCCCGCATGCTGGAGCAGCTTTCCATCGGGGTTTCGATGGAAGACGGGCTGCGCGACCTGGCCGTCCGATCGGGCCTGCCGGAATATCGGTTTTTTGCCACTGCCCTGGCGCTGCAAGCCCAGACCGGCGGCTCGCCTCGCGTCACACTGGAAGGGTTGGCCGATGTCATCCGTAAGCGGCTGGCCTTGAAAGCCCGTGGCTATGCTCTGGCGTCCGAGGCGCGGGCCAGCGCGGCGGTGCTGGCCGTACTGCCCCTGGTGTTGGGCCTGATGCTGTGGCTGACGAACCGGGCCTATATCCGCCTGCTATTCTCGGACCCGGCGGGGCATGCGATTCTGGCGCTCGCCGCCGGGTCGCTGACGATGGGCATTCTCATGATGCGCACGATCATCCGCAGGACCCTGAGATGACCGTCCTGATGCTCGCGCTAGGTGTGGCGACGGGTGCGACGCTGCTCGCGGCGGCGATGCTGGTACCGCTGACGGTAAGGAAGCGACGGATACAGCGACGATTGCACGACCTGCAAGCGCAACCGATGGCGCGTGCGGCATCGTTGGTAGGGGTTAGGGGATTGGGCACGTCCTCATTGCGCCTGGTTGCCGCCCTGGGCCAATGGATTGTCAGGCTGGGATTGTTGCCCACCGGCA
This sequence comes from Gluconacetobacter tumulicola, assembly GCF_014174215.1. GTDB lineage: Bacteria > Pseudomonadota > Alphaproteobacteria > Acetobacterales > Acetobacteraceae > Gluconacetobacter > Gluconacetobacter tumulicola. The sequence continues at coordinate 195,141 of NZ_JABEQL010000003.1, read as the reverse complement.
CGCTGGACGAACTCCGGGCATCCCTGGCCACGACGGGAGTGCGCGGTGCCAACACCGTCAGCCTGTTCATCGGAATCAAGATTCTGCTGGCGACGCTTTTGCCGCTGCTGGTGGTCGTCATCCTGTCCCGGTTGGGGGGTGACCTGCCGCCCTTGCTTCACCGGGCTCTTGCGGCGGCGGCCGCGATCGGGGGGCTGCTATTGCCGGATTTCATCATGCGGGCACGGCGCAACCGCTATCTGAGGCAGGTCGAACGCGGCCTGCCCGATGCGCTGGATGTGATGGTGATCTGCACTCAGGCCGGGATCGGGCTGGGGCCCGCTATTGTCCAGGTCAGCGTCGAATTGCAGAAGATGTCTCCTGCGATTGCCGGCGAGTTCGCCCAGACGGCCAGCGAACTGAGCGTGATTGCCGATACAAGGCAGGCGCTGATCAATCTCGGCGCGCGCACCGGAGTCGAGGGGCTGAGGCGGCTGACGACGACCCTGTTGCAGACGCAGCAATATGGAACGCCGATTACGGGCGCTCTGCGCGGATTGTCGGCAGAACTGCGGCAGGAAACCCTGACGCGCTACGAGGCCGGTGCTGCACGGCTGGCGGTTCTGCTGACGCTGCCCACGCTGCTGTTCATCATGCCCTGCGTGTTCCTGATCGCCGGCGGCCCCGCCGGGATTCAGGTGATGCATGTTCTTCATCATCGTCACCCCTGATGTATTAGGCGGAATATCGTTTGTGAGGTGGTTCTTGAGTAAGAGATGGGCCTTCGTCGTGCTGTTGGCAGGGGTTCTGTCCGCCTGTGCCGCCGGCGGTGGCAAGGATCATGATGAGAGCAGAAATCTGGAGGTCGCGCGGGCAGCGTTGCGGGGTGGTGCGCCGCAGATCGCTTTGCGCGCCACCACGGCTCGCCTGACTGATGATCCGACCGATGTGGAGGCCGCGTTGCTTCAGGGCGACGCGCTCACGGCACTTGGGCGGCTGGAGCAGGCGGAATGGAGTTATCGCGCGGCCCTGCGTGGGCGTCCGGGCCTGGCCGCCGCCCATTTGGGGCTGGGACGATGCCTGCTGGCGACCCATCCGGCCGAGGCCGAGCGGCAGTTCCAATTCTCGGTTGATCGGGAACCGGGCAATGCCGCCGCGTGGAACGATCTTGGCGTGGCGCGGGATCTGCTGCGCCGTCATGACGATGCCCAGATGGCATATCGCAGCGCGCTGGCGGCGAACCCGCAGATGATCGGCGCTCAGGTCAATCTGGCGCTGTCCCTGGCGATGAGCGGCGACGCAGGCGCAGCCGAGCGCATGGTTCGCCCCTTCGCCGAAGATGCCACGGCGAGCATTAAATTGCGTCACGATCTGGCAGCGGTGCTGGCGATGGGAGGCCAGCGCGACGAGGCGACGCGCATCTTGTCGTCCGATCTGTCGCCACAGCAGGTCGCCGAGGCTCTGTCGGCCTATGTGGCGGCGCGCGACACGAGGGAGCCATCGCAGAGCGCAGCACTTCGGAATGTGGCACCCCAGATGGCCCCGCCATAGATATGCCGGGCGCGGCGGCCAAGAGCAGATGGATACTGTCCGACCGGCGTGGGGCGGTGGCACTGCTGGCTGCCTTGGCTCTGCCGGTACTGATTGGCGTGCTGGGTCTCGGGATCGATGTCAGCTACTGGGCGATGACGCGCCTGGAATTGCAGCGTATAGCCGACACCGCCGCAGTGGCGGGCGTTGCGCGCTACGGGGCCAGCGGGCAGGCTACTGACGCACTGGACACGGCGGCGACCGTTGCCGAGTTGAACGGCCTGCCGGCCGGGATGCGTGATGGGGACGGGGCGACAACCCTGACGGACAATGCCGGCGCCTATGTGGCGACGATCACCTTTGTCCCGCCGGCCACCCTTACTGTAACGATCGTCAAGGAAGCGCCGCGCTTGTTCAGTGCATTGTTCCTGACTTCGGGCACCCAGCCGGTGTCCGCACGCGCCGTGGCGCGGTTGATGCCACGTGCCCACGGTGGAAACGCCTGTATCCTCGCCCTTTCGGGCATCGGCGAAACGGTTCTGGACGATGGCGCCAGCCTGAGCATGCCGGGATGCGACCTGCGCACCAACGGCGTGTTGACCCTGGGCACCGAAGCCGCAATCGACGTTGCGAACCTGGTCGCGGGCGGAACGATTGGGCCGGATGGCAATAATGCCTGTTCGGCACTCACCTGTGTACAGCATGCAGGGCAGGAGGCCGATCCTTATGCGGATCTCTACGGTGCGTTGCTGGAGGTGCCGTCACGGAGTGTGAACCTGCCGCCGGGCCAGACAATGCTCACGCCCCCGCCAACAGGGGCGGCCTATGCGTGGCAGCCGAATGGTGGGAGGTATACGCTGGCGCCAGGAGTCTATTACATCAATGGAGATTTCCGCGTGAACGCGGGTACGACGTTGAGCGGGACGGGGGTAACGATCATCGTCAACGGCAACATTGCTATCGACGGCACCGCCTCGCTCCATCTTGTGGCGCCGGCAACAGGGGCTACGGCCGGTCTGTTGTTTGCCTCGACCGGCGGACTATTCCAGTTCACTGGCGGGGTTGCGACCGCCTTGACCGGTGCGATTTATGCCCCGGGCGCCAATTTGGTCATTGATGGGGATAATGGGGCGGCGGGCGACTGTGTCTATGCCGTCGCCGCATTCGTGACACTCAAGGGAGGTGCCCTGTTCGCGGATGGCGACTGTGCGGCAGCGGGGATGATGCCGATTCATGACCTGTTGGGTGTCGCGAGCCTGGTGGAATGATGGGTGAGGGCCATTGCCGACCGGGCAGAGCCGGCGTGGCCGCATTGGAATTCGCGCTGGTGACGCCTTTCCTGCTCGCGATTCTGGCGGGGTTGGCGGATTTCCCGTTGGCCTTCTGGTATCGGATGGTCGTGATTTCGGCGGTTGAAAGCGGAGCAAACTATGCTTTCGCTGTCGAGCAGAATGCGTCGGGTACACACGGCTCGCTTTCGCCGGGCGATGTCAGGAACGCGGTGCTGGCTGCGGGTGGCCTGCCAGATATGAATGTTACCGTTGGGTCTGCCAGCACGAACTGCATTCAGTCGGGACCCGTCAGCAGCCTGATCGCGGTGCCAGCGGATGGTGTCTGTGCAGACGAGACCATGCCGGGAACCTACATGACCATCGCAGCATCCTACCGCTATGCTCCACTCATGCCGTTTTATGCGATGGTGGCCCCGACGAGCCTGACCGATAAGGCCACGGTCAGGCTGCAATGAGCCGTCGGCATGATCTGGCGCAGGATACGCGGGCTGCCGCCGCGGTCGAATTCGCCATCGTGGCCGGCCTGTTTCTAGTGACGCTGGTGGGTGCGATTGAACTCGGGCTGCAATGGTGGACGCGTGACTGCCTGCAGATGACGGCCGACCTGACGGCCCGGTGCATCGCGTTGGGCGCGTGCAGCGACGACCCGCTCGGTTTTGCGAAAGGGCAGGCCGCCGATTGGGCATTGCCTGGGGCAGTCGCTTCATTGTCGGTCGACGATAGTGCCACATCCTGTCACGGCATGGGCGTTCATGGCGGGCGGTTCGTCATCGTGCAGATCCGTTCAGATTTCTGGTCGGGTCTGCCGTTCCCGTTCTTTGCGCCGTCATTGTCGGTTTCGGCCTGCTATTCGCAGGTGTTGTGAAGGGGCGTCACCTTCATGGAGAGGGTGACGCCCCTTTGCTGAGCGTCAGTGGGACAGGAAGGCCCGGATCTTGGTGTTGACTGCTTCCGACCGTTCCATCTGGGGCATATGGCCGGTGTCGGGCAGGATCTCGACCGTGATTGCGTCGGGCAGGTCCGCTGCATGACTGGAAGGCAGGATTTCGTCATCCTTGCCCCAGATGATCAGGGTGGGCGGGGCCGTCTCCAGCACTGGTCGTAGATTGTCGGTCTGGCGGCCGTCGGTGAAGTTTGCTGCTGCCACATGGCGCAGGGCATCGGCGGCGCCGTCCAGCCGCTTGTAGCGCAGCACGTCGTCCGCCATCTTGCGGCCGATCAGGCCCTTGTCATGGACCAGATAGGACAGGGCCGGGATCAGGGTCTTCTGGCGGTCGGCTGTGATGAAGCCGTCGATGAAGGCCATGTTGATGTCCGGCCCCAGGCCAGCCGGCGCGAGCAGGGCCAGCGAGGCCACGCGGGACGGGGCATTCTTGACCGTGGCCAGCGCCACCGCACCACCGAGCGAATGGGCCACCAGATGGGCGCGTTCGATGCCCAGCGTGTCCAGCAGGTCGACGACGACCGAGGAGAAGAATTCCAGCGATCCGGGGCCGACATCCTTGGTCGAGCCGCCATGGCCGGGCAGGTCGAAGGCAATGACGCGCCGGCCCGCCGCGAGGGCGGCGTGATTGAACAGCCAGTTGCCGATATCGCCGCCGAAACCGTGGATCAGCACGATCGGGTCGCCCTCGCCATGTCCGATGTCCAGAACCCGCAGCGAGCGGCCCTTGACATCCATCACGCGTGGCTCGGGCGGGGTATCATCGGCTTCCTCGGCCGCTCCGGCCGAAAATTCGGCGTTGAACTGTGCGATGAAGGCATCGATGTCGGCGTCGGACGTGTCGGCATCGGCCAGAACGCCGATCAGAGCGCCGACGGCCAGCATTTCGCCTTCCTGCGCCACCTGGCGGCGTAGCACGCCGGCGGCCGGACTTTCGTATGCGTTGGTGATCTTGCTGGTTTCGATATCCGCCAAATCGTCACCGGCGCGGACGGTCGCGCCGGGACGGACCATCCAGCCGGCCAGTTTGCCCTCGGTCATCGCCAGACCGAATTTGGGCATGGTGATGGGGGTGATGGAAGCGTTCATGGTTCAGGCTGCCTCGGTGACTTTATGGTTCATGACGGCCTTGACTGCGGCCTCGATCTTCGCGGCGTCGGGCAGATAGAGGGCTTCCAGCACCGACGCGAAGGGCACCGGGGTATGGGGTGGGATCACCCGCCGGATCGGCGCCTTCAGGGCATCGAAGGCCTCTTCCGCCACCAGGGCCGAGACATCGGCGGCCATGTTGCAGCGCGGGCTGGATTCGTCGACGATCACCAGGCGGCCGGTATCGGCCACGCAGTCCAGGATGGTGTCGCGATCCAGCGGCGAGGTGGTGCGCGGGTCGATCACGGTGCAGCTGATGCCCTGGCGCTCCAGCTTGTCGGCCGCCTCATTCGCCAGCTTCACCATCCGGCCGAAGGCCACGATGGTCACGTCGTCGCCCTCGCGGGTCAGGTTCGCCTCGCCGAAGGGGATGGTGTAGGATTCGTCGGGAACATCCTCTTCGTCGTCATACATGACCTTGTGTTCCAGGAAGATCACCGGATCGTCGTCGCGGATCGCTTCGATCAGCAGGCCCTTGGCCTCGTAGGGCGAGGACGGGACGACGACCTTGAGGCCCGGAATGTGGGTGAACAGCGGATAGAGGGCCTGGCTGTGCTGGGCGGCGGCGTTGAAGCCGGCGCCGAACATGGCGCGGATGACCAGCGGGGTACGGGCCTTGCCGCCGAACATGTAGCGGAACTTGGCGGCCTGGTTCATGATCTGGTCGAGGCAGCACCCGACGAAATCGACGAACATCAGTTCGGCCACCGGGCGCAGGCCCGTAGCGGCGGCGCCGGCGGCGGCGCCGATATAGGATGCCTCAGTGATCGGGGTGTCGAGCACGCGTTCGGGGCCGAATTCCGTATACAGGCCCTTGGTGACGCCCAGCACGCCGCCCCAGGCGTCGACGACGCCCGAGGAACCGCCCTGGCCGCCGGCCACATCCTCGCCCATGATGATCACGCGCGGATCGCGGCGCATTTCCAGTCGCAGGGCCTCGTTGATGGCCTGCCGGTAGCTCTTCTTGCTCATGATGGTCTCTTTTCTGGCTCGCGGGAGGAGGCGGCGGGGCGGTCAGTACCGGACATAGACGTCGGCCAGCAGGTCGGCGGGCACAGGCAGTGGGGCGGCCTTGGCGGCGATGACCGAGCTTTCGATCTCGTCGCGGACGGCTTCGTCGATCGCGTCCAGTTCCGAATGCTCCAGCAGGCCGGCTTCGGTCACCTTTTTGCGGAACAGCTCCAGGCAATCATGGTCACGCTTGGCCTCGGCGACCTCGCCGCTGGCGCGATAGGTCATGGCATCGCCTTCGAAATGGCCATACCAGCGGGCCAGATGCACGTGCAGCATGACCGGCCCGTTGCCAGCGCGGGCGTGGGCGATGGCCTCGCCGGCCGTCTGGTAAACCGCGAAGAAGTCCGAGCCGTCGCATTCCATGTATGGCATGCCGAACCCTTCGGCGCGTGCCTTCTGGGTGCCCGCGACGGCGAAGGATGAACCCGTGGCTTCGCCGTAGCCGTTATCTTCCACCACGAAGACCACCGGCAGTTTCCACACCGTGGCGAGGTTGAGGCTTTCCAGCGTGCTGCCCTCGTTCGACGCGCCATCGCCGTAGAAGGCGACCGCGACGCCGCCGTCTTTCAGAAGCTTGTGCGACAGGGCCGCGCCGCACATCAGCGGCGGGCCGCCGCCGACGATGCCGTTGGCGCCCAGCATGCCGCGCGAGAGATCGGCGATATGCATCGATCCGCCCTTGCCCCGGCAGACGCCGGTGCTCTTGCCATAGATCTCGGCCATCATGCCCGAGACCTCGACGCCCTTGGCGATGCAGTGGCCATGGCCGCGATGGGTGCTGGAAATGGTGTCGTTGTCCGTCAGGTTGGCGCAGACGCCGACCCCTGAGGCTTCCTCGCCACAATAGAGATGGACGAAGCCGGGGATTTCACCCGTGGCGAATTCGACATGCAGCCGCTCCTCGAAATCGCGGATCGTGCGCATGGCCCGATAGGAGCGAAGCAATGTTTCCCGTGCGATCTGCATTGGAAATCTTCCCTGTTATTCCGGGGATATCGAATCCCGATATCCGTCACCGCAGGGGAACGCCGATTGACCCTGGCGACAAGAAACACTGTTATTCGAATAACGAATATGTGACGCTGTCTGTCCAGTCTGTCGCGTTCCTGCGACAGGGCGGGCGAGTTAAATAGGGACAGGCCATAACCGTTCGAAAGAGACGGATGATGTTGCAGATACCATCACCATGGGGGGCTGGCCCTGTCCCGGCCGGCAATGCTGCCCGGATGCTGCTGGCGGCGTCCTGGCAACGCTGCGAGGGCGATTACGCCCTGGACCCGGCGCAATCGGGGCTGTCGGACCTGCTGTCATGCTTCGAGCTGCGCCAATCCTGTGACGAGGCCGGGCCGCTGCTGCGGTTTGCCGATGCCGAGCTGGACCGGCTGCATGCGATCGTGCGCGACATGGAATACGCGGTTCTGCTGGCTGACCGGACCGGCACCGTCCTGACCCGCCGGACCGTGCGGGACAGCGAGCGCGGATGCCGGCGCTGGCATTTATGGCCGGGCGCGCGGTGGAACGAGCGCGAGGAAGGCACCAACGGCATCGGGACCTGCCTGGCGGAGCAGCGGCCCGTCACCGTGCATATGAACCAGCACTGGCGGGTGAACCTGCGCTATCTGACCTGCACCGCGGTGCCGGTCTATGACGCGCTGGGGCGTCTGGCAGGGGCGCTGGATGCCAGTTCGTACCATCCCGATCCGGATGCGCGCGATGTCGCGCTGATCCGCAACACGATCACCGACACGGCGCGGCGGATCGAGGCGCGCTGTTTCAGTGACCTTTATCGCGGGCAGATGATTGTGACGATGGGGGCGGATGACGGCAGTTCGGCGCCGCTGCTGGCGCTGGATGCCGACCGCCGCGTGGTGGGCGCGACCCATGCGGCGCGCCGGGAAATGGGGCTGAAGGACGGCGATGAGTTGCAATTCTGCCTAATGGACGAACGGGGCCCTGGCCGGGACGGTTTCCGCGCCGCCGAGAAGGCGGTGGTCGAGGCTGCCCTGGCCTCCGCGCGGGGCAATGTCAGTGCGGCGGCGCGGCAACTGGGGATCAGCCGCTCGACCCTGCACCGGAAGATCAGGGCCCTGTCGATCGAGGCCGAAGCCTAGGCGGGTTTTCCCCCGTCTTCGGCCAGCGGGCCCAGGGCGGCGTCGACGCCGAACTCTCCCGGTAGTGCGCCGGGGGGGAACAGCACGTTGACGTGTCCCATCTTGCGGCCGGGCCGGGCCTCGGTCTTGCCGTAATGATGCGGCAGCAGGCCGGGCGTTGCCAGGATGGCCGGCCAGAGCGCCATGTCGTCGGGACCGACCAAGTTTTTCATGACCGCGTCGGAATGCCGGACAGCCGGTGGCAGGGGTAGGCCGGCCACAGCGCGGACATGCATGGCGAACTGGTCGACCGGGCAGGCGTCCATGGTCCAGTGGCCGGAATTGTGCGGGCGCGGCGCGATCTCGTTCACCAGGACCTGCCCATCGCGATCGATGAACATTTCCACGCCCAGCAGCCCGACGAGCTCCAGCGCCGTGGCGATACGCAGTGCGATCGCGCGTGCATCGTCGCGGACTGTCTCCGGCACGCGGGCAGGGGCAAGGCTGAGATCGAGGATGCCGTTCCGGTGGCGGTTTTCCGTCACATCGAAGGTCACCGCCGTGCCGTCCAGGCCGCGGGCGACCATCACGCTGACTTCGCATGCGAAATCGACCATCCCCTCTGCGACCAGCGGGTGGGGGGCCAGACTGTCGAAGGCGGCCTGCATGTCCTCGTCGCGATGGATGCGGCTCTGGCCCTTGCCGTCATAGCCCAGGCGGGTGGTCTTGAGGATGAAGGGCAAGCCGAGTTCGGTCGAGGCGGACGAGAGGTCGTCCAGCGTGCGGATCTCGCGCCAGGGCGCGACCTGGATGCCGGCTTCGGTCAGGAAGCGCTTTTCGGCCACGCGATCCTGGCTGATGCGCAGGATGTGGCCGGACGGGCGCACCGGGCGGAGGGCCGCCAGCAGTTCCAGCCCATCGGCGCTGACATTCTCGAACTCGAAGGTGACGACATCGACCGCCATGGCGAAGCGGCGCAGGGCGTCCGGGTCGTCATAGGCGCCGATCGTGACGGCGTGGACGACCTGGGCTGCCGGGCCGTCCGGTTCGTCGGTCAGGATGTGGGCCCGATAGCCCAAGCGAGCGGCCGCGATGGCCGACATCCGGCCGAGCTGGCCACCGCCGACGATGCCCAGGACCGTGCCGGGCGGCAGGGGGGCGGGCACGCTCATCGGGACGGGCTGTCCGCGACCGCGTCCGTCTGGGCCTGACGCCAGGCTGACAGCCGGCCGGACAGGGCGGAATCGTTCAGGGCCAGGATCGAGGCCGCCATCAGGCCGGCGTTGGTCGCGCCTGCCTTGCCGATGGCCAGCGTGCCCACCGGCACGCCGCCGGGCATCTGGACGATCGACAGCAGGCTGTCCATGCCTTTCAGGGCGTGGGATTCCACGGGTACGCCCAGGACGGGCAGGATGGTCCAGGCGGCGCACATGCCGGGCAGGTGGGCGGCTCCGCCCGCGCCGGCGATGATGACCGAGAGCCCGCGTGCGGCGGCGGTGCGGGCATATTCGGCCAGGCGGTCGGGTGTGCGGTGGGCGGAGACGATCCGGACCTCATGCGCGATGTCCAGCGCCTCCAGCACCGATACGGCATGCCGCATGGTTTCCCAGTCGGACTGGCTGCCCATGATCAGCCCGACCCGGGGAGGGGTCTGGGAGGCGGAATGGGGGGATGGGGAGGGAGGCGTATCGGTCACGCTGGTCGGCTTTCGAGGGCTGCGGAGGGGATTTAGGCGATATTGTCGGGGATCAGGCGGCTTTCCAGCCACGAGATCTCGTCTTTCAGCAGCAGCTTGCGCTTCTTCAGCCGCTGGAGCTGGAGTTGATCCATCGGATGCAGCGCCAGCCGGCTGATGACGGTGTCAAGGTCGCGGTGTTCGCTGCGCAGTTCGTGCAGCTTGCGGAGCACGGTATCCCGGTCAGTCAGCATTGTACCCCGTCTGGCATGTGGTCGGCAGCCCATTCTATCGATTCCCGCAGCGATGGCGAGATCCCCGATAGCGCGCATGGCCGCCCCGACGAGTCCTGCAATTTTAGCATGCGCTGCGTCGGCACCGCTGGCTTAGGCTGCCTGATGTCGGAAACGCAAACTCGCTGGAGGCATCATGTCCCACGAACCCAGGATTCGTAGTCTGCGCCTGCGCCATGCCCGCCTTGATGACAGGATCTTCGACGAAGACCATCGCCCGTCGCCTGATCACAGCGTGCTGCGCCGGCTGAAGGTGGAGAAGCTGCGGATCAAGGAAGAGATCGAACGGCTGTCCCAGCCCTGACGGGACGCGGGCTGGCCGGGGGGCGGGCATGAGCCCGCCCGCGCGGATCAGGTGGCGTCTTCGCCGATTTCCAGCGGCACGGGAACGGAATGGCCTTCGCGGGTCAGGCGGTCGTTCGCTGCCTGGACCATCGCGTTCAGATCCGTCTGGCTGCACAGGCCCAGAATGACCGGGTCGCGCGGCTTGATGTTGGCGCTGTTCCAGTGCTGGCGATCGCGCACCTTGGCGATCGTGTCCTTGGTGGTGCCCAGCAGCTTGACGATCTGCGGCTCGGAAAGCTGCGGGAAATTGCGCAGGATGAAGGCGATTGCGTCCGGGCGGTCGTTGCGCTTGGCGACGGGCGTGTAGCGCGCGCCCTTCGCACGGCGATGGATCGGGTTGGGCGTCGACAGGACTTTCAGCCGCAGGTCGGGATTGGCCTCGCAGCGGGTGATGTCTTCCTGGCGGACCTGATGGTTGGCGACGGGGTCGTAACCGACGATGCCCTGCGCGACCTCGCCATCGGCGATGGCCTGGACTTCCAGCGGATGCATGCCGCAGAATTCCGCGATCTGGGTGAAGGTCAGTGCCGTCTTTTCGATGAGCCACACGGCGGTGGCCTTCGGCATCAGGGGCAGTGCGTTCATGATAACGGGTCCTAACTGCGCAATGGGTGGCGCCGCGCAGGCACCCGATCCATGTCAGCGTCCCGGAACCCGGTCCACCCCTGCGTGCCTGCAGACGCGCAATGACTTGATTACCGATATGGGGCCGTTCGGGGGGAGGGGTCAAGGGCAGGCGGGGCCTTCGGGCCATGAAAAAGGGGCCGGACTTGCGTCCGGCCCCCTGTTTCTGAACGGTACCTTGGACCTGCGCGGCTCTCAGGCCGCGTGTTCGGCCGTGGGCGCGGCGGTGCCGTCATTTGCCACTTCCGGCGCCGCCTGGGCCGGGATCGTGGGCGCGCCGGTGCCGATCGGAATACGGCGCGGCTTCAGAGCCTCCGGCACGAAATGCCTGACGGCGACGCGCAGCAGGCCGTTGGTCAGGTCCGCATTGTCGACCACGATATGGTCGGCGAGAACGAAGCGGCGTTCGAATGCCCGCGTGGCGATGCCGCGATGCAGGACCTCACCGGCCGGCGTGGCATTGGCCAGACGACCGGCCACGACCAGCGTGTTGTCCTGAACCGTCAGTTCGATATCCTCGGGCCCGAAGCCGGCGACTGCCATCGTCAGGACGTAGCTGTCCTCGCCAAGCTTTTCGATATTGTAGGGGGGATAGGACGGGCCCGCCGGGTTCTGGGCGGCATTGTCCACGAGGCGTGCCAGACGGTCGAAGCCGATGGCGGTGCGAAACAGCGGTGCGAAATCATAGGTCATGTCAACCTCCTCGACAGCAAGGTTCAATTCAGCAGGCGGAATGGTGACCCCTCATGGAGCGGATCGGTGCCTGACTGGCGGAAACCCGGATGGCGTTTCCGTATCCCTGATGTGAGAAACCCCGCCCCCCGGTTCAAGGGGCAGGGTTCTGCAAACATGACAATGTGGCGGGCGGGGGTGTTGCCCCCGCAGCCTTATTCCGCCTTGGCGCGGCGGCCCAGACCACCGAACTTCTTGTTGAACTTCGCCACCTGGCCCCCGGTGTCGAGCATGCGCTGCACGCCCGTCCACGCCGGATGCGACTTGGGGTCGATGTCCAGGCGCAGCGTCGCGCCGGCCTGCCCGTAGCAGGAACGGGTCTTGTATTCGGTGCCATCGGTCATGATGACATTGATTTCGTGATAGTCGGGGTGAATGCCGGATTTCATCGTCAAACCTTCATGTTGGGCCCGCCGATGCCGACCGGGGGCGTTTGCATGGCCGTATAGATGAGGCTCGATGCGGGATCAACGCCTATCTGCCTGACGGGTGAGGCAGTCGATCCGCGGCGGCACGGCCGCAACGGGCGTGTGGATGCTGCGTTTTCCTGTTCACGCGGTATCAACCGGGTTGCTATCAACTGTCTGTCGGCAATGCGCAAGGAGGCTTCATGTCCGTCAAGGCCCCGTCCATCCACACTCCGGGATGGATTTTGGAATTCCGCACCTTTCTCATGCGTGGGAACGTCGTCGACCTTGCGGTCGGTGTCATCATCGGCGCGGCCTTTACCGCGATCGTCAACAGTCTGGTCAAGGATATCTTTACCCCGTTCATCGGGCTGCTGATCGGTGGCTTCGATTTCACCAATGTCTTCTTTACCCTGCGCGGGCCGCATCTGCCGACCCTGGCAGATGCGCAGAAGGCCGGGGCGGTGACGATCAATGTCGGGCTGTTCCTGAATGCGCTGATCCAGTTCGTCATCATCGGCTTCGTGATCTTCTGGGTGGTCAAGGCCGTGAACAAGCTGACTGTGAAGCCCGAGGCGGCGCCGGCCGCCCCGCCGCCACCGCCGCGCAGCGAAGTGCTGCTGGAAGACATTCGCGACCTGCTGGCCGCGAAGAAGACCGTACCCTGAGCGTGCGCCGCCATCCGCCTGGCGGATGGCGGCCTTTGAATCAGGCGGTCAGGCCGCCATCGACGGCGAGGCAGGTGCCGGTGATGTAGCCGGCGCGGGGGCTGGCCAGGAACGACACCATATCCGCGATATCGGAGACCTTGCCGTAGCTGCCGGTGGCGGTGAAGCCGCGGATGGTCGCCGCTCCGTCGCCGTGCGCCGGGTTCAGGTCGGTGTCGATCGGGCCGGGTTCCACCACGTTGGCGGTAATGCCGCGCTCGCCCAGATCGCGTGCCACGCCGCGCGCGAAGCCGCCCAATGCCGCCTTGGTGGCGGAATAGAGCGAGATGCCGGGGAAGGGGGCGCGCTGGCCGAAAGCCGAGCCGATATAGATCAACCGGCCGCCTTGGCCCATATGCTTCACGGCTTCCATGGTTTCGACCATCACCGCACGCACGTTCAGGTGCAGCGTGCGGTCGATCTGTTCCACGCTCATCTCGCCGATCGGACCGTAGGGATACATGCCGGCGTTGCACACCAGGACGTCCAGCCGGCCGAGTGCCGCCACGGTCTGGGTGATGGCGGCGACGTTGCCTTCGGTGGTGGCGCCGTCGGCCTGGATGGCCACGGCGCGGCGACCGAGGGCCTGGACCTTGGTCACGACCTGGGTGGCAGCCGTGGCGTTGCTGGCATAGGTCGCGGCGACGTCGAAACCGTCTTCAGCCAGTTTTGCGGCGATGGCGGCGCCGATTCCACGGCTTCCGCCGGTCACGAGGGCGACACGCTGGGTCATGGATTTCATCCTTGGCTTCTGGTGGAGGCGGAGGTGCCGACTTGCCTGGGGCCGCGGGACATGTCCGTTGCCGAGCCGGCAAGGCGCCTCCATCTTCTATGCAGCGGGTTCCGCCGGGTCACAAGGAATTGGGCGGCAGGGAGGGTGCGGGCGCGGTATGTGCGGCCGGGAATTGACAGGGATGCCGCCCATCCGCACCGGTCGGCACGAGAGGTTTTGATCGGGGTCGATTCTGCTCTAGGCTTCGGCCATGACGAAGAGCTGGAACATGATCGGACGGCGGAAGCCCATGGCCTTGCTGGTGGCGGGCTTTATCGGGCTGGCGGGGTGCCATGCCGAAGTGCCGGCGGGGACGATCCAGCCGGTCAGTCAATTGCCATTGCCGTTGCAGGCGTATCTGAGCGTCGACGCTTATTTCATCGCCCAGGGGATGGTTCGGGGGCGGTTGTCGGATGGGCGGCTGATGCATGACCAGGCGCGGGACCTGGTGGCCAGCGCGCTTTATGCAAGGCAATTGACCGCCGGGAACCTGCTGCACCCGACGGCGGAGGGCCAGCGCCGGGTGCAGTTGGCCATCGAGACGATGCTGGCCTGTGTCCAGCAGGCAAACAGCGGGTCGACCGCTGCCTGCCTGGGGCCGTCGCCGGTCAGCGGGGAGGCCGGGCGTCCCGTCGCAGGCGCTTCTCGCCCAGCAACAGCAGAATCGGCGCCGCGATAAAGATCGAGGACGAGGTTCCGACCACGATCCCGAACAGCATCACCCATGCGAAGCTGGACAGGCTGGCGCCGAACAGGGCCAGCGGCAGGGCGGCCAGGAACACGGTCATGGATGTGCCCAGCGTGCGGCTGAGCGTTTCGTTGATCGACAGGTCGATCAGTTCGGCCAGCGGCATGGTGCGGTATTTGCGCAAATTCTCGCGCACCCGGTCGTAGACCACCACCTTGTCGTTGGTGGAATAGCCCAGGATCGTGAGGATGGCCGCGACCATCACCAGGTCGAACTCGAAATGCGTCACGACCAGGAAGCCGACGGCCTTGGTCAGGTCGAGGATGAGGGTGATCACGGCGCTGACCGCGAACTCCCATTCGAAGCGGAACCAGATATAGCCCAGGATCATCAGCAGGCTGATGCCGAGCGCCAGCATGCCGTCGCGGAACAGTTCGGCCGAGACCGAGGCGCCGACCGCATCGGCGCGCAGCACCTGCGCGCCCGGCAGGGTGGCGACCGCGTGGCGGACCGAATCGACCAGCGCCTGGGTGCGGGCTTCGTGATCGGCGCTGGCAGCGGGGGGCGCATCCAGGCGGATCAGCACGTCGTCGGGGGCGCCGAAGGACTGGACGCCGGCGGCATCGACATGCTGGGCCGCGAGGGCCGCGCGGACCTGGCCGAAATCGGCTGGCCCCTGGGTGCGGACCTCGACGACGATGCCGCCGCGGAAATCCAGCCCCAGCGTCAGGCCGGGATGGAGGAACAGGATGATGGACGCGATCGACAGCACGGCGGACGTGGCCAGGCCGATGAACCGGCCGCGCATGAAATTGATCCGGGTACCGTTGGGCACGAAGCGCAGAAGGGGGCGAGAGAACATGGGCAGGGCGCCTCAGACCGGCAGGACAGTGGGACGGGTGCGCGCGTACCAGCGCACCATCAGCATCCGCGACAGCAGCAGCGTGGTGAACAGCGTCGTGACGATGCCGATCATGATCGTCAGGGCGAAGTTCTGCACCGGGCCGGTACCGAAGGCGAACAGCATGATATGCGCCAGCAGGGCGGTCGCGTTGCTGTCCAGGATGGTGGAGGTCGCGCGCTCGAAGCCCGCCTGCATCGCGGCCAGGGGGGTGCGGTTGCGGGCGATTTCCTCGCGGATGCGTTCGTTGATCAGGATGTTGGCATCGACCGCCATGCCCAGGGTCAGCAGCATGCCGGCCATGCCGGGCAGGGTCAGCGTGGCCTGGAACAGCGACAGGATGGCGACCATCAGCACCAGGTTGGCCAGCAGGGAGACGTTCGCGTACCAGCCGAACCGGCCATAGAACAGGGCCATGAAGACGATCACCAGCCCGAAGCCGACGCCCAGGCTGATCATGCCGGCGCGGATCGAATCAGCGCCCAGGGACGGGCCGATGGAACGCTGTTCGATGACCGACAGCGGGGCGGGCAGGGCGCCGGCGCGCAGCAGCAGGGCGAGGTCGGTGGCCGATTGCGCGTCGAACCCGCCGCTGATCTGGCCGTTGCCGCCGGTGATGGCGCTGCGGATGACCGGAGCCTGCACCACCTTGTTGTCAAGCACGATGGCGAAGCGGCGGCCGACATTGGCCTTCGTGGTCGTGGCGAAGGCGCGCGCGCCCACGGAATCGAAGGTGAAATCGACGGCCCATTCGCCGGTCTGCTGGTCGATGGCGGCGGAGGCGTTGGTCAGGTCCGAGCCATCGACATCGACATGGTCCGCGATCGGCAGTTTCTGGTCCGGCGCGTTCATCATCGGCAGCAGGCTGACGCCGGGGCCGGGCATGGCGCCGAGCGCGCTGTCCTGCACCATGTGGAAGGTCATCTTCGCCGTGGTGCCCAGCAGGTGCTTGACGCGTTCCGGGTCACTGATGCCCGGCAGTTCGACCACGATGCGGTCGTCACCCTGGCGGGTGATCTCGGGATCGACCGCGCCGGTCGCGTCGATGCGGCGGCGGACGATTTCGATCGACTGGGTGACGGCCTCGGTCGCGCGCAGGCGCATGGCCTCGGGCGAGAGCGTGATGGCGATGGCGCCGTCGGGCCGCTGGGCGACCGCGAATTCATTGGCCACCGCCATCGGCATGGCGCGCAGGGTCTTGAGGTCGGCGTCAGTTTCGGACGGCGTGCGCGGCGTGAAAGTCACGGTGCCGGCATGCGCGTCGGTCGCGATGTCGCGATAGCCGAGGCTCGCGCCCAGCAGCGCCTGGCGGGTGCCGTCGGCCAGCGTGCGCAGGCGGTCGGCGGTGACGCTGTTCATGTCCACCTGCATCAGCAGGTACGAGCCGCCCCGCAGGTCGAGCCCCAGATGAATCTGTCGCCACGGAACCGTGGGCGCGGGCTGGCGCAGGGCATTGGGAAGGCAGAGCAGCACTCCCAGAAGGCAAACGGCGACGACCGAGGCCAATTTGAGCCGGCTGTAATACATCATGACTGAAAAGGGTGCTCCTTACGCCCGGCCCAGCCGGCTCCCTGTTCGCGTGTCGATGCCGCCGGACGGCCGGCGACGCGGGAACATGCCGGGCCGGCGCGCGGGATGCAACCGCTGGCGGGCACTGGTGATGCGGAATCCCTCCGTTTCGCACCCGTACTCGTCAGAACAGTGACAGTTGTGCCTCGGGAGGGGGCGGTGGCGGGGCGAAGCGCGTGCAGTCCAGGGGACGCCCACGGGTCAGGCCCAGCGCCCGGCGGGCGCGGGTGAAACGCTGGGCCAGCAGGTCGGCATGCACCCCCTGGCCACGGCCGCGCCAGCCGAAGGCCGAATCGTTCAGCTTGCCGCCGCGCACCGCGCGGATGCGCTGCAGGACGTGGTGCGCGCGATCGGGGTAATGGCGTGCCAGCCAGTCCTCGAACAGTGGCGCGACTTCCAGCGGCAGGCGCAGCAGGGCGTAGCCGGCATCGCACGCGCCGGCCCCGGCGGCGGCGGCGAGAATCGCTTCCAGTTCATGATCGTTCAGGGCCGGAATCATCGGCGCGGCCAGGACGCCTGAGGGAATGCCGGCGGCGGCCAGGGCGGATATGGCCTCCAGCCTGCGGGCGGGTGTGGAGGCGCGCGGTTCCATCCTGCGGGCCAGGTCGGTATCGAGCGTCGTCACCGACAGGCTGACGCGCACCAGATTGCGCGCCGCCATAGCCTTCAGCACGTCGAGGTCGCGCAGGATGCCGGCCGATTTGGTGACGATGGTGACCGGGTGAGAAAACCGGTCCAGCACCGTCAGGATGGCGCGGGTGAGGCCCATCTGGCGTTCCACGGGCTGGTAGGGGTCGGTATTGGTGCCCAGCGCGATCGGGCGCACCCGGTAGGCGGGGTAGCGCAATTCACGCTCCAGCAGGCGGGCGGCGTCGGGCTTGCAGGTCAGGCGGGTTTCGAAATCCAGCCCCGGCGACAGGCCGATCCAGGCGTGGGTGGGGCGGGCGAAGCAATAGATGCAACCATGTTCGCAGCCGCGATAGGCGTTGATCGACCGATCGAAACCGAGATCCGGACTCTCGTTACGGGTGATGATGGTGCGCGCGGGCTCGAATGTCAGTTCGGTGCGCGGAGCGGATTCGTCCTCGGCCAGGCTGTCCCATCCGTCATCGACCGGGGAGGATTGGTGCCGGGCGAAGCGGTCGGGCGGTGAGAGGGTGGCGCCGCGCCCGTGGCGGATGCCGGCCAGGCTGGACGATTCGCCCGCCAGTGTGCGCGGCGCGGCGCGGGTCGGCTGTCCGGGGCCGATGCGGATGGAGGAAGAGTCGGACATGGCGGGCTCCGGCGTGATGCGCCCGGTGGGGCAGGCGGCATGATGGCAGGCCGGTGTCGTGCCTTCAAGAACAAAAAGAGAACATGTGACCTTGCACCTGTCCTGTGCGGCTGGCGCCTCTGGCCCATGGGGCGCCGGTGCTCTAACCCTTCGTCATCCTGGATGCGGAGAGGATGCGATGGCGGGGCTGTTCGGTGGCGGAGCGGGACGGGGTGAGGCGGCGCGGCAATTGCGCGTGGGCGTCATCGGTGCCGGGCATTTCGGACGGTTCCATGCGCTGAAGGTGGCGGCGTCGCCGCGCGAGTGCCTGGTGGGCATCCACGATCCGGACCAGGCGCGGGCGGCCGCTGTCGGGACCGAGGCCGGCGGTGCGCCGGCGCTGGCGCTGGACGCGCTGCTGAAGTGTTGCGAGGCGGTGGTGATCGCGGCCCCGGCCGAACATCATTTTGCGCTGGCCGACCGCGCACTGCGGGCCGGCCGGCATGTGCTGGTGGAGAAGCCGATCGCCTCGACCCTGGAGCAGGCGGACCGGCTGGCGGCGCTGGCCGTGGAGACGGGGCTAGTGCTGCAGGTGGGGCATCTGCTGCGCTATTCGGCCGAGCACCATGCCATCGCGGCGCGGATCACGCGCCCGCTTTATATCGAGGCGACGCGCATCGCCCCCTTCAAGCCGCGCGGCACCGATGTGTCGGTGATCCTGGACCTGATGATCCATGATCTGGACCTGGTGCTGGCGATCGTGGACAGCGAGATCGTGGATGTGGATGCGCTGGGGGCGGCGGTGAGTTCGCAGCATGAGGACATTGCCAATGCCCGTGTCCGTTTTGCGAACGGGTGCGTGGCCACCATCACCGCCAGCCGGATCTCGCTGAAGACGGAGCGGCGGATGCGCCTGTTTTCGGAAGAAGGGTATCTCTCGGCCGATTTCGTGAAGCGCGAGCTGACGATGATCGGCCGGAAGAAGGGGCTGACGCTGCCCGGCACCGGGGGCTTCCGCCGCGAGGTCGTGAGCTGGGACGACCATGACACGCTGGCTGCCGAGCATGTGGCCTTCGCCGCCGCGTGCCTGGATGGGGCGCCTGTGCTGGTGGATGCGCAGGCCGGCCGGCGCGCGCTGGCGGCGGCGCTGGCGGTGACGGACGGTATCGCTTCGGTGCGGGCCCTGTGGGAGAAGTCGGGGCTGGTCAGCCCCGGCTGACGGGTGGCCAGAGCAGATCCTGTTTGAACGTGTGCGTTCGAACAGGTGAAGATGCTCGTAAAAACAATAAACTACAGCATTTCTACCGAACCTGTGTTCGGTGGAAATGCTCTAGTGGGGCAGGGTCTCGATGCGGGCCGCCATGATGAAATCGTTGCGGTGCAGGCCGCCGATGCTGTGGGTTTGCAGCGTGAGGCGCACATAACCCCAGCCGAAGGCGATGTCCGGATGGTGGTCGGCGGCCTCCGCCAGGGCCGCGATGCGTTCGACCAGCGCATAGGCGTTGGCGAAATCGGGCAGGACGCAGGATCGCATCAGCATCGTTGCGTCCGGTGACAGGGTCCAGTTGGGGATCTGGGCCAGCAGGGTTTCGGCCTCGGCGCGTGTCAGGGCCGGCGTGTTGCGGGGGCACGGGGCGATGACCTCGCGCGCGAGGGCGGCGGCGGAAAGAGGCATGGTCAATTATCCTTCAGCCGGTCGTATTGTCCGTGCGGCCGGAGTGCATGCCGCGCGGGCCGGGTCAGGATGAACCCAGCGACTCGCGCAGCATTTCCAGTTCCAGCCAACGTTCCTCGGCCGCTGTCAGTTCGGCCTCGGCGCGGTCCAGTTTTTCCGTCGTCGCGGTGAAGGAAGCCGGATCGCGGGCGTAGAGGCTGCCATCCGACAGGATCGTCCGCAACTGGCCGATCTGCTCCTCCAGGGTCGCGATCTGGCCGGGCAGGCGGTCCAGCGCGTGCTGGTCCTTGTAGGACAGTTTGCGCGCCGGGCCCTTTTCCGCCCGTTTCTGTGGCGCCGAAGGCGTGGCGGCGTCGGCGCGCCGGTCGCCCCGGCCCGCCGGGGCGATGCCCCCGCGCTGGGCGAGCATGTCGCTATAGCCGCCGGCATATTCAACCCATCGTCCGGCGCCCTCTGCCAGCAGCACCGACGTGGCCACCCGGTCGAGGAAATCGCGATCGTGGCTGACGAGCAGCACGGTACCGGCATAGGCGTCCAGCATCTCCTGCAGCAGGTCGAGGGTTTCCAGATCCAGGTCGTTGGTCGGTTCGTCCAGCACCAGCAGGTTGGAGGGGCGGGCGAGGGCGCAGGCCAGCATCAGCCGTCCGCGTTCGCCGCCCGACAGGGCGCTGACCGGGGTGCGGGCCTGTTCCGGGCGGAAGAGGAAATCCTTCATGTAGCCGATGACGTGGCGCTTCTCGCTGCCGACCTGGACCATGTCGCCGCCGCCGCCGGTCAGCGTATCGGCCAGCGTGCGGGTGGGGTCGAGCGTGCGGCGCTGCTGGTCGAGGGTGACGACCGACAGGGCGGTGCCGATGCGGATTTCGCCCGAATCGGGCTGGTCCTGACCCGTCAGCAGTCGCAGGAGGGTACTCTTGCCCGCGCCGTTGGCGCCGACGATGCCCAGCCGGTCGCCGCGCAGCACGCGCAAATCCAGCCCGTCGATGACCGTGCGGGGGCCGTAGGCCTTGCGCACATCCTCGGCCACGGCGACGAGCTTGCCGGACAATCCGTCTTCGTTGGCCAGCATCTTCACGCCGCCGGGGGCGCGCACCGCCTCGCGCCGTGCCTGGCGGAGGGCGGCGAGTTCGCCCACGCGGCGCACGTTGCGCTTGCGCCGGGCGGTGACGCCGTAGCGCATCCAGTCTTCTTCGCGCGCGATCTGGCGGTCCAGCTTGTGGGCGTCGCGTTCTTCCTGTTCCAGGATTTCTTCACGCCAGGATTCGAAGCGGGCGAAGCCCTGGTCCAGGCGCCGCGTGACGCCGCGATCCAGCCAGACGACGCTGCGGGACAGGGTTTCCAGCAGGCGGCGGTCATGGCTGATGATGACCATGGCCGAGGACAGGGACAGCAATTCGCGTTCCAGCCACTCGATGGTCGGCATGTCGAGATGGTTGGTGGGCTCGTCCAGCAACAGCAGGTCGGGTTCGGGCGCCAGGGCCCAGGCCAGGGCGCAGCGGCGGGCCTCGCCCCCCGAAAGGTTGGCCGGATTCTCTTCGCCCGTCAGGCCCAGTTCACCCAGCAGCAGGGCAGCGCGGTAATCGGGCCCGTCGGCGGGTATGCCGGAGCGGACGTAATCCAGTGTCGTGGCAAAGCCCGACAGGTCGGGCTCCTGAAGCAGGTATCGGACGGTGGTACCGGGCTGGAGGAATCGTGTGCCGTCATCGGCCGCCAGTTCGCCGGCCGCGATGCGCAACAGGGTGGATTTCCCGCTGCCATTGCGCCCGACGAGGCAGATCCGTTCGCCGGCCGAGACGCCGAAACCGGCGCCGTTGAGCAGCGGAGCGCCGCCGAGGGTCAGGGTGATGTCCTGAAGAAGAAGGAGAGGAGGCGACATGACCGGGTTCTGGACCATGGCAAGGGCGGCACGCAAGGGGAAAGGCCAAATCCCTGTTAAGGAGAAAACCTGCCTTGAGAGCCGGTCTGGCGAGCGGGAGCGGCCCAAAGGGCCGCCGTCGGCGTGCGTCTCCCGAGCCTCGGCGCGGAGCGGCCTTGATGGCCGTGAGCACCGGCGCGCAGGGAGCGCGCGTCGGACCGCCGCCAGACCGGCTCTCAAGGCAGGTTTTGGAGGCCGCCGGTGACTGCCTGGTAGGTCGCGATGGCGAGGGTCATCGGCTCGAACGGTTTGGTGACGACGAAGGCGGGTTCGATGGCCTCGCCCGTCAGCAGGCGTTCGGGGTAGGCGGTGACGAAGATGACCGGTGCCATGTGATGGCGCAGGATGCTGGCCACGGCGTTCGCGCCGTCGCCGCCCGTGCCCAGATTGATGTCCGCGAGGATCAGGCCCGGCTTGGTCTGGCGGGCCAGTTCGATCGCGTCGGCCTCGGTCGCGGCCACGCCGGCGACCTGATGGCCGCACCAGCGGACCAGGTCCTCGATATCCATCGCGATGATCGGCTCATCCTCGATGATCAGGATGGAGGTCTGGGCGACCTTGCGCAGGCCGGCATGGGCGCGGGCGAGGATTTCGGCGGCTTCGGCCTCGCCCAGGTCCAGGACCCGCGCGGCGTCGGCGATCGTGAGTTCTTCCAGCGATGTCAGAAGCAGGAGCTTGCGCTCCAGAATGTTCAGGGCTTCGGCCTCCGAGGCCGGTGCGGGCCTGAACTGCCGCGAGATCCACTGGTACAGGCATTGCCGTGCCGGCAATGGCCCGGCTTCCGCCACGGCCAGGCCCCGCAGGCTTTCGGCCACCAGGAGATCGCCGCGTGGCTGACTGCCGGTCAGGGCACGGGCATATCGCCTGGCATAGGGAAGGGCCCGGATCAGATCCTGCCGCCGCGAGAGGGGCATTGAACGGTCAACTCCGCAAGGAACACGTTACGTTAACAAGAAACACGTTACATTGTTGATCATGACAGCGTTAAAATTGTCCGCAAGAGGAACCAGGGAGTAGGCTCGCCCTTCGCCGGACGATCGTGTCGCTGTCGCGACATCCGGACGGCGGATGGAACGCTTCGCCCGCCCGCGGGTGGCGATCGGCAGGATATGTGCATAAACGGCGGCGGATGCTGGTTTCAAAGTATCGGATTGGGGTCACGACGGGATTTTCACGGTAGATTTGGGTTTTCTAAACGCTCTTCACGCTTTCGTCATGATTAAAACACAAGCCAGCCATTACACTGATGCAAGTTTCGGCAAGCGAGGAACAGAACAATGGCGAACAATTTCCATGACCAGGTCATCGCGATCCTCCCGCGTCTGCGCGTTCAGGCGCTTGCCCTGACACGGAACCGAACGATGGCTGAAGACCTGGTGCAGGATGCCGTGTGCAATGCGCTGGCCGCCCAGGACAGTTTCATCCCCGGGACCAATTTTTCTGCCTGGATGCACCGCATCCTCCGTAACCGCTTCATTTCCGACCTGCGCAAGCGGCGGGAGACCACCGATATCGAGGATATTCCCGCGTCGGTGCTGGCGACCACGGCCCCGCATGAGGACCGGCTGGCGCTGAAGGACCTTGCGATGGCACTGGACCGCCTGCCCGAAGACCAGCGCGAGGCCCTGATCATGGTGGTCCTGCACGGCATGAGCTACGAGCATCTGGCCGAGGCGACCGGCTGCGCGGTCGGCACGGCCAAGAGCCGGGTCTTCCGTGCCCGCCGCCAGCTGGAAAGCTGGATGATCGGGGAGGACCAGGAATCGCCGCAGATCAGGGCGCGGGTGGCCCGCATGCGTGGCCTGCTGGGCGCGCGGATGGGGACACGCGAGGCTGAAGCGACACATCCCTGATTCACGCCCCCGCAACCCTTCGCTTGCCTGATGGTTAAATCCTGAGTCGGACGGCTGGACGGTAGGTCGCGGGCTGTTTTACTGTCCGCCGACATCGACACGATCGGGATGCAGGTTTCAGAGGGTTGGCGGGGTATTAGTGGATCTCAGGGATCACCGATGACGTCCCGCAAGGATTCCCGTCCGACGCGGCCGTCGAAAGCCAGCAAGACCACCCAGCGAGACGATCCGTTCGAGCTATGGCTCAAGCGCGGGCTGCATGCGCTTTTCGATGAAGTCGCTTCCGAACCTCTTCCCGAGGAGCTGTTGCGCCTGATCGAGGAAGACCGCAAGACCAGGGGCTAGATGGACAAGGGTGGCGAGCGGAGGCAGCCGGGGTGGGGCGTGCCCTATAGCGGATGGTTTCTGCAGCTGTTCGGGACGGTGAGCGCGCGGATGATCGCGATCATCTTCTGCGCGGCCGGCCCGATGGCGATTATCGCCGGCTTTCAGGCATGGAACAGCTATCGTCATACGCTTCAGGCGCCGGCTTTCCGGGCGGACATGGCCATCAGCCGGATCGATCTGGAGGTGCGCCACGATGTCGATCACATCGGCGCCCTGCTGTCTTCCGTCAGTCGCATGTCGCTGGACGAGAATGGGTTTGTGCGGACCCTGCAGATGGCCCGCTCGCTGACCGGGGAATTCTATCGGCTGGCGTTGCTGGATGATGAGGGGCGCGTGCTGCTGGCGGTCAATGGCGACACGCCGCTGCCTCTGCCCGACCAGGTGCCATATGAGGACCTGCCGCGCTTCAGCGGGGATGTGCGGGTGGTGCAGCTGGATATCCCGTCGCCAGATACGGTCCGGCATTCCTATATACGGGTCACGCTTTCCACGCCGATCGCCGATTCATTGGGGACGGTGCGATCCGGCTTCCTGACCGCTGTCATGCCTGTGGTCTGGAGCCGGCATCATTTGCAGATCGGCGATCCGCGGCTGGATTTCATGCAGAAGAACGGAGCGATCGATGCGTGGATCATCGGTCGCGACCGCACGCTTTCTCCCTTGTGCGACGATTGCGCCTCTCCGGGGCCGCCGCCGCCGGATGTCGTGCGCTGGCTTGGAGGCATGACGTCCGTACAGCGCGATACCCGGCAGACCCTGAGCGTCGGGGATGCCGCATTCGCGTATGGCCCGATCGAAGGCGGTGTCGCGGCCCTGACGATGACCCGCCGCAACCCGGCCGAAACCCAGGCGCTGGTCATGTTCGTGATCTGGCTGTTCATCATCGTCAGCCTGCTGGGGCTCTGCCTGATCATGGTGACGCAGAGCGCCAATGCGCTGCTGATCGCGCCCTTGCGCCGGCTGACCGATTCGGTCGAGCGGTGGCAGGCGGGTGACGGCGTGTTCAATGCGCGTTCGAACTGGGTGGTGCCGGTCGAGATCCGCCAGCTGGCGCGGGCCTTCACGCAGGCGACCCGCAGCCTGGCCCGCGACGAACGGCGCCTGGCGCGCGCGGCGGTGAGGCAGGAGCTGCTGCTGAAGGAGATGCATCACAGGGTCAAGAACAACCTGCAGATCGTCGCCTCGCTTCTGAACCTGCAGGCCAACCGCATCCGCCAGACCGAGGCGCGCGAGGAATTCGCGCAGGCCCGCGACCGGGTGCGGGCGCTGGCGACCCTGCATCGTTACCTGTACGCCGAAGGCGAACTGTTCAGCATGAACATGGAGCATTTCGTCACCGAACTGTGCAGCCAGATCATGCAGGCGGCGGGGCATGCGGGCGGCGGGCGCCTCGACCTTTCGGTCCATGCGGCGACCCTGGAGCTGGAGCCCGACCAGGCGGTGCCGCTGGCGCTGATCATCACCGAGATTGTCAGCAATGCCATCAAGCATGCCTTTGCCGACGGGCGGCGCGGCACCATTTCCGTCAGGCTGGAGCGGGTGGAGCCCAGCCAGGCGCGGCTGGACATTGCTGATGACGGGATCGGGCTGGCCGGCGGATACCGGCTGTCGGGCGAGGAGCGAAGCGGGATCGGCATGCAGCTGATCCGCGGTTTCGCGCGGCAATTGGGTGGGAGCCTGAAGATCATCGAGGAGGACGGGACGCGCTATATCCTTCTGTTTCCTCTGAAAGCGGAAGAGACGGGCGATCTCGTCCGCTGAATCCGCATGGCGGGTGGCCGGATGGCGGGGCGATTCACGATCTGGAATGGGTGTCCCTGGCCGGGCGCTTCGATTATAGGTCGCGGTCATGAGCGGTGACAAAATGGTGATGCGTGCCTGGACACGGGCGCAGTCGCGCCTGGGACGAAGGCAGGCGATGCCCGTCATGGCCTGCGGCATGCTGGCAGGGCTGGTGGCCGTCGGCCAGGCATGGTGTGTGGCCTCCATCCTCGCGCGGGGGTTGGTCGGGCCCGGTACGGCCGTATGGCCCGGTGCCGGCCAGTTGCTGGCCGCCCTGGCGGGGCTGGCCTTGCTGCGCGCCCTGCTGCTGGCCCTGGGTGACGTTTCGGCGGCCCGGGCCGGGCGTGGTGCCCGCGCGCGGCTGCGCGACGAGGTACTGGGAGCCATCCTGCGGGGCGGGCCGGCGCTGTTGCGGCGTCGGCACAGCGCGGAACTGACGGCGCTGGCCGTCGACCGGATCGAGGCCCTGGACGGGTTCTTCGCGCGCTGGATTCCGGCCTCGGTTCTGTGGATCGCGGTTCCGGGGCTGATCGCGGCGCTGGCCGCGCTGGTGCAGCCGAGGGCGGGGCTGATCATGATCGTGTGCGGCCTGGCCGTGCCGGTGGGGCAGGCCGTCTTCGGCATCGGCGCCGCCGTGGCGTCGCGCAACCAGTTTCTGGCCATGACCCGGTTGCAGGCCCGGTTCCTCGATCGGGTGCGCGGAATTGCCACCATCGTCCTGCTGAACCGGGCCGATGACGAGGCAAAGCGGCTGGCCGATGCCGCCGACGAACTGCGCCGGCGAACCATGAAGGTGCTGCGGGTGGCGTTTCTGTCCTCGGCGTCGATCGATTGCGCGATGGTGGTGGCGCTGGTGCTGATCGTGGTGCGTGACGGCGGGATGGTGCAGGTTCTGCGGCATGGCGGCGCGTCGGCCGCGCTGGCCGATGCGGTGGCGCGCAGCCTGTTCGTGCTGCTGCTGGTGCCAGAATTCTTCGCCCCCCTGCGCGCGCTGGCCCTGGCCTATCAGGATCGCGCCCATGCGTCCGGTGCCGCGTCGGCGATGGGGGACCTGCCGGACGGGACGGTATCGGCCGCTACGGCACGGGGTGCGGTGCCTGTCCTCTCGGAGGGCGGGGTATCGGTGGCTTTCGAGAACGTCACCTTCGCGTGGGATGCCGCGCGCGGGCCGGTCTTCGAAGAGCTGAGCTTCACCGTTCCGGCGGGGGAGATCCTGACGCTGGTGGGGCCTTCCGGCGCCGGCAAATCGACGATCATCGAGATGCTGCTGGGCTTTATCGTGCCGGATAGCGGCCGCGTGCTGGTTGGCGGCGTGGACCTGGCCACCATGGCGCCGGCGGCCCAATCGGGGCTGATGTCGTGGATCGGGCAGAAACCGGTGCTGTTTGCCGGCACGCTGCGCGAGAATATTCTGTTCGCCCGGCCCGATGCCGACGAGGATACATTGCGCGCGGCCCTGCGCGCGGCAGCGGTCGACCGCTTTGCCGCGGATCTGCCCGAGGGGCTGGATACGCCGATCGGCGAAGGCGGGTTCGGCCTGTCGGGTGGGCAGGCGCAGCGGGTGGCGATTGCGCGGGCTTATCTGAAGGATGCGCCGCTGCTGCTGCTGGATGAGCCGACGGCGCATCTGGACCCGGAGACCGAGAGCGAGATCTTCGCCAGCCTGCGTATTCTGGCGCGGGGGCGGACGGTGATCCTGTCCAGCCATGCGGCGGGGGTGCGGGCGTTTGCCGGCCCGTGCCTCGATCTGGGAAGAATACGCTGTTCGCAGCCGGGCGCCGGCCTGATGGCGCCTGTCGAGGAGGGGCATGCCCATGTCTGACAGATCCCTGTCCGGCCGGGCGGCCGAGGATCGTGACGGCCTGGCGCCGGTGCTGCGCATTATGGGGTTGTGGAAGCGCCGCGCGCCGCGACTGGCTGCGGGTGCCGTATTGTCGCTGCTGGCGTTGCTGGCCGGGCTGGTGCTGATGGGTGGGGCCGGCGCGCGCATGGCCGGGCTGGCCTTCGGCGGCGCGGTGGTGGGGCTGGTGCTGCTGCGGGCATCGGGTGTGGCGCGCGTGGTGCTGCGCTATGTCGAGCGCCTGGTCACGCATGATGCGATGTTCCGGGCGCTGGCCGATATCCGCGTCTGGTTCTTTCGCCGCCTTGCCGGTGGGGCGGCGGCCGGGCTGGGCTTCCGCCGCGCGGGCGACCTGCTGTCGCGCCTGGTGTCGGATGTCGAGGCGCTGGACGGGCTGTATCTGCGGATCATGGTTCCGCTGGCTGGGGCGTGTCTGGTCCTGCCGTTTCTGGTGCTGACGGTTCTGCCGGTCGACCCGGTGCTGGCGGTGATCGTTGGCGGGTTGTTCGTGGTCGGCGCCTTTGTGCTGCCGCTGGCGGCGGCGCTGATGGGGCGGCGCGAGGCGGCGATCCTGACGCATCGTCTGGCCGATCTGCGGATCGGCGTGCTGGATCTGGTCACCGGGCTGCGCGAGATCCGGGCCTTTGGGGCTGAAGGACGCATGTTGGCGCATGCGCGGGCGCGCGATGCCGCGTTGCTGCGGGGGCAGGCGCGGCAGGCGCGGTTACTGGCGGTGATGGGCGGGGTGTCCTATCTGTGCGGTCAGGCGGCGGTGCTGGCGGTGCTGGCCGCGATCCTGGGTGTCGGGCTGGGGTCGATCCCGGCGGCGCGTGGGGTGGGGCTGCTGTTTCTTGTGATCGCGGGGTTCGAGAGTGCCGGTGGCCTGACGCGGGCCGGGGCGCTGGCCGGTGGGATCAGCCGTGCGGCGGCGCGGGTGGTTGCTGTTGGTGAGAGCGACGGGCCGGCGGTCAGCGTGGGTACGCGGCCGGCCCCGGCCGGTACCGATATCCGCTTCGAGCAGGTCTCGTTCCGCTGGCAGGCGGATCGGGCTGCCGTATTCGACGGATTGAACCTGGAGATCCGGCAGGGAGCGCGGGTTGCGATCCTGGGGCCGTCGGGGATTGGCAAATCCTCGCTCGCGGCGCTGCTGCTGAAGGTGGCGTCGCCGTCATCGGGGCGGATCATGCTGGGGGGCGAGGAGCTGGCGACGCTGGAGAGTGGTTCGGTGCGCCAGCGGATGGCGTGGCTGTCTCAGGCCACGCATCTGTTTGCCGATACGATCCGCGCTAATCTGTTGTTGGGTCGGCCCGATGCGACGGAGGCCGACCTGTGGACGGCGCTGGATCGTGCCCAGGTGGGCGATGTGGTCCGCGCGCTGCCCGAGGGGCTGGATGCCTGGCTGGGCGAGGGCGGGGCGTCGCTCTCGGGTGGCCAGGGGCGGCGGATCGCGCTGGCGCGGACCCTGCTGTCCGACGCGCCGATCCTGATTCTGGACGAGCCGGCGACCGGGCTGGATGCCGAGACCGAACGCGAATTCCTGACCACGCTCTATGACGTGACGGCCGGCCGCACGGTGATCCTGATCGCGCATCGGTTGGTCGGGGTGGAAAAACTGGACCGCGTCTGGCGCCTGTCGGACGGAAAGGCAGTCGCCGCCGCTGTTTGAAGCGGGCGGCTCGCTAATATCGAACAGGGGGCGCACGGGTTTCTGCCCGGAAATGGGGTTCTGGTGAGCGAGAGTGCCGCGCAGCGGCACGCCCGTCGTGTGTTTCCGAGCATCGAAGCGGAGCGGCCTTGATGGCCGTCTGCCGCGAAGCGCAGAAAACGGCGTCGGATTGCCGATGCAAATGTTTTCCAAGGGGCGCACGGGTTTCTGCCCGGAAAGGTGTGCTGGTGAGCGAGAGCGGTCCGGAACGGGCCGCGCCCGGCGTGTGTTTCCGAGCATCGGAGCGGAGCGGCCTTGATGGCCGTGAGCACCGGCGCACAGGAAACGCGCGTCGGATCGCCGACGCAAATGTCTTCCAAGGGGCGCATGGGTTTCTGCCCGGAAACGGGGTTCTGGTGAACGAGAGTGCCGCGCAGCGGCACGGCCGTCGTGTGTTTCCGAGCATCGGAGCGGAGCGGCCTTGATGGCCGTGAGCACCGGCGCACAGGAAACGTGCGTCGGATCGCCGACGCAAATGTCTTCCAAGGGGCGCACGGGTTTCTGCCCGGAAACGGGGTTCTGGTGAGCGAGAGTGCCGCGCAGCGGCACGGCCGTCGTGTGTTTCCGAGCACCGGAGCGGAGCGGCCTTGATGGCCGTGAGCACCGGCGCACAGGAAACGCGCGTCGGATCGCCACCAGAACCCCGTTTCCGGGCAGAAACTGTTGACGTGGGGGTGGGGAGGAGGCACCAAGGTCCCCTGTCCATATGTCGCTGACTTTCCCGCATTGTTAGCGGCGGATTCATCCGTAAGCCGTTCAAGCAAGGGGATCTGCCGATGCGTCGCCTCTCTCTGGTCCTGGGGTTGTGCCTGCTGGCGGGATGCGCCGACGGTCCGTCGCGGAAATATGTTGTGTTCTTCACGCGCGATTCCACGGCGCTGGAAGACCCGGCCCTGTGG
Organism: Gluconacetobacter tumulicola; assembly: GCF_014174215.1. Classification (GTDB taxonomy): domain Bacteria; phylum Pseudomonadota; class Alphaproteobacteria; order Acetobacterales; family Acetobacteraceae; genus Gluconacetobacter; species Gluconacetobacter tumulicola. The sequence goes on along the minus strand of NZ_JABEQL010000003.1, from coordinate 165,123 downwards.
GTGGTGCAGCATGCGGCGGAGCAGGCCGGGCAATATCCGCTCTCGGTCGTGACGGTCGAGGGGTATGCCTCGGCGCATGGCGACCTGTCGGCCGATGCCCTGCTGGCCATCGATCGGGTGAAGAAGGTCTCGGGACAATTGGTGGCTGACGGGGTGAAGGCCGACCGTATCCGGCAGCGGCCGCGTGCGCCCGCGAACGAGGACGGCGCTGTCGGGTCGCGCCGGGTCGAGATTGAGATTGCAGCACCCTGACGCCCCGGTTGCGGACCGCATGATGAGGTCGCCCCTTGCCGGCATGACGGGTGTCGAGGCGGAGGATACGCCCCGGGCGATCCTGTCGCGCGTGTTCGGATTCCCGGATTTCCGCGGCCTGCAGGAAGAGGCGGTGGATGCGGTGATGGCCGGGCGCGATTGCCTGGTGCTGATGCCGACCGGCGGCGGCAAGAGCATCTGCTACCAGGTGCCGGCCCTGGCGCGTCCGGGCACCGGGCTGGTGATTTCGCCGCTGATCGCGCTGATGGACGACCAGGTGGCGGCGCTGCGGCAGGTCGGGGTGAATGCCGGGGCGCTGCATTCGGAACTGGAGCCCGATGACGCGGCGCGGGTGCGGTCGGACCTGGCCGCCGGCCGACTGGATATCCTGTATGTCTCGCCCGAGCGGCTGCTGTCGCCCGGCACGCTGGATCGGCTGTCGCGGCTGACGATCTCGGTGATTGCGATTGACGAGGCGCATTGCATTTCGGCCTGGGGGCATGAATTCCGGCCCGAATATCGGGCGCTGGCCAGCCTGCCCGAGCATTTTCCCGGTGTGCCGCGCATTGCGCTGACGGCCACCGCCGATCCGCGCACCCAGACCGACATCCTGGGCGCGCTGGCGATGCCCGAGGCGCTGGTGCTGCGCGCCAGCTTCCATCGGCCGAACCTCGATATCGCCGTGCGGGCGAAGACGTCGGAGCTGCGGCAGGTGCTCGAAGTGCTGGGGCGGCATGCGGGCGAGGCGGCGATTGTCTATTGCGGCAGCCGCAACAAGACCGAGCGGGTGGCGAAGTCGCTCGCCGAGCGTGACTGGCCGGCGTTGCCGTTCCATGCCGGATTGTCGCCGATCGAGAAGCGCGCGGCCCTGGCCCGTTTCCGCTCCGGCGAGCCGGTGGTGATCGTCGCGACCGTGGCGTTCGGGATGGGGATCGACCGACCGGACGTGCGGACGGTGGTGCATCTGGACATGCCCTCGTCGCCCGAAGCCTATTACCAGCAGATTGGCCGCGCCGGCCGTGATGGCGAGAAATCGGAGACCGTCCTGCTCTATGGCGGTGACGATATCGCGCGGGCGCGGCACTGGCTGGAGCAATCGGCCGCGCCCGAGGCGCAGAAGCGGATCATGAGCGCCCGGCTGGAGGCGATGATCACCCTGACCGAGACCACGGGGTGTCGCACGCAGGCGCTGCTGGGCTGTTTCGGCGAGACGCTGGCCACGCCGTGCGGGCATTGCGACAATTGCCGCAATCCGGTCGCCTCGTTCGACGGTACCGTCGAGGCGCAGAAGGTCCTGTCGACGATCTATCGCATTGGCCAGAAATTCGGCGCCGTGCATGTGGCGGCGGTGCTGCGCGGCAAGGTGAACGAAATGGGGGCGCGCTACAGCCATGACCGGTTGAGCGTGTTCGGGATCGGCAAGGACAGGCCGGAGCAGTTCTGGCGCGGGGTGATCCGGCAGTTGATCGCGCGCGGGGCCATTCGGGTGACCGGCGATTACAATGCGCTGGCGCTGAACGAGCCGCTGGCCCGCCCGATCCTGCGGGGCGAGGAAAAGGTGCTGCTGCGCGACGATCCGGTTGAGGAACTGAAGACGACGCGCGGTGCGAAACCCGCCGGCACCGCCCGGCCGGCAATTGTCCTGCCGCCGGAGGCCGAGGGCCCGTTTGCGGCGTTGCGTGCCTGGCGGCTGGGGGAGGCGCGGGAACAGGAAATTCCGCCCTATGTGATCTTCCATGACGCGGTGTTGCATGACATCGCGATCGAACGTCCGGCGACGCTGGACGAACTGGGGCGGATCAAGGGTGTGGGGGCGTCGAAGCTGGACCGCTACGGCGACGCCGTGCTGCAGGTTCTGGCCGAGGCGGGCTGATTCCATGGCCGGGGTGCCGACCGAGGAACGCTATCGCGAGATCCTGTCGCTGGTGCGCGCGCGTGGCTATGTGGCGAACGAGGAACTGGCGCAGCGCCTGCGTGTGGCGGTGCAGACGATCCGCCGCGACGTGAACCATCTGGCCAGCATCGGGCAGTTGGCCCGGCATCATGGCGGGGCGGGGCTGGTCTCGTCGATCGAGAACATTGCCTATGCCGAGCGGCAGATCCTCAACCGGCGGGAGAAGGAGGCGATCGGCCAGATCGCGGCCCGGGAAATTCCGGACCATTCGTCGCTGTTCATCAATATCGGTACGACGACCGAGGCCTTCGCCCGCGCCCTGCGGCATCATCAGGGGCTGCGGGTCATTACCAACAATCTGCATGTGGCCTCGACCCTGGCGCCGGAATCCAGTTTTCGCGTTGTGGTGGCGGGGGGGACGGTGCGTTCGCATGACGGGGGCATCACGGGCCCGACCGCGACCGCGATGATCGACCAGTATCGGGCCGATTTCGGGGTGATCGGGATCAGCGGTATCGAGGAAGACGGCACGTTGCTGGATTTCGACCTCGATGAGATCGATCTGGCGCGGGCCATCATGCGTAATGCGCGCACCGTGTTCCTGCTGGCCGATCACACCAAGTTCGGGCGGCGGCCGATGGGGCGGGTGGGGCATCTGTCCGAGGTGCAGGCGCTGTTCACGGATCGGCCGCCGCCGCCATCGGTACGTGCGGTGCTGGAGCAGCATCAGGTCGCCCTGCATATCGCGGGTGTCGGCGCGTAAATGTCCGCTATGTTCTAAAACGAACATGGCGGCCGGGTCTTATATCAACGCGCCTTGAGAGTGACGCATAAGGCGGGCCGTTCCGGCTGAAGAAGCCTCGGCCAATTCCGGCTGAGACCCGGCAGAGCCTGAAGCTCCGCGCTCCAATCATTTGGTACCGAATGGATTTCCAAAGGCGACCGCCCTTTGGTGGGTCAAGGGCAACGCGCCTGCCGGGCATCAAGAGTTCGTAACCGCGCTTCGATGCTTCGTTTTGCGTTGATTCTTCCTTTTATGTTCGTTTACGAACATCGTTCAGGAGGAACGAGTCATGCTGTCCGATCCATCACGCGGGGCGAATGCCGCGCGGGAACCCTATGACCTGCTGATTGTCGGTGGCGGTATCAACGGCGTCGGTATCGCGCGGGATGCCACCGGACGAGGGGCGTCGGTGCTGCTGGTGGAGCAGCATGATCTGGCGTCCCATACCTCGTCCGCCAGCACCAAGCTGATCCATGGCGGGTTGCGGTATCTGGAATATTACGAATTCCGCCTGGTGCGCGAGGCGCTGATCGAGCGCGAGCGGCTGCTGGCGATCGCGCCGCATATCATCTGGCCGCTCTCGTTCGTGCTGCCACATTCCAGGCTGGTGCGGCCGGCCTGGATGCTGCGGATGGGGTTGTTCCTGTACGATCATCTGGGCGGGCGGATGACGCTGCCGCGCTCGCGCGGAGTGCGGCTGGACCGGGACCCGGTCGGCAAGCCGCTGCGGCCGGACTATCGGCGTGGCTTCATCTATTCCGACGGGCGGGTACTGGACAGCCGGCTGGTGGTGCTGAACGCCATGGATGCGCGGGCGAAGGGGGCCGATATCCGGACCCGCACCGCCTTGATTGGTGCCCGTCGGGTCGATGGTGTGTGGGAAGCGACGATCGAGGATGCGGCCGGGCAGCGGGTCGTGCGGGCGCGCGGGCTGGTGAATGCCGCCGGGCCGTGGGTGGAGCGCGTGCTGCGCGACAGGCTGGCGATCGGGACCTCCAAGCAGGTCCGGCTGGTCAAGGGCAGCCATATCGTGGTGCCACGGCAGTTCGAAGGCGAACAGGCCTATATTTTCCAGAATCCCGATAAGAGGATCGTGTTCGCGATCCCGTACGAGCGGGATTTCACGCTGATCGGTACCACCGACATTCCGTGGGCCGCCGATCCGGGCGAGGTCCGGATTACCGATGACGAGGTGCGTTATCTGTGCGAGAGCGTGAACCGGTATTTCCGCAATCCGGTCACGCCCGAGGATGTCGTGTGGTCCTATGCCGGGGTGCGGCCGCTCTATGACGATGCGGCGCAGAATGCCTCGGCGGTGACGCGCGATTATGTGCTGGATGTCGACGGGCCGCCGGGGGAAGGCGTGCTGCTGTCGATCTTCGGCGGCAAGATCACGACCTATCGCCGCCTGGCCGAGCATGCGCTGGAGAAGCTGGCGCCCAGCCTGCCGGTTCTGGGCGGGCAGGGATGGACCGCCAGCCGGCCATTGCCGGGCGGCGACCTGGGGCCGGGCGGGTTCGATGCCGCGTTGGCGCGGCTGCGTGCCGACGTGCCGTTTCTCTCGGCCGATGAGGCGTGGCGGCTGGTTCGCAGTTACGGCACGCTGGCCTGGGAGATCGTGGGGAAGGCGCAGCGCCGGTCCGATCTGGGCGAGGATTTCGGCGGCGGCCTGACGGCGCGAGAGGTCGAATATCTGATCGCGCGGGAATGGGCCGTGACTGCCGACGATATCCTGTGGCGCCGTTCGCGCCTTGGGCTGCATATCGACCAGGCGGGCAGGGCGCGGCTGGAACGCTATCTGGAGGCCCGGCGCGAGAATGTGCCCGACATCCGGCCCGCCATGGCGGGCTAGGACCGGCTGCCCGGTAGGGCATGGCGGCGGGTTCAGAGACCCCAAGAGCAATAACCCGAAAATCAATAACGAGAAGAAACGGGACCATGGACAGGAACAGGCAGTTTGTCGGAGAACTGATCTCCGAATTCATCGCCGTCTTCATCATCATCCTGATCGGTGATTCGGTGGCCGCGATGTATTCGCTGTACGATCCCAGCCCCTATCGCAACGCCTATTGGGGCGTGTGCATCGTCTGGGGGTTGGGAGTCACCATTGCCATCTATGTCACGGGCGCGGTTTCGGGCACCCATGCCAATCCCGCCGTCACGCTGGCGCTTGCGCTGTTTCGCGGTTTTTCCTGGCGCAAGGTGGTGCCCTATGTCGCTGTCCAGGTGCTGGGCGGCATGGCGGGGGCGGCCATCGTCTATGCCCTCTATGCGCCGGTGATCGATCATTTCAATCTGGCACATCATCTGGACCGCCTGCATGACGGTGGGGCGGCCGGGGTGTTCTTTACCCATCCGGGCGACTTCATCACGCCGCTCCATGCCCTGATGGATGAGACCATCCTGACGGCGGTACTGCTGTTCGGGATCTTCGCCGTGACGTGCGAGTACAATACCCAGGCGCCGCAGGCGAATTCCGGCGCGTTGATCATCGGGCTGCTGGTGGCGGCGATCGGCGGGTGCGCGGGCTATCTGGAGGCCTGGGCGATCAATCCGGCGCGCGATTTCGGGCCGCGCCTGTTCTGTTATTTCGCGGGCTGGGGGCCGTCCGCGCTGCCGTCGCCGGGCCATTACTGGTGGGTGCCCATCGTCGGGCCGCTGGCGGGCGGCGTGATCGGTGCCGGGGCCTATCAGTACCTGGTGCGTCCCTATATGCCGCGCCTGCGTGACCGGGTGACGTCGGAGGTCGGCCCCCTGGCCGACGCCCATGTGACCGACGCCCACGTTGCCGGCAAGCCCTGACATCGAGCGGAGACTCGGGAGGAACGACCATGAGCAAGAAGAACACCATCCTGGCGATCGACCAGGGCACGACCTCGACCCGCAGCATCGTCTTCGACCATGACGCGCGGCCCCTGGCGACGGCGCGCGCCGAATTCGCGCAGCATTATCCCGACCATGGCTGGGTCGAGCATGATGCGGAGGAAATCTGGCGTGACGTAGTGTCGACCGCGCGCGATGCGCTGGAGCAGAGCGGCGCCGGGGACAGCGTGGCGGCGATCGGCATTACCAACCAGCGCGAGACGATCGTGGTGTGGAACCGCGAGACCGGCAAGCCGGTCCACCGGGCCATCGTCTGGCAGGATCGCCGTACCGCCCCGCTCTGCGCCCGCATGCGGCAGGAGGGATGCGAGGGGCTGGTGCGCGAGCGGACGGGGCTGCTGCTGGACCCGTATTTCTCGGCCAGCAAGCTGGCCTGGATCCTGGACAATGTGGCCGGTGCCCGGCGGGATGCCGAGGCCGGGCGGCTGGCCTTCGGCACGATCGACAGTTTCCTGCTGTGGCGCCTGACGGGTGGGCGGGTGCATGCCACCGATGTGACCAATGCCTCGCGCACGCTGCTGTTCGACATCCATCGCCAGTGCTGGGATGAGGATCTGCTGCGCCTGTTCAATATCCCCCGGAGCCTGCTGCCCGAGGTGCGGGGCAATAGCGAGATCTATGGCGAGACCGATCCGGCGCTCCTGGGCCGTGCGATTCCGGTGGCGGGCATGGCGGGCGACCAGCAGGCGGCCCTGGTCGGGCAGGCCTGTTTTACGCCCGGCATGGCCAAGGCGACCTATGGCACGGGCTGCTTCGTGCTGCTGAATACCGGCGAGGCGCCCGTGACCTCGGCGAACCGGATGCTGACCACGATCGGCTATCGGATCGGCGGAAAGACGGTTTATGCCCTTGAAGGTGCGATTTTCGTCGCCGGGGCCGCGATCAAATGGCTGCGCGACGGGCTGCACCTGATCACCCATGCCTCGCAGACCGACGACATGGCGACGCGCATTCCGCACAGCCATGGCGTGTATATGGTGCCCGGCTTCGTGGGGCTGGGCGCGCCGCACTGGGACCCGGAGGCGCGCGGCCTGATCTGCGGCCTGACGCTGGATGCCACGGCGGCGCATATCGCCCGTGCAGCCCTGGAATCCGTGGCCTACCAGACCTATGACCTGATGGAGGCGATGGCGCAGGATGGGGGCGGGCTGGTCACCACCCTGCGCGTGGACGGCGGGATGGCGGCCAATGACTGGTTCTGCCAGTTCCTGGCGGACATTCTGCAGGCGGGCGTGGAACGGCCGGCGCATCTGGAGACCACGGCGACGGGCGCCGCCTTCCTGGCCGGGCTGGCCTGTGGTGTCTGGACCGACCTGGATGATGTGGCGGCGCGCTGGTCGCGCGGGCGCGTGTTCGAGGCCAGCATGGACGGTGCGCAGCGCCAGACGATGCTGGACGGCTGGCGCCAGGCGGTGCGTCGGACCCTGACGCCGAAGGCGGCCTGAGCGCGATCCGGGGAGGCTACGGTGTGGTTTCCTCGGTATTCGCCGCGGGGTGGACGGCGAAGGGGACGCTGCGGGTTGCGCCGCCCAGGAAGCGGAAGGTGATGGTGATCTGCTGGCCGGGGCGCACACTGTCGTCATAGCCGGCGCAGATGAGGTGATAGCCGCCCGGCGGGAAGACCAGGGTGGTCTCGGGCGGCAGGGCCAGATGCGTGAACAGGCCGGCGGTTTCGCCCGTGCTTTCCTGTTCCGTATGGTGGGCGAACAGATTGCGGCAGGCGGGCGACGAGACGCCGGCCAGCAGGTGGACGGCGCTGCCCCGGTTCTCGATCGTGAAATATCCGGCCGCGATCCGGCGTTCGGGGCGGAGGATCTGGATCGAGGTATCGCGGATATCGATATCCTGCCCGGCGGCGGCCTGGTCGTCGTCGGGCGTGAGCGGAGCGGCCCGGGCGGCCGAGAGGGCGGCCTGACTCATGAGGACCAGTAATCCGATCAGCAGCGCGTGTCGCGTCATGGGCTCCTCGGCTTCGGCATTTCGGAGAGGTTATCAGCATGCCGGGTGGGGACAAAGCGCACCCGGCATGTCCACACGGGCTTGCGTCCGGTTGATTTCGTGCGCATTTCCCGTGCCAGGAATACGCCGCGCAGGACTGAAGCCCGCATGAGATGCCCTTTTTGTGGTCATGACGATACCCAGGTCAAGGACAGCCGCCCGCATGAGGATGGGGCGGCGATCCGGCGCCGGCGGATCTGTGCCTCATGCGGCCAGCGCTTCACGACCATCGAGCGGGTGCAGCTTCGGGACCTGTATGTGGTCAAGGCCGATGGACGGCGTGTGCCGTTCGAGCGGGACAAGCTGGCGCGGTCGGTGCGTGTCGCGCTGCGCAAGCGCCCGGTGGACGACGAGCGGATCGAGCGAATCGTCAACGGCCTGGTCCGCAAGCTGGAAGCGTCGGGGGAAACCGACATTCCGTCGGTCGATATCGGCAAGCTGGTGATGGACACGCTGCGCGAGGTCGATATCGTGGCCTATATTCGTTTCGCCAGCGTACATTGGGATTTTCGTGAAACCAAGGATTTCGCGGCGATCCTGGAGTCGATCCCCGGAGCGGCCGAGGCCCGGGCGGCGGCCGGGGGACGGAAGAACGACGCGCCCGAGGAAGGTGGCTATGGACCTGGCGACGTAAAGAGGCGATGAAGCCGCCTCTCGCGGAATCGTGGCAGCAGGAGACAGGCGCATGAACGGATCGCAGGACGAAGACAGGACCCATGCGCGGACCCGCTCGCGGACCGCATCGCGCGTGGCGGTGGTGCAGGCCCTTTTCCAGATCGAACAGGCCGGCGACACGCCCGAGGCGGTGATCCAGCAATTCCTGCGTCATCGGCTGGGCGTGGTGCCGGCCGCGGACCATGGTGCCGAGTATGAGGACGGGCGTGTGCCCGAGGCGGATATCCGCCTGTTCGAGCAGGTGGTGCGCTCGGCGATGGCGCGGCGCGAGCAGATCGATGCCCTGATTGTCGACGTGCTGCCGGCCTCCTGGCCGGTGGGGCGGCTTGACCCGGTGCTGCGTGCCCTGCTGCGCGCCGCCGGCGGGGAACTGGCGGTGGTTGGCGGGGTGCCGACGCGGGTGGTCATCAACGAATATCTCGACATCGCCCACGGTTTCTTCTCCGGGGACGAGCCGAAGATGGTCAATGGCGTGCTCGACACGCTGGCGCGCCGGCTGCGTGCATCCGATACCGCGCCGGCGAGCGAGGCCGAAGCCGAGACCGTGGCCGAGGAGATGCCCGAGGACGCCCATGGAGCCGAAGGCGCCTGATCCGGCGGGGCGCGCGGCGCCCCTGCCGTCGGAATTCCGGTTCATCCGGCGGCATTTCCGCGCGCTTGCGGGCGAGGGGGCGCTTGGCCTGACGGACGACGCCGCGCTGGTGCATCCGCCGGAAGGCCGCGAACTGGTGATCGCGGTCGATACGATGGTCGAATCGGTGCATTTCCTGCCGGACGATCCGCCCGACACGGTGGGCCGCAAGCTGCTGCGCTGCAATCTGTCCGACCTGGCGGCGATGGACGCGACGCCGCTGGGCTATCTGCTGGCGCTCACCCGGCCGCATTCGCGCGATGAGGAATGGTTCGGCGCGTTCGCGGCGGGGCTGGGAGATGACCAGACCCGCTACGGCCTGACCCTGCTGGGGGGCGATACCACCGCGACATCGGGGCCGCTGGTCCTGTCCCTGACCATTCTGGGCCATGTCCGCCCGGGGGGTGCCCTGCGGCGCAGCGGGGCACGCGACGGGGACGATGTCTGGGTGACCGGCACGATTGGGGACGGGGCGCTGGGGTTGCGGGTGCTGCGGGGCGAACTGACGGATGCATCGGGCTTTCTGGCCCGTCGCTATCGCCTGCCGGAACCAAGGCTGGGGCTGGGGCTGGGGGGGATTGCCTCGGCGGCGATGGATGTGTCGGACGGGCTGGTGCAGGATCTGGGCCATCTGGCGCGGGAAAGCGGGCTGGGGGCGTGGCTCGATGCGTCATGCGTGCCGCTGTCGGATGCCGCGCGGCGGGCGGGGCCGGACTGGCTGGCGACCTGCCTGACTGGCGGTGACGATTATGAGCTGTTGCTGGCGGTTCCGCCGGAACGGGAGGACGGCCTGCGCGAGGCTGCCGCACAGGGCGGCGTGCCGGTGACCCGGATCGGCCGCTTTGATCGCGCGCTGCAAGGGGTCGAAGTGCGCGATGGGGCGGGCGGCACGCTGGCGCTGGATCGTACCGGCTGGAGCCACCTGTAGCCCCGGCCCCTTCAGTTCGCTGTCAGCGAACGGTCATACACGCGGTAGCGCTTGCAGGGCTCCGGGGTGAGGCGCTCGATGAGGCGCCGCATGGGCATGTTGTTTTCCACGATCCAGCTCATTTCGACCATGCGGTAGGGCAGGGAGTGGCCGCGCTGCATCAGTTCGGTAATGGCCAGGGCGGGCAGGATGGCGCCCAGTGCCGTTCCTTCCATCTTGGAGCTGACGCCCAGCAGGATGACGCGGGCGGTATGGAATTGGTGGCGCAGCAGTCTCGCCGCCAGCTTGACCCAGCCCAGCGGCGAGGGGGCGCCGCCGAGGTCGCCCGCGATGTCGTAGAGGTTCGGCACCACCAGGGCGACGGCCACGGGCTGGCCTTTCTGCTCGATCAGCACGAAATGCTCGGGCTTCAGGATCGGCTTCATCTGCGCGACCATCGCCGTCATCTCGTCCTGGGTCAGCGGCAGGGAGCCCCAATTGTTGCGCCAGGCATCGTTGTAGAGTCCGCGCAGGATCTCGCCGTCTTCCGCCATCCTGTCCTTGCGCATGGTGCGCGTCGTCACGCTGCCCAGTCGCCCTTCGCCCAGTCGCAGGCTGGAGGGAACCAGGTGCTTCGCCTCAGCCTGCGGGCCGATTTCCATCTGGTAGGCGAGGAAATCCATCGCCTTGGCGAAGCCGGCGGCCTCGATCAGCGGCGGCAGCCAGCGCGGGTGCCAGGGCATCGCGATCATCGGCGGGGCGTCATGGCCCTCGATCATCAGGCCCGTTTCACCGTTGGAATTCAGCGTGAAGGGGCCGCGGGCGGTGACCATGCCCCGCTCGCGCAGCCAGTTGCATGCGGCGTCCAGCAGGGCCGAGACCACCGCAGCGTCGTCGATCGCGTCCAGCGCCCCGAAAAAGCCAATATTTTCGCCGAGTCTCTCGATGGCCAGATCGTCGATCTGTGCGGAAATCCGGCCGACGGGCCGCCCGCCGCGCATGGCCAGGAAATATTGCGCCCGCCCGTGACCGAAGAAGGCGCTCTTGCGCGGGTGGAGCAGGTCCTTCTGCTCCATGTCCAGCGGCGGCGCATAGCCGGGCAGCCCGGCATAGAGCCGGCGGGGAAGGCGGATGAACTGCGACAGCTGACGAAGGCCGGATACGGGAGTGATGACAAGTTGATCCGCTTCGTTCATGACCGGTCCGTTTTCTGGCGGTGGGGTAGGCAAGTGGCTGAATGGATTGGCCGCAACGGCCAGCCTGTGCTGATGACATGGAATTGGTAGTCAAAGAAAGGGGCCCGATGGCCAAGACACATCAGGGTGGCGAAATCCGTTTCGATCCGGCGACCGTCCTGATTACCGGGGCTTCCAGCGGCATCGGGGCGGAACTGGCCCGCTTCTATGCCCGGTCCGGCCGTCGGCTGGTGCTGTGGGGGCGTGATCCGGCCCGGCTGGAACAGGTGGCGCGCGACTGCCGGACCATGGGGGCCACGGTGGCGACACGTACGTTGAATCTGGCCGACGGGGCCGCCGCGATAGCGGCCTTTCGCGAGGATGACGATGCGCATCCGGTCGATCTGCTGATCCTTGCCGCCGGGCTGGGGGACATGCGCCCGCAGACCGCGCTGACCGAGCGGGCGGAGACGGTGCTGGAATTGGGGCTGGTGAATTTTGCGACGCCGGCCGCGCTGGCGACCGCCGGGGCCGAGCGGATGGTGGCGCGGCGGCGGGGGCATATCGTGCTGCTGGGCTCGGTCGCGGCCTTTCATGCGTTGCCCTTCGCGGCTGGTTATTCGGGATCGAAAGCCGGGCTGGCGCGTTTCTCCGAGGCGCTGCGCAATGGGCTGCTGGAGCATGGTGTGGGCGTGACGCTGGTGTCGCCGGGATTTGTCGATACGCCGATGAGTCGTCGGGTCAGCAGTGCCAAGCCGTTCCTGCAAAGTGCGCCCCAGGCCGCGCGCCTGATCGCGCGGGCAGTGGAGGAGGAACGGCCGCATCTGATCTTCCCCCGGATCTTCGCGGGGCTGCGCCTGCTGGACATTGTGCTGCCGCGTCCGATACGGGATTTCGTGCTGAGGCGCCTGAAGGCTGAACAGGCGCCCCGACCGACGACATGAATCCTCCGGCGACGATGTGCGTCGGCATAGTACCCGCAGGGAGCCTGGCCAGGACATGAAAGAAATCGTCGCCGTGGATATCGGCGGAACCCATGCCCGATTCGCGATTGCCACGGTGGAAGCCGGGCGCGTGACCGCGCTGGGGGATGCGCTGACCCTGAAATGCGCCGAGCATGCCAGCCTGCAACTGGCGTGGGAGGCGTTCGGCCGGCAGATCGGGCGCGCGCTGCCGCGTGCCGCCGGCATTGCCGTCGCCTGTCCGGTTCAGGGCGATATCCTGAAGCTGACGAACAATCCCTGGATGATCCGGCCCGCCCAGCTTGGGGCGCAGCTTGGGGTGGACGAGCACGTCCTGGTCAATGATTTCGGCGCCATCGGCTATGCGGTGGCCCAGGTCGACGCGACGCATCTGCGGCACCTGTGCGGCCCCGACCGCGACCTGCCGGCCAACGGGGTGACGACCATCGTCGGGCCCGGCACGGGACTGGGCTCGGCCTATGTCGTGCGGCGCGACGGGCGCTGCCTGGTGTGCGAGACCGAGGGCGGGCATGTGGATTTTGCGCCGCTGGACAGTGTCGATGACCGGATTCTGCAGCGGCTGCGGCAGCGTTACCGCCGGGTTTCGGCCGAGCGGATCGTCTCCGGGCCGGGGCTGGTGAACCTGTACGAGACGATTGCCGAGCTTGAGGGCCAGCCGACCCGAATCCACGACGACAAGGAATTATGGACCCTGGGGCTGGAGAGGCGCGACCCGATGGCGTCGGCGGCGGTGGAGCGGTTCTGCCTGGCGCTGGGCGGGGTTGCCGGCGATCTGGCCCTGGCGCAGGGCGCCAATGGCGTGGTGATCGCGGGTGGGGTGGGGCTGCGGCTGGCGGACCATCTGCCGCGATCCGGATTCGCCGAGCGATTCGTGGCCAAGGGGCGATTCGAATCGATGATGGCGGGGCTGCCGGTGAAGCTGATCACGCATCCGCAGCCCGGCCTGCTGGGGGCGGCGGCGGCCTTTGCGGAACGGTTCCATTAACGGACGGTCTCCCTTGCATCATATCGGAAGCGGTAGGACAGTCGCCTCATCTTGTTGAGGGAAGAGACTGGCAGTGACGCATGACGGCGCCGGGGCAACCGGCTGGATCGACCGTTTTTTCCATGTGACGCGCCGAGGTTCGACCCTGTCGCGGGAATTGATCGCCGGGCTGACCACGTTCGGGGCCATGGCCTATATCATGATCGTCAACCCGGCGATCCTGGCCCTGGCGGGGCTGGACCGGCACGACATGATCATGACGACCATCGCGGCCTCGGTCTTCGGATCGCTGCTGATGGCGCTGCTGGCCAACCTGCCCATTGCTCTGGCCCCGGCCATGAGCAGCAACCTCATCTTCGCGCAGGTCGTGGTCGTGCAGATGGGGATCGCGCCGCCGGTGGCCTTTACCATGGTCTTCATCGGGGGGCTGGCCTTCGTCGCGCTGTCGCTGACGCGCTGGCGGCAGAAGATCGTGATGGGTTTTCCCGTGTCGGTCCGCACCGGCATTCACTGCGCGATCGGCGCCTTTATCGCCCATATCGGCATGGTCAGCGGCGGGCTGGCGGTGAAGAGCGCGGACGGTTTCGCCTTTGGCTCGCTGCGCGATCCGGCGGTGCTGCTGGCGGTCGGCGGGCTGTTCCTGGCCGGGGTGCTGCGGATGATGCGCGTGCCGGCCGGGATGCTGCTGAGCATCATTGCCGTCACCATCGCGGGGTGTTTCGTCCATCATCCCGGCGGCCAGCCGGTCACGGTCGGGCCGTCGGCGTGGCTGGAATGGCCGCATTATCCGGTCCACATGCTGTTTCCCTTCGATTTCCATGGGTTCGTCACGCATTTCGGCCTGGTGCTGCCGGTGACGCTGTATTTCTTCCTTGGGGATTTCTTCGATGCGACGGGCACCATGATGGCGGTGACGCGCAAGGCCGGCCTGTCGGTCGAGGACGGGCAGCCGGTACTGGGCCGGGCTGCCTTCGTCGCCGACGGTACCGCCAGCGTGGTGGGGTCGATACTCGGGACGTCGACCGTGTCGGCCTATCTGGAATCGCTGGTCGGTGCCGAGGCCGGGGGGCGGACGGGGCTGGTGGGGATTACGGTGGCCGCGCTGTTCGCGCTGTCGTCGGTCCTGTGGCCGGTCATTACCGCCGTGCCGGCGGTGGCGACCGCGCCGGTGCTGATCCTGGTGGGCTTGGGTATGCTGGCCGATATTGGGCGGGCGGAGCAGGAGGATGCAGGGGAGATTCTGACGCCGCTGCTGATGGTGCTGGTGACGGTCATGACCGGCAATTTCATGGTCAGCCTGGCGCTGGGGCTGCTGCTCTATACCGTTCTGGCGGTCGTGGGGCGGCGCTGGAGCGAGATTACGCCGATCCTGCTGCTGCTGGATGGGGTGTTCGTTTTCTATCTGGTGCTGGCCAGCGGTATCGGGGGCGGTGCGTGAAGGCGCTCCACGCATTCATGCTGCTGGCCGGCCTGTCCTGCGCAGTGCCCGCCGTGGCGGCGGAAGGAGGGACGATGTGGCCCGACACGCCGCGTGCGCGCCTGGAGTTGGAAACCCTGATTGCGACGCTGGATGCGCGTCTGCTTTCCCACCCCAGCGCGACCCTGACGCTGGAAGGGTGGTGCCGCGACCATGATCTGGCGCCGGTGGCCCATGTGGTGGCGCGGCGCATAGCGGGCGTGGTGCGGGTGCCGAGTGCGGAACAGCGGCGGGAACTGGCCGTGGGGCCGGACGAGGCGATCGCCTATCGCCGGGTGGCGCTGGCATGCGGGGGGCGCGTGCTGTCGATGGCGGATAATTGGTATGTGCCGTCGCGCCTGACCCCGGCGATGAATGACCTGCTGTCGCGGACCGACACCGCGTTCGGCCATGTGGTGGCCGACCTGCATTTCACCCGCCGGACGCTGGACAGCGCCCGCCTGTTCGCGCCGTTGCCCGACGATTGGGAGCGGCGGGGCCTGCCGCCGCCCGGCGCGGGCAGGATTGCGATTCCGGCCGAAATCCTGCGCCATCGTGCGCTGTTATATCGTCAGGACGGATTGCCGTTCAGCGAGGTGGTGGAGACCTATACCGGCGCCATGCTGGATTTTCCGCCGCCGCCCGCTGACGGCCCGTCGAAGTGAGGAGACGCCATGACCCGGCCTGCGATCGATCTGCGTAATCCCGACCTGCCGGCCGATGCCGTGCGCGAGGCGCTGGCCCTGTCGCCGCACCCGGAGGGCGGGTGGTATCGCGAATTGTGGCGCGATACGCCGCCGGATGGCGGGCGCGGGACGGCTACGACCATCCAGTTCCTGCTCGCGCGGGGCGAGCGGTCGCACTGGCACCGGGTCGATGCGGCCGAAATCTGGTGCTGGCAGGGCGGTGCGCCGCTGCGGCTGCGCATGGCGCGGGACGGGGTGGAAGAGAGCGTGATTCTGGGGCCGTGCCCGGGCGAAGGTCATCTTCAGCAGGCGGTGGTGCCGGTGATGGGCTGGCAGGCGGCCGAATCGCTGGGGGCGTGGAGCGTGGTGGGCTGCATCGTCGCCCCGGCCTTCCAGTTCTCGGGCTTCGAACTCGCCCCGCCGGGCTGGGCGCCGGAAGGAGCGGCGGCGTGAGCGGCAAGCCGGAGTGGCTGGTCTGGGGACGGGAGATCCAGGCCATTGCACAGACCGGCCTGACCTTTACCCAGGACCCGTTCGACCGCGAGCGGTACGTGATGCTGCGGGCGATCGCCGCGCGCATGATGGCGGTGGGCACCGGCGCGCCCGTGGCGTGGATCGAGAGCCTGTTTGCCGGGCAGGAGGGCTATGCGACGCCCAAGGTCGAAGTGCGCGCCGCCGTGTTCGACGCGGCGGGTCGTATCCTGATGGTGCGCGAAGTGCTGGACGGCGGGCGGTGGACGCTGCCCGGTGGGTGGGCGGATGTGAACCTGACCCCGGCCGAGAACGCTGTGAAGGAAGTGCAGGAGGAAAGCGGCTATATCGTGACGGTGCGTAGGCTGGCGGCGGTGTGGGATCGCGACCGGCAGGGGCATGAGCACAAGGCGTTTTCCTGCGCCAAGTTCTTCTTTCTGTGCGATCTGGCGGGTGGGGAAGCGGCCACCAGTATCGAGACCTCGGAGATCGGCTGGTTCGGCCCGGAGGAGATTCCGGCCGACCTGTCGCTGGGCCGGGTGCTGCCGGGGCAGATACGGCGCATGTTCGACCATTACCGGGAGCCTGGCCTGCCGGCCGATTTCGAGTGACGGAAGATGGATGGGCCGCAGGGCGTTGAAATCATGATGTTCGTGACCCATATGCTGCCACTGGATGATTTTACGTAACAGAGAGATTTCCGACATGGTCGATCAGGCGACGGGTGGCGAGGAACATGCTTTCAGCGCGGAGGTCGGGCGGCTGCTCGATCTGGTGGTGCATGCGCTGTATTCCGAGCGCGAGATTTTCCTGCGTGAACTGGTGGCCAACGCCGCCGACGCCACCGACCGGCGGCGCTTCGAGGCCCTGACCGATGCCGCCCAGGCGCTGCCCGAGGGCGCGAAGGTGCGCATCGAGCCCGACAAGGATGCACGGCGCCTGACCATCAGCGACGATGGCGCGGGCATGAGCAAGGACGAGCTGGCGCGCAATTTGGGCACCATTGCGCGCTCGGGCACCCGTGCGTTCGGCGAGGAACTGGCCAAGCACAAGCCGGACGAACGGTCCGGACTGATCGGGCAGTTCGGCGTCGGCTTCTATGCCGCCTTCATGGTGGCGGAGCATGTCGACGTGGTGTCGCGCCGTGCGGGCAGCGACGAGGCGTGGCGCTGGTCGTCGGACGGCAAGGGCAGCTTTACCCTCAGCCCCGCGACGCGCGAGCAGCCGGGCACCGACATCATCCTTTACATGAAGGAGGATGCCGACGAGTTTCTGGACGCGTGGCGGCTGGAAGCGATCGTGCGCAAATGGGCCGATCACATCGCCTGGCCGATCACGATCCGCAGCGATGGCGAGGACAAGGCGGCCAATGCGGGCACGGCCCTGTGGCGCAAGCCGCGCAGTGAGGTCACGGAAGAGCAGCTGACCGAATTCTATCGCCATGTCAGCCATAATTTCGATACGCCCTGGGCGACGCTGCACTGGCATGCCGAAGGGACGATCGATTTCACGGCCCTGCTGTTCATCCCCGGCAGCCGCCCGTTCGAGTTCGGCGAGCAGGTGCGCGAGAGCCGCGTGCGGCTGCATGTCCGCCGCATGTTCATCACCGACGATGCGGCGCTGCTGCCGCCCTGGCTGCGCTTTGTGCAGGGCGTGGTGGATACCGAGGATCTGCCGCTGAACGTCTCGCGCGAGATGCTGCAGGCGACGCCGGTGTTGCAGCGTATCCGCAAGGCCGTGACCAATCGGGTGCTGAACGAGCTGCGCACCCGCGCCAAGGATGTCGAATCCTATGCCGGCTTCTGGGACAATTTCGGCCCGGTGGTGAAGGAAGGGATCTGGGACGATGCGGAATACCGCACCGACCTGGCGGGTCTGGCCCGTTTCCGCTCCAGCACCGAGGAGGGCTGGACCACGCTGGCCGATTACGTGGCGCGGATGAAGGACGGGCAGGAGGCGATCTATTACCTGACCGGCGACAATCCCGACACGCTGCCTGCCTCGGCGCAACTGGAAGGGTTCAAGGCACGCGGGATCGAGGTGCTGCTGCTGACCGATCCGGTCGATTCCTTCTGGCCCGATCGTCTGGGCACGTTCGAGAGCAAGCCGCTGCGCAGCGTCAGCCAGAGCCATGCCGACCTGGAGAAGTTCGAGGCCCCGCTGTCGGAAGGCGAGAAGGCGGAGCTGGACACGCTGCTGCCGGCGCTGAAGGACGCGCTGGGCGATGCGGTGTCGGAGGTGCGCGGCAGCACGCGGCTGGTGAGCAGCGCGGTGGTGCTGGCGGCGGCCGGCCAGGGGCCGGACCTGCAATTGCAGCGCCTGCTGCGCCGCAGCGGGCAGGCGGTGCCGGACCTGGCGCCGGCGCTGGAGGTCAATCCGGCCCATCCGCTGATCCGCGACCTGGCGGCGCGGGTGGCGCGCGGTGAATCGGTGACCGATACGGCGCTGATCCTGCTGGATATCGCGCGGATCCAGGAGGGCGAGAGCCTGAAGGACCCGACGGCCTTTGCCAGCCGGCTGACGGCGACGCTGACCCATATCCAGGGCGGCGCGGCCTGACGCCTGCCATGACAGGTTCACGCGCATCTGCCGCGTGAACCTGATATTCTGTCGCGTGGAGCCCGCAGCCGGATGGTTGCGGGCTTGATGTCGCGGGGCTTGGGTGCTTCCCTGCGCGGCCTTTTTCCCAGCCATTGGAACATGCGACATGAAGATCGGTAACGTCCCTTATCGCAGCGTATGGGTGGACCAGGATGATGGCTGGTCGGTCCATATCTTCGACCAGACCCGCCTGCCTTGGGCGCTGGATATCCTGCGCCTGACCGAGCGGGACCAGGTGGCGCAGGCGATCCGCAGCATGCAGGTGCGCGGCGCGCCGCTGATCGGCGCGGTGGCGGCCTATGGGCTGGCGCTGGCGTTGCGCGTCGATGCCTCCGACGCCGCGATGGAGCGCGATGCCGCCTTGCTGGCGGATACGCGGCCGACCGCGATCAACCTGCGCTGGGCGATCGAGCGCATGCTGGCGCGGCTGCGTCCGCTGCCGGCCGAGGCGCGGGTTGCCGCCGCCTATGACGAGGCCGGGCGGATCTGCGACGAGGATGCGGCGCAGAACGAGGCGATCGGCCGGCATGGGCTGAGCCTGATCCAGGAGATTGCGGCGCGGCGGGGCGAGGGGGCGACGGTCAATATCCTGACCCACTGCAATGCCGGATGGATTGCCACCGTCGACTGGGGCACCGCGCTGGCCCCGATCTACATGGCCCATGACGGCGGGCTGAAGGTCCATGTCTGGGTGGATGAAACCCGGCCGCGCAACCAGGGCGCCGCGCTGACGGCGTGGGAGCTGGGCAGCCATGGCGTGCCGCATACGGTGGTGGCCGACAATGCCGGCGGGCACCTGATGCAGCACGGATCGGTCGATCTGGTGATCGTGGGCACCGACCGCGTGACGCGCGGCGGGGACGTGGCCAACAAGATCGGCACCTATCTGAAGGCGCTGGCGGCGCATGACAATGGCGTGCCGTTCTGGGTTGCGCTGCCGTCGACCACCATCGACTGGCGCGTGACCGACGGGCTGACCGAAATCCCGATCGAGGAGCGCGCGGGCGCCGAGGTGACGAGTGTGACCGGCCAGACCGAAGACGGGCGGGTCGAGA
This sequence comes from Gluconacetobacter tumulicola, assembly GCF_014174215.1. Taxonomy (GTDB): domain Bacteria; phylum Pseudomonadota; class Alphaproteobacteria; order Acetobacterales; family Acetobacteraceae; genus Gluconacetobacter; species Gluconacetobacter tumulicola. Next base: position 145,687 of record NZ_JABEQL010000003.1, on the reverse strand, counting down.
CCGTGCGGGTGACGCCGCCGGGCAGCCGGGCGGCCAATCCGGCGTTCGACGTGACACCCGCGCGGCTGGTGACGGGGCTGATCACCGAGCGCGGGCTGTGCGCGGCCTCGCAACTGGGGCTGGCCGGGCTGTTTCCGGAACACGCCGAGGCGTAATGGCGGGGCGGCGGCTGGTAGGCGCAGGCAACCCTTGACAGGGGCGGCCCGGCCCGGCTTCCTCCGCCTTCGACCGAACGGGGCGCGTCGCGCCCCGTCCCTTGTTTTTTGGTGACACAGGACCGGACCATGCATCCCTACCGTACCCATAGCTGTGCCGCGCTTCGGGCCAGCGACGCCGGGCAGACCGCCCGCCTCTCCGGCTGGGTGCACAGCAAGCGCGATCATGGCGGTCTGCTGTTCATCGATCTGCGCGATCATTTCGGCATCACCCAGATCGTGATTCCCGCCGGCTCGCCGGTGCTGGAGGCGGTCGAGCGGGTGCGCGTGGAGAGCGTGCTGACGGTGACGGGCGAGGTCGTGCTGCGTGACGACGCGACGCGCAACCCGAACCTGCCGACCGGCGATATCGAGCTGCGCGCGCAGGCGGTGGACGTGCAGTCGGCGGCCGAGGTGCTGCCGTTCCAGGTTGCGGGGCACGAGAACTATCCCGAGGATCTGCGCCTGACCTACCGCTATATCGACCTGCGGCGGGACAAGGTGCATCGGAACATCCTGCTGCGCTCGCAGGTGATCGCCAGCCTGCGCCGCCGCATGACGGAGCAGGGGTTCATCGAGTTCCAGACGCCGATCCTGACGGCCTCTTCGCCCGAGGGCGCGCGCGACTTCCTGGTGCCGGCGCGGATGCATCCGGGCAAGTTCTATGCCCTGCCGCAGGCCCCGCAGCAGTTCAAGCAGTTGGCGATGGTCGCCGGGTTCGACCGGTATTTCCAGATCGCGCCCTGTTTCCGTGACGAGGCGGCGCGTGCCGACCGGTCGCCGGGCGAGTTCTATCAGCTTGATTTCGAGATGGCGTTCGCCACCCAGGAAGACGTGTTCGCGACCCTGGAGCCGGTGATGGAGGGCGTGTTCCGCGAGTTCGGCGGTGGGCGCACGGTCAGCGCGGCGCCGTTCGAGCGGATTCCCTATGCCACGGCGATGAAGCTGTATGGCAGCGACAAGCCCGACCTACGCAACCCGCTGCTGATCAGCGACGTGACCGAATCGTTTGCCGATTCGGGCTTCGGCCTGTTTGCCCGCATCGTCGCCGCGGGCGGCGAGGTGCGCGCGATTCCCGCGCCGGGGGCGGGCGACCGTCCGCGTGCCTTCTATGACAAGCTGAACGCCTGGGCGCGCGAAGCCGGGGCCGGGGGCTTGGGCTACATCATCTTCGACGAGGAAGGTGGCAAGGGGCCGATCGCCAAGAACCTGGAGCCCGAGCGCGTGGAGGCGATCCGTGCCGTGACCGGGCTGAAGGCGGGCGATGCCGTGTTCTTCGCGGCGGGCAAGGGCGACGAGGTCGTGAAATTCTCCGGCCAGGTGCGCACGCGCGTCGCGACCGAGCTGGAGCTGATCGAGCAGAATGCCTTCCGCTTCTGCTGGATCACCGATTTCCCGATGTATGAGCGCAACGAGGAAACGGGCCAGATCGATTTCTCGCACAACCCGTTCTCGATGCCGCAGGGCGGGCTGGAGGCGCTGAACAGCCAGGACCCGCTGACGATCACGGCCTATCAGTACGATATCGTCTGCAACGGTATCGAGCTGTCGTCGGGCGCGATCCGCAACCATCGTCCGGATGTGATGATCCGGGCGTTCGAACTGGCGGGCTATCCGGCCAGCGAGGTCGAGGCGCGGTTCGGCGGCATGCTGAACGCCTTCCGCTACGGCGCGCCGCCGCATGGCGGTTCGGCGCCGGGCGTGGACCGCATGGTCATGCTGCTGGCCGACGAGCCGAATATCCGCGAGGTGATCCTGTTCCCGCTGAACCAGCAGGGCGAGGACCTGATGATGGGGGCCCCGGCACCGGTGCCGCCCGAGCGGCTGAAGGAGCTGTCGCTGGCGCTCGACCTGCCGCGGCCCAAGCCATCGGCCGGCAAGGACGCCAAGCCGGCGGAATAGGCCGGAGATGGTGCGTTGCCAGCGGAGCATCATTGCGCGGAAAGGCGCGATGGGCTCTGCTGCGGTCATGAAACCAAGCATCCGATGCGCCGCCATGGCGCGGCCGGGCAGGGCGCTGCTGGCGGCGGTCCTCCTGGCTCTGCCGGGGGTGGGACGCCCTGCCCGGGCGGAGACGCCTGTCGTGCTGGCACCCCACCGCGCGGTGTATGACCTGACGCTGGTGGCCGTGACCGGCGGCGATACGATTTCCGCCAGCGGAACCATGACCTATACGGTCAGCGACGCGTGTTCGGCGTGGTCGACCCAGCAGCAACTGAAGCTGCAGACGGTCTCGCGCTCGGGCGCGGTGACCGAGATGGTGTCGGATTACGCGACGCTGGAGGCCAAGGACGGCCATAATCTGGTGTTCCAGACCGTCCAGACCGCGAATGGCCGTCCGGCCAGCCGGGTGATGGGCGAGGCGACGATGACCCCGACCGGCGGCGAGATCCGCTATACCCAGCCGCGCGCGCATACGGTCGGCCTTCCGGCCGGGGTGCTGTTCCCGATGGCCCATACCAGGGCGATCATCCGTGCCGGCGAACAGGGAAAGGCCTCTCTGGCGCCGGTGCTGTTCGACGGAACCGGCGAGGACGGGGCGCAGGATACGTATATCATGATCCTGGGGTGGAACCATCCGCCCTCGGCCAGCCCGTTTCCGGCGCTGGCCCGCCTGCCGTCCGGCCGGGTGCATGTGGCGTTCTATACGGCCTCGTCGCACGATATGCGTCCCGATTACGAGATCGGGATGCGGTATTTCGCCAACGGGGTATCCGACGATCTGGACATGGATTTCGGAGATTTCCGCATGCACGGCACGCTGCGCAGTTTCACCCCAGCCCCGGAAGGTCACCGATGCTGAACCCTACGCCGATCGAGGACAGCCAGCCGGACGCGGCGCCCGCCAACGGGGGCGGCCTGGCCCATTCGTTGCGGACCCGCCACGTTTCGATGATTGCCATCGGCGGGATGGTCGGGGCCGGGCTGTTCGTGAACACGTCGGTCATGATCCAGGGGGCGGGGCCGCTGGTGCTGCTGTCCTATCTGATGGCCGGGATGATCGTCTTCCTGGTCATGCGGATGCTGGGGGAGATGGCGATCGAGTGCCCGGAGGCGGGGTCGTTCGTCGGGCATGTGCGGCGGGGGCTGGGGCATCGGGCCGCCTTCGTCACCGGCTGGTCGTACTGGCTGTTCTGGGTGGTGGTGGCCTCGGTCGAGGCCAAGGCGGCGGCGCTGATCGTGGCGCCGATGCTGGGCGTTGCCCAGTTGCCGGTGGCGCTGGCACTGATCGGGCTGATGACGGCCGTGAACATGGGGTCGGTCCGGGGGTATGGCGAGTTCGAATTCTGGTTCTCGCTGATGAAGATCACGGCGATCGGCGTGTTCACGGTCGTTGCCGGGCTGGCGCTGTTCGGGGTGATCGGGTCTTCGCTGCATGGCGGGATCGCGCATCTGTGGGACCAGGGCGGGTTCATGCCGCACGGGTTCGGGGCCTCGCTGTCGCTGTTGCCGGCGATCCTGTTCACGTTCGCTGGTGCCGAGATTGCGACCGTCGCGGCGGCGGAGACCGATAATCCGGGCTATAATACCGTGCAGGCCATCCGCACCGTCGTGGTGCGGGTCATGCTGTTCTACATGGGCTCGCTGGGTGTGATCCTGTGCCTGATCCCGTGGAACCAGATCCGCTCCGGCCATTCGCCGTTCCTGGACGTGCTGCACCGGATCGGCATTCCGGGCGCCGAGGCCGCGATGACGGTGGTGGTGCTGGTGGCGATCGCGTCGTGCCTGAATTCCACGCTGTATGTGACCTCGCGCATCCTGTTCGAAATGGCGGCGCATGGCGATGCGCCGGCGGTGCTGGTGCGTACCGGGCCCAGCGGGGCGCCGCGCCGGGCGATTGCCATCGGCAGCCTGGTGGCCGTTGTGCTGACGGTGATTGCGGCGACCTTCCCGGGCGAGGTCTTCGGCTTTCTGCTCAATGCATCCGGGGCGATCATCCTGTTCGATTATCTGATGGTGGTCTTCGCCCAGATCGCGCTGCGCCGGAGGATGCATGGCGAGGGGCGGCAGCCGGCCTTTCCGATGCTGCTGTTTCCGTATCTGTCCTGGCTGACGGTGGGGGCCATTCTGCTGGTGATGGTGACGATGATGCTGACGCCGGACACGCGGGTGCAGATCGAGCTGGGCAGCCTGACATTGGTCCTGATCGTGGCGCTGGGTGCGGTTGCGCCGCGCCGGGGCGGCCGTGCGCCATCGTGATGGCTCGCTGTTCCATACGGTCATATTTCGCCATTCCAGCGCCATGATGGTCGGACCATATTGAGGCTGACGGGACGTGAAGATCCCGTGTGCAGACAGGAGTTGGTTCGCAATGAACAGGCAGATTGTCAGGGGTGCCCTTCTGGCGCTGGGCGTCGTCGCCGGGGGCGCGATGGTGGTGGATGCCGCCCCGGCCCGGGCGCAGGCCTATCGCTATGGTCCGGTGATGCCGGGCTGGGCGCCGCCGCCCATGCCGCCGCCGCGTTTTGAAAGAATGCCTCCGCCGCGCCCCGGCTGGGTCTGGGTCGGTGGCGGCTGGGACTGGGTCAATGGCGGATATGCCTGGGTACCGGGGCACTATGTGCGCCGTGGCCGGCATGGCGGCTGGGGACCGGGACGCTGGATGCAGCGCGGCCCGCGCTGGGTCTGGGTACGGCCCGGCTGGCGCTGACCGGACGATGTAACGGGGTCCCCGCCTGCGTGACCGTTGGCGGGGACCTCAGTTTCAGGGGCGTGCGTCTTCCAGGGTGACGACCAGCGGCACATGGTCCGAGGGCTGGTTGCGTCCGCGCTCGTCACGGTCGGGGCGGGCGTCGCGCAGGCGTTCCGCCAGACGCGGGGACAGCAGGGCGTGGTCGATCCGCAGGCCGCAATCGCGGGGCCAGGCGCCAGCCTGATAATCCCAGAACGTGTAATATCTTCCGTGCGGGTGCAGGGCCCGCACGGCGTCGGTCAGGCCCAGCCAGATCAGGCGGCGGAAGGCCGCGCGCGTTTCGGGGCGCACCAGCGCATCGGTGGGCGGCAGGGCGCCGGGGGCGCAATCTTCGTCGGTGGGGCAGACATTGTAATCGCCCGTCAGGACGAAATCCCGCCCCGCATCCAGCAGCGCGCGCGCATGCAGGGCCAGTGCCTCCATGAAGGCCAGCTTGGCCTCGTATCCCGCCTCGCCGCCGGAATTGCCGTTGGGCAGGTAGAGATTGCCGAAGACCAGGCCGTTCGCCTCGATTTCGAGGTAGCGTGCCTGGGGGGCGTCGTCGTTCAGGAACGGCAGGCATCGGGCCGTGACGGAGAAGGGCAGGCGCGACAGGATGGCGACGCCGTTATAGCTCTTCTGTCCGACCACGACCGATTCGTAACCGGCGGCGCGGAAGGCATCGGCGGGGAAGATGCCTTCCTCGCACTTGATTTCCTGAAGGCCGACCAGGTCGGGTTTTTCGCGCTCCAGCCAGTCCAGCACATGGGTCTGGCGCTGGCGGATGGAATTGACGTTCCAGCTTGCGATTTTCATCTTGGTAGGGCGGCCTGCTCAGTCGATCGAGAAGCTGGTGCCGCACCCGCAGGACGAGGTGGCGTTGGGATTGCGCACGGTGAAGTGCGCGCCCATCAGCGAATCGTTGAAATGCAGTTCCGCGCCGGACAGCAGGTCCAGGCTCGCCGGGTCGACCAGAACGCGGGCGCTGCCGGCGGGCACGACGATGTCGTCGGGGCGGGCTTCGCCATCCAGGGCGAAACTGTACTGAAAGCCGTTGCAGCCGCCGGCCAGGACGCTGACGCGCAGCCCGTTGGAGGTGGCATCGGCGCCGGGTTGGGCGGCAATGATCTCCTGCAGGCGGATGGCGGCCTGGGGCGAGACGCGGAAAGCCGTTTCGGGCGAGGAAGAAGAAGGGAGCGGCATGTCCATCGGGATCACCATCGTCGCGCGGCCCGGGTCGGCATGCTGAGCCAGCATGCTGGCCTTGCGGCGCCGGGCGGGTTATCGACAGGGGGCGGGTCCGGCTCGTCTGACGCCGGGCGGCCGCCACCCATCCGGGATTGGGGTTATATATGAGCGTCGCACCCTATGCTGTCCAGACCGCCACCGCCCGGGGGCGCCTGTATGCCGAGCCGGAATCCCCCAGCCGTTCGCCGTGGCAGCGCGACCGGGACCGGGTGCTGCATTCCGCCGGTTTTCGCACGCTGCAATACAAGACGCAGGTCTTCGTCAACCACCAGGGCGATTTCTTTCGCACCCGGCTGACCCATTCGCTGGAAGTGGCGCAGATCGCGCGCTCGATCGCCCGCAGCCTGTCGGTGGACGAGGACCTGACCGAGACCCTGTCGCTGGCCCATGACTTGGGCCACACCCCGTTCGGCCATGCGGGCGAGGATGCGCTGGCCGCCGCCATGAAGGATTGGGGTGGCTTCGACCACAATACCCAGACCCTGCGGCAGGTGACGAAGCTGGAGCGCCGCTATTTCGGCTTCGACGGGCTGAACCTGACCTGGGAGACGCTGGAGGGGCTGATCAAGCATAACGGCCCGGTGGATCACCCCACCGGCTATGTGGCCCGCTATGCGGAGGGGCTGGGGCTGGATCTGGGCAGTTACGCCTCGGTCGAGGCGCAGATTGCCGCCATGGCCGACGATATCGCCTATCACGCCCACGATCTGGATGACGGGATGCGCGCCGGCCTGCTGGATCTGGCGGATCTGGCGGACCTGCCGGTGGTGGGCGCGGCGCTGGCGCAGGTTCGGGAGATGGCGGGCGGAATCGCCATGTCGGGTGACGCTGCCGAGGAAGCGCATGTGCAGGACCGGATGCGGCATGAGACCATCCGGCGGGTCATCAACGCCCTGGCGGTGGACCTGACGGAGCAGACGAGACGCAACCTCGCCGAACTGGCCCCGCAATCGGCTGACGATGTGCGCCGTGCCGCCAGGCCGGTCGTGGCATACAGCCCGGCCATGGCGCGCGATAACGGGGAGATCCGTACTTTCCTGTATGCGCGGATGTACCGGCATTGGCGGGTGAACCGCATGACGCGCAAGGCAAGGATCGCGGTCGAATCGATCTTCTCGATTCTGGCCAACGATATCTCTCTGCTGCCCGACGGCTGGCGGCAGGAAGCGCGTGCCACCGATGCGATGGGTGCGCGGCGGATCGTGGCCGATTATATAGCCGGGATGACGGATCGATTCGCGATGGAAGAACATCGACGGTTGACGGATCTGTCCGTGCCGGGCTGAAACGCCCGACCAGATCATCATTCTGACGCGCCGGGCGGGGTATCCGCCCGCGCCGGTATTTCAGTGGGAAGCCGCATCGCATGTCCGACAGCCTGTACGTCCGCTATCTCTCGCATGTGCGCGATGCCCTGCGACGGATCGTTCCGGACCTGCCGGAGGAGGTGGCGGCGCGCGTGGAACTGACCCCGACGCGCGACCCGGCCCATGGCGACATGGCCACCAATGCCGCCCTGCTGGCGGCCAAGCCGGCGCGGCGGCGCCCTGCCGAGATCGCGGCCGAGCTGGCGGCGGCGCTGGTCGAGGTGCCGGGCATTGCCCGAGCCGAGCCCGCCGGGCCGGGATTCGTCAACGTGACGCTGGACGAATCGGTGCTGCGTGGGGTGGTGGGCGATGTGCTGCGCGCCGGCGAATCCTATGGTGATGCCGCGCTGGGCGAGGGCGTGCGGGTGAATGTCGAATATGTTTCGGCCAACCCGACGGGGCCGATGCATGTCGGCCATTGCCGGGGCGCGGTCGTGGGTGACGCGCTTGCCAATCTGCTGGCCAAGGCCGGCTATGCGGTCACCAAGGAATATTACATCAACGATGCCGGGGCACAGGTCATCGCCCTGGCCTGGGCGGCCTATTGGCGCTACCTGGAGGCCATCGGCACGACGATGGACCGGGAGGCTTTCGCGGCCCTGGTGCCTGGCGGCATCCAGTATGGCGGCGATTATCTGGTCCCGGTGGGGCAGGCGCTGGCCGAGCAGCATGGCACCGGCCTGGCCGGTCCGGATGGGCATCCGGCGGCGCCCGAGACCTGGATGGGGACGGTCAAGCCCTTCGTGGTGACCGCGATGATGGCCATGATCCGCGAGGATCTGGACGCGCTGGGCGTGCGGCATGACGTCTTCACCAGCGAGGCGAAGATCCTGGCCGATGGCGTGACCGACCAGGCCATTGCCCGGCTGGATGCGCAGGGCCTGCTGTACGAAGGCGTGCTGGAGCCGCCGAAGGGCAAGCTGCCCGACGATTGGGAGGCCCGGCCCCAGACCCTGTTCCGCTCCACCGCCTTTGGCGATGACGTGGACCGGCCGCTGCGCAAGTCGGACGGGTCGAACACCTATTTCGCCAACGATATCGGCTATCACGACGACAAGGTGCGTCGCGGTGCGGACCTGCTGATCGATGTCTGGGGCGCCGACCATGGCGGCTATGTCACCCGGATGAAGGCGGCGGTGCAGGCGCTGGCCGTGGGCGGGAAGAGCGTCGGGTTCGATGTGCTGCTGTGCCAGATCGTGCGGATCGTGCGCGATGGGGAGCCGGTGCGCATGTCCAAGCGCGCGGGGACCTTCGTCACGCTGCGCGACCTGATCGACGAGGTGGGGCGCGACGCGGTGCGCTTTACCATGCTGACGCGCAAGGCCGACGCGCAGATGGAATTCGACCTTGATCAGGTGGTGGCGCAGACGCGCGACAATCCGGTCTTCTACGTGCAGTACGCCCATGCGCGCTGCCGCTCCGTGCTGCGGGCGGCGCAGGAGATGCTGGGCGAGGCGGCGATCGCTCCCGTGGCGCTGGCCGAGGCCGGGCTTGACGGAATCGGGTCGGATGCCGAACTGGCGCTGCTGCGGCGAATTGCCCAGTGGCCGCGTACGGTGGAAGGTGCTGCCCAGGCGCATGAACCGCACCGGGTTGCCTTCTACCTGGGTGAACTGGCGGGGGATTTCCATACGCTGTGGAATCGCGGCCGCGATGATGCGACATTGCGGTTCCTGCAGGAAGACGACCCGGTTGCCACCCGTGCGAAGCTGGCGCTGGTCGAGGCGACGGCGACCGTCATCCGTTCCGGTCTGGCGGTGCTGGGTGTCGAGCCGGTTGAGGAAATGCGATGAGCGATACCGATCCGTCTGGCCGCGACCCGTATGAGGATCGCCTGAACCGCGTGCGCGAGCGCATGAGCGCTGATTATGGCGATGACGATCTGCCGCCGCCGCGTTCGCGCCCGGCCCGCCGGGCGGGCGGCATGCTGGATGGATTGCTGGGTGCCGACCCCACCACGCGGCGCCTGGCCTATGGCGCGGCCGGGCTGGGTGGCCTGCTGGTGATCGCCATCGGCGGCTGGGCGCTGCTGGGGCACCAGCAGACGGGTATTCCCGTTATCGGGCCGCCGCCCGGCCCGGTGCGGGTGCGGCCGGTCGATCCGGGTGGCATGCAGGTTCTGGGGGCCGAAGCGCCGAGCGGCGATGACGGCGCGGTTGCCCGTCTGGCACCGGGGCCGGAGCAGCCGCGCCCCGATCGTCTGGCCCAGCAATATGGTCAGCCGCCGGAAGCGCCGGCCACCGACGCCAAGGCATCCGGAGCATCGGCGGTCCCTGCGGCGCCGCCGGCACCCGCCAGCCCGCCTGTGGCCGAGGCTCCGGCGCCTGCTGCCAGCCCGGTGCCGGCAGGGCCGACTGCTGCCGCACCGGCGCCGCTGGCCGGGGTACCTTCCGCGCCCGTGGCAACGCCGCCTGCCGAACCGGCCACGCCTGTGCCGTCGGCCGCGAGTGCCGCGCCAGCGGCGGCTCCGGCTGCGGCTGCGGTGGGGCGCTATGGCGTGCAGCTTGCGGCGCTGGATTCGCAGCAGGCCGCCGAGAAGGAATGGGCGCGCCTGACGCAGCATTATCCGGACCTGTTCGGGAGCCACACGCCGATCATCGAGCGGACCGAGCGCAATGGGGCGGTCTTCTTCCGGCTGCGCACGCGCGGGTTTGCCAGCATCGCCCAGGCCACGTCGTTCTGCGAGCATGTGCGGCTGAACGGGCTGGCCTGCACCCTGGCCGGGTTCTAGGACCGGGGCGTTGGTGACGGAGCCCGTTGATCGCATGCTGGAGGAAGGGCAGGAGGGGGGCCTGCCCGATGGGCTGACCGCGCCCATGCTGCATCTGGACGGGTTCGAGGGGCCGCTGGACCTGCTGCTGGAGCTGGCCCGGGCGCAGAAGGTCGATCTGGCACGGATTTCGATCCTGCAACTGGTCGAGCAATATCTGGCGATCGTCGAATCCGCCCGCCGCATCCGCCTGGAACTGGCGGCCGACTGGCTGGTGATGGCCGCGTGGCTGGCCTGGCTGAAGTCGCGCCTGCTGCTGCCGGCCGAGGACGGCGAGGATGTGGACGCCGAGGAGGCGGCCGAACTGCTCCAGGCGCGGCTGGTCGAACTGGCGCGGATCGGGCAGGCGGCGGCGTGGCTGGGCGCGCGCCCGCAACTGGGCCGCGACGTGTTTGCCCGTGGTGAGCGCGAGGATCTGACGGAAATCGATCGCTCCGGGCTGGCGCTGGATCTGTCGCAATTGATGGGCGCCTATATGGCGGCCATGCGGCGGGGGGCGCGCAAGCGCGTCTACCAGCCCCGGCGGATGCATTTCTGGACGGTGCAGGATGCGCTGGCCCGCCTGCACCGGCTGCTGGGGGCGGACAGCATTCCCGGCGGAGGGGAGTGGTGCGAGCTTGGCGCCTTCCTGCCCGAGGGCGGGCCGGCCATGGAGGGCGAGGATGTGGAAGAGCGTATCCAGCAGCGCCGGGCGGCCATGGCCGGTACGCTGATCGCCGGGCTGGAACTGGCGCGCAACGGTACGATCGAGCTGCGTCAGGACGAACAATTCGGCCGGATCATGCTGCGCCCCCATGTGGGGGGCGAAGCAGCCAACGATCCGGACATGGACAGGATGGACGCGGCGGAATGACCGACGACAGCCAGCAGATTCCGGCCGCGCCGGCTTCCGGTGACGAATCGCATGCCGCGATTGCGGGAGCGCATGAGGAGTCGGGCGCGGGGGCCGTAGAGCTGGCGGTCCGGCTGGTGGAGGCGATGATCTTCGCCAGCCCCGACCCGGTGTCCGAACGCGCGATCGCCGACCTGCTGGAGGCGCAGGGGCTGGTGCCGCCCGAGGCGGAGGATCTGGCCGCCTATGTGCGGGGTGTGATCGACGGGGTGGTGACGCAATATGCCGGGCGGGGGGTGGCGCCCGTCCTGGTGGCGGGCGGATGGCAGTTCAGGACGGCGGCCGACCTGGCGCCGCGCCTGACCCGGGTGTTGCAGCGGCCCCGGCGGCTGCCCCGGGCCACGCTGGAGAGCCTGGCGATCATTGCCTATCACCAACCCTGCACCCGTGCGGAAATCGAGGAAATTCGCGGCGTGTCGCTTAGCCAGCAGGTGCTGGACAATTTGCTGGAGGCTTCGCTGATCGTGCCGCGTGGCCGCAAGGAGGTTCCGGGGCGGCCGATCCTGTGGGGCACGTCGGCCGATTTCCTGCGTTATTTCGGCCTGCGCGACCTGCGCGACCTGCCGCGCCGCGAGGAACTGCTGGTGGATGTGCCGGACAATCCGGCGCTGCGGGCCGCCGCGCCGGATGAGGCCAAGACGGATGGGGCGAAGACGGAAGCGGTTTCCGGCCCGCCGGGGGCGTGATAGGTGTCCATCCTTTCCGCGCATGTCGGTGCGTGCCGGCGCGCGGTTCGCGTCATGCCATGTCTGGGTCCGTTTTAATGTCCAAGTCTGAGAGCCTGACCGAAAATACGCGCTGGCGGCGATCCAACGCGCGTTGCCTGCGCTTCGGTGCTCATGGCCATCAAGGCCACTCCGCTCCGATGCTCGGCAACACACGCCGGGCGCGGCCCTGCGGGCCGCTCTCGCTCGCCAGCCCGCATTTTCCAGTCAGGCTCTGAGCCAGGGATCGGTCATGTTTGATTTCGCATGGTCCGAGATGGCGCTGATCGGTGTCGTCGCCCTGCTGCTGATCGGGCCCAAGGACATGCCGGTGGCGATCCGCACCATCACCGGCCTGATCAAGAAGGCCCGCAAGATGGCCTCGGAATTCCAGACCCATGTCGACGAGATGGTGCGCGAGGCGGACCTGACCGAGGCGCGGGACGCGCTGGGCGGCATCAGGCGCTTCAATGTCCGCAACCAGATCATGCGGGCGATCGACGATGACGGCGTGCTTCAGCGTACCTTCAACGAATCGCCGCTGGATGCTCGGCCTTCCGCGCCCCTGGTCCAGCCCCCGGCCGCGACGCCCGGTTTCGATCCGGACGGGCAGCATCGCTATGGCTACGTGCCGCCGGCGCAGCCCTATGAGGACGCCACGTTTCCGCCGGTCGCGGATGCCGGTCCGGCGCCGGCACTGCTGCCGCCTTCCGTCGCGCGGCGGCTGGCTGCCGACCGGGCGCGGCTGCATCCGCCCGCCTTCCTGCCGCCGGTACGGGTGATCCATGGGGCGCGACGGGTGCCCATGGACGGGCCGGCGGTGCCGCCCGCGCCTGCGGGAGAGCCGACATAATGGACCAAGCCAAGCCGGGAGAGACGATCCTGAACGACGATCCGGGCCATAACGATCCGATCCACGACCAGCCCATGCCGCTGCTGGAGCATCTGGTCGAACTGCGCCGCCGCCTGATCTGGTCGGCGGTGGCGTTCGGCCTGTGCTTCCTGCTGTGCTACCATTTCTCGGCGCGGATCTACCTGTTTCTCGCCCAGCCGCTGGGCGACGTGATGCGCGCGCAGGGCGAGCAGCCGCACCTGATCTATACGGCGCTGTACGAGGCATTCTTTACGTACATCAAGGTGGCGATCTTCGGGGCGGCGTTCCTGTCCTTTCCGATGGTGGCCATGCAGGCCTGGATGTTCGTGGCGCCGGGGCTTTATCGCAGCGAGAAGCGGGCTTTCCTGCCGTTTCTGGTCGCGACCCCGATCATGTTCGTGATGGGGGCGGCGCTGGCCTATTATTTCGTCTTTCCCTTTGCCTGGAAGTTCTTCCTCTCGTTCCAGACCGCCGACGGGCAGGACGGGTTGCAGATCCAGCTTCAGGCCAAGGTGTCGGAATATCTGGCGCTGGTCATGAAGCTGATCATGGCCTTCGGCGTGGCGTTCGAGCTGCCGGTGGCGCTGACGCTGCTGGCGCGGGTGGGGATCGTGACCGCCGCCACGCTGAAGCGCTTCCGGCGCTATGCCTATGTCGGTGCCTTCGTGGTCGCGGCGATCCTGACGCCGCCGGACATCATCACCCAGACCGGTCTGGCGGTGCCGCTGATCGGGTTGTACGAAATTTCCATCGTCTGCGCGCGTCTGGTCCAGCCCAAGCGCCCTGAGGATCTGGATCAGGAGAATATTCATGCATGATCTTCGCGCGCTTCGCGCCGATCCGGCCGCCTTCGACGCTGCCCTGACGCGCCGGGGGGATGCCCCCGTCGCCGCGCATGTCGTGCGGCTGGACGAGGATCGGCGCGCCGCCGTGACGGCGTTGCAGGACCGTCAGGCCCGGCGCAAGACGCTCTCGAAAGAGATCGGGACCCTGCGCCGCACGGGGGCCGACAGCGCGGCGCTGGAGGAAGAGGCTGTCGCGCTGCGCGCGGAGATCGAGCAGCTTGAGGCGGTGGTCCGGGACCGGGATGCGGAAATCCGCGACCTGCTGGTGACGCTGCCCAACCGGCTGGATGAGACCGTGCCCGACGGCGCGGACGAGGCCGCGAACGTGGTGGTGCATCAGGTGGGCGAGCGGCGGAATTTCGGCTTTGCTCCCCGCGAGCATTTCGCGCTGGGCGAGGCGCTGGGACAGATGGATTTCGAGACCGCGTCCAAGCTGTCGGGCGCGCGCTTCGTGGTGCTGCGTGGGGCGCTGGCGCGGATGGAGCGGGCGCTGGGGCAGTTCATGCTCGACCTGCATGCGCAGGAGCATGGCTATACCGAGACTTCCGTGCCGGTGCTGGTCAACGAGGCCGCGATGTTCGGCACCGACAAGCTGCCGAAATTCGCCGATCAGTCCTTCCGCACCGAGGACGGGCGATGGCTGGTGCCGACGGCCGAGGTGCCGCTGACCGCCAGCGTGGCGGGGGATATTCTGCCGGCATCCGCGTTGCCGCGTCGGATGGTGGCGCTGTCTTCCTGTTTTCGCAGCGAGGCCGGGGCTTCGGGGCGCGATACGCGGGGCATGCTGCGTCAGCATCAGTTCCAGAAGGTCGAGATGGTGTCTGTCACGCGGCCGGAAGACAGCGACGCGGAACTGGAGCGCATGACCCGCTGCGCCGAGACGGTGCTGGAGCGGCTGGGTATTCCCTATCGCCGCATGCTGCTGTGCGCGGGCGATACCGGCTTTGGGGCGGCGAAGACGTTCGACCTGGAAGCGTGGCTGCCGGGGCAGGATGCGTGGCGGGAGATTTCCTCCTGCTCCACCACGCGCGATTTCCAGGCGCGGCGGATGAATGCGCGCTTCCGGCCCGCCGAGGGCGAGGCGCCGGAGTTCGTCCATACGCTCAACGGGTCGGGTCTGGCGGTCGGGCGTACGCTGATCGCGGTGATGGAGAATTACCAGAACGAGGACGGCAGCATCACGGTGCCGGAGGTGCTGCGTCCCTATATGGGCGGGCAGGCCGTCATCACCGCCGGCTGACCTGTTTGCCCCCCGGACGCGCGCGTCCGGGGGATAGTTCAGGTGCGGGCAGCCGATCGGGGCTTGCGCCCGTTGCCGCCTGGGCCCTTGCCCGGCTTGTAGGGGCCGGAGCGCTTGTGTGCCGGCTGCTCGGCATTGTCCGCGCGGGCGCGGCTGCTCTGCTGGCGCAGCACGTCCTCGATCCAGTCGTTCAGGCGGGCGGTGGCGTCTTCGGCGTCTTCGTTCGCGCGGTAGGCGTCGGGGAAGCGGAGGGCCAGCCAGCGCCAGGCGACCAGGCGCTTGTGGCGTTTTTCCGCGCGTTCCAGTTCGATGCGGTCGGCGCTCTCGGCGGGGGGCAGGCGGCCGGTGCCGGGGGGGATGACCGGACGGCCGGCGGCGTGGTCCGCGGCCCATTGGACCAGGCGCTGGATGCCGTTGTCGCGGTCGTCGACCGGGCACATCGCATAGACCCAGCGCTGGGCCAGCGTGAGGCCGGTGACACCTTCCAGCGCGGTGGCGATGGCGAAGGCCTGTTCCATGTTCGCCAGGCGGTAATTCGGGTCGTCATGGCGCAGCACGGCGCGGCGGATGCGTGACAGCACGCCGAACAGGCTCTCCGACCCGATTTCGGCCGCGACCGCCTGGATGATGTCGGAATCGGGCTGGACCTGCGGGCGGAGGTCGGTGGGCTCGGCGGGTGGGGCGGCCAGCATGGCGCGCACGAAGCTGACGCTGCCCGCGCCGGCCAGCACGGCCACCACGCCCTGCTCGTGCTTGCCGTAGCGGCCGGCGCGGCCGCCGATCTGCTTGACCTCCTGCGCGTTCAGGTCGCGGGTCTGGGTGCCGTCGAACTTGCGCAGCGCGGTGAAGATCACGCGCCGGATCGTCAGGTTCAGGCCCATGCCGATGGCGTCGGTCGCGATCAGGATATCGGCGGCGCCGTCATTGAAGCGCTGGGCTTCGGCGCGGCGGACTTCGGGGCTGAGGGCGCCGTAGACCACGGCGACCTTGCGGCCGCGTGCCAGCAGCAATGCACGCAGGTCCAGCACCTCGCGCCGGGAGAAGGCGATCAGCGCGTCATGGGGTTTCAGGTCCTTGACCTGGACGGCTTCGCTGGCGGTGACCAGCGGGCCCTTGCGCTCCAGCCGCACCTCGTCCAGCGGGTCGCCGCACAGTTCGGCGATGCGGCGGACCATCGGCACGCAGTCCGGGGCGCCCAGCACATAGAGATGTCGTGCCGGGGCGCCCATGATCGCGGCCGTCCAGGCGGCGCCGCGATCGGGGTCGGACAGCATCTGGGCCTCGTCGATGATCGCGACATCGACGGGGTTGTGTAAGGGGCACATCTCGACCGTGGCGGCCAGGTGGCGGCTGCCCGGGACATCGA
Organism: Gluconacetobacter tumulicola; assembly: GCF_014174215.1. Classification (GTDB taxonomy): domain Bacteria; phylum Pseudomonadota; class Alphaproteobacteria; order Acetobacterales; family Acetobacteraceae; genus Gluconacetobacter; species Gluconacetobacter tumulicola. The sequence goes on along the minus strand of NZ_JABEQL010000003.1, from coordinate 129,515 downwards.
TCCGTTCCTCGCCCGTGGCCAGGGATGTGGGCACGCCGCGCGCCGTCAGGGCTTCGCGGAATTCGTGGGCCAGCAGGCGCAATGGCGCCAGCGCCATGCCGCTTTCGGCGCGGGCCAGGGCTTCCAGCGCGGTGTGGGATTTGCCGCTGTTGGTCGGGCCGGTGACCAGCGTGATGCGGCGTTTCAAGGCCCGTGCGGTCTTGAAATGCGCGGCATAGCGATCGAGTGCCGCGACGCGGGCGATGACGGCGTTGCCGACCTTGCGGGTGCCGGCATCCGGGACCAGGGCAGGGGAGGTGGGGGCGCCGCCGCGCCATTCCGGCAGGTGCTTGCGCAGGGCCACCAGTTCCCTGGGGTCGAATTCCCAGTGTTCGGTGCCGTCCGGCTGCGGCACGCGGCGGGCGACGGGCAGGCGGTTCTCGGCGATCCAGCGCAGGGCTTCCTTGCCCGAGCAACGCAGCAGGCGCGGAACCTCGGAGAAGCCGACCAGGCTGGTTTCCCATTCCTGCAGCCGGCGTTCTTCCTCGGTGCGGCGGGTACGGGCGGCCTGTTCGATGGCCTCCTGTTCCTGCCGCCTGATGTCGGCGTCGCGCCGCATGCCCTCGACGAAGCCCGATTGCGGGTCCAGGGCGAAGGCTTCGGCCACCGCGCGGGACAGGGTTTCGGTCTCGGCCGGCGTCAGGACGCGGCCGGTGCCGTCGAACAGGTCGGCACGGACGGTCTCCACGGCCGCCTCGGGCGTGGGGGCGCTGGCGCGGAGGCGCGCGCGGACGACGACGCCGAGCGCGTCGAGCAGTTGGGCGTCGGCGGGTTCGGGCTCGTCGATGGTCGCGGCGGCGGCCTCGGTATCCGCGCGGGTTACCCAGACCTGGCCCGCGCGGCGGGTGAGGTCCATCAGGCGCGAGCCCCATGGCTTGCGGCGGACGGTGCAGAGGGCCGCGCGGAAGGTGGCGTCGTCGACGCGGTCCTGGCCCGGGACGAGGGCGCGGGCGACGGTGCGTTCCAGCTTGGGCAGTTCGCGGGTTTCGACCGTCAGGCCGGTTTCGGCGATGGCGGCGGCGACGGCGCTGGCGGCGGGAGAGTTGGATGTCATACCCGGTTTGTGCGCCATCGCGCGTCAAGTCTCAACGGTCGTGGTTGGGCAGACCTGACGCTGCCTCAACCCTCCGATCGCGGTTTTGTGCTGGCATCGGGGGCGTTGGGTGCTTAAACATCACTCCCTTCTGCACGAACGGGGCCTTGCCGCGGCTCGTGGCGTACTGAATCCCTGTGATGACGGAGAGTTCTGATCTCATGTCCGAGACGTTGACCATGCCTGTTGGGACCATGCCTGCCGGGACCGTGCCGAGCGGTCTGGAACCTGTTCCGGGTGAGGCGGGCGTGTATCATCTGGCCGAGCCGACCAAGACCTATGGCCACCTGAACGCCGAGACGGTGCTGACCGTCCATCACTGGACCGACCGCCTGTTCAGCTTCACAACCACCCGCGATGCGGCGCTGCGGTTCGAGAACGGGCAGTTCGCGATGATCGGCATCGAGGTCGAGGGCAAGCCGCTGCTGCGTGCCTATTCGATCGCCAGCGCGAATTACGAGGAACAGCTCGAATTCCTCTCCATCGCCGTGCCCGACGGGCCGCTGACCTCGCGCCTGCGGCACGTCAAGCCGGGCGACAAGGTGCTGATCGGCCGCAAGCCCACCGGCACGCTGCTGCTGGACAATCTGCGCCCCGGCCGCAACCTGTATTTCCTGTCCACGGGCACCGGGCTGGCGCCGTTCATGAGCCTGATCAAGGACCCGGCGGTCTATGAGCGGTTCGACAAGGTGATCCTGAGCCATACGGTGCGGATCTCGGGCGAGCTGGCTTATGCCAACCATATCCGCCACGAGTTGCCGCAGCATGAATTCCTGGGCGAGGACGTGTCGGGCAAGCTGCTGTACTATCCGGCGGTGACGCGCGAGGAGTTCGCCGTGACCGACCGCATTACCAAGCTGATCGAGTCCGGCAAGATCTTTACCGATCTGAACATTCCCGAGCTGGACCCCGAGCATGACCGCGTGATGATCTGCGGTTCGCCCGAGATGCTGGCCGATACCGAGGCGCTGCTGGAAGCCCGTGGCTTCGACGAGGGCAACAATTCCAACCCCGGCGCCTATGTGGTCGAAAAGGCGTTCGCCGAACGCTGAGCGGAAACCGACATGACGTATGATTTCGACCTGTTCGTCATCGGTGCGGGGTCGGGCGGTGTGCGCTGCGCGCGCATTGCCGCCGCGCACGGTGCCCGCGTTGCCGTCGCCGAGAACCGGCATTGGGGCGGCACCTGCGTCAATCTGGGATGTGTGCCCAAAAAGCTGATGGTCCAGGCCGCCGAATATGGCGACCTGGCCCGTGACAGCCACGGGTTCGGCTGGGATTTCGCCCCCGGCCATCATGACTGGGCGGCCCTGATCGCCGCCAAGGACCATGAGATCGCGCGCCTGAACGGCATCTATGTCTCGATGCTGGAAAAGTCCGGGGTGACGCTGTTGACCGGCACCGCCCGGTTCGAGGACGCGCATACGATCGTGATCGGTCCCGGCGAGCTGGCGCCGGAGGCGCCGGTGCGGCGCGTGACGGCGGCGCGGATCGTGATCGCGACCGGGTCGCGGCCCGATCTGCCCGAGATTCCGGGGATCGAGCATGCGATTTCCTCGGACCAGGCGTTTCATCTCGCGAAGCGGCCGAACCGGGTGTGCATGATTGGCGGCGGCTATATCGGGGTGGAGTTCGCCGGCATCTTCCAGGGGCTGGGGTCGGAGGTCGATCTGGTCTATCGCCAGCATCTGCCGGTGCGTGGGTTCGACCATGATCTGCGCACGGCCCTGCATCAGGCCATCGGGGACAGGGGTATCCGGCAGCATGAAGGGCGCTCGCCAGTTTCGATCCGTGCCCATGGTGACGGCTATACGGTCGTGCTGGACGATGGCGCGGAGATCGAGACCGATTGCGTGTTCTTCGCCACCGGGCGCAACCCGAATGTGGGTGCGCTGGGCCTGAACCATGCGGGCGTGTCGGTGACGGCAGGGGGGCGCATCGTCGTCGATGCCGTGGGCGAGACGAACGTGCCCGGCATCTTCGCCATCGGCGACGTGACGAACCGGCTGAACCTGACGCCGGTTGCCATCGCCGAGGGCCACTGCCTGGCCGATCGTCTGTTCGGCAAGGGGCGTCCGCGCGAGTGGTCGCTGGAGACCACGCCCAAGGCCATATTCTTCTCGCCGCCGCTGGCCAGCGTCGGGCTGACCGAGGATGAGGCGGCGCGGGACGGCACGGTCGATATCTATCTGGCGCGCTTCACGCCGATGCGCCACACGCTCAGCGGCCGGACGCGCAAGACGGTGATGAAGCTGGTGGTCGATCAGGCGAGCCAGAAAATCGTCGGCGCGCATATGCTGGGCGACGACGCGCCGGAGATGATGCAGGGGCTGGCCATCGCCGTGACGGCGGGACTGACCAAGCAGGATTTCGACCGCACGGTCGGCATCCACCCGACCTCGGCCGAGGAATTCGTGACCATGCGGGCCCGTACCCGCGTGACGGAACGCATCGCGGACTGACGCCGCGCGCTGCCCTGGCAGGCATCCGGTTTTTCGCCAGCCAGGGCGGCAATCAATGTTGCCGCATGCGAACGCTTGCGAAGCGTTCCGGCGTCAGCGTGAATGTTACGATCTTTCCCGAAGATTCCCCCGTGCTCCGCAGCCATGCGCGTGAGCGACGCCGATGCCGGCTGCCTATGGCAAAGCAATGCGCATTCGAATTTCCCATAGGAAAAACCTAATCAGAAGAAAATATTATTATTATTTCTGATGTTGAACATTTTTATTATGAAATGGAAGAGGACATCACGATGTCATAACAAAATCCGTAAAATCCGACAGCGAGGTACACTATGACGGTTGAGAAGGTCGATACGCTTGTCATCGGGGGCGGGCAGGCCGGCCTGGCCATGAGCGAGCATCTGGGCCGCCGGGGCATGTCGCACCTCGTCGTCGAACGGAGCCGGATCGCGGAACGCTGGCGTTCGGAGCGCTGGGATTCCCTCGTTGCCAACGGCCCCGCGTGGCACGACAGATTTCCCAACATGACGTTTCCCCATACCGATGGGGACGGTTTTGCGCCGCGCGACCAGATCGTCGAATATTTCGAAGCCTATGCCGGACAGATCAAGGCGCCGATCCGCTGCGGGGTCGAGGTGCTTGCCCTGCGCAAGGCGGATGACGGACAGGGGTTCCGGGCCGAAACGTCGCGGGGCGTGATCGACGCGACCAATGTCGTCGTAGCGACCGGTCCGTTCCAGAAACCTGCCGTTCCGCCCATCATCCCGGAAGATGCCGGAGTGATGCAGATCCATTCGAAGGATTACAGGAATCCCTCCCAATTGCCCGAGGGTGGCGTGCTGGTGATCGGGGCGGGATCTTCCGGCGCGCAGATCGCCGATGAATTGCGGCGCGCCGGCCGTCCGGTCTGGCTGTCGGTCGGCCCGCACGATCGGCCGCCGCGCCGTTATCGCGGCCGCGACTTCGTGTGGTGGCTGGGCGTGCTGGGCATGTGGAACACCGAAGTGCGTGATCCGGCGACGGCGCATGTCACGATCGCGGTCAGTGGTGCGCGTGGCGGGCATACCGTCGATTTTCGCGATCTTGCAGCATCCGGGATTACCCTGCTGGGCATGTGTGCGTCGTTCCGCAACGGCGTCATGGACATCATGCCCGATCTGGCCAGGAACATCGCCGAGGGCGATGCGAATTACCTGTCGATGCTGGATGCGGCGGATGCCTATTGCCTGAGCGAGGGATTGGATCTGCCGGAGGAGCCGGAAGCGCGCAGGATCGGCCCCGATCCTGCCTGCGTCACCGACCCTGTCCCGCAACTCGACCTGGCCGCTTCCGGCATCACCTCGGTCGTCTGGGCAACCGGCTACGCGCTCGATTTTGGATGGATCAAGTCGGACATTTTCGACGAGCGCGGGGCTCCGCGCCACCAGCGCGGCGTTTCGGAAGAGCCGGGGCTCTATTTCCTCGGCCTCGCGTGGCTGTCGCGCAGGGCGTCCCCCTTCATCTGGGGCGTGTGGCACGATGCGGACTATCTGGCCGGGCAGATAGAGGCCCGGAACGGAGGCTGACTGTCGCTGGGGCATCCAAGCGGGGTTTCCGCTTGATCATTGCCTGGCGATATGATGCACATGGCTGATGCGGGACGGAATGTGGGGCGCGACGCGCTATACGCTGCGACAATTGGAATATTTCATCGCCGCGGGTGATCTGGGGTCGATCACCCGTGCGTCGGAACGGCTTTCCATCTCGCAGCCATCGATTTCGACCGCGATCAGCCATCTGGAACAGGAGTTGGGCGTTCAGCTCTTCGTTCGCCACCATGCCCAGGGATTGTCGCTGACGCCGGCCGGGCACAGGATTCTGGCCGAAGCCCGGCATGTCATCGAACAGGCCGAAGGGCTGTATGCTGCGGCCTCGGAAGTGTCGGAACAGGTGAGGGGGCAGATTTCCGTCGGGTCGATGGTCACCCTTGCCCCGATGATCATGCCGGAACTGGCGCATCAGTTCACCTCGGCCCATCCGGCGACCGAGATCCGCCAGTTCACGGCGGATCAGGGACAATTGCTGGAAAGGCTGAGGCGGGCGGAAATCGATGTCGCCATCACCTATGACCTGCAGATTCCCGAGGGTATCCTTTTCTCGCCACTGGCGCGGCTACCGCCCCATGTGCTGGTCAGCGAGACGCATCCGTTCGCGGGGCGGGCGTCGGTCACTCTGGCGGAGCTTGTTGCCGAACCGCTGATCCTGCTCGATCTGCCGCTCAGTTCGGAATATTTTCTGGGCCTGTTCTTCGTCGAGTGCCTGCAACCCAGGATCCATTTGCGCTCGGCGCATCAGGATGTGGTGCGGACCATGGTCGCGAACGGGTATGGCTACACGCTTGCCAATGTGCGGCCGCGTTCGGATCTCGCCCTGGACGGCCGGCGGGTCGTCCGTGTTCCCGTCTCCGGGCAGCATCGGCCGATGGTGATCGGAACCGCGACGCTGGCCAATATTCGCCAGTCCCGGTTGCTGGAGACGTTCGAGGCCCATTGCCGGACCTGCATCTCGGACGATTACATCCCCGGCATGGACCCGCCTGCGGCCGAATAGCCCGGCTGACACAGCCCGTTCACCAGTTCGGCCAGGAAGCGGTCGGCTTCGGCAAGTTCGGCGCGGGTGACGTATTCGTCCGCCTTATGGGCCCTGCCGATGTCGCCGGGGCCGCAAATGATGCAGGGCAGGCCGAGTTCGTTCCGGAACAGCCCGGCTTCCGTGCCGAAATCGATCACACGCGTGGTGTTGCTGCGCGCGTGACGCAGGCCGAGAGACAGGAATTCGCTTCCGGGGTCGCCGGCAAGGCCCGGATAGGCGTTCGTGATGTCGATCTCGATCCGCCCGTGCGATCCGTCGCGGGTGAGCCGCTGGCCTGCCTCGTGCAGCCAGGCGATATAGGGCTGGGGCGAAATGCCGGGCAGCAAGCGGATTTCGGCCATGATTTCGCATCGGTCGGGCACGATGTTCAGGGCGGTGCCGCCCGAAATCAAACCGGTCTGGACCGTCGAGAAGGGGACATCGAAGCGCGGATCATGGGGTTCTGTTGACGCGATGTGCTTCTGGAGGGCCTGCATCGCGTCGACCATTCCCGCCGCCAGGACGATGGCGTTGATCCCGCGCAGCGGATTGGCCGAATGGGCCGCCCGTCCATGGCAGGTGAGGCGCAGTGCCACCTTGCCCTTATGTGCGACGGCGACTTCCATGCCGGTTGGCTCGCCCACCACGCAGCCTTGGGCGCCCATGCCTTCGTGACGCAGGAAATCCAGCAGCGAGCGCACGCCGACGCATCCCAGTTCCTCGTCATGGGAAATGGCCAGATGCAGTGGCCGGATCAGCGGCTGCGTCGCCGCGCGGGCGGCGGCGGTCAGCATGCAGGCGATGAAGCCCTTCATGTCGCTCGACCCCCGGCCGTATAACCGGCCGTCGCGTTCGGTCAGGGTGAATGGATCGGATGTCCAGGGCTGGCCGGCCACGGGCACCACGTCGGCATGAGCCGACAGCACGATTCCACCTTCGATGTCCGGCCCCACGGAGGCGAACAGGCTGGAGCGCCCTTCGTCGTAACCCGGCACCCGGTGGATGTGGGCGCCCAGCGCGGCAAGACGGTGCTCGATCCAGTCCATGATGGGCGCGTTCGAGGTTCCGCAGATGCTGGGAAAGGCCACGAGCGACGCCAGGGTGGAAACCGTATCATTCATTGGGCGTGCCTCCGCCGTGCCAGCAGCCAGTAGAGCGGTGCCGTGACCAGCAGGCCGACGATCCATGAGATGTCGGCCCCGTGCAGAATGCGCGCGATGGGGCCGGTGTAGAGATTGCCCGACAGGAAGGGGAACTGCACGAGCAGGCTGAGAAAGAAGCAGCCCATGGCGGCCTTGTTCACCAGGCCGTAGCGGCCCCCGTCGGGGCGGAAAAAGGCGTCGACGTCGTACACGCCGTGGTGGATGAGGTAATAATCGACCAGATTGATCGCCGTCCATGGCACCATGATTGCCATCAGCAGGTCCATGAATTCGAGATAGCTTTGCAGAAAGCCGTCGGCCATGAACAGGGCGGCCCAGACCGCCAGGCCGTACAGCGTCAGCGTGACCGCGATCCGCCATGACGCGCCGAAATGGCGCCGGGGGACGATGGTTTGCAGCACCGACAGCAAAGAAAGCGTGCCGCAATAGACATTCATGGCGACGGGGCCGGCGATGCCCAGGGTGAAGGCGCCGAAAACGGGCCATTTCAGCCAGCCCAGACGCAGGGCCAGCGCCGCGACCGGCGAGCCGCCGGCCGTCATTTCCAGCCCGACGCCGAGCCCGACGAGCATCGGCAGCGCGGCACCGAGGCAGGAACCCGCATAGGTGGCCAGGAAGGCGCCGCGGGTGCCGTGCGCGGTATCGGGCAGATAGCGCGAATAGTCCGAAACATAGGGTGCGAATGCGATCTGCCAGAGTGCGACGATCGAAAACGCGCCCAGAAAGCTGACGAAACCGCCGGAGGGAGCGGGTGGTGCCACCGGCGGGCCCGATGGGATGAGCAGAAACGAAAGGCCGCAGAGAGCGAGGGCCACCGCGCCCAGCACGGTGCCGACCTTGCCGGCAAGATGCAGCATGCGATAGCCGGCGATCGCGGGAACGAGGCAGAACAGGGCGATGAGAACCACGGCCACCGCACGCGCCCACGAGGGGAAGAGCAGGTTCAGCGTCGAACCGCCGAGGACGAGGTTCGAGGCGGTGAAGCCGACATACATCAGGACGACGAGGACGGTGATGAACGCCGCACCCCAGAGGCCGAACTGGCCACGGGCCTGAACCATCTGCGGTACGCCCAGCACCGGCCCCTGCGCCGCATGCAGCGCCATCAGCAGGCCGCCCGCGATATTGCCCGTCACAACTGCGAGAAGGGCGATCGCGGCGGACAGGTGGAAGACGGTGGACGTCAGCGCGCCGGTCATCACCGTCAGGATCATCAGGTTGCCGCCGAACCAGATGGTGAACAGGTCGCGCGCCGAGCCGTGGCGCCGGTTCCGCGCGATGGGGTAGATGGTTCCCGTTTCGATAAGTTCAGCGGGCATGCCGCGATCATTCCCTCTGGCCGGTGTGTCGTGATGCTGGCGGGGCGATTCAGTCGAGCTGCGCGATGATATCGACTTCGACCAGCCACTCCGGCCGTGCGAGGGCCACGACCACAAGGCCGGTAAAGACCGGGAAAACGCCATGCAGATGCCGGCCGAGCACGCGATAGACGGATTCGCGATGGCGGATATCCGTCAGATAGACGGTCACCTTGCAGATATGGCGCGGTTCGGCCCCGGCTTCGGCCAGCAGAAGCAGGATGTTCCGCGCCACTTGCTCGGCCTGTCCCACCGGGTCGCCGACGGCGATGTTCTCGCGGGTGTCGAGGTCCTGGGGGACCTGGCCCCGGAGATAGACCATCTTGCCTGCCACGACTGCCTGGCACAGATCGTTGTCGAGATTCTGCTCGGGGTAGGTGTCCTTCGTGTTGAAGGGCCGTATCCGGCGGTGCGTCATGTTCATGGGAAGATCAGCCATATCCAGTTTCATGTCCGAAGCACGATCGTCCGGCCAGCCGGATGCCGGCCCCGGTGGGTTATCCGGAACGATCCTTTTTCGGAATGAAGACAGATACCATCGCGCGTGCCGGGCAAAGAATTAAAAACCGAAGGGGAGCTTCGCGGATTCGGATGCAGCGCGGACGGTGCCGCGCATTGGATCGAAAATTCCGTATCAGTTCCTCCAAATCCAATTATTGCGTGCCGGGTATGATCCGATACGATAACGACATCAACATCAATATTTCCAGGCTGGCTGGATCAGTATTCAGTTGCCTTCAGATGTATTTTGACATTGTCGCAGAAAATAAATCGCCGGGGTGTAATATCCGTGTCCAAGTCTTCTGATTTTTGTGGCGCAGACATGAAGTGTCGGATCGCTGTTCGCAAGACGATCCGTAGCCGGCGACGGGGTGATCGTCGTGATCATATCGGTGCCGTCGCTGCGGCCCTGCTCCTGACGTCGGCGCTGACCGGCGTGGCTGCCGCCGCGCCCGTTCCGACCGAACGACCTGCTGCAAAAACGCAGGAAAGGCCGCATGCTGCCGGACGGGCCGCGGCAAGGCATGCCCGGCCGCTTCCGTCCGTTGTAGCACCGGAGGTGGAGAACATGACCGTTTCCGCCCGCCGTCGCGCCCATGGCACCATGATCACCCTGGGCAGCGCGGACATCCAGCGCGCCGTTGCCGGCACCAATCCGCTGAAGGTACTCGGTGCCCAGCCCGGCATCATGTTCCAGTCCGCCGATCCGCAGGGCGTGGATACGTGGTCGAGCCAGATCTACATGCATGGGTTCATGCAGAACCAGATCAGTACCACGCTGGACGACGTGCCGCTGGGTGAACTCGTCTATCGCAATTACAACGGCCTTAACCCGATCGAGGCGATTTCGTCGGAGAATGTCGGCCGTCTCGACGTCTCGACGGGGGCCGGTGCGGAATCTGTTGCCAGTACCAATAATCTGGGTGGTTCGATCGAATATGTCTCGTCCGATCCGAAGAAGAAGGCCGGCGGCCAGGTCAACCAGACCTTCGGCAGCAACAGCATGTTCCATACCTTCGCCCGCGTGGACAGCGGCGCGCTGAACGATACCGGTACGCGTTTCTACGTGTCCTATTCGCGCAATGACATGCATAAATGGAAGGGGGGCGGAAACGACTTCACCCAGCAGGTCAACGCGAAGCTCATCCAGCCCGTGGGGGCGGACAGCAGCGTGAGCGCGTATTTCGACTGGAGCGACCTGCACGAATATCTCTATCAGGATTATTCACTGGATATCCTGCATAATGGCGGGTATTTCGTCGATAATTATTACAATGGCCGGTATTCGGGGTATGCGAATGCCTATAATGCGGCGCTTGGAAACTATCCTTCTTCCCTCGACAGGATATCGGACAAGGCCGATGCGGCCTATTATGACGGTTCGTCGAACATCAACGATTATTTCGGCTATCTGAAGGGCGATTTCGCGCTGACCGATCGCCTGCGCTGGAAGACGACCGCCTATGGCCACGGCCAGGACAGCATCCTGACATGGAGCAATCCGTTCTACCCGTCGCCGAATGGTGCGCCGATGTTCGAGCAGGTCAAGCAGCCGAGCATCCAGCGGTTCGGCATTCTGTCGGCGCTGCATTACGACATCGCGCGCAATCATATCGAGGCGGGTGTCTGGTACGAAAATAACCGTTTTGTATCGAGCATGTTCGGCTACGAACAGCCTCTGCCCGGCCAGGGAAGCCCGATCAACTCGGTGGGCGGTTTTGCGAACCTGACGCCGTTCATGCAGCTTTACGGGCAGACGATCAATACCAATACCTTTACCACCTATGCCCAGGATACCTGGAACGTCCTGCCGAACCTGGCCCTGCATTTCGGTTTCAAGTCGCTTCTCAACGTCTCGCGCGCCGGGAATGCCTATTACAACACCGGTTATTATGGGAACGATGCGTCGGTCGGCGGTGTCGGGCTGACGACGTTCCGTGCCTTCCTGCCGCATATCAGCGGGGATTGGCATTTTCTCAAACATCATGAGCTTTATTTCGATATCGCTGAGAACGTGCATGCCTATCCGCAGGCGCAGTTCAAGACGGCAGCGTCGCCTTTCGCCGTGACCCAGTCCGCCTATGACATGGCGCGGCCGGGGCTGAAGCCCGAGAGCGACTGGGCCTATGCGGTGGGCTATCGGTACAGCGACAGGCTGATGGATGCGACGATCCATGCCTATCGGGTAAATTTCTTCAACCGGCTACAGATGATTTCGTCGGGTGCGATCATCAACCCGCAGACGATCGTCGCCAATGTGGGCGGGATCACGATGAATGGCGTGGATGCCGGCCTGACGCTGCGGCCGCTTCGCGGCCTCTCTTTTACGAACAGCGTCAGTTATAATCACGCCACCTATGACCAGAACGTGGAAAGCGGCGGGGTGGTGTACCATACGCGCGGCGTGCAGGTCGTGGCCTATCCGCGTGTGATGTACAAGACGGCGCTGAGCTATCGCTGGCGTGACCTGGAAGCGCATGTCGATGCGGCCTACACCACGCGGCGCAACCTCAGCTATGTCGGCGATGCGAAGGTGCCGGCCTACTGGATCGCGAATTTCGGCATGAATTACCGCCTGACGGATCTGGTGGCCTCGACCGCCGGAGGGCGGTTCCTGAAGGGGCTCGAACTGGGGTTCAACATCTATAACCTGTCCAACGCGCGCTATGTCTCGACGATGGGCGAAAACGGGTTCTCGCTGTCCGGCGACTACCAATCGTTCCTGGTCGGGGCGCCGCGACAGTATTTCGGCTCGATCAAGGCCGAGTTCTGAGGCAGGTCCACCGGACAGGAATTGTACCATGACGTTTTCCATCGTTGCCCGCTGCGCGCGGACCGGTCAGTTCGGTCTGGCTGTCGCATCGTCATCCCCCGCCGTCGCCAGCCGGTGCGCCTTTGCCCGGGCGGGGGTCGGCGCCGTCGCCACGCAGAACATCACCGACCCCACGCTGGGGCCGCGTGGCCTGGATCTTCTGGAGCGTGGCGCGTCGGCAGGGGAATGTGTGGCGATTCTCACCCGGAGCCGCCTTGCCGCATACCGTCAGCTTTCGGTCATCGACGTGACGGGCGATACGGACGTGTGGTCCGGGGCGCAGACCCTGGGCATCCACGGGTCGGCGAAAGGGCACAACGTTGCGTGCGCGGGCAATCTGCTGGCGGAAGCAGATGTACCCGTGGCGATGCGTGATGCCTTTGCCGGCGGTGACACCGGGCAGGAACTGGGGCAGCGCCTGCTGGAAGCGATGCAGGCCGGGCTGGCGGCTGGGGGGGAGGCAGGACCGATCCGGTCCGCGGGTCTGCTGGTCGTCGATGCCCATGCCTGGCCGCTGACGGACCTGCGGGTGGATTGGGACGAGCGGCCGATCGACCGCCTACAGGCGCTCTGGTCGCTTTGGGCACCTCAGGCACGCGATTATACGTTGCGGGCGATCGATCCTGCCACCTCGCCATCCTATGGCGTGCCAGGTGATGAATAGCCTGTAGCGGTAGCAGATTGCGGGTGAGGGCAAGCCTTCACCCGTCGGAAGAATCCGCGTGTAACCGGGCGGCTCAGCGCGGCGTGACCCAGCCGTTGCCGGTGGCGTCGCCAAGCTGGCCCTGGCCGTAGGGGCTGCTGCTCTGATAGGCGCTGCCGAAGCGCGAGAGGTCGGTGCCGGTGACGGAGTCGCGATGGACGTTGGCCTCGTGGTCCGGGTCGGGCCCGTGGGTCATGTCCATCGACGGGGCGTCCTGATATCCGGGCGGCAGACTGCGGCGGCCCTGGACGGTCATGTCTTCGCCGTGCTGGGCTTCGACACCCTCTTCCTGCGCGGGCTGGCGCTTGTTCGTGGCGTCTCCGGGGGCGGCAAGTGCGGGGCCGGCAAGCAGGCAGAAGCCGGCCAGGAGCGGAAGCAGGCGGGTGCGGAACGTGGCCGGCATGGGGAATCCTTCCATTTATATGGAACGCAGCATGTCATGTGTGCCGTGGCCCGTTAAGGCCCCCGTACCGCTATCGTGTCGAAGCGTCCCTGTGTCAGCCGGGTCTAGCCGATTGCGATGTATCGTTGCACGCCTGAAAAACATGGCAGGCAGGCACGAAAAGCGACGCATCCGAAGGCCCGGCGCACGAATATGTCGTGCGATCGCTGGCGGGCGATGATCGTCTTTGCGTTCAGGGACGATTTTCGACATAAAGGCTGCCCCTTTGCAAGGCCGGCCATCGGGGTGCGGGCTGGGGAAGATGGCGGCGCGCATCGCTGGGATGTCGCGACCGGACGATCAGAGGAATTTTAGGAAGCGACCATGAGTGCGACGCACAGCCACGACAAATCTTCCCGGCAGGCCTGGACGCCGGAAAGCTGGCGGTCGTTTCCCATCCGTCAGGTTCCGTCCTATCCCGACGCGGCCGCCCTTGGGGCGGTCGAGGAACGGCTGCGCCGATATCCGCCGCTGGTCTTTGCTGGCGAGGCGAGGCGGCTGAAGGCCAGTCTGGCCGCCGCGTCGCAGGGCAAGGCCTTCGTGCTGCAGGGCGGCGCGTGTGCCGAGAGCTTCAGCGAATTCACCGCCGACATCGTCCGCGACACGTTCCGCGTGCTGTTGCAGATGTCGGTGGTGCTGACCTTCGGCGCCAAGGTGCCGGTGGTGAAGATCGGCCGCATGGCCGGCCAGTACGCCAAGCCCCGTTCGTCGGACAGCGAGACGATCGATGGCGTCAGCCTGCCGTCCTATCGCGGCGACATCATCAACGGCGCCGCGTTCACGCCCGAGGCGCGGATTCCCGACCCGGTGCGCATGGAAACCGGCTATTTCCAGTCGGCCGGCGTGATGAACCTGCTGCGGGCCTTCGCCGGCGGCGGCTATGCCAACCTGCATCAGGTGCATCGCTGGAACCTGGGCTTTGTCGAGCGTTCGCCCCTGGCCCAGCGCTATGGCGTGCTGGCCGAGCGGATCGACGAGACGCTGGCCTTCATGGCGGCGTGCGGCGTGAATGGCGCGACCACCCGCCAACTGGACGAGACCGAGTTCTATACCTCGCACGAGGCGCTGCTGCTGCCCTATGAGCAGGCGCTGACGCGCGTCGATTCCACGACGGGCGAGTGGTACGACTGCTCGGCGCATTTCGTCTGGATCGGTGATCGCACCCGCCAGCCGGATGGCGCGCATGTCGAGTTCCTGCGCGGGGTGCGCAACCCGATCGGCATCAAGGTGGGGCCGACGACGACGATCGAGGATCTGGAGCGGCTGCTGGAGATCCTGAACCCGAAGGACGAGCCGGGCCGGATCTCGCTGATCTCGCGCATGGGGGCCGAGGGCGTGGGGCGGCATCTGCCGGCGCTGCTGCGCAAGGTCGTGGCCTCGGGGCGCACGGTCACGTGGTTGTGTGATCCGATGCACGGCAACACGATCTCGACCGTCAACAAGATCAAGACCCGCTCGTTCGAGGCGATTTTGACCGAGATTCGCGGCTTTTTTGACGTGTTCCAGGCCGAAAACGCCCACCCTGGCGGGGTGCATGTCGAGATGACCGGGCAGAACGTGACGGAGTGCGTGGGCGGTGCCCACCGCTTGACGGAGGCCGATCTTGGTGAGCGGTATGAGACCTTCTGCGACCCGAGGCTGAATGCCGAGCAGTCGCTGGAGATGGCATTCCTGCTGGCCGAGGAACTGACGGCACGCCTGCGCGGCGGGTCCGGGACGAAGGGCACGGAGGCCGCGTAACGGGAAGATCCTCGGAGGAACGATGTCGGCAGTCCAGTCTTCTACGGCATTCGGTCCATATCAGGCGCTGGATGACGCGACCATCCGGGCCCGGACCGATGCCTATTTCAACCGGACGCGCGACATCGTCACCCGCTTCGGCGACCAGCGGGTGACATATGCCCTGTTCGTCCGCCGCCCGGTCCTGTCCGCGACGCGGCTGATGACCGAGTGGCTGGACAATGTGGCGCGCGCGCGGGGGATTACCCTGACGCATGAAGTGATGTTTCCCGAGGGGGCCTGGGTCGGGGCGGGGGAGCCGCTGGTCTATATCACCGGCTCGTTCGCCGCGCTGGCCGACCTGGAGACGCTGCTGCTGCAGAAGCTGGGGCCGCCCTGCGTGGCGGCGCTGAATGCCTACCAGATGGCGATGGCGCTGCCGAAGGTGCGTTTTCTGGCCATGGAGGCCCGGCACTGCGCGGGCTTCGAGATGCAGGAACAGATGGCCTATGCCGCCTCGGTCGGCAGCCTGGCGGCCCGGAACGAGGGGGCCCTGGGGTTCGTCGGCGGGGCCAACGATGCCACGGCGGGCTTTTTCGGCCAGTCGGCCGGACTGGGCACCATGCCCCATGCCCTGATCGGCTATGCGGGATCGACCCTGCGTGCGGCCGAGATGTTCCACGAGGCATTTCCCGAATCCGACCTTGTGGTCCTGACGGATTATTTCGGGCGGGAGATCACGGATGGGCTGGCGGTGTGCCGCGCCTTTCCGGAACTGGCGGCGGCGGGACGGCTGGCGGTGCGGCTGGATACCCATGGCGGGCGGTTTCTGGAGGGGTTGGACCCGCAATTGTCCTACGCCGCGCTGGAGCGCAACACGCCCGGCACCATCCGGCGCTACCGGTCCGAGACCGAATTGCGCAATCTGGTGGGCACCGGCGTTTCGGCCGCCGCGATCTGGCGCATGCGCGAGGCGCTGGACGAGGCCGGCTTTCCCCGGGTGCGGATCATCGTCTCGTCGGGCTTCAACGTCGAGAAATGCCTGGCGATGGCCGATGCGCATGCGCCGATCGACGTTGTGGGTACCGGCTCCTTCATTCCCGATCGCTGGTCGGAGACCTATGCCACCGCCGACATCGTGTCGTATGACGGCGAAGCGCGCGTGAAGATCGGCCGTGAGTTCCTGCTGCGCCGCGCGGGTGCCCGGGCTGCTGCCGGCACTTGATCCCACTCTCCCGCCGGGGCATGCCCGTGCGGGCATCATCACAGGGAATTCCGCATTTGACCGATACTCCCCCCATTTCCGATTCCACGGCGGACGAATCGGGCTGGCGCGTCCGGATTCTGGATCTGTCGGGCGGCGCCGAGGATGGAATCGTCGAGGATGTCGGCGGCTTCGTCGATCTGTCCCATGCCAATGCCTTCGCGCGGGCCTATGTCCGTGACAGTATCGAACGGTGCCGCGTGCCCGGTGCCTCGCCGCGCGAGGTGCTGCAATCCTGGCTGTCATTCGGCGAGGATGCCGAGATCCTGGATGTGGGCGATGAGGGCTGGCGCTCGGCGAACGAACTGGACGATTTCACCGCCAATCCGGCCACGCCGATGGAGCGGGACTGGCGGGCGCTCGATCCGCGCCGGCTGGTCGAGGATGACGAGGACGCCGACGACGAATAAGGGATAGGTGGCGGCGGCGTTCCGGCTGGTCTTTCCGGCGCGCCCGACGCATATAGGCGGCATGAAACTCCGCTTCGCGCCCAGCCCGACGGGCCTGATCCATGTCGGCAACGCCCGTCAGGCGATTGCCAACGCCCTGTATGCGCGCCGCCATGGCGCCACGTTCCAGTTGCGCATCGACGATACCGACCGCGAGCGCTCGCGCGAGGAGTATGCCGATGCGCTGCGCACCGACCTGACATGGTTGGGCATCAACTGGGATGAGACGTTTCGCCAGTCGGACCGGCTGGACCGCTATGCGGCGGCGATCGAGACGCTGAAGGATAGCGGCCGCCTGTATCCGTGCTTCGAGAGCGAGCTGGAACTGGCCGCCAAGCGCGAGGCGCGCATCCGCATGCGCAAGCCCCCGGTCTATGACCGCGCGATGCTGCGCATGACGGCCGAGCAGCGTGCCCAGGCCGAGGCGAACGGCAAGGTGCCGTACTGGCGCTTCCGCCTGTCCGACGGGATGGTGGCGTGGGACGACCTAGTCATGGGCCGGTCGCAGGTCAAGCTGCCTTCCATTTCCGATCCGGTGCTGGTCCGGGCCGATGGCACGGTGCTGTATACGCTGGCATCGGTGGTGGATGACCTGGAAACCGGCGTGACGCATATCCTGCGTGGCGAGGACCATCTGACCAATACCGGCGTGCAGATCGACATTGCCGAGGCGCTGGGCGCCCGGCCGGGTCGCTTCACCTTCGCACATCTGCCGCTGCTGCTGGACGAGGCGGGGGGGAAGCTGTCCAAGCGCTTCGACGGGTTGTCGCTGCGTGCCCTGCGGCAGGATGGGATCGATCCCGGCGCCGTCGTGTCCTATCTGGCGCGGCTGGGCAGTTCGGACGATCCGGCGCCGCTCTCCTTCGAGGAACTGGCCGCCAGTTATGATGTCCGCCGTGTCTCGCGTTCGGCCGCGCGGTTCGACATGCGGCAGTTGCTGGCGCTGAACCGCAAGGTCATGCATCAGAAGCCGTTTGCCGAGATGCGCGATCTGCTGCCCGAGGGGGCCACCGAGGCGTTCTGGTTGGCCGTGCGCGGCAATGTCGACCTGCTGTCGGAACTGCGCCACTGGTGGGATGTGGTTGCCGGCACGATTGTCCCGCCGGTGCAGGACGAGGAGGGCGCGTATCTGCTGCAGGCCCTGTCGCTGCTGCCCAATGATCCGTGGGATTCCGAGACCTGGAAGACATGGACCGGTACGATCCGGGCTGCAAGTGGCCGTAGCGGCAAGGCGCTGTTCCACCCGCTGCGCGTGGCCCTGACCGGCGAGGAGAAGGGGCCGGAGATGCGTGACCTGTTGCCGCTGATGGGCCATGCGCGGGTGGCGGAGCGGCTGCGGATCGCGGCGCGGTAATGGCAGTCGGGGGGCTGGCGCCGATCCGTTCAATTACGGAATTCTCGGCGCCCCTCGGGGCCGGAACGCGCGACGCAGCAACAGCAGGCTTATCAATGCCTGGATAATGATCGAGACGTTCGAGAGCCGCCACAGGTCGTGGAGCGTTGCCTGCGGCCAACGAGCGAACAGGAGAGTGGGCAGGACGAAGGTGGCGAGGCGACTGGCGCTGGCGGCGAATGCTGGGCCGGTGTTGCCGAAACCCTGAAATATCGCCGAGCAGCTATAGACCAGCCCCATTGCGACGAAATTCCAGGACACGATACGAAGATATTCTGAAGCCACGGCGACGACGGCCGATTTGCGCGTGAAGACCAGAACCAGCAGCTCCGGATTGAGCTGGCATAACAGCGTCAGCGCCAGCATGATCCCGCTGCTGATCAGCACAGCGGTGTGGAATGTTGCGCGAACGCGATCCGCCCGGCCCGCACCGTGATTTTGTCCGGCGATCGGAGCGGCGGCGAAAGCCACGGCCATCGCCGGCAGGAAGATCGCCTGCATTATGCGCGAACCGATGCCGAATCCCGCTTGCGCGTCGGGTCCGAAGCGACGTAGCGCCCAATAGATCACGCCCGAGATCACGAACATCAGCAGGAACTCACCGGATGAGGGCAGGCCGATCGCCGCAATCCGCCGCCATGCCGCGAACCGAGGCGCCGCCACTTTCATCCGAAGCGCCATCTCAAGCCTGCCGAAAAGGACGATCAGGATTATCGTGCCGATGATCGTTGCAATTGAAGTCGCCAAGCCAGCGCCCGCGGTGCCGAGCGGATGATTCGTGCCCCATCCCGCGATCAGGACGGGAGCGAGTGCGATGTTGAGGAATACGGTTGCGGACTGAAGCAGCATCGGTGCCGCGACGATGCCGCTCGCCCTCAACACCGACCCGAGTGCGGCAGTTGGGAACATCAACGCCAACGAGGGTAGGGAAGCGAACAGATACGCGCGTGCCGCCATTCTAGTGGCATCGTCGGCCGACAGCACGGCCATGAACCGACCACCCGCAAGATAGCCGATCAGAAGCGTTGCGACGGCGGCGGTAAGCGCCATGCTCATGGCCTGTTCGAACACGGTCTGAGCCTCGGCAGCGTCCTTGCCGCCGATCGCGCGCGAGATCAGAGACAGTGCGCCCACCGACACGGCCTGGCTCAGGGCCATGACGAAGAGCAGCACGCTCCCACCCGTCGCCACTCCCGCAACTGCCTGCCCTCCGAGTTGTGCCACGAAGTAGAGATCGACAACCAGATACATGGTCTGGACGACCAGGCCGAAACCGATGAAGCCTGCCATGCCGGCAAGAAGCCGAGGAATGGAGCCTTGCGTCAGATCACGCATGTCGACAAACCTTCGTCCTGCAAGGCCCATCCCCGTGCCGACAGCCAATTGTCAGCCTGGGGATGAAAGAGGGGGTCGAGACGCATCGGATGAACGTCCATCGGGAAAGGTTCGCTGCGCAGATTGCCGTTTGATCTGCCAAACTCATATGCGCATAGCCTGGAGCTGGTCCTGCCATCGTTCTTGACGTTTCTTGAGCGCGACATTTCGGACATAGCCGGGATCGTCATCCTCAAGTCGTTCGACGATATCGAAGGTAAAGGCGTCACTGCCGTGGATGGTCCACGCCTGCTGAAGCGTTCGGTGCGTGTTGGACCCATGCCTGAGAGTGAACCAGAGCCGGTTCTGAATAGTGGAAAGATCGGGCGCGCTGCCCACCCACACCTGACCGGTCACAGAGCAGCGGACGGCGTAGATGCCAGCCTCGACCTTTCGTTCTTTGTACGCGGCTATTGCCGCCTTTCGCTCTTTTCCCTTCATCCGCGCCATCCTCGCTTTGAAAGCGTTGTTAGCGCAGCGTGAAGATGGAGACAATATCACCCGGGTATATTGACTTATTTTTACCCATTAATAAAATCAGGATATGTCGGAATATCTCTCAATCCCCTGTACCGCCTTCGATGGCACCCGGCAGCTCGCCAGTGGAGCGCTGATCGACGTGGCACTTGCGGTCAGGGCCGCCGCTACGGCCGGGACGCATGGTCCCATCCTGACGTTTGACGATGCATCGGGCGCTGTAATCGATTTCGATCTTCGGGGGAGCACTGCGGAGATTGTCGCACGGCTGACCCGCCAGGGCGGAGGTGGATTACCTGAATCCGGAACGCACGATCGGCCTGACGGCGCGACGTTCGCGCGATCGCGCGGGCGCCCGAAATTGGGCGTGGTCGCCCGCGAGGTGACGCTTCTTCCTCGCCATTGGGAGTGGCTTGGAACACAAGCTGGAGGGGCCTCTCAGGCATTGCGTCGTCTCATCGACGATGCGCGCCGTGCCGATGGCGGACGAAACCGGGATAGGGTTGCCCGCGAGCGGGCGTATCGTTTCTTGTCGGCGTTGGCCGGCGATCTTCCCGGGTTCGAAGAAGTGATACGCGCCTTGTTTTCAGGAGACGGCGATACCTTCGCCGACCGTATGGGCGTATGGCCAGCCGACGTGAGGGCTTATGCCTTGAAGCTCGCGCAGGCGAACCTCGGCGGAGCCGATCTTCCGGAAGATGGCAAAACATAAGCAGGGAGGCAGGAGGCATCGAAGCAGGCCATTGTCCTGTCCCCTGTCCCCTGTCCTATCCCCGGCCGGTCGCCCGTGCTTTGCGCCCGCGGGCCAGTTCCGTCACCACGCCGTGCAGGGTGCGGAGTTCCTGTTCCGTGACTTCGCCGCGGGTGAAGAAATGGCGCAGGTTGCGGACCATGCCGGGGCGCTTCTGCTCGTTGCGCAGGAAGCCGCATTCGTCGAGCTGGCCGACCAGGTTGCGCATGAAATTGTCCAGTTCGCCCTTGGTGGCGACATGGGTTTCGTTGGTCATCAGCGTGCGCGGCGGGGTGGCGTCTTCGGCCATCCACCATTCATAGGCCATGATCATGACCGCCTGAGCCAGGTTCAGCGACATGAAGGCGGGGTTCAGCGGGTAGCGGATCAGGGCGTCGGCGCGGGCCATGTCCTCGTTGTCCAGCCCGGCGCGCTCGGGGCCGAACATCAGGCCGGTGCGCAGGCCGCGGCTGCTCATCTGCCGCAGTTCGGCAGCGCCGCCGCGCGCGGTCAAGACCGTCTTGACGATATGGCGGGGGCGGGGGCAGGTGGCGAAGACATGGTGCAGGTCGGCCACCGCGTCATCGACGGTTTCATGCACCGTTGCGGCGTCCAGAATCCGGTCGGCGCCGGAGGCGGCGCGCCAGGCGCGTTCCAGCGGCCAGCCGTCGCGCGGGGCGACCAGGCGCATATGGAACAGGCCGCCATTGGCCATGGCGCGCGCCGTGGTGCCGATATTCTCGGCCATCTGCGGGCGCACGAGGATAACGACCGGGCTGTTGCCGATCGGGCCGATATCGGCCCCGCCGTCACGCCCGGTCATGCGCGCCTCCAGATGGTGCCGGTAGGGCTGTCTTCCAGCAGGATGCCGCGTGCCGCGAGGTCGTCGCGGATGGCGTCGGCGCGGGCGAAGTCGCGCGATTTGCGGGCGGCGAGGCGTTCGGCGATCAGGGTGTCGATCTCCGTTTCGTCGACGCCGGCGCCGGCGCGGAACCAGGCATCGGACGACTGGCCCAGCAGGCCCAGAAGGCGGCCGGATGCGCGCAGGCCGCGTGCGGCGGCGTGGTCGCCGGCCAGGGCGCGGTCGGCCAGGGCATGCATCCCGGCCAGGGCGCGCGGCGTGTTGAGGTCGTCGCACATCGCGGCCAGAACCTCGTCTGGGACCGGATCGGTCTCGTCGAGGGGCAGGTCGCCGATGGCGCGATAGAAGCGGTTCAGCGTCTGTTTCGCCTCGTCCAGCCCGGTGCGGGTGAAGTTCAGCACCGACCGGTATTGGGCGTGCAGCAGCAGCAGGCGCAGGGCTTCGGCCGGGGTGTCGGACAGCACGTCGCGGATGGTCAGGAAGTTGCCCAGGGATTTGGACATCTTCTCGCCATTCACCAGCAGCATCGCGTTATGCACCCAGTGGTTGGCGAAGCGGCTGTGCGGGAAGCAGCACTGGCTCTGCGCTCGCTCGTTCTCATGGTGGGGGAACAGCAGGTCGCTGCCGCCGCCATGGATGTCGAAGCTCTCGCCCAGATAACGGTGCGACATGGCCGAGCATTCGATATGCCAGCCCGGCCGGCCCCGGCCCCAGGGGCTTTCCCAGCCCGGCAGGCCGGGTGCCGACGGCTTCCAGAGCACGAAATCGCCGGCGTCGCGCTTGTAGGGCGCGACCTCGACCCGGGCGCCGGCCAGCAGGTCGTCGGGCGAGCGGCCGGACAGTTTGCCGTAATCGGGGAAGTGGGCAACGGCGAAGAGGACGTGGCCCTGGGCCTCGTAGGCGTGGCCGCTGGCAATCAGGCGCTCGATCAGCGTGATCATTTCGCCGATATGATGGGTGGCGCGGGGTTCGACATCCGGCGGCAGGACGCCGACGGCGGCCAGGTCGGCGTGGAAATCGCGGATCGTGCGTGTGGTCAGGCTGTCGATCGTCTCGCCGTTCGCGTGGGCGCGGGCGTTGATCTTGTCGTCGACGTCGGTGATGTTGCGGACATAGGTGACGCGCGGATACAGGTGCCGCAGCAGGCGCACCAGGATATCGGCGGTGATCATGGCCCGCAGATTGCCGATATGCGCCAGGTCATAGACCGTTGGACCGCAATAATAGACCCGTACATTCCCCGGATCGAGGGGCGCGAAGGGAACCGTCGTGCGGCTGCTGCTGTCGTGCAGGGTCAGTTGCGGCATGGAATCGGGCATGATGGCGCCTAGATGCGACAGGGACGGGGCGGACGCAACACCCTTATGTGTGGCGGCGGCCGAATAGAGGGATGCAGCGTGTCGCATCTGGCCTTTCCGGGGCCGATCTGCTCTGGATGCGGCCATGTCGGACCCAGCCCTGCCCAAATCGGAACTTCGTCTCCTGCTGCGTGTCGCGGCCCCCATTGCCCTGGCGCAGATTGCGCAGATGGCCATGGGCGTGACCGACAGCGTGCTGCTGGGCGGGCTGGGGGCGGATGCGCTGGCCATTGGCGGCCTGTCCACGACGCTGTTCTTTACCGTCCTTGCGGTGTTGCAGGCGATGCTGGGGGCGGGCGGGGTGCTGATCGCCCAGGCGCGTGGGCGAGGGGACCGGGAATGCATTGCGCCGATCCATGCCATGCTGCTGGTGATGGCGTTGCTGCTGTGCCTGCCGTGCCTGGCGATCCTGCATCAAGCGGGGGCCTTGCTGCGGCTGATGCACCAGCCCGAATCCTTTGTCGGGCCGGTCTCGTCCTTTACCCATACCCTGATGTGGGGTGTTCCGCCGGCACTGATCGGCACCGGGGTGGTGGAAGTGGTGCTGCCGGCGCTGGATGCGCAGATTATCCTGCTGCGGGTGATGCCGGTGGTGGCTGTGGTGAATGGCGTGCTGAACGCGGCGCTGATCCACGGATGGTTCGGCCTGCCGGCGATGGGGCTGCGCGGGTCGGCGCTGGCCACGGCGCTGACCATGTGGGGCAGTGCGCTGGTCCTGCTGGCGATGGTGCATTCCCGGCCGCATCTGCGGCTGCTGCTGTGGCCCCTGCGGCCGCGTGCGGCCGACATGGCGGTGCTTCTGCGGCTGGGGCTGCCGATGTTTGCGGCGGCGGGGGCCGAGATCATGCTGTTCGAGGTCACCGGATTACAGGCGGCGACGCTGGGGCCGCATGCGCTGGCGGCGTTCCAGATCGTGCTGAGCGTGACCGCCACCACCTACATGGTGACCATGGCGCTGGGGCAGGCCGCGAATGTGCGGGTGGCCTATTGGACCGGGGCCGAGCGGCCGGAGCGGGTGCGCCGTGCGGCGCGGGTGGCGGTGGGGACCGCGATCACCGGCATGGGGGTGGTGGGTTGCCTGATCTATCTGTTCCGAGCGCGGATCGTGGGCTTCTATCTGGACCCGTCGGTGCCGGGCAATGCGGACAGTGCGCGGATCGCGACAGCGGCGCTGCTGCTGGCGGCGATCTTTCAGGTGGCCGACGGGGCGCAGGCGGTGCTGGTGGGTGTGCTGCGCGGGCGGGGGGATGCCATGGTGCCGATGATGCTGGCGATCGCCGGCTATTGGGGTGTCGGCTTCCCGCTGGCCAACTGGCTGGCCTTCCGCTGCGGGTTTGGCGTGATGGGGCTATGGGGCGGCATCGCGACGGCGCTGGTGGTCGTGGCACTGCTGCTGGCGGCGCGGGTTGTTTACTCGTTGGGGAAGGGCCTGCGGGCGGCAGGGATGCCGCCCGAGGCGGAGATCAGCGGGATTCCACGCCGATCTGCTTGATGTCGTGGAAGGTCAGGTCGGGGTTCATCTCGGCCGTGCGGCGCATCATGAAGGCCGAGCCGGCGAGGAAGACCGGATCGCCGTCCAGATCGTCCGCCATGGCAGAGCGGTTGGCCATGGAGAACAGTTCCAGCTTCGCCTTGTCGCCCACCACCCAGCGCGCGAGATTGTAGGGGGTGGATTCGAAGCCGATGCTCACCCCGTATTCCCCGGCCAGACGGGCTTGAAGCACGTCGAGCTGGAGCGTGCCGACCACGCCGACGATGGGCGGGGCGCCGTCCTGCGGGCGGAAGAGCTGGACCACGCCTTCCTCGGCCAGTTCGGTCAGGGCCTGGCGCAGTTTCTTGGCCTTCATCGCGTCGTCCAGCCGGACGCGGCGCAGGATTTCCGGCGCGAAATGGGGCACGCCGGTAAAGCGCAGGTCTTCGCCCTCGGTCAGCGTGTCGCCGATGCGCAGCGTGCCGTGATTGGGGATGCCCACCACGTCGCCGGCGAAGGCTTCCTCGGCCAGCTGGCGGTCGCGGGCGAAGAAGAATTGCGGCGTGTGCAGGGCGAACTGCTTGCCGGTGCGGGTGTGCTTGAGCCGCATGCCGCGTTCCAGCCGGCCGGAGCAGATCCGCGCGAAGGCCATGCGGTCGCGATGGTTGGGGTCCATGTTGGCCTGGATCTTGAAGACCAGGGCGGTCAGGCCGGTCTCGTCCGCGCGGACGGTGCGGTTTTCGGTCGCCTGGTCGCGGGGCGGCGGGCCGAAGGCCACCAGCGCGTCCAGCAGGTCGGTCACGCCGATTTCCTTCATCGCGCTGCCGAAGAAGACGGGCGTGAGGTGCCCGGCATTGAAGCTCTCGCGGTCGAAGGTCGGCAGGGCGGCCTCGGCCAGTTCCAGCTCCTCGGCCAGTTGCACCATGCGCGGGTCCGACTGATCCAAGGGGGGCGATACATGAAGCTGGCGCGTGCGCAGATCGTAGGTGCCGGCGAACTGCGCGGCGCGGCCGACGGGCCAGGTGGCCGGCGCGGTGTCGAGCGCCAGCGCGGACGAGATTTCGTCGAGCAGCGTGAACGGGTCCTGCGCCTCGCGGTCCATCTTGTTGATGAAGGTGACGATCGGGATATCGCGCAGGCGGCAGATCTCGAACAGCTTGCGGGTCCGGTCCTCGATGCCCTTGGCGGCGTCGATCACCATCACCGCGGAGTCCACGGCCGTCAGGGTGCGGTAGGTATCTTCCGAGAAATCCTCGTGGCCCGGCGTGTCGAGCAGGTTGAAGATGCAGCCGCCATATTCGAACGTCATCACCGAGGTGACGACCGAGATGCCGCGATCGCGCTCGATGCCCATCCAGTCCGACCGGGTGCGGCGGCGTTCGCCCTTGGCCCGCACATTGCCCGCCATCTGGATCGCGCCGCCCGCCCGCAGGATGCGTTCGGTCAGCGTGGTCTTGCCCGCGTCAGGATGCGAGATGATGGCGAAGGTGCGCCGCCGGGCGATTTCGCGGGCGATGGTCGGGGCGAGTTCGGAAGAGGGCTCGGCGTTCACGGCAAAATCCCATGCGGGCTGTGGAATCGGGCAAGGCCGGCGGGCTGTTGCGTCAGCCAATAACTATAATCGGTAAGCCGGGCCGGACAGGCGGTCTGGTGAGCGAGAGTGCCGCGCAGCGGCACGCCCGTCGTGCGTTTCCGAGCACCGGAGCGGAGCGGCCTTGACGGCCGTGAGCACCGGAGCACAGGAAACGCGCGTCGGATCGCCGCCAGCGCGCCTGTCCGACCCGGCTTAAAATGCGGACGCCGGGCGTGGGGGGGTCCCCACGCCCGGCGCCGCGGTCGTTGGTCTGGAAGACCGGATCAGCGCGAGTAGAACTCGATGACCAGGTTCGGTTCCATCTGCACCGGGTAGGGAACGTCCGACAGCTTCGGCGCGCGCACGAAGCGGCCCTTCATCTGGCGGTGATCGACTTCCACATATTCCGGCACGTCACGCTCGCCGCTCTGGGCCGCGTCGAGGACGATGGCGAGCTGCTTGGACTTCTCGCGGACCTCGATCACGTCGCCATCGCGCACCAGGAAGGACGGGATGTTGACCTTGCGGCCGTTGACCGTGATGTGGCCATGGCTGACGAACTGGCGGGCGGCGAACGGCGTCATCGCGAACTTCAGGCGATAGACGACCGCGTCCAGCCGGCGCTCCAGCAGGTCGATCAGGTTCTCGGAGGTGTCGCCCTTGCGGCGCACGGCCTCGTCATAATACTTGCGGAACTGCTTCTCGCTGATGTTGCCGTAATAGCCCTTCAGCTTCTGCTTCGCCATCAGCTGGACCGAGAAGTCCGACGGCTTCTGCTTGCGGCGCTGGCCATGCTGGCCGGGGCCGTATTCCCGCTTGTTGACCGGCGACTTCGCGCGGCCCCACAGGTTGACGCCAAGGCGGCGGTTGATTTTGTACTTGCTCTCGAGGCGCTTGCTCATCGCGCGGTCTTTCATAGTCGGTGGGCGGCATCATGGCCCGAAGGCCGGCCACCGCCCTGTATTGCACCGGTAGGCCCTGTTCCGCATGAACAGGGCGGGCGCGAACCGCATTACCGGCGCCGGGGAGCAATCACCCGATCAGGCACCGGCCGGTCCGTCCACGTTCCCGGCAGTGGGGCTGGCGTATAGGCGGTCCGGCCCCGGCCTGTCAACCGGATGGGCGGCGGTGCGGATGCCGGCCATGCGCGGACCGGGCGGGCGAAAAAAGCCGGTGCCGCGGGGCGGGAAGTCCGTATACTCCGGAATATCTTCTGTTTCTGGCATCGAGGAGAGGTCATGGCCACCCCGTTCACGCAGCGCTGGGGACTGTTTGTCCTGCTGGGCCTGCTGTCCATCGCGCTGGGCGTCGTCGCCTGGATCGATGCGATTTCCGTCACCCTGGCCAGCACCGTCATTATCGGCATCGTGCTGGTGATCGCGGGTGGGGCGCAACTGTTCCATGCCTTCGCGGTGCGCGACTGGGGCGGCTTTGTCCTGTCGCTACTGGGCGGCGCGCTCTATGTCCTCGGTGGCTTCTCGCTGATGTACGAACCTGTCACCGGTTCGGTCGTGCTGACCCTGTTCATCGCCGCCTGTCTGATCGTGTCGGGGACCATGCGCATGCTGATCGCGGCGCGCCACCGCGAGCTGAACGGCTGGTGGATCATCCTGGGCGCCGGGCTGATCAGCCTGCTGGTTGGCGTGTGCCTGTATCTGACGCTGCCCTGGTCGGGATTGTGGCTGATCGGCATCTTCATTGCGGTGGAGCTGATCGCCGCCGGAGTGGGCTGGGTCCAGTTCGGCCTCGGGCTGCGCCGGGCGAACGCGCTGACCGGTCCCTGAAAGGAGCCGGTCCACGGGGACGGAAACGGGGGGCCTGCCCCCCCGTTTTCATGTACGGGGCAGGCCGAGGCGGGTGCGCAGTTCCGGTGCCGTCAGATTGGCTTCGAACCCGTTGGAGCCGGGCTGGAACAGGCGCGCGGTGGCCAGCGGGCCGACCGCGACCGGGTCGAACCCGGCCTCGGCAATCAGGCCGCCCACGGTGCGCATGGACGCCGGATCGTCACCGGCATAGGGAATGCCGAGTAGTGGCGGCGTGCGATGGGCCTCGGCCTGGATGGTCGACATGTCCTCGGAATTGAAGGCACGGACGACGTGGGCGCCGGGAAAGAGGGATTGGGTGAGGATGCCCGCGCCCTGCTGCCTGGCCGTGCGGGCGATGTCGCCGTCGCGCCACGGGTAGGGGTTGCAGGCATCGATCACGATCTTGCCAGCCAGCACGCCGTGCAGGCTGGCGCCGAGACCGGGCAGGGCGCCGTAAGGGACGGCCAGCAGGACGACATCGCCGAACCGGGCGGCATCCTGTGGCGTGCCGGCCTGGGCGTTTGCGCCCAGCGCCTCGGCCGCCGAGCGGGCCGAGCCGATATCGCTGGCCGAGAGCATGACCGGATGGCCGGCGCGCAGCCACAGGCCGGCCAGGGTGCTGCCGACATGGCCGGCCCCGATGGTGCCGATCCGCAAGGGTTGCGCCGCCACGGCAAGGCGGGCGGGGAGCAGGGCGCAGACGCCGGCGAGGAGCGTGCGGCGGTGCACGGGGCGATTCATGCCTGATGCCACAGGGCGGTCAGAGGGCCGCCGGCGCCTTTTGCCGGGTCGTTGGCGGGGAAGGGAACATGGTTCATCCGTGCAAGCTCCTCGGCTGACAGCGCGCCGCGGCGCAGGTCGAAATGCTGGTCGGGCGGATAGGCGCCGACGACCAGGAAATCGTCATCCGATCCCAGGTTGCGATGGCCGGTGCCGGCGGGCAGCAGCACGACGTCACCGGCGCGGACATCGACGACCCGGCCGCCGGGGCCGCCCAGCATCAGGCGCGCCGAACCTGAGGCGACGCCCAGCACCTCGTGCGCCGTGGAATGGAAATGGTGGAAATCATAGACGCCCCAGCGCCATTGGGGCGGCCAGCCATTGGCCGTGAACAGGTCCTCGAACGCCGAAGCCGGGTCATGGACCGGCAGCGCCAGCACGTTGCGGTAATAGAGTACCGGCAGATGGTCGTTGTTGGGCACCCAGTCGTTGCGCGGCAGCATGAAGGACTCGACGTCATGATCTGCGGCGCCGGCGGCGCAAATGTCGGTCCCGGCCAGCGACAGGCCGATTCCGGCGAGGAAGGTCTGGAAAGCGCGTCGCGAGACGGTCATGTCCGGTATCCTCCAGCGGCGGTTGGAGGCGCCAGTATGTCCCGTCCCCGAAACGGGCGAACAGTGAAAAGCAGTTTATGAACCGCTCGCGGCCGGTATCGCCGTGTTCAGCCTGTATTCAGCGCAGGGGCAGCGGGATGTGGTTGACGGTCAGGATGCCGCCCGCCCATTCGACGTCCCACGACGTATCGGCGGCATCGGCATGGTGCCCGACCAGGTTGGCCATGATCAGGGCGGCGGCCGGACGGGTCTGGCCGGCGGCGCGCAGGGTCTCGATCAGTTCGGGCAGGTTGCGCATGCTCATATGGCCGGTGGCGGACGCTGCGTCGGGGCTGCCGGTCAGTTCCGCCGAGCCGCTGCCTTCGAGCTGCATGTCGCCACGACGGGCGCGTAATGTCCGGATTGTGACCGGTACCGCCACGCTACGGGCCGGCCGGCCGGCGGTGGCGGCCAGCAGGGGGCCGAGCGCCTGTGCCGGCAGGGAGAAATCCGACCGCGCGTCCTGGGGCAGCAGCGATGCCAGCACGGTGTCGCCGGTCATGCCGGCGCCGCCCAAGTCCAGCGAAACCGCGATGGGCTGGGCCCCGCTGCCGCCCGCCAGGTGCAGGTGCAGGGCGCCGAAGCGGATCTGTTTCGCGCCGGTCTGGGCGACCGGCGACGACCAGGAAATATCGTAAGTTTGCCCGGTCTGGAGCCCTGCCAGGATCGGCTGGAGCGTCGCGAGGAAATAATCCGCCGTGCAGCCGGCGCCATGGTGATTGACCAGCGCGCCCAGCAGCACCACCGATGCGGCGTCCAGAATATCGCGCATGTCGCGCGCGCTGCCGCCGGCGCCGCTGACCGTGACCGATGCGGCATGCAGCGACGGGGCGTCCGTGCCGGGTGAGAAACGCAGGACATAATTGCGGGCCGTGGCCTCGGTCGGTGAGGCCGACAGGCTGCCGGCCCCGCCGACGGCACAGGCCGGCGGCAGGGGGGCGGCATGAGCGCCGGAACAGTTCATTGCCAGAACGGCGCCGAAAAGAGCCGGCAGAACGGGAATGCGCATGGTCATCGACTTGCCCCGGGAATTGCGATCTTATACCGCCCTTCCTTGGCACGGGATCGTGACCGAGGCGAGGCAGGCTGCGATGTTTCGGCAAACATCGCGCCGGTTCATGGTGCGCGCCAGTTCGTCTTCACTCCACCGCCAGCGGAATGTTTCCGATGCTCAAGCCCGATCCGTTTCTGATCAGCCTTATCTGTACCGTCATCATCGCCACCATCCTGCCCTGTCACGGCGCCGCCGTGCCGATCTTCCAGGACCTGGCGATCGCGGTCATTGCCGTGATGTTCTTCATGCAGGGTGCGCGCCTGTCGCGCCAGGCCGTGATGGGCGGCATCGTGAACTGGCGGCTGCACCTGGCCATCCTGCTGTGCACCTTCGCGCTGTTTCCGCTGCTGGGCCTGGGCCTGCATGCGCTGTTTCCCAACATGCTGCATCCGTCGGTCTGGCTGGGCATCCTGTTCCTGTGCTGCCTGCCCTCGACCGTGCAGTCCTCGATCGCCTTTACCTCGATCGCGCGGGGCAATGTGCCGGCTGCCGTCTGTGCGGCGACCACGTCCAATATCCTGGGCATCTTCATCACGCCGATCCTGACCGGGCTGGTGCTGGAGCGCCATGGCGCGGCATCGGGCTCGGGCGGTGTCGTGGCCATCATGCTGCAATTGCTGCTGCCCTTCGTGCTGGGGCAGGTGCTGCAGCCGTGGCTGGGTAAATGGGCGCATCGCAACAAGCGCCTGCTGTCCATGACCGACCGGGGGTCGATCCTGATCGTGGTCTATACCGCCTTCAGCGAGGCGGTGGTCCAGGGGCTGTGGCACAAGATGCCGCTCTCGCAGATCGGGTTGATCCTGCTGGCGGACAGTATCCTGCTGGCCTGTGTGCTGGTGATCACCACATTCGGCAGCCGCGCCCTTGGCTTCCCACGGGAGGACGAAGTCGCGATCGTGTTCTGCGGTTCCAAGAAGACCCTGGCCTCGGGCGTGCCGATGGCGAACGTGCTGTTTCCGCCCGCCACCGTCGGCCTGGTGGTGCTGCCGCTGATGATCTTCCACCAGGTCCAGCTCTTTGTCTGCGCGGTGCTGGCCCGGCGCTATGCCGCCGCCTGGGCGCGCCGGCAAGACGAGCCCGAGGCGCTGCCGAAGGCGTCCTGACGCGTCAGGACGTCAGGAACGCGCTCAGCGCGTCCAGAAGCGCCTGGGGCTGCTCCTCGGGGATATAATAGCCGCACGCGATTTCGGCCTGGTTGAGCGGGCCGGTCGCGTAAGGGCGCCACAGATCGGCGGGGTTGTACCAGCCGCCCAGCCGCCCGTCGCGGGACCAGACCACCAGCAGCGGGCAGGCTATGCGCAAATCCCCGGGATAGGGGGGGATGCGATGATGGCCGTTCGCCCCCGGGGTCTCGCCCGCCGGCATGGTTTCCAGATAGTCGGCCACCGCCGAGCGGCTGAACGGTGCCACGGAATGCGGTGCCGGGCGGGTCCATTCCTCGGGCACCGCCATCGTGGCCGATTCGGGCTTGGGATGAAGCTGGGCGAACCAGCAACTGCTGTAGCGCGACAGTTCGAAGGCCAGATCGGCGCGCCCCTGATGGCCCGGCGAGGGGATGCATTCGATCTCGGCCAGATGGGTCACCCGCTCCGGCGCCAGCCAGGCGGCATAGGCGGCGATGTGGCCGCCCGTGCCATGTCCCGCCACGGCTAGATGCTCGTGCCCCAGATCCGACGCCAGGCGCAGCAATTCCTCTGCCTGGCGCCGGAAATCCAGGTCGCGCGGCAGGTCCGGACACAGCACGGTGTGGGTGCGGGCCAGGTCGGGCGCGATGGCATGCCAGGCTGCGTGGCTTTGCATCTGGCCGTGCAGCAGGACCAGCAGCTTGCCTTGTCCCCCCAGCCTGGCCCGGCGCGGGCTGTCGCCCCACGCCACTTCCGTCAATTCGAGTTTGCCGAAGAACATGCAGGTTCCATTGAAGACTTGATGCGCCCGATGGCACACATATAGGCACGCATCAAATTATTGGACAGAACCGTGCGACTGGCCAGCCTGCCGATCGCCAATAAAGGAAACGGACGCGCCCATGACCGGTCTGGACCCCGACAATTGGGACGATCTGCGTCGTCTCGGCCACCGGATGATCGACGACATGGTCGACCGGCTGGCGACTCTGCGGGATGGACCGGTCTGGCGCCCGATGCCCGATGCGGTTCGCGACGCGCTGCATGATACCCTGCCGTCGGGCCCGACGTCGCCTGATATTCTCTACGAGCGGTTTCGCGCGTCGATTGCGCCCTATGCCACCGGCAACACGCATCCGGGCTTCATGGGCTGGGTCCATGGTGGTGGTACCGGGGTCGGCATGCTGGCCGAATTGCTGGCCGGCGGCCTGAATGCCAATTGCGGCGGCCGTGACCATGCGCCGGTCGAGATCGAGCGTGCGGTGATCGGCTGGGCGGCGCGGATCATGGGGTTCCCCGACGATGCCACCGGGCTGCTGGTCACCGGATCGTCGATGGCGAACATGATCGCGGTCGTGACCGCCAGCCGGGCGGCGCGCGACGGGCTGGCGCTGCGTCGGCAGGGTGTGGGGGGGCGAAAGCTGGTCGGTTACGCCGCCGCGACCGCCCATGGCTGTATTGCCCGCGCGTTCGACCTGACGGGGCTTGGGACGGATGCGCTGCGCGTGCTGCCGGTGGATTCGGAACATCGCATGGATCTGGCGGCATTGCGGGCGGCCATTGCGGCCGACCGCGCGGCGGGGCTGGAGCCGTTTATCGTCATCGGCACCGCCGGCACCGTCGATACGGGCGCGATCGACGATCTGGACACGATCGCGGAGATCGCGGCGGCAGAGGGGCTCTGGTTCCATGTCGATGGGGCGTTCGGCGCGCTGGCCATGCTGTCGCCGACGCACCGTCCGGCCCTGCAAGGGCTGGAGCGGGCGGACAGTGTGGCGTTCGATTTCCATAAATGGGCGCAGGTTCCCTATGATGCCGGCTGCATCCTGGTCCGCACGCCGGGGCGGCAGGCGGCGGCATTCGCGCAGTCCCTGGCCTATCTGTCGCGCGAGGATCGGGGCCTGGCGGGCAACGCGCCCTGGTTCTGCGATCTGGGGCCGGACCTCTCACGCGGTTTTCGCGCGCTCAAGGTGTGGATGACGCTGGGCACCTACGGCACCGACCGGATGGGCCTGATGGTCGATGAATGCTGTGCCGTGGCGCAGCATCTGGCGCGGCGCGTGGACCGGGAGCCACTGCTGGAGCGTCTGGCGCCGGTGGGGCTGAATATCGTGTGCTTCCGCGTGTGTGTGCCGGGTGTGGATCTGGACTTGCTGAACGGCGAGCTGGTGAAGGATCTGCACGAATCGGGTGTCGCCGCGCCATCCACCACCATGGTGGACGGCGTGCGCGCGATTCGGGCGGCCATCGTCAACCACCGCACGGTGGCGGCGGATGTCGATGCCATGGTTGACGCGCTGCTGCGGCTGCTGGCGGACCGGCTGGAAACATTGGCAAAATAAGAGCCTGACTGGAATACGCGCGTCGGATCGCCGCCGGCGTGCATTCCAGCCAGGCTCAGCCGCGCTTTTCAGGCGCGGCGGCGGGTGGGTGTGGCGGCCCGTTCGTCGAACAGGTCGGAGAGTTCCTGCATCATCGTGCCGCCCAGTTCCTCGGCGTCCGATATCGTGACCGCGCGCCGGTAATAGCGTGTCACGTCATGGCCGATGCCGATGGCTACCAGTTCGATGCCGCTGCGACTTTCGATCTGGCCGATGACCTGGCGCAGATGGGTTTCCAGGTAGGAGCCGGGATTGACCGACAGGGTGCTGTCATCGACCGGAGCGCCGTCGGAAATCACCATCAGGATCTTCCGGCTTTCGTGGCGCGTTTGCAGGCGCCGCCATGCCCAGAGCAGGGCTTCGCCGTCGATATTTTCCTTCAGCAGGCCTTCGCGCAGCATCAGGCCCAGATTCTTGCGCGCCCGGCGCCATGGCATGTCGGCCGATTTGTAGATGATATGCCGCAGATCGTTCAGGCGGCCGGGATTGGGGGGCTTGCCCTGTGCCACCCAGCGCTCGCGGCTCTGTCCGCCTTTCCAGGCCCGGGTGGTGAAGCCCAGCACCTCGACCTTCACTGCGCAGCGTTCCAGCGTACGGGCCAGGATGTCGCCGCACATCGCGGCCACCGAGATGGGACGGCCGCGCATCGAGCCCGAATTGTCGATCAGCAGCGTCACCACCGTATCGCGGAAATCGGTGTCGCGTTCGTGTTTGTAGGACAGCGACAAGGTGGGATTGACCACGATCCGCGACAGGCGGCCGGCATCGAGGATGCCTTCCTCCAGGTCGAATTCCCACGCGCGGGTCTGCTGGGCCAGCAGGCGGCGCTGCATGCGGTTGGCCAGGCGCGACACCACGCCTTGGAGGCTGAGCAATTGCTGGTCGAGCTGCTGGCGCAGCCGGCTCAGTTCCTCGGGGTCGCACAGATCCTCGGCCGCGATCTCTTCGTCGAACTGCGTCGTGAAGGCGTGGTAGGCGTTCGACGGGTCCTCTTCCGTCTGGTTGTCGGCGCCGCGTGGGCCGCCGGCTTCCTCCGACCCGGCGGCCTCGCCGGGTTCGGCATCGTCGGCATCCTCGTCGCCCATGCCGGTACCCTGCGCCAGCTGAGGTTGCAGGCCGGATTCGTCCTCCTGCAGTCCGGACGCATCCTCCTGTTTCTGCGGCTGCTGATCTTCGGGCGATTCGGAGGGCTGGTCTTCGGATTCGTCGGACGAGGCGCTGTCGCTGCCCTCCGCGTCTTCCTCGATTTCGGCTTCGCCCTCGATCAGTTCACAGGCCACCAGCAGGCGGCGCGCCGCCCGGGCGAAGGCCCGCTGGTCGTCCTGGGTGGCCGCCATGTCCTTCAATGCGCGCTGGGCGGAAGGTCCCAGATGCTCGCGCCATTTGTCGGCGATTGCGCGCATGGAGTCGGGCACCGGTTCGCCGGTCAGTGTCTCGCGCGCCAGCAGCGACAGGGCGACGGGCAGCGGTATCTGCTCGCGCCGTTCGGCACGGTCATAGCCGGAATCGTGATATTCGCGTTCGAGCTTATGTTTCAGGTTGGCGGCGACGCCGGCCATGTGGCGGGCGCCCACGCTTTCCACGCGGGCCTGTTCCAGTGCCTCGTAGGCTGCGCGGGCATCGGCCGGTTCGGGCCGGGTGGCGGCATGCAGCGCGGCATCGTGATGGCGCAGCCGCAGGGCCGCCGCGTCGGCAGCACCCCGGACGCGGTCGATATCGGCTTCCTGCAGGTTTGCGCCCGGCTGGGGCAGGCGCACATGCTCGCCGCTGACGGCGGCGGCGGCGGGAATCGGGCCGCTCTGGAAGATTACGTCGGCGTTCGCGCGGCCGCCCAGCGCGCGCAGCACGCCGACGGTCGCGCGCTTGAACGCGTCCGTCCGTTCGGCGGCGGCCTGGCGGGCGGACAGGATGTCGTTCTTACGTTCGCGCATGGCGGCGCCGGCCGATCAGCGCGCGCGCGGCGCGGTGCCGGTGGGGTCGACGTTGAAGCAGCGCTGGTAATATTCCGCCACCGTCTGCCGCTCCGCCTCGTCGCACTTGTTGAGGAACGTGACCCGGAATGCGAATTCCAGGTTCTGGAAGATCCGATAATTCTCCGCCCAGCTGATCACCGTGCGCGGCGACATGACGGTGGAGATATCCCCGGCGATGAAGCCCGCGCGCGTCAGGTCGGCCAGGGCCACCATGCTCTCGATCCGCTTGCGGGCCGGCGCGTCGTTAGGGTCCACGCCCATCTTGGCCATCACGATGGCCGTTTCCTGGGCGTGGGGCAGGTAGTTCAGGGTGGTCACGATGTTCCAGCGGTCCATCTGGCCCTGATTGATCTGCTGGGTGCCGTGATACAGGCCCGTCGTATCGCCCAGACCGACCGTGTTGGCGGTGGCGAACAGGCGGAAGAACGGGTGAGGGCGGATGACGCGGTTCTGGTCCAGCAGCGTCAGGTGGCCTTCGATTTCCAGCACGCGCTGGATGACGAACATCACGTCGGGGCGGCCGGCATCATATTCGTCGAACACCAGGGCGCACGGGCGTTGCAGGGCCCAGGGCAGCAGACCCTCGCGGAATTCCGTCACCTGCTTGCCGTCGCGCAGCACGATCGCGTCCTTGCCGATCAGGTCGATGCGCGAGATGTGGCTGTCGAGGTTGATGCGGATGCAGGGCCAGTTGAGGCGCGAGGCCACCTGTTCGACATGCGAGGATTTGCCGGTACCGTGATAGCCCTGGATCATGACCCGGCGGTTGAACGCGAAGCCCGCCAGGATCGCCAGCGTGGTGTCGTGGTCGAAACGGTAGGTCGGGTCGGCGTCGGGCACATGGTCGGTGCGGATCGAGAAGGCGGGGACCTGCAGGTCGCTGTCGATGCCGAAGATTTCGCGGGCCGAAACCATCAGGTCGGGGGCGCCGGACAGGGCCGAGATCGGCGGCAGCGCCTCTCCGTTCTCGTCTACGGCTCCGGCTGTCAGGGTGGCGAGGTCATTCATAAGGGTTGCATCCGTCACGGCTGGGAGGTCCGGACACGCCGTGATGTGGCGTCGTCCCGCATCCTGTTCTGGTCTCTGGCTTCCTGTCTTCGGCGCCCGGTTGGTGCCTGCGGCGTTCTCTCGACGTTTCCCGTATCCATTATAGACGCTATCGCCGGCAAGGCCATGCCTACGCGGTGCGTTCCAGGTCGGCTTCCCGTGCCGAGGCAAGGTGGGTGCGCAGTGTGGTGTAGGCGACATTGATGCTCTTCAGCAGTTCCTCCGACTGGCGGTCGCCGCCATTGGCGTCGGGGTGATGCCGTCGTGCCAGGTCCTTGTAGCGCATCTTCAGTTCGTCCATCGACAGCGGCCAGTCCAGGCCGAGCATGTCCAGCGGCTGGCGCAGTGCCTCGGGCATGTCGGGGCGGGCCGGGGTGCCGGCGCGTGGCCCGGGGCGGCGCGCGCCGTCCATCAAATCCATCGGGTCGATGAAATCGTCCGGCCCGAGGCGGGCGGCGCGCTGGCCCAGCCGCCAGGAGGGGCGGTTCCAGGACACGTCATCGCGGATATGGGCCTCGATCTGGCCGGGGGACATGCCTTTATAATAATCCCACCGTGCATTGTACTCGCGCACATGGGGCAGACAGAACCAGAAATACTCGTTCAGCGCGTCGCGTGACTTCGGTGCGCGGTAGCCGGCATTCTCGTCACATCCGGCCATGTCGCAGCACCGGGCCGGCGCATCCGGATCGGGGTCGAAAGCCCGGTGACGTGTGTTCTTTCGGGTCATCATCTGGCGTTATGTGCGTTCGAACCGTATTCGTGCAAGAGCCAAGAGAGTCAGTCAGCAGAGGGAACGGGAACAGTGAACAGCACGGAACATGCGCATGCGGCACCGCCTCTGGCCGAGGACAGGAGAGTGGACCGGATCGGCCGGGCGCTCCACGCGCAACTGGCCCCCAGCCTGATCGAAATCGAGGATGACAGCGGCCGTCATGCCGACCATGCGGGGATGCGCGGGGCCCCCGCTGGGGGCGAGACCCATTTCAATGTGCTGGTGGTCAGCGCCGCGTTCGATGGGTTGGCGCGCGTGCAGCGGTCACGGCTGGTGCATGAACTGCTGGCGCCGGAATTTGCCTCTGGCCTGCATGCGCTGTCGCTGACATTGCGCACGCCTGCCGAGCAGGCCCGGATCGCGGGCGCATGAGCCGTCGCGTCATTCTGTCGCGCCGGCTTTTCCTGGCCGCGCCCCTGGCCGTGGCGGCCTGCCAGGCATCGCCCGGCGCGGTGGACTTGCATGATGTCGCGCGGGTCGAACGGTACCTGAACACCACGCGCGGCCTGACCGCCCAGGTTGTTCAGACCTGGCCCGATGGCGGGGTTGGGGAAGGCACGCTTTCCTACGAACCGGGCAATCTGCGCCTGGATTACCGGACGCCGCACCCGATGCGGCTGGTGGCGGCGGGCGGGCACCTGGTGTTTCGTGATGCGCAGCGCCAGTCGGTGACGCGGATGAACCTGTCGCACCAGCCGCTGGGGCTGTTGCTGGCCACCCCCGTGCATCTGGGGGGCGCGGTGGTCGTTACCGCGATCCGGCATGGTGCCAATGTGCTGCAGATCTCGATGGCGCGCAGCGACAATCCGTCGCAGGGCCTGTTGACGCTGGGATTCTCCGATTTCGCCGGGCAATTGTCGCTGGTCGCGATCGACCTGCTGGATGCGCGGCGCAACAGCACGCGCCTGCATCTGACCGATGTGCGGACCGGGACGGACTTCCCGCCCGATTTCTTTTCACTGAGCGCGCCGCTGTAACCCGGCGCGCTCTTTGCCGTCAGGCATCCCCGATCGGCGTCGGGGTGCTGCCGAACAGATCCTGCCAGTTGGCGCGCAGCGCCTCGTCCACGGTGGCCATGTCCACGTCGCGGCCCAGTTCGTGCAGGCTGGTCACACCGTGCTCGCGGATGCCGCAGGGCACGATGCCCTCGAAATGGGCCAGGTTCGGTGCCACGTTCAGCGCCACGCCATGCCAGCAGGTCCAGCGCGTGACCCGGACGCCCAGGGCCGCGACCTTGCTCTCGCGCCCGGTGAGGGGATCGACGACCCAGACGCCGATTCTGTCCGCGCGTCGTTCGCCCGTCACGTCGAACCGGCGCAATGTCCGGATCAGCCATTCCTCCAGCGCATGGACATAGGCCCGTAGATCACGTGGTGGGACCGTACCCTGCTGGCTGGTGAGGTCCAGCATCACATAGGCCACCCGCTGGCCCGGGCCGTGATAGGTCCATTGCCCGCCCCGGCCGGCGGCATGGGTGGGGAAACCGGATGGATTGAACAGATCTTCCTGCCGGGCCGATGTGCCGGCCGTGTAGGTGGGGGGATGTTCCAGCAGCCAGACCCGCTCGGGCAGGCTGCCATCGCGGATTCCCGCCACCTGTCGCTCCATCCCCGCGATCGCGTCGGGGTAGGGAACCGGTACCCGGCTTGAATTCCACAGAATTGTCTTTTCGGTCATTGCCCCTCGAACCTGCATCGTCTATACGGCCTTCCGTCACACGGTATCGCTCAGGCGGTAACCGATGTCACGGTGCGGTCGTGGCGGAATGGTAGACGCGCAAGCTTGAGGTGCTTGTGGGGGCAACCCCGTGGAAGTTCGAGTCTTCTCGACCGCACCAATCGATATGCCGGCATGGCCGGCATGCGATTGGCTCTCAGCCGAAATCAAAACAAACGGAATGCTGCTCCACCCTGTCGGTGGCCCGGTGGCGTGTGCCATTTTAACGGCGATCTCACGCGGCATGATGGCCGGCCGAAGAAGCCTGGGAGGACCATCCTTCTAGCCCATCATCTTATTTTGCCTCGCTTAAGTCTTTTTTTTCCGTTTATAGGTTAGAACGAAATGCGAGCACGGTCGTTGTTTTAACGCGCCGCGACCGTTCGTGACGCGTTCGAGCGCTCTGAATGTCAACGATGGATCGAAGGTAACGCTTGTGATCAAACCCTTGCGAAAAGCCGTGCTTCCGGTCGCCGGTCTCGGCACCCGTTTCCTCCCGGCGACCAAGGCCATGCCCAAGGAAATGCTGACGGTCGTCGACAAGCCGCTGATCCAGTATGCCATCGACGAGGCCCGCGCCGCCGGTATCGAGGAATTCTGCCTGATTACCGGCCGGGGCAAGGATTCGCTGATCGATTATTTCGACGTCGCTTTCGAGCTGGAAACGACGCTGCGCGAACGCAACAAGCAGGAAGCGCTGGACGCGCTGGCGCCCAGCAGCATCGACGCCGGCGCGCTGATTGCCGTTCGCCA
Source organism: Gluconacetobacter tumulicola (assembly GCF_014174215.1). Classification (GTDB taxonomy): domain Bacteria; phylum Pseudomonadota; class Alphaproteobacteria; order Acetobacterales; family Acetobacteraceae; genus Gluconacetobacter; species Gluconacetobacter tumulicola. The sequence continues at coordinate 89,661 of NZ_JABEQL010000003.1, read as the reverse complement.
GCAGGAGCCGCTGGGCCTGGGTCATGCGATCTGGTGTGCGCGCAGCTTTATCGGTGACGACCCGTTTGCGATTCTGCTGCCCGACGATCTGGTCAAGAGCAACGTGCCCTGCCTGAAGCAACTGGTGGATGCCTATAACCAGACCGGCGGCAACGTCGTCGCGGTGACCGAAGTGCCGCGCGAGCATACCAGCCGCTATGGTATCCTGAAGACGGGCAAGGATGATGGCCGCATCGTCGAGGTGACGGGACTGGTCGAGAAGCCCAAACCCGAGGAAGCGCCGTCCAACCTTTCGATCATCGGGCGCTATGTCCTGACGGCCGACGTCATGACGCATCTGGCCAAGCTGGAGCGTGGCGCGGGCGGCGAAGTGCAGTTGACCGATGCGATGGCCAAGGTGATCGGGCATGTTCCCTTCCATGGCCTGCGCTATGAGGGGCAGCGTTTCGACTGCGGCAACAAGCTGGGTTACCTGGAGGCGCAGATCGCCATGTCGATCGATCGGCCCGATCTGGGCGATTCGGTGCGTGCGTTCCTGAAGAACTATACCGGCGCGTGATGGTGGCGTTCGCGCATGGCTTCGATTCCACGAGCCTGCGCGAATACGATATCAGGGGAATCGTCGGAAAGACCCTGCATCCGCGTGATGCCTATGCGATCGGACGGACGTTCGGCAGCATGGTGGCACGCGGGGGCGGGCGGACGGTCGCGGTCGGCTATGATGGCCGGCTATCCTCTCCCGAACTGGAGGCAGCCCTGGTCGGCGGGGCTGTCGCCTCGGGTGTTGAAGTGCTGCGCGTCGGTCTCGGGCCGACGCCGATGCTGTATTTCGCGTCGACCGTCCTGGACGCTGACGGCGCGATCATGGTGACCGGCAGCCATAATCCGCCCGATCATAACGGGTTCAAGATGATACTGGCGGGCCAGCCTTTCTTCGGCCCGCGCATCAGGGAGCTGGGGGATCTCGCGGCACGTGGTGACGTGGTGCCCGAGCGTGCTGGCAGCGTGCGGGATGTCGATATCCGACAGGCCTATGTCGCGCGTCTCGCACAGGACTGGGATGGCGGCGCGCGCCGGCTGAAGATCGTCTGGGACAATGGCAATGGCGCCGCCGGCGAGGTCCTGGCGAAACTGGTGCGGCAGATCCCCGGTGAGCATACGATCCTGAACGGAGCGATCGACGGCCGCTTTCCAGCCCATCATCCGGACCCGACCATTCCGCGGAACCTTGCCCAATTGATCGCCACCGTGCGCGATACGGGTGCCGATATCGGCATTGCCTTTGATGGCGATGCCGACCGGATCGGCGTGGTGGACGACAGGGGCGAGATCCTGTGGAGTGACCAGCTTCTGGTGCTTCTGGCGCGCGATGTGCTGCGTGCCCGGCCGGGCAGCACGGTCATTGCCGATGTAAAGGCCAGTCAGGTTCTGTTCGGCGAGGTGGGCATGGCGGGTGGGCAGCCGCTGATGTGGCGCAGCGGCCATTCGCCCATCAAGTCCAGGATGGTGGAAACCGGCGCGCCTCTGGCCGGCGAGATGTCGGGTCATTTCTTCTTTGCCGACAGATGGTTCGGGTTTGACGACGCGCTGTATGCGGCGGTTCGCGTGCTGGGGATGTTGGCCCGGATGGAAACGACGCTGTCTGCGGCGCGCGAGGCTCTGCCCAGGATGGTCAGCACGCCTGAACTGCGCTTCGACTGTCCCGATGCGCGCAAATTCCTGGTGATCGAGGATGTTGCAGCGCGGTTGGCTGAAGAGGGCGCCGACATGTCGACGATTGACGGCGTGCGGGTGAACAGCGCGGATGGATGGTGGCTGCTGCGGGCCTCCAACACCCAGGCCATGCTGGTGGCACGGGCGGAAAGCGCAACCCAGGAGGGGCTGGAACGACTGAAGGCGGCCCTGACCGCGCAACTGGAACGCGCAGGCGTGGCGGCGCCCGATTTCGCTGGCGAAGGACACTGAGTGGGACGGGTCTCCGGCCTTTGAATATCTCGGCGCAGGCTGGTAACCTGCCTGGTAGCCGGTTTCCGGAGGCTTATGTCGCGTGACCGATGCGCTGCCTTTTCGTTCGTTCCTGGAGCCGGGGCAGTTCGTTCGTCATCCCGATCATCCGGAATGGGGAGTGGGCCAGGTGCAGTCGGCCATTGCCCATCGGGTTACGGTCAATTTCGAGGATCAGGGCAAGGTGCTGATCGATGCGTCGGTCGTCATGCTGACGGTCATTTCCTGAAGGGTGGGCATGGGTACGCCGTTCCTCGATTCCCTCGGCCGGACTGTCACTTATCTGCGGGTTTCCGTCACCGACCGGTGCGACATGCGCTGCGTGTACTGCATGGCGGAAACCATGTCGTTTCTGCCCAAGGCCGAAATCCTGACCTATGCGGAACTGGAGCGGCTCTGTGCGGCCTTTATCCGCAGTGGCGTGACGCGGCTGCGCGTCACCGGGGGCGAGCCGCTGGTGCGGCGGGATATCGGCAGTTTTTTCCAGACGATGGGGCAATGGCTGAACCGGACGGGCGGGGACGGCCATCTGGACGAACTGACCGTAACGACCAACGGGTCGCGGCTGGCGGAGCATGCCGACATGCTGGCCCGGTCGGGGGTACGGCGTGTCAATATCAGCCTGGATTCGCTTGATTCTGAAAAATTTCATCGCATAACCCGGCGCGGCAATCTCGATCAGACCCTGGCGGGTGTCCGGGCGGCGCGGGCGGCCGGGCTGGCGATCCGCATCAATACGGTGGCGATGGCCGGGGTGAATGACGACGAATTCGACACGCTGTTGGCATGGTGCGGCGAAATCGGCGCCGACCTGTGCCTGATCGAGACCATGCCGATGGGCGAGACGGGCGAAGACCGGTCCGATCGGTACCTGCCGTTGTCGAGCGTGCGCGCCGACCTTTCGCGGCGCTGGACGCTGGAGCCGCTGTCTGAGCGTACAGGAGGGCCGGCGCGCTACCTGCGGGTGCGGGAGACCGGGCGCAGGTTGGGGCTGATCACCCCGATGACCCATAATTTCTGTGAAAGCTGCAACCGCGTGCGGCTGTCCTGCACCGGGCAACTTTATCCGTGCCTGGGGAACGAAGGGGCAACGGACCTGCGGCAGCCCCTGCGGGACGGGGCCAGTGATGCCGACCTGCTGCGCCTGGTGCAGTCGGCCATCCTGCGCAAGCCGAAGGGGCATGATTTCGTCATCGGACGGCGGGTGGACGACCCTGCCGCCATACGCCGGCATATGAGCGTGACCGGCGGTTAGTCCGATTGGAGACGTGCCTCCAATCGGCTTCAGTTATTTTTTTATATTCAATTGATTATTCAATTTTCTTTATCGCATCCTCAAGCGATATCGAAAAGGCGCCGGGCTGCAGGGGCTGGGGTTGGCTGTCTGCCGGGGCCCAGCCGGTCATGATTGCCACGCGCAGCGGGACGGACAGATGCGCATCGTCGGCCTCCGGCGTCAGGCTGGCGAGGGCGGCGGGAAACAGTTCGGGGCGCGGACTCTGCCGGCTGCGCAGTCTCAGGGCATTGGTCTCGCCAGCCGCACGCAGGTCGCACAGCAGGGCCATGGATGAGCGATAGGCCAGGGTCAGCGTCTCCACATCCGCGACCGGCAGGGCGAAACCCGCGCGCTGCAGCAGGGATGCGCAGTCCCTCAGGTCCGGGAAAGGGGAGACCCTTGGTGCGGCGCCGCCGGTCAGCGCGCATTCGGCCTCGGTCAGGGCGCGGCGCAGTTCTGCCAGGGTCGGCAGGACGGGGATGCTGGCCAGGAACAGCCCGTCGGGCTTCAGCGCATGGCGGATCTGCGCCAGCGCGCCGGGCAGGTCGTTGACCCAATGCAGGGATAGGTTGGCGACGACCAGGTCGAAGGTACCGGGGCCGAAGGGCAGCCATTCCTCGTCCGCGCACAGGACCGTTCCGCCGTTCACCTGTGCCATCTTCGGGGAGAGGTCGCACGACACGACGCTGTCGATCCCACGTGCGCGCAGTTGAGGCCCCACCACACCACGGCCGCCGATATCCAGCGCCGCGCTGAAGCGGTAGGTCGTGTCATCCAGCCGGTCCAGCAGCCTGTCCGCGACTTCCTGCAGGACGGGGGCCACCCTGTGCACCAGCGGGGCGGCGCGATCGCGGTGACGGCGCACGGCGGCACGGTCGAAAATCACGGGATCGTTCATGGGGTGCATGTGCCCTTCCGGATCGGTGATGCCAATGGCACCTTTGCGTGATGGTTGGCACGATAGGCGATGCGGGGGAAACCCGATCAGGACGGGGCGAGGCAGGCGGCTTGCCACGACGCATGGCCGGGCGTGTGCTCGACCTTCTCCTGCCACCCGACTGTCCGGCCTGTCACCAGCCGGTCGACCGCGCTGGCCTGTTGTGCCCGGACTGCTTCAGCTCGATGCGCTTCATTGCCGACCCATGCTGCGCGCGGTGCGGCCAGCCCTTCGCGGCATCGGCCCCCGGTGGCGCGGGCCGCGTCTGTGCCCCGTGCCTCGATACGCCTCCGCCGTGGCGATCGGGCCGGGCGGCGCTGAGCTATGACGAGTGGTCGCGCCCCCTGATCCTGCGCTTGAAATACGCCGATCGCACGGACCTGGCCCCCTTGCTGGCGCGGCATATGGTGCGTGCTGGTCGCGACCTGCTGGGTGAGGCCGATCTGCTGGTGCCGGTGCCGCTGCACAGGGGCCGACTGTTCCGCCGCCGCTACAACCAGGCCGGGCTGCTGGCGGCGGCGATCGGCCGGATCGCGCACCTGCCGGTGCTGCCGGATGCGCTGGTTCGCGTGCGAAAGACGCCGGCGCTGGCGCGGCTGGGAGCGGGCGCGCGCCAGGAGATAGTGCGGGGGGCGATTGCCGCGCGGCCGTCGCGCCGGGATCGTCTTGCCGGCCGGCGGATCGTCCTGATCGATGACGTGATGACGACGGGGGCGACATTGGGCGCCTGTGCGCGGGCCGTGCTGGCGGCCGGCGCGGCATCGGTGGACGTGCTGGTCGCCGCCCGCGCGCCGGACCCGGCGCGGGTCGACGCGAATGGTTGGAGGGCATCTGTCGGGTAACGGTATAGTGCCGGGGCACAAATGCGCTATGTCTTCAAAATCGGTTACTTTCCTTGTCCGAGGATCGGAATGTCCAGCATCGAAGTCTATACCCAGCCAGGCTGCCCCTATTGCGTTCGTGCCGTGCGCCTGCTGCAGCAGAAGGGTGCGCATTTCACCGAAATCCGGGCCCTGCACGGCACGCCCGAGCGGCTGGAGGCCAGGGAGCGGTCTGGCGGCCGGACAACCGTGCCGCAGATCTTCATCAACGGGCAGCATATCGGCGGCTGCGACGATTTGATGGCGCTGGAACAGCGGGGCGAACTCGATCCGCTGCTGCGGGCGGCCTGACGGGGCATCGGGGGGCGGCGTGATCTGCTATCAGCTGCGGTGCGACGTGGGGCATGAATTCGAAGGCTGGTTTCCCGGCAGTGCCGCGTTCGACGATCAGGCGCGCCGGAACCTTCTGTCCTGTCCGCAATGCGGCACGTCCGATGTCGTGCGTGCCCCGATGGCACCGGCCGTGCGGACCGCGCCGGCCCGCGTGCCGGAGGCGGAGCGGCCGCGCCCCGAGGCAGGGGCGGCCGTTCCCGCCACGATGATGGCCGCGATGCAGCGCCTGAGACAATATGTCGAGGAACGATGCGAGAATGTCGGCGATAAATTCGCCGACGAAGCGTTGAAGATCCATCACGGGGATGCCGAGCAGCGCGGCATCTACGGGCAGGCATCGGAAGAAGAGTGCGATCGCCTGGCCGATGAGGGAGTCGAGATCATGGCCATACCATGGGTTCCGCGTGCCGACGGCTGATCGCACGCAGGGACGGGGACCGGAGCCGGGGGCCGGAAGCAAGGTGGAACGCATGCACGACAGAACAAGCCGATGGGCTGGCATGATCCCATTCCCGCAAGGGCGGCGTCATGGATTGCGGCTGTTGGCGGCCCTGGGGGGGCTGGCCCTTCTGGCGTCGAATCCGTGGCCGTCGCGGGGGGGGGGGGGGTGCCCCCCGCCCGCCGCGGCGCCCCCGGGGGGGGGCCGGGGACCCCGGGGGCCGGGCGGCCGCGTGGCGGTAAACCCCCCGGGGGGGGGGGCCGGGGGGGCGGGGGGGGGGGGGGGGGGCCCCCCCCCCGCGCGACGCGTCGCCCGTGCTGGGGCAATGGGAAACGCGGGAGCATGACGGCGTCTTCGAGATCAAGCCCTGTGGTGGCGAACTGTGCGGCCGGCTGGTTGGCATGCGTTATACGGGCGAGATTCCGAAGGCCAAGGACGGGACATCGGAATGCGGCCTGCTGATGCTGACCGGATTCGTTCCCGATTCGGACGATGCCGGACGCTGGAACGGGCATATCCTCGATCCCGATAGCGGGAAGGTCTACCAGGCGCAGATCTGGTCGCCGCGCGATGGTGTGCTGAAACTCAGGGGCTATGTGGGCATTCCTCTGTTTGGCGAAACCCACACCTGGGCACGCTATGGCGGCACGATCGGAGCGCGCTGCCAGATGCCGTGAGCCGCCTCTTTCTCAACTGAATTCGTGAGCGACATGAACCCATTCCTCTCACGACGCGCCCTGCTGACTGGGCTGGCCGCGTCGGGCATTCCCCTTGCCGCATCGTGGCCAGCCCGGGCCGCCATCCCGGCCCGGGCGCGGACATTGTGCTATATTGGCGGCTACAACAAACATGCGCCGCCCGGAGGGGCGGGGAATGGGCAGGGTATCGCGCTCTTCGAGATGAACCCGACGACCGGCGCGCTGGCACCGGTTTCGACCTTCACGGATATTGCCAGCCCGTCCTTCATTACCCTGTCCGCCGACCATCGCTTCCTGTACGCGCTCAGCGAGATCGACGATTTCAACGGCAGGAATGACGGCAGCGTCACCGCGTTTGCGGTCGACCGGCTGTCGGGCGAACTGACCCGGCTGAGTGTCGTGTCGTCGGGCGGGGCGGTGCCGGCCCATCTCAGCGTCCATCATTCCGGGCAGTACGTCCTGGTGGCCAATTATGTCGGTGGCAGCGTGGGCGTCCTGCCCATCCGTCCGGATGGCAGTTTGGGCGAACCGACGGACATCGTACAGAATTCCGGCCCGCGCATGCCGGAACGGGCACAGGACAATCCGCCGGGCAATTTCGCGGTCAGCGACCATTCCGGGCCGCATGTGCATATGGTGGCCAGTGACCAGTCGGGGAATTTCGTCCTGGCCTGCGACGCCGGGCTGGACCGGGTCTATGTCTGGACGCTGGATCTGGCGACGGGCAAGCTCAAACCCGCCGCGAAACCTTTCCTCTCGCTGATGCCCGGATCGGCCCCGCGCCATTTCTCCTTCAGCCACGATGGGCGGACGCTGTACATCCTGTGCGAACAGGATTCCAAGATTGTCGTGGCCGCGTTCGATCCCACGACCGGCACGATCACCCCGCAGCAGCGGGTCAGCACCGTCACCTCCTATTTCCAGGGCAGCACGCTGGCGGCGGGAATCCTGCTGTCACCCAACGGCCGGTATATCTATGCGTCGAACAGGTTAGGGGATTCCCTGGCCGTCTTCCGTGTCGGCCCAGATGGATTGCTGACCCTGGTCGACGAAGTCTGGATGCATGCCGATTACGGGCGGGCCATGATGTTCGACCCGTCCGGCACGTTTCTGTTCTGCGCCAACCAGCGCAGCGATTCTGTCACGTCGTTCCGTGTCGACCCCGAAACCGGCGCGCTGGATTTCACCTGGCACTTCACCGCCGTCGGCAGCCCCACCACCTTCGCGTTCCTCCAGCTTTAACCGGACGCGCCGGAGCCGGGATATTATCCCGGCACGGCCAGGCTGGCGATATAGTTGACACCCAGGTCGCGGCTTTCGCGCCAGCCGGTCAGGCCAGGTGTCATGCCGGCGATGTCCGATACCCGCAATCCGGCCTGGCCGGCGAAGGTGCCGAGTTCGGCCGGCGTGATGAATTTCCGCCATTCATGGGTGCCGACGGGTAACAGGCGCAGGATGTATTCCGCGCCGATCTTTGCCGTTGCCAGCGAGCGCAGCGTGCGGTTGAGGGTCGAGACGATGATGACGCCGCCTGGTTCCACCATGTCGGCCAGCAGGCGCAGGAAGGCGGCGGGGTCGGCGACATGCTCGATCACCTCGAGTGCCGAGATCGCATCGAAGCGTGCCCCTTCGGCCCGCAATTCCTCGGCGCTGCCGGTGCGATAGGCGAGGCGGCCCGCGCCGGGCGGCAGCGGGTGGGCCTGCACATGGGCGCGCGCGGCCTCGATCGCGGCCTCGGACGCGTCCAGGCCCAGCACGTCATAGCCCATGCGGGCCAGCCCCTCGCTGGCCAGGCCGGCGCCGCAGCCGATATCCAGCAGGCGGGTCACGGGCGCGGATTCCCCGGCGCGCGGTGCCGGCAGGTGGCGCCTCGCCCAGTCCAGGCGCAGGCCGTTCATGGCATGCAGGGGCCGCATCGGGCCGGACGGGTCCCACCAGCGATCGGCCAGGGCGCTGAAGCGGGCGATTTCGTCCGGAACGACGGACGGGCCGCCCGAATGGATCGAATCGTTGACCTGCATGGCGTCAGCACCTCCACATCTGGCTTCTCCCGCTGGACGGCGCAGCGGGGGAAGGGTATGTGACGCGCCTTGCAGATAACCGCAATGCCCCGTCCGATGCCCCAGCGGCCCCAGACGGGCTGGAACGGCCCCCGCGCCGAACTGGAGAGCCCTTTCGATGTCCCGTCATACTCCGCGGATCGTCATGAAATTCGGTGGCACCTCTGTGGCCGACCTCGACAGAATTCGCGCGGTGGCGGAAAAAGTACGCAAGCAGGTCGAGGCGGGATGCGAGGTCGCTGTGGTGGTCTCGGCCATGTCCGGCGTCACCAACCAGCTGGTCGGCTATTGCCAGTCGCTGTCGCCGCTGCACGATGCCCGGGAATATGACGCGGTCGTCGCCACCGGCGAGCAGGTCACCAGCGGCCTGCTGGCCATTGCGCTGCAGACGATCGGCGTCGAGGCCCGGTCCTGGCTGGGGTGGCAGATCCCGCTGCGCACCGATGCGGCGCACGGCAAGGCGCGTATCGGCTCGATCGACGGCGAAGCGCTGGTGGAACGCATGCAGGCCGGCCAGGTGCCGATCATTGCCGGCTTTCAGGGCGTGGCCGCCGACGGGCGCATCACGACGCTGGGGCGCGGCGGGTCCGATACCTCGGCCGTCGCCATTGCGGCTGCCATCGGGGCCGACCGGTGTGATATCTATACCGATGTCGACGGGATCTACACGACCGACCCGCGCATTGTTGCGAGGGCGCGGAAGCTGGATAAGATCACGTATGAGGAAATGCTGGAGCTGGCGTCGGTCGGGGCGAAAGTCCTGCAGACCCGCAGCGTCGAGCTGGCAATGAAGGAACGGGTGCGCGTGCAGGTGCTGTCGAGCTTCGTCGATGGCCCGGCCCCGTCGGAAGGCAACCTGCCCGGATCATTAGTGGTGGATGAGGACGAGATCGTGGAAAAGGAACTGGTCGCCGGCATTGCCTATTCGCGCGACGAAGCGAAGCTGTCGGTCCGGCGCATTCCGGACCGTCCCGGGATCGCGGCCGCGATCTTCGGCCCGCTGACGGCGGCGAACGTGAATGTCGACATGATCGTGCAGAGCACCGGCGCCGACGGCCTGACGAACATGACCTTCACCACGTCCAGGACCGATCTGGCCCGCGCCATCCAGTCGCTGGAAGCGTCGCGGGATGTCATTCAGTACGGCGAGCTGGTGACGGATGACGACGTGGTGAAGATCAGCGTCGTCGGCATCGGCATGCGTTCGCATGCCGGGGTGGCGAACCTGATGTTCCGTACCCTGTCGGACCGCAACATCAATATCCAGGTCATCTCGACCAGCGAAATCAAGGTTTCGGTGCTGATCGCCGCGGAATATGCCGAACTGGCCGTGCGGGCGCTGCATACGGCCTACGGCCTCGACGCGGCCTGACGGGGATGGAGATACTCGTGACGCAGCCTGTGGGCGACGCGACGCAGCGGGAAGCGGCCCGCGCCCGGCTGGACCGCCTGTGGGCGCCCGGCACGCAGTTCCTGGGGAGCGAGGTCGCGATCCTGGGTGGCGCCATGTCGTGGGTCAGCGAACGGAACCTGGTCTCGGCCATTTCCAATGCGGGCGGTTTCGGCGTGCTGGCCTGCGGGGCGATGGAGCCCGACCGCCTGGCCGAGGAAATCGCCGCGACCCAGGCGCTGACCAGCCGCCCCTTCGGCGTCAACCTGATCACGATGCATCCGCGCCTGGACGATCTGGTCCAGGTCTGCCTTGCGGCCGGTGTGTCGCATGTCGTGCTGGCCGGCGGGATTCCGCCCGGCCCGGCGATCCGGGCGCTGAAGGATGGCGGGGCGAAGGTCATCGCCTTTACCCCGGCGCTGGTCCTGGCCAAGCGGCTGGTGCGCATGGGCGTCGATGCGCTGGTGATCGAGGGAGCGGAGGCCGGCGGGCATATCGGGCCGGTGTCGCTGACCGTGCTGGCACAGGAAGTGCTGCCCCATATCCGCTCGGTTCCCGTCTTCGTGGCGGGCGGGCTGGGACGGGGCGAGGCCATCCTGTCCTATCTGGAGCAGGGTGCGGCCGGCGCGCAGCTCGGCACGCGTTTCGCCGCTTCGGCGGAAAGCATCGCCCATGAGCGTTTCAAGGCGGCCTTCGTGCGTGCCAATGCGCGTGACGCGGTGACGTCGGTCCAGCTTGACGAGCGTTTCCCGGTCATTCCGGTGCGGGGCCTGTCGAACGAGGGTGGGCGGGCGTTCCTGCGCCATCAGGCCGAGACGATTCGCCGCTATCTGGACGGGGAACTGACCAAGGAAGCGGCCCAGCTCGATATCGAACATTTCTGGGCGGGTTCGCTGCGCCGAGCGGTGATCGAGGGCGACGTGGAAAACGGCTCGGTCATGGCCGGCCAGTCGGTCGGCATGATCACGTCGGTTCAGCCTGTGGCCGCCATCATCGCCGAGCTGGTCGAGCAGGCCGTCGATGCCCTGGTCCGACGCGATAAGGCCGCGGGTGAGCCGTGAGTGACGAGGACGCCCGGACGACGCTGAACGATTCCGGCGCCAGGGCCCCGACGGGGGCGCCGGGCGTTGGACCGGCCCTGCGGGCGCGGCGCGAGCAGCTTGGCTGGGCGCTGCCCGACGTCGCGACCTGGCTGCGGATACGCCTGTCGTTTCTCGAGGCGATGGAAGAGGGGCGGGTCAAGGACCTGCCGGGGAATGTCTATACGCTCGGCTTCCTGCGCACCTATGCGCAGGCGCTCGGCCTGGATGCCGACGCGGTGGTCACGCGCTTCAAGGCCGATGCGCGGGGCAGCATCGACTACAAGCCCGAACTGTCCTTTCCGGCCCCGGCATCCACTGGTGCGATGCCGGTCGGCGTCATGGTACTTCTGGGCGGGGTGATCATCGTGCTGGCCTATGTTGGCTGGTACCGGATGACCGATGGGCAATCCGCGCCGCCGCAGGCCGTTCCCTCCGTTTTCTCGGCCATTCCGGGCATGACGCGCCAGGCGCCGACCTCGCCGCAGGTCGCCTCGGTCCTGCCGCCGGAACGTGCGCCCATTCCGCCGCGACCGCTGCCGGAGCGGGAGAAATCGGCGATCACCGATGGGGATATTCCCGCGGAGCCCACGCCGGTGCCGGGCATTCAGGTCGAGCAGGGCGCGTCTCCGGCCGCGCCGGGCACGGCGCCGGGCGCCGTGACGCCGGCTCCGGCGCAGCCCCCCGTTCAGGCCCCGGCCCCAGCGGCTGCCACGCCTGCCGGGCAGATCGTCCTGACCGCGTCGGCCCAGACCTGGGTGCAGGTCAGGGTTGCTGGTGGATCAGTGATTTACGACCATATCCTGCAAGCTGGTGAGAGCTGGTCCGTGCCGCAGGACAAGACCGATCTTCTGCTGACGGTCGGCAATGCCGGCGGGCTGGTGGTCAGCGCCGATGGTGTGACGACCCAGCCTCTGGGCCGAAACGGCGCGGTGCGCCGCAATCTGCCGCTGACGCGCGATGCCGTTCGCAGCGGCAGCATCGTGGCTGCGGCGCCTGCGCCGGTGGTGCGCCCGGCCCCGGCCGTAGCCCCGGAGCGGGTGGACGGCGCGGGGCATCCTCCGGCGCCGCAGCCCGTGCCTGCGAAAGGCGGGGAGTAAAAGGGCGGGGACCGGCTGCGGCCGGTCTGGCCAAACCGAACGGTTTTTGGCAGGAAGCATGCACGGAAAGGCGGCGCGCCGTCATGCCGGCGGATAGAACAATGTTATCATCGCCTCATCCGGAGGGCAGACAATGAGCAGCTATCGTCCCTATCAGTATATCGAACGGCGCAAGTCGCGGCAGATCCATGTCGGCAAGGTGGCGGTGGGCGGCGACGCGCCGATTTCCGTCCAGACCATGACCAACACGCTGACGACCGACGCCGAGGCGACGATCGCGCAGATCCGGCGGGCGGAGCTGGCAGGCGTCGATATCGTGCGCGTGTCGTGCCCCGACGAGGAGAGCACCGCCGCGCTGGCGGAGATCGTGCGCGAGGTCAACGTGCCGATCGTTGCCGACATCCATTTCCACTATAAGCGCGCGATCGAGGCCGCACAGGCCGGCGCGGCCTGCCTGCGCATCAATCCGGGCAATATCGGCAGCCCCGAGCGCGTGCGCGAGGTGGTGAAGGCGGCCAAGGATTATGGCTGCTCGATCCGTATCGGCGTGAATGCAGGCTCGCTGGAAAAGCATCTTCTGGAAAAATATGGCGAGCCCAACCCCGAAGCGCTGGTCGAAAGCGCGCTGGAGCACGCCAAGATCCTGGAAGATCACGATTTCCACGAGTTCAAGATCAGCGTGAAGGCGTCGGACGTCTTCATGGCCGTTGCCGCCTATCAGCAACTGGCCGAGGTCTGCGACCATCCGCTGCATATCGGCATCACCGAGGCGGGCAGCAAGCGGGCCGGCACGGTCAAATCCTCGATCGGGCTGGGCAACCTGCTGTGGGCCGGCGTGGGCGACACGATGCGCGTGTCCCTGTCGGCCGAGCCCGAGGAAGAGGTGCTGGTCGGCTGGGATATCCTGAAATCCCTCGGCCTGCGCCATCGCGGCGTGAAGATCATTTCCTGCCCGTCCTGCGCGCGGCAGGGCTTCAACGTGATCCAGACCGTGCAGACGCTGGAAGATCGTCTGGCGCATATCCAGACGCCGCTGACGCTGTCGATCATCGGCTGCGTGGTCAACGGGCCCGGCGAGGCACTGATGACCGATATCGGCGTGACCGGCGGTGGTTCGGGTCGTCACATGGTCTATGCGGCCGGCCGGCAGGATCATACGATCGCGGCGGATTCGATGATCGAGCACATCGTGGAGATGGTCGAGAAGAAGGCCGAGATCCTTCGTGCCGAGGAAGAGGCCGCGAAGGCGGCGGAGGCGGTCGTCGCCGCCCAGTAAGGACGTGCCCGGCCGGCAGGGCCGGGCACGCAAACCTGCCGTCCTTTACTGTGTTCCGTCCCGTTCGGGACGGAACACATATGAGATTTAGAAACAGGAACATCGATCCGTGAGCAGCCTGCAACCCGTCCGTGGTACCCATGACCTGATCGGCGAGGGGCAGCGGCGCCATGCCCATGTGGTCGATACCGCGCGGCGCATCGCGGGCCTGTATGGTTTCGATGAATGGTCCACCCCGATTTTCGAGGATACGCGGGTTTTTGCGCGCTCGCTGGGCGATACGTCCGACGTGGTGTCGAAGGAGATGTACTCCTTCGAGGACCGGGGCGGTGAATCCCTGACGCTGCGGCCCGAGGGCACGGCGGGCGTGTGCCGCGCCCTGGTGACCAACGGCCTGACCCAGTCCCTGCCGCAGAAAGTGTTCTATGCCGGGCCGATGTTCCGCTACGAGCGCCCGCAGAAGGGACGGTATCGCCAGTTTCACCAGATCGGTGCCGAACTGATCGGCGCGGCCGAGCCATTGGCCGATGCCGAAGTGATCGCGATGGGGCGCGATATCCTGAAGGCGCTGGGCATTGCCGACGATACGGTGGTGGAACTGAACACGCTGGGCGATACGGAGAGCCGCGCCGCGTGGCGTGCCGCGCTGATTGCCTATTTCACAGAATACAAGGACCAGTTGTCCGACGACAGCCGCGCCCGGCTGGAGCGCAATCCGCTGCGTATCCTCGACAGCAAGGCGCCGCAGGACCGGGCGCTGGTGGCCGATGCGCCGCTGATCGGTGCCTTCCTGACCGACGAAGCCCGGACCTTCTGGGACGATCTGCGCTCGGCGCTGGATCTGCTGGGCGTGCCGTTCCGCGAGAATCCTGGCATCGTGCGCGGGCTGGATTATTACGGGCACACGACCTTCGAATTCGTGACCGAGAAGCTGGGCACCCAGGGCACGGTGCTGGCCGGCGGCCGCTATGATGGGCTGGTGGCCGAAATGGGCGGCCCGCGCACGCCGGCCATCGGCTGGGCCGGGGGGATCGAACGGCTGGCCCTGCTGCTGGACAGTGCGCCGGCGGCGCCTCGCCCGGTGGCGGTCGTGCCGATGGGCGAAGGTGCTAGCGGTGCGGCGGTGACGCTGTTGCAGGCCCTGCGTGCCCATGGCGTGCGGGCGGAAATCGCCTATCGCGGCAATGCCAAGCGTCGGATGGAGCGGGCGAACCGGATCGGTGCCACCCATGCGGTACTGATCGGCGATGACGAAGTGGCGCGTGGCGTGGCGCAGGTGAAGGCGCTGGATGAAGGGTCGCAGAACGAGCTGGCGCTGGACGCGGTCGCGCCCTATCTGGCCGGGGCGGCTGGCCGCTAAATCATGAGTCTCGACGACAGGCTGGACCGGATCGTTGGCCGGTCGGAAGAGTTGCAGGATATGCTCGCCCAGGGGCTGGTGGGCGAGGCGTTCAGCAAGGCATCGCGCGAATATGCCGAGCTGGAACCCATCGTCAGCCGCATCGGCGCGCTGCGCCAGGCGGAGCGGGAGGCGCTTCAGTCCGAATTGCTGCTGGCCGATCCGGAAATGCGCGAACTGGCCGAGGCTGAACTGGGCGAATTGCGCGGCCGGATTGTGGAACTGCGCCAGGATATCCGCATTGCCATGCTGCCGCGCGACGAGGCTGACGAGCGCAGTGCCATCCTGGAAATCCGTCCCGCCGCCGGCGGGGACGAGGCGGCCCTGTTCGCCCGGGAACTGTTCGACGCCTATCGCCGCTATGCCGCCCTGCGCGGCTGGCGCTTCGAGGTGATGGAATTCGACGAATCGGAACTGGGCGGCCTGCGCGAAGGGATCGCCACCATCGCCGGGCGGGGCGTGTTCGCTCGCCTGAAATACGAATCGGGCGTGCATCGGGTGCAGCGCGTGCCCGCCACCGAGAACCAGGGGCGCATCCATACCTCGACCGTGACGGTCGCCATGCTGCCCGAGGCGGGCGAGGTCGATGTCCAGATCAACGACAGCGACCTGCGGATCGATGTCTACCGTGCCTCGGGCGCCGGTGGGCAGCATGTCAACAAGACCGAAAGCGCGGTGCGCATCACCCATCTGCCGACCGGCGTGGTGGTGGCGATGCAGGAAGAGAAAAGCCAGCACAAGAACCGTGCCAAGGCGATGAAGATCCTGATGTCGCGTCTGTACGAGCGCGAGCGCGCCACCGCCCATGCCAGCCGGGCCGCCGACCGTAAGTCACAGGTCGGCACCGGGGACCGGTCGGAGCGCATCCGGACCTATAATTTCCCGCAGGGACGGGTGACCGACCACCGGATCAACCTCACGGCCTACAAGATCGATCGGGTGATGCTGGGTGAGTTCGACGAATTCATCGACGCCCTGATCCAGGACGAACAGGCCAGCCTGCTGGCCGCCGAAGGCTTGTAAACGCGCGTCGGATCGCCACCAGCGCGCATTTTCAGCCAGGTTCTCAGGAGGTGGGGACTGAGCAGATTGAGGACCGGCCCGGTTGGCGTTCGACCACCGTCGGGTCGTCCGGGTCGGCCAGGTAGAATTCGGTGAAATTGCGGGTGCCCAGCGCGTTCAGCGTGCGCCCGTCCGGATGGTGCAGCATGCCGCCGCCATTGACCTCGTGCGTTTCCGTCCGCCCGTCGGGGGTGCGTATGGTAATTTCGCCGCACAACGCATAGGTGTGGTTGACGCGCCCGGCCGCGGTCTCAACCTGGACGGCGCGTTGCGGCATCGTTGCATCGAGCCGGATCGTGGCGGCAAGCTGTTC
The DNA here is from genome assembly GCF_014174215.1 of Gluconacetobacter tumulicola. GTDB lineage: Bacteria > Pseudomonadota > Alphaproteobacteria > Acetobacterales > Acetobacteraceae > Gluconacetobacter > Gluconacetobacter tumulicola. The sequence continues at coordinate 73,414 of NZ_JABEQL010000003.1, read as the reverse complement.
GTCGACATACAGGCGGGAGATCTCGGAAATCTCGTTATCCGCGCGACCGTCGATGACGGTGAACGTGCCTGCCCGGGCGGAGCGGGCCGCCGAGGCCAGGACCGCGCCGGCCCCCAGAAATACAAGGATTTTCCATGAACGAGACTGCGGCATCATGGTGCCAGAGTAGGACGGATGTCGCCTGAAATGAAAGAGGATGCGCTGGCCGTGCCGGGCGAGGGGGCCGACCTGCGGACATGCCTCGGCTGGGGTGCGGCGCAATTGCGCGACGCCGGCGTGGACGATCCGCGTCGTGAGGCACGACTGCTGATGGCCCATGTCCTCGGGACCGATCTGGCCGGCCTGCTGGCCCGCGAGCGGATCGGCGATTCCGAGCGGACAGCTTTCCTGTCGGCGGTGCGGCGCCGTGCGGCGCGCGAGCCGATGGCGCATATTACCGGCCGGGCTGGATTCTGGTCGCTGGAACTGGAAACCTCGCCCGCGACGCTGATCCCCCGTGCCGACAGCGAAACGCTGATCGAGGCCCTGCTGGATTATCGTCCCGCGCGCGAACAGGTCAGCAGCGTGCTCGACCTGGGAACCGGGACCGGGTGCCTGCTTCTGGCGGCGCTGAGCGAGTATCGCGGGGCATGGGGGGTGGGGGTGGATATCGCGCCCGATGCCGCGCGCCTGGCCGCGCGTAATGCCCGGCGGGCGGGGCTGGATGGACGGTGCGTTATGCTGGCCGCTGACTGGGCATCGGCGATTCGGGGGACGTTCGATGTGGTGTTCAGCAATCCGCCCTATATCCCGCATGGCGATCTGGCTGGCCTGATGCCCGATGTGCGGGAATATGAGCCCGCCCGCGCGCTGGATGGCGGCCGGGATGGGCTGGATGCCTACAGGGTGTTGACGGGGGCCTTACCCTTGCTTCTGGCGCATGATGGGGTTGCTATTTTCGAGATCGGGATCGGGCAGGAGCACAGCATGCCGTCCCTGGCGCGGCAGTCCGGGCTGGAAATCGTGGATATCCGCGCCGATCTGGGGGGCGTTCCGCGTGCTGTACTAATGCGGCATCGGCGGAATGCGTGAAAAACCATTTGGCAGACCGGATATAAGAGCATAGATTACCGATGGAATGCGGACGGGGGTTTTTACCTTTCCGAGATGCCGCATGCCGATCCTGAATGCATGAAAACAGAAATGGCCGCACGGGTGCGTGCAGGGACCCGGGTCGTTGTATCATGCCGCAGGATCAGATGCCGGGCTGCACGCCAGGCGCTCAGAATGACAATAGGGGATGGTTGGCCCCGGCGGTCGCAGGCAAATGGCGGCCGTTAACAGGAAAGTGCTGCGACAGCTTATGAACATGAAACGCATGCGGGGCCGGCACCATCGTTCGGGCGGCAGCAATGGCGGAAGTGTACGCCAGCAGAACGGCCAGATCCCCCTCAATCGTAACCATGTGTTCGACAGTAATGGGCCGGATCTGCGCATTCGTGGCACCGCCCAGCAATTGTTTGAAAAATACCTGCAGCTTGGGCGCGATGCCAGCGGCGCGGGCGACCGCGTGATGGCCGAGGCCTATTTCCAGCATGCCGAACATTATTTCCGCATCCTGAACGCCATGACCCAGGCGGCGCAGCAGAACCAGCAGGAACGCCAGGAGCGGCATGTCCGCCAGCGCCCCATGGCGGTGAGCGACGGAGATGACGTGGCCGAGGAGGGCGCCGAGGAATCGGCCTCTGAAAAAGCCCGTCCCGGATCGGACACGGAACTGGCGCCGGTCGAAGCCTGATCTGTCGCGGGACCGGCGGTCAGCCGCCGGTCCAGGCGCTTATTATGTCACGGGGCGTCGGCCAGAACGGTGCGGATGGCGCCTGTCAGCCGTGCGAGTTCCGGCTTTGTCACCGTGAAAGCCGGTGTCAGATAGACGATCGAGCGGAAGGGGCGCACCCAGACACCCTGCTCGACCAGCCTGGCCTTCAGGCGGTTCATGTCGTTGATGCGCTCCAGCTCGACCACGCCGATCGCGCCCATGACCCGTACGTCTCGCACGGCGGGCAGGTGACGACATGGCTCCAGTTCATCACGCATCTGCGCCTCGATCGCCGCGACCTGTTCCAGGCGCGGTTCGCGCTCGAACAGGTCCAGCGAGGCGTTGGCGCAGGCGCAGGCCAGCGGATTGGCCATGAAGGTCGGGCCGTGCATCAGCGCATGCATCGGGTCATCCGACAGGAAGGCCGCGAAGACGTGGCGCCGCGCCACGGTGGCGGCCAGCGGAACCGTCCCGCCCGACAATGCCTTTGAGAGCGTGACGATATCCGGCACGATATCGGCCTGCTGACAGGCGAACATCGTGCCGGTGCGGCCGAAGCCGGTAAAGATCTCGTCCAGGATCAGCAGCACGCCATGCCGGTCGGCGATGTCGCGCAGGCGCCGCAGGGTTGCGGCGTCATGGAACAGCATGCCGCCCGCGCCCTGGACCAGCGGTTCGACCAGGATCGCGGCCACGCGCGGACCTTCGGTTTTCATCAATTGTTCCAGCGCGGCGGTGGACTGGTCGTCGCGCGGCAGGTCGGTGATGAAATGCTGGGGCAGGATGCCGGCGAACAGGCTGTGCATGCCTTCCTCGGGATCGCACACCGCCATCGTCGCCAGCGTGTCGCCATGATAGCCGCCGCGAAATGCGACCAGGCGGGTGCGCCCCTTCTGGCCCCGGTTCAGCCAATATTGCATCGCCATCTTGATCGCGACCTCGACCGCGACCGAGCCGGAATCGGAAAAGAAGACGCGCTCCAGATCGCCGGGCAGCAGATCGGCCAGTCGCCGCGCCAGGCGCAGCGCGGGCTCATGCACCAGCCCGCCGAACATGACATGGGGCATGCGCGTGAACTGCTCGGTGGCCGCCTGGCGGATATGCGGGTGATTATAGCCATGGCAGGCGGTCCACCAGGATGCGATGCCATCGACCAGTTCCCGCCCGTCGGCCAGGCGAATCCGGCACCCCTCCGTCGATATGGCGGGCAAGGGGGGCGAGACCGTCTGCATCTGGGTATAGGGGAGCCAGATATGCGGCAGGCCGGCTTCGAACCAGTCCGGTCCGGTCATGGGCTTACTCTCCTTGCCGGGACGGGACGGCAGACTGGAATTGACCGGGTTCATGGGGTCCGGCACAAACCATCGCTTCATGACCCGTTTCGATCAATTTTTCCAGACCGCGCTGGAGGGGCTGTCCCGCCGGCATCTGCGGCGCGAACTGCGGCCGCTGGAACGCGACGGGCCGGTGATCGTCCGGCGCGACGGCGGAACGCTGCTGAATTTCTCGTCCAACGATTATCTGGGCCTGTCCATCCATCCGGACCTGAAGGCGCGGTCCATCGAATGGACGCAGCGTTTCGGCACCGGCAGCGGGGCGTCGCGCCTGGTGACGGGCACCAGCGAACAGCATCGGCTGGTCGAGGAGAAGCTCGCGCGCTTCAAGGGCACCGAGACGGCGTTGCTGCTGGCATCGGGGTGGCAGGCCAATGCCGCGATCCTGCCCGCTTTGTTTCGCCTGTCGGTGGAAGCCAGCGGCGCGCCGGCCGTGGTCTTTACCGACCGGCTGAACCACGCCAGCCTGCATCATGGCTGCCAGGCGGCCGGTATCCGCCAGATCCGCTTCGCCCATAACGATCTCGGCCATCTGGAGCAGGCGCTGGAGCGCCATGGCGACCAGAAGGGCCTGCGCTTCATCGTCACCGAAAGCGTGTTCAGCATGGATGGCGACCGTGCCGACATTGCGGCCCTGAAGGCGCTGGCCGATCGGTACGACGCCTTCCTGTATCTGGACGAGGCGCATGCGACCGGGGTGCTGGGGCCGCAGGGCAGGGGCCTTTCCGCCGAAATCGGAGGCGTGGACCTGGTGATGGGCACGTTCAGCAAGGGGCTGGGCGGGTTCGGCGCCTATGTCGCGGGTTCGCGCCCGCTATGCGACTGGCTGGTCAGTACCTGCTCGGGCTTTATCTATACCACCGCGCTGCCGCCCTCCCTGCTGGGGGCGATCGATGCGGCGCTGGACCTGGTACCGACGATGGATGCGGAGCGCCGGCATCTGGCGGCGCTGGCGGCGCAATTGCGGACGGATCTGGCCCGTCGGGGCTGGTCCACCGGCTTGTCCTCCACGCAGATCGTGCCGGTCATGGTCGGTGACGCGGAACAGGCGCTGGCTCTGGCCCGCACGCTGGCCGCGCAGGGGGTCCTGGGCGGTGCGATTCGGCCACCGACGGTCCCGCCCGGAACGGCCCGCATCCGGCTGGCGTTGAGTGCGGCGCATGATGCCGGGATGCTCGACCGTCTGCTGCGGGCACTCGACGAGGGGGCACGGGAGCATGGCATTGTCCGATGATCCGGTGCCGACGGCGCTGTTCCTGGTCCATGGCTGGGGCTTCACGCCCGATTTCTGGCAACCGGTCCTGACGCGACTGGGTGGGGTCGAGGCGACGGCTCTGGATTTCGGCTTCTTCGGTCCCCCGAGCATGACGGCGCGGCCGTCCGGGCGCCATGTGGCGGTCGGTCATTCGCTGGGTGCCCTGTGGCTGCTGCTGAACCCGCCCGCCGAGTGTGCCGGCATGCTGCTGATCAACGGTTTCGCACGTTTTGGTGCCACGGCCGATTATCCTGAGGGGATTCCGCCCCGCGTGATCGAACGCATGGCGCGCGGGTTGGACCATCATCCGGATGACGTCGTCGCCACCTTTCGCGGCCGGGCGGGAATCGCGACGCCGGCGCCGGGCCCTGCCCGGGCCGAGCGGCTGGCCTGGGCGCTGGCGTTGCTGCGCGATGCCGATGCGCGCGACTTATTCGATGTGGAATCGGGCGATGCCGAATCGAACGCCGCTCTGCCGCCGATTCGCGTGCTGGCGGGTGGGCAGGATCCGATTGTTCCGCCTGCGATGACCGAGGCCGGTTTCCGCGGCCCCGTGCCGGTCGAATGGGTGGAGGATGGGGGGCACCTGCTCCCGCTGACCCATCCTGACCGATGCGCCGCCGCGATTGCCGGCCTGATCGCGGAAGTGGGGCGGCCATGACCGTGCGCAAGCAGCAAATCGCCGCCCGTTTCGGCGCCGCCGAAACCTATGACGATGCGGCGCGGGTGCAGCGCCTGGTCGCCGAGCGGCTGGCCGAGCGGATCGCCGCTGCCGGCATCGCGCCTGCCCGCATCCTGGAACTGGGGTGCGGCACGGGGCTCCTCAGCCAGCATCTGCGCCGCCTGTTTCCGCATGCGAACCTGACGGTGAGCGATCTGGCGCCGGAAATGCGCGACCGCGCCTGCCGCCGGCTGGAGGGCATGCTCGGGGAAGGCGATGTGCGTTCCCTGGTGCTGGATGCCGAGGCGCCGGAAGCGGCGGGCGGGGGGTATGACCTGATCTGTTCCAGCCTGTCGATGCAATGGTTCTCGGACCGCGCGGCGACACTGGGGCGGCTGACTGCCATGCTCGCGCCCGGTGGCATGATGGCGTTCTCCACCCTCTGCGCGGGCAGCTTTGCCGAATGGCGGCGCGTTCATGCGGCGGCCGGGCTGGACTGCGCGATCCCGGCCTATCCGGCCGCAACGCAGCTCGCGGCCGAGTGGCCGCCGACGGGCCAGGGCTTGTGGCAGGTCGAGACGATTCTCGACCGGCCGGAGACGGCGCTGGCCTTCGTGCGCGAACTGCGCCAGATCGGCGCATCCGTGCCGCGCGAGGGCACGCGCCCGGTTGCGCCGGGTGCGATGCGCCGGCTGCTGCGTAATCTGGAGACGCCGTCGGGTGTGACGACGACTTATATGGTCGGTTACGGCCTGTTCCGGGAACCTGCCCGTCGGGGGGTCTTCGTGACGGGCACCGATACCGGTGTGGGCAAGACGCTGGTTTCAGCCTGTCTGGTCCACGCCTGGGCGGCGGAATACTGGAAGCCTTTCCAGACCGGGATTGCCGAGGACATCGCCGACAGTGTGACGGTTGCGGCCCTGGCCGGGCTGGAACCGACGCGCATCCATCCGCCGGCCGCTGTGCTGTCGGCCCCGCTTTCGCCCTTCGATGCCGCCGAGCGGGAGAATATCGTCCTCGACACCTCCGGGCTGGGTCTGCCCGAGCCGCGGAGCGCGCAGCCGCTGGTGGTGGAAGGGGCGGGTGGGGTGATGGTGCCGGTGGCGCCGGATTGCATGATGATCGACCTGATCGCCCGCTTCGCGCTGCCGGTGGTGCTGGTCGCGCGCAGCCAGCTTGGCACGATCAACCATACGCTGCTGACCTTGCAGGCCCTGCGCCAGCGGGGAATCGCCATTGCCGGCGTGGTGCTGAACGGCCCGCCATCGCCCGAGGCGCGGCGGGCGGTCAGCCTGTTCGGTGGTGCGCGGGTGCTGGCGGAATTCCCGCATCTGGACCGGATCGGCCCGGCGCAGATCGAGAAATTGGCCCGGCTGCTGCCGCCGTTCGCGCGCCTTTAGGTCAGTAGCGGCGCAGCAGCCCGACCAGAGAGCCCTGGATACGCACCCGGTCGGACGGCACGATGCGCGATTCGTAGCGCGCATTGGCGGGCTCCAGGGCGATGGTGCTGCCGCGCCGGCGGAGCCGTTTCAGCGTGACTTCCTGATCGTCGATCAGCGCCACCACGATCTGCCCGTTATCGGCTATGTCGCCGCGACGGATGATGACGGTGTCGCCATCGAGAATCCCGGCCTCGATCATCGAATCGCCGGCGACTTCCAGCGTGTAATGATCGCCACGGCCCAGCAGGTTCATCGGCACGGAGACCTGTGCCCCGGTCTCGCGCAGTGCCTCGATCGGCTGGCCGGCGGCGATGCGCCCGTAGAAGGGCAGGCTGACGGCATCGGCGTCGGTCGCGATCGGTGCGCCCACCAGGCGGCCGGCGAAATCGCCCTTGATGACGTTGGGCACAAAAGAATGATCGGCCGGGTCGGGGGAGGGCCTGGCGGGAGCAGCCTCTTCCTGAGAGACTGGGGGGGATGCCATCTCCGGCAGGCGCAGCACCTCCAGCGCGCGGGCGCGATGATGGCGGCGCTGCAGGAAGCCGCGCTCCTCCAGCGCCGAAATCAGCCGGTGGATGCCGGATTTCGACCGCAGGTTCAGCGCATCCTTCATCTCGTCGAAGGAGGGTGAAAACCCCGTCTGCTTCAGGTGCCGGTCGATGAACAGCAGCAGTTCATGTTGCTTGCGTGTCAGCATTGGCACCCCGTGACCCAATCGTTCCGTCAGTCGGCCAATCCGTTGTCAGCAGAAGGGAACAAACAGGAAACCGCCTTGTTGCGTTCTATATTGGTTCACGCCCGGCCGTCAATATCATTGCCGTAACCAAAAATGGAGCGGTCAGATTGCCAGCGTGTCCAGCCTGACCACCCGGCAGGGCTCGCCCGCCCGTGCCGGGGGGGCGTGCGGCGGGCGCAGGATCAGGGCCTGGCTGCGGGCCAGCGTGTGCAGCATCGCGGAATCCTGGCGGCTGAAGGCGGTGGCCAGCAGGCTGCCATCCGGGGCGCGGGACAATGTTGCGCGCAGATAATCGGCCCGGCGGTCATTCTCCGGCAGGTCGCCGCCCAGGATCGCGACATCCTCGGGCAGGCTCCGTTCCGCATGGCCTGCCAGCGCGCGGATCGCCGGCAGGGCGAAGATCAGGCCGCAGACCAGGGCCGCCACCGGGTTGCCGGGCAGCCCCAGGACGGGGACCCGGCCGATCCTGCCATGCATCAGCGGCTTGCCGGGGCGCATCGCGATCTTCCAGAAATCCACCGTCAGCCCGATCCGTTCCAGCCCCTGCTGCACCAGGTCGTAGCGGCCGACACTGGCGCCCCCGGCAGTCAGCAGCAGGTCGGCGGTTTCGATCCCATGCGCCAGGCGGGCGATGTCGGATACGGTATCCCGCGCGGAGGGCAGCATGACCGGCACGCCGCCACAGGCGCGCACCAGGGCGGCCAGCATCGGGGTATTGGAGTTGGCAATGCCGCCCGGCGCGATCGGGTCGCCCGGCAGCGCGATTTCATCGCCCGTGGACAGGATGGCGACGACCGGGCGACGACGCACGGTAACCCAGGCATGGTTCGCTGCGGCGGCCAGCCCGATATCCCGCGCCGTCAGTGCGCGCCCGGCGGGGACGACGATCTGGTCCACGGCGAAATCCTGACCCCGCCTGCGAATATGCTGTCCGGCCCCGGGAGGAACGGCGACCGTGACGATGCCGCCATCTTCCTGCGCGTTCTCCTGGATCAGAATCGCGTCGGCGCCATCGGGGACGATGCTGCCGGTATAGATCCGTACGGTCTCACCGGGCCCGACCCGGCCGGGAAAGGGATGGCCCGCCGGGCTTTCGCCCACCAGCGACAGGGCGCCGCCGGGCGCGCAATCGCCCGCCCGGACCGCGTAGCCGTCCATGGCCGACACATCGGCCGGCGGGTTGTCCAGCCGGGCCGCGATATCGGCGGCAGCGATTCGCCCCCAGGAATCGGCCACGGGTACCAGCTCCGGCCCCGTGGGTATGAGGTCCGCCAGGATACGCGCCTGGGCTTCGGCGACACTCAGCATCGGTCCCAATCTCCCCCATTCGACGGTCATGCGCACATATCTGCTCGATTCGTGCGACTAACGCTTGACCTCAGGGCTCTGTATGCGCATTTTCCGCCGACTTGAACCACTGCTGCACCTGATTGTTCCAGCAGCGGCGGAGCAGTGCTGAGGATTCCATGGCCAAGACCAACACCATTCAGATCAAGCTCGTCTCGTCGGCAGACACCGGGTATTTCTACGTCACGAAGAAGAATGCCCGTGCCCAGACCGGCAAGCTCGAGATGCGGAAATACGACCCCGTTGCGCGCAAGCACGTGGCCTTCCGCGAAGCGAAGATCAAATAATCCGTTCTATCCCGTGCATTGCGTGCGGGATAGGCACACAGAAAGGCCGGGTGCCCTGAGGGTGCCCGGCCTTTCTGCGTTTCAGGGATTGGCTGGATAGGTGCGCTTCGGTCAGAACAGCCGGTCGTGCTGACCGTAGGGGATGACCAGTTCGCCGGGGCGGGCCAGGTTCAGCATCGCACGCGACCGCTCGTCCAGCGTGTCGCGGTCCAGCGCCTTTTCCTTCAGTCCGCTGACCCGGCGGGCCCAGGCATTCTGTTCCGAGACCGCGTCGACCTGTGCGGCGCGGGCTTCGTCCAGCAGGCGCAACTGCGCCTGGTAGCTGTGGATGCCATGGTCGCCCTGCATGGCGTTTACGCCGAAATAGGCGGTCAGGCCGATGAACAGGGAAGGGGGGATGACCATACGGAGGGTCCGCCGCACAATCCGGCCGATCTGCATGGTCCGTCTCTCTCCGTTTCAGCAGGGTGCCAATAGGTACATCACTATTCCCGATTCGGCGGCGGCGGGAAACTGTTTTCCTCGTCATGCCGCCGAATCGGGTCGTGTCGCGTGATCAGGCGGTCTTCAGAATCGTCCGGCCGGCATAGCGGGCGGCGGTGGCCAGCTCGTTTTCGATGCGGATCAGCTGGTTGTATTTCGCGGTCCGGTCGGAACGCGACAGGGAACCGGTCTTGATCTGCCCGCAATTGGTGGCCACCGCCAGGTCGGCGATGGTCGAATCCTCGGTCTCGCCCGAACGATGGCTCATGACGGCGGTGTAGCCGGCGCGATGGGCCATCTCGACGGCTTCCAGCGTCTCGCTCAGCGTGCCTATCTGGTTCACCTTGACCAGCAGCGAATTGGCGACCCCGGCCTTGATGCCGCGACGCAGGCGCTCCGGATTGGTCACGAACAGATCGTCACCGACCAGCTGGACCGTCTTGCCCAGCGCCGCGGTCAGGGCGGCCCAGCCTTCCCAATCGTCTTCCGCCAGCCCGTCCTCGATCGACACGATGGGGTAGCGGGCGGCGAGGTCGGCCAGGTAGCCGACCATGCCGGCCGAATCCAGGCTCTTGCCTTCGCCTTCCATGACATAGCGGCCGTCGCGGTAGAATTCGGTCGCGGCGCAGTCGAGCGCGAAGGTCACGTCCTCGCCCGGGCGATAGCCCTCGGCCTCGACGGCCTTGGTGATGAAGCCCAGCGCCTCGTCGGCCGATTTCAGGCCGGGGGCGAAGCCGCCTTCGTCGCCGACATTGGTGTTGTGGCCCGCCGCCGACAGGTTCTTCTTGAGCTGGGCGAAGATCTCGGAGCCCACGCGCACCGCGTCGGCCAGCGTGGGTGCGCCCACCGGCTGGATCATGAATTCCTGGATGTCGATCGGGTTGTCGGCATGCTGGCCGCCATTGACGATGTTCATCATCGGCACGGGCAGGGTGCGGGCGTAGACGCCGCCGACATAGCGATAGAGCGGAACCTGCAGTTCCTCGGCCGTGGCCTTGGCCACCGCCAGCGACACGGCCAGGATCGCGTTGGCGCCGAGCCGGCCCTTGTTGGGGGTGCCGTCCAGATCGATCATCGCTTCGTCGATCGCGACCTGATCCGACGATTCGGCGCCCTGCAGGGCTTCGCGGATCTCGCCTTCGATATTCTCCAGCGCCTTCAGCACGCCCTTGCCGCCGTAGCGGGACTTGTCGCCGTCACGCAGTTCGACCGCCTCATGCGCGCCCGTCGACGCCCCGGACGGAACAGCGGCCCGGCCTTTCGCACCGGATGCGAGTTCGACATCGACCTCCACGGTCGGATTGCCACGGCTGTCCAGGATTTCACGCGCGACGATATCGACGATAGCACTCATGGATCTGCTTCCTCGGTTTATGACTATTGGGCCCGCTGCAGGTCTGCCGCGACGTGCAACGGCGATCAGGATGTCCTCGCGGCCATCCCGACATGCCAGACAAGATTCTTCCGCCGCCTGTGATCGGTATCATGGGCAGGCGGCCAGCCGCGCGATAATAGCAGGGCAGGAGGAAGATAAACATGAAACGCCTGCCGCTTCCAACGGTTCTGATGGGAATTGTCAGCCCCGTTCCGGCCATCATCTTCGCGGTGGGAAGCCTGTTCTCCACCTCTGCCGTGCCGGGCATGACCATGGGCCTGGTGGAATATGCCGCCCTGCTGCTGGCTTTCAGCGGCGCGGTCCATTGGGGGCTGGCGCTCGACCGGCCGACCTTGATCATGGGGGCGCGCCACGATGCGCGGGGCGACCGGCTGCGGCTGGTGCGGGGCGCCCTGCCGCTGCCGGTCGGCTGGCTGGCCTGCCACGCGACCTTCCTCGGTCATGTCGCGATCGGGCTGGCCGTGCTGCTGGCGGGGTTCTTCGGGCTGTTCCTGGCGGAGCGGGCGGCGTGGCGCAGGGGTGAGCTGCCGTCGGGCTATCTGGCCTTGCGACTGTGGGTCACGTCGGTGTTCATGGCCTGTCTGGGGCTGGCGATGCTGGTACGCATCGCCTGATCCCGACAGGCCATGGCCACGGGTCAGAGATCCTTGGTCATGCAGTCGTAGCGCATCAGGCGCTCGATCAGCGGCTTCATCTCCCGGATCGGGATCATGTTCGGGCCATCGCTGGGGGCTTGGTCCGGGTCCTGATGGGTTTCGATGAAAACGGCCGCCACCCCGATCGCCAGGGCTGCGCGGGCCAGGATGGGGGCGTATTCACGCTGCCCGCCCGATGATCCGCCCAGGCCGCCCGGCTGCTGGACCGAATGGGTGGCGTCATACACAACCGGATAGCCGGTCTCGGCCATGATCGGCAGGCCGCGCATGTCGTTGACCAGCGTATTGTAGCCGAAGCTGCTGCCGCGCTCGCACAGCATGATCCGGTCGTTGCCGGTCGAGGCGATCTTGGCCGCGACATTCTTCATGTCCCACGGCGCCAGGAACTGCCCCTTCTTGACGTTGATCGCGGCCCCGGTCTCGCCCGCCGCCAGCAGGAGGTCCGTCTGGCGGCAGAGGAAGGCCGGGATCTGCAGCACGTCGACGGCCTCGGCCACCGGCGCGCATTGCTCGGCGGCGTGCACGTCGGTCAGGACCGGCACGCCGAATCGCTCGCGCACGCCGGCCAGGATCTCGAGCCCTTTCGCCATGCCGACCCCGCGCGCCGCACCGATGCTGGTGCGGTTCGCCTTGTCGAACGAGCTTTTATAGATCAGGCCGACCCCGGTTTCGCCCGCGATCGTCCACAGCGCCTCGGCCATTTCCATGGCGTGGGCTTCGGATTCGATCTGGCACGGGCCGGCGATCAGGACGAAGGGCCGGTCGTTGCCGACCACAAGGTCTCCGATCGCGACCGGGCGGGGCGCCGTCATACCAGCCGCATCTTCTTGACCGCCGCGCCGACGAAGCCGGAGAACAGCGGATGCGGATCGAACGGCTTGGAGAGCAGTTCGGGATGGTACTGCACGCCGATGAACCAGGGATGGTCGGGATATTCGACCACTTCCGGCAGGATATCGTCGGGCGACATGCCCGAGAACCGCATGCCGGTCTGTTCCAGCTTCTCGCGGTAATGGACATTGACCTCGTAGCGATGGCGATGCCGCTCGCGGATATCGGTCCGGCCGTAGGTCTCGGCCACCCGCGACCCTTCGGCCAGCTTGGCGGGGTAGGCGCCCAGGCGCATCGTCCCGCCAAGCTCCCCGCCTTCGCGCCGGCGCAGCAATTCGTTGCCACGGGCCCATTCGGTCATCAGGCCGACCAGCGGTTCGTCCGTCGGGCCGAACTCGGTCGAGGAGGCATCGGGCAGGCCCGCCAGATTGCGGGCGCACTCGATGACCGCCATCTGCATGCCGAAGCAGATGCCCAGGAACGGGATATTGTGCTCGCGCGCGAATCGCACGGCCTGGATCTTGCCTTCCGCGCCGCGCTCGCCGAATCCGCCGGGTACCAGAATCGCATGGACGTTGTGCAGGGCCTCGAGCGCGTCTTCCGATTTCTCGAACGTCTCGGCCTCGACCCAATCCAGCTTGACCCGCACCCGGTTGGCGATGCCACCGTGCAGCAGGGCTTCGATCAGCGACTTATAGGCGTCCAGCAGGGCCGTATATTTACCGACGACCGCGATCCGGACCTCGCCTTCGGGGTAGCGAATCGCGTCCAGCGCCCGGTGCCAGCGCGACAGGTCGGGTTCCTGGTCGAAGGGCAGGCCGAAATGGCGCAGGACCTCATTGTCCATGCCTTCGGCATGGTACGAGATCGGGCAGGCATAGATCGTGTCGACATCCAGCGCCGCGATCACGGCTTCCGGGCGCACATTGCAGAAATTGGCGATCTTCCGGCGTTCGGTATCCGGAATCGGCCGGTCCGACCGGCACAGCAGCATCTGGGGCTGGATGCCGACATTCTGCAGTTCCTTGACGGAATGCTGGGTCGGCTTCGTCTTCAGTTCGCCGGCCGAGGGAATCCACGGCAGCAGGGTCAGGTGGACGAACATCGTCTGCCCGGTGCCCAGATCGTTGCGCAACTGGCGAATGGCTTCGAGGAAGGGCAGGCTTTCGATATCGCCCACCGTGCCGCCGATTTCGACCAGCACGAAATCCAGGTCTTCGGTGCCCGCGACCACGGCTTCCTTGATGGCATCCGTGATGTGGGGGATGACCTGCACCGTGGCGCCCAGATAATCGCCGCGCCGTTCGCGCGCGATCACGTCCGAATAGATCTGGCCGGTGGTGGCGTTGTCGGCCCTTGTGGCATGCACGCCTGTGAAGCGTTCATAATGCCCGAGGTCGAGGTCGGTCTCCGCGCCGTCATCGGTCACGAAGACTTCGCCGTGCTGATACGGGCTCATGGTGCCCGGATCGACGTTGAGATAGGGGTCGAGCTTGCGTAGCCGGACCCGGTAACCGCGCGCCTGCAGCAGCGCCGCGAGGGCTGCGGAGGCAATGCCTTTACCGAGAGAGGAGACCACGCCGCCAGTGATGAATACATACCGCGTCATGGATGGCCTCCCTACACCGTTTCGACCTGCCGGGCAAAGCGAATAACGGCGCCTCTGCCCTGATAGAAAAAAGGCTGCCTTCCCACAGGAAAGGCAGCCGATCGTTCAGTGCGTAGCCGCTGGCGCCGCCGGCGGAGCCGCGGGCAATGCCGGGGCGGATGTCGCGGCAGCAGGGGCCGGCGGCTGGGCCAGGATATCGTGGCCGCTACCGGTCGAGGCGCCACGGTTCAGCACCGCCAGAGTCAGCGACAGCAGCATGAAGATGCCTGCCAGGACCGACGTGGTGCGCGTCAGCAGGTTGGCCGTGCCGCGGCCGGACATGAAGCTGCCCATGCCCTGGCTGCTGCCGATTCCCAGGCCACCGCCCTCGCTGCGCTGGATCAGGACCGTTCCGATCAGGGCCAGGGTGACGAACAGATGCAGAAAAAGCAGGACGGTGATCATTCTCGACTTCCGATAGGGCGGCGCAGACCGACCGTTTACAGATCTATGGCGGCGCGGACAATCGGCAGAAACGCGTCGGCCTTCAGGCTGGCGCCACCCACCAGCGCGCCGCCGACCTCGGCAATCGGCAGGATGCTGGGGGCCTCGCGCCCGCTGACGGAGCCGCCATAGAGAATCCGCGTGGTCTTTCCCGTCTCGCCGAACTGGCGTGTCAGTTCGGCGCGGATGAAGCCCATCATGTCCGCGATGTCCTGGGGCGATGCCGGCACGCCCGAGCCGATGGCCCAGACCGGCTCGTAGGCCACGATGCCGTTGAAATTGTCGGGCAGCGAGCCCTTGATCTGCCAGCCGACGACATCCTGATATTCGCCGGCGGCCCGCTGGTCGGCGCTTTCGCCGATGCAGACGATCGGCGTCAGGCCGGCGTCCATCGCGGCCACGGTCTTTTCGCGCACCGTCTCATCCAGTTCGCCATGCTCGCGCCGCCGTTCGGAATGGCCGAGAATGACATATTCCACCCCCATCTCGGCCAGCATGGCGGCCGAGATGTCGCCGGTATGCGCGCCCGAGGGCGCGTGATGGCAATCCTGAGCACCCAGCGCGATGCCGGTGCCTTTCAGCAGGGGGGAAAGGGCTTCGAGCTGTGTGAAGGGCGGGCAGACCACGACCGGCGGCGGGTTGGCAATGGCCTTCAGACCCTGTGCGATGGCGCTCACGAGGTCCCGCGAGGGGGCGCTCAGCCCGTTCATCTTCCAGTTGCCGACGATCATCTGCTTCATGTGGCTTGCCCCCTTGATTTTATATTATGGGGCGGTCGAGCCGCCCGGTTGCCGATACCGTACACCATGCGTGCCGCACCAGCACAATGCCCACGCGCCAACGCGGTGCCCGCGCATAGGGTTCTGGTCAATCGCGGGGTGTATCCCTATGGTGCCCCGCCGAATAAGGCGGCCGTCCGGCCGCCATAGTCGCTTGTGCCGCCTTCGTCCGGATATTGTCGTTCATGATTTCCTTCCTGCGTCACGTCTTCGTCGATTCCTGGCTGGGTCGCGTCATTGCCGGCCTGCTGTTCCTTGCCTTCGTCGGCTGGGGTGTGGGCGATGTCCTGTCGAATATCGGCAGCGAGCGCGCCGACGTCATCGTGCGGGTGGGCGGCCAGACCGTCACCACCAACGATTTCCTCTCGGCGGTGCAGAATGAATTGCAGCAGGTCGCCCGCCAGGCGGGCGTGAGCGATCCGTCACAGCTGCCGGTCGCGACGCGGCGCCAGGCGGCGGAACAGGTGCTGCAGCGGCTGCTGATGCAATCGGAAATCACGCTGTCGGCCGACCGGCTGGGCGTGACCGTTCCGGACGATGCGCTGCGTGAGGAAGTGTTCGGACTGCCGGCCTTCAAGGGGCCGGACGGGCGATTCGATCGCAAGCTGTTCGATTCGCGCCTGCAGCAGATCGGCATGACCGAGGCGCGCCTGCTGGAGCTGATCCGGGCCGACCTGGCGGTGCGCGCGCTGATCGAACCGATCCAGAACGGTGCCCGCGCGCCGGAAGTCATGGTCCGCCAGGCGTTCGATTTCGATGCGCAGACCCGGACCATCGACCTGGTCCGCTTTCCGCTGACCGCCCAGGCGGCGCCCGAGCCCGACGCGACGCAGCTGCACCGTTTCTACGACAATCATCCCTGGCTGTTTCAGACGCCCGAATACCGCCATGCGCGGGTGGTCGTGCTGTCGCCCGACAGCGTGGCCCAGTCGGTCGAGATCCCCGATGCCGACCTGAAGCGGCTGTATGAGGCCGAGGCGTCGAAATACCACGTGCCCGAGACCCGCAGCGTGCAGATCGTGACCGCGCCGAGCCAGGCCCGTGCGCAGGCGATCGCCGACCAATGGAAGGCGGGTGCCGATTGGGGCCGCATCCAGGCCGATGCCAAGGATTCCGCCACGGTGCAGATGGACAATGTCCGCCAGGCGGGGATTCCCTCGGCGGGTCTGGCGAAGCTGGTCTTCGGTGCGCCGCCGTCCGACCTTCAGGGGCCGACGCAGGTCGATACCGGCTGGGTCGTTTTCAAGGTCACGCTGATCACGCCGCCGCACGATACCGATTTCGCGACGGCACGGCAGGAGTTGCGCGAGCAGATGGCGCGCGGCCAGGCCGTGGAACTGATCGGCCAGCGCGTGCAGAAGCTCCAGGACGCGATCGCCGGCGGCGGGCTGGACCATATTCCCGATAATCTGGGGGCGGCGGCCATCGCCGGCACGCTGGACGCGCGGGGCATGACCCAGGGGGGTGAGGCGGCGCCGATTCCGGCATCTCCCGCCCTGCGCCAGGCGATCATCGAGAAGATCTTCAGCGCGGCGAAGGGGGCGAACCCGACGCTGGTCCAGGGGCCGGAGAATGGCTGGTTCGCGGTTGCGGTCGACAGCATCACGCCCGCCCAGCTTCAGCCCTTCGATGCGGCATCCGCCCAGGTCCGCGCCGCGTGGGATGACGAGGCACGCCGCCATGCGGCCAACGTCGCGGCCACCGCGCTGTATCTGGCCGCCAAGGCGCATGGCGCCGTCTCGGCTGCCGCCGGCGGCCAGCAGGTGGAGCATCCGGCACCACTGGCGCGCGGGCGGGCGGTGGATGGCGTGCCCGACGAGCTGGCGCGCCTGGTCTTCCGCTTCGACAAGGCCGGGCAGACGGCCATGCTGGATGGCCCGGACGGTTTCTATGTCGCGACGCTGACCGCGATCACGCATCCCGATCCCGGCACGCAGGCGATGCAGGTTGGCCGCATCCGCAGCGGCCTGTCGCAGGCTCTGGCGGACGATATCGGGATGTCCTACGCCGCAGCCCTTCAGCAGGTGGTCAAGCCCAAGACCAATATGAGCGCCCTGAAATCAGCCCTGTCCTCGGTCACCGGGACGGGCGGCGCCGGAGACACCAGCCCGTGACGACCATTATTCAGACCATTCCCGCCGCGCCGACCCTTGCGGAACGCGATGCGGCACTGTCCGCCCTGCGACAGGGAGAGGGCAGCGTGGTCTGGAGCGTGGAGGCCGCCGACCTGCTGACGCCGGTCGCCGCCTATATGCGCCTGTCGCGCCTGGCCGGCGCCACGGATGCCAGCCAAGCCCGCAATGCCTTTCTGCTGGAAAGCGTCGAGGGCGGGGTGGCGCGCGGCCGCTATTCGGTCATCGGCCTGCTGCCGGACCTGGTCTGGCGCTGCCATGACGGGAAGGCGGCGATCAACACCGCGCCGGATGCCGACCCGGAACGCTTTGCCCCGGTGGCGGAGGCGCCGCTGGATTCGCTGCGCGCGATCATCCGGGACAGCCGGATGACCCTGCCGGCGGGGCTGCCGCCGATGACGGCCGGCCTGTTCGGCTATCTGGGATACGACATGGTGCGGCAGATGGAGCATCTGCCGAATACGCCGCCCGACGATCTCGGCCTGCCCGAGGGGGTAATGATCCGCCCCGGCCTGTTCGCCATCTTCGACACCGTGCGGGACGAGCTGATCCTGGCGGCGCCGGTGCGGCCGAGCCCGGATCGTACGGCCGAGCAGGTGTGGCAGGCGGCGGAGGACCTGATCGCGCTGGCGCGGCGCACCCTGTCGGAACCATTGGCGCTGCACGAGATCCGGCCGGACTATACCGGCCCGCTGGAGCCTCCGCGTTCGAACTTCACGCGCGAGGCGTTCTGCGACATGGTCCGGCGCATCCAGGAATATATCGCCGCCGGCGATGCCTTCCAGGTCGTGCCCAGCCAGCGCTTCTCGACCCCATTCACCCTGCCGCCGCTGGCGCTGTATCGGTCCCTGCGCCGCATCAATCCGGCGCCGTTCCTGTTTCATCTGGCCTTCGACGGGTTCACCCTCGTCGGCTCCTCGCCCGAGATCCTGGTGCGCCTGCGTGACGGGCGGATGACGGTGCGCCCCCTGGCCGGTACCCGGCCGCGTGGCCGAACGGCGGAAGAGGATCTGGCACTGGAGCGGGACCTGCTGGCCGACCCGAAGGAACTGGCCGAGCATCTGATGCTGATCGACCTGGGCCGCAACGATGTCGGGCGGGTCTGCGCGATCGGCAGCGTCAAGGTCACGGAGAAATTCGTGATCGAGCGGTTCAGCCACGTCATGCATATCTCGTCGAATGTCGAGGGGGAATTGCGGCCGGGGCTGGAGGCGCTGGATGCGCTGGTCGCGGGGTTCCCGGCCGGCACGCTGACCGGGGCGCCGAAGATCCGGGCGATGGAGATCATCGACGAGGTCGAGCCGACCCGGCGCGCGACCTATGCCGGGTGTATCGGTTATTTCGGCGCGAATGGCGAGATGGATACCTGCATCGGCCTGCGGATGGCCGTGGTCAAGGACGGGCAGATGCATGTGCAGGCCGGCTGCGGCGTGGTGGCCGACAGTGTGCCCGATGCGGAGTACGAGGAAACGCAGCACAAGGCCCGCGCCCTGTTCCGCGCGGCCGAGGCGGCGGTGCGGTTCGCGCGCGGCGGCAATGCGGACTGACCGCTTCGTCCAGTCAGGTCATAAAATTACACGCTCCGCACTTGTTTTCGTAACAAACGACCCATTTTAAGACAGCATGTATTATTTCGATGAAATTTTGAACTGTTGTTTGACCGGGCTGGAACAGAAGGCCATCATGTCGCCATGATCCTGCTGATCGATAATTACGACAGTTTCACCTTCAATCTCGTCCATTATCTGGGTGATCTGGGGGAGGAAAGCGACGTACGCCGCAACGATGCGCTGACGGTCGATGAGGCGATGGCGCTGAAACCCGAGGCGATCGTGCTGTCGCCGGGCCCCTGTTCGCCCAACGAGGCCGGGATCTGCTGCGACCTGATCCGCCGCGCGGCGGGGCATGTGCCCATTTTCGGCGTCTGCCTGGGCCACCAGGCCATCGGGCAGGTGTTCGGCGGCACGGTGGTCCGGGCGCCTGTTCCCATGCATGGCAAGGTCAGCCCGGTCTTTCATGATGGCAGCGGCGTGTTCGAGGGGCTGCCCAGCCCCTTCCAGGCGACCCGCTATCACAGCTTGACGGTCGATCCTGCCACGCTTCCGTCCGATCTCGTGCCCGTTGCGCACACCGAGGACGGCGTCATCATGGGGCTTCGCCATCGCAGCCTGCCAGTGTTCGGGGTCCAGTTTCATCCGGAGAGCATCGCGTCGGAGCACGGGCACGCCATCCTGGCCAATTTCCTGGCGATCGCGCGCGGGCTCAATACGCCGCGAAAGGCGGCCTGACCCAAGATGGATGGCACGCCGTCCCTGCCTGTCGCCCCGGCCGACGCCTTTCGGGCCCTTCTGAGCCGACTGGCGCGCGGCGAGACCCTGAACGAGGCCGACGCCGAACAGGCTTTCGGCCTGATCATGGATGGCGGCGTGCCCGACATGCTGATCGCGGCATTCCTGATGGCGCTGCGGGTGCGGGGAGAGCAGCGCGCCGAACTGCTGGGGGCGGTGCGTGCCGTGCGTGCGCGCATGCGGCGGGTGGCCCCGGTGCCGGCGGGCACGATCGATGTCTGCGGAACCGGCGGCGACGGGCTGGGCACGCTGAATATCTCCACTGCCGTTGCCTTCGTGCTGGCAGCGCTGGGCGTGCCGGTGGCCAAGCACGGCAACAAGGCCCTGTCGTCACGGTCGGGCGCGACCGATGTGCTGGGGGCGCTGGGCGTTCTGTTGTCGGACGATCCGGCCGTGATCGCCGCACGGCTGAACGATAACGGACTGGCCTTCATGGCGGCGCCGTCGCACCATCCGGCCATGCGCTATGCCGCACCCGCGCGTACGGCGCTGGGGGTGCGGACGCTGTTCAACCTGATCGGTCCCCTGAGCAATCCGGCGGGTGTTACGCGTCAGCTGGTGGGGGTGTTCGATCGGTCGTGGCTGCGCCCGGTCGTCGAGACCTTGCAGCTTCTGGGGGCGGAGCGCGCATGGGCCGTCCATGGAACATGCGGCGTGGACCAGGGTGTGGACGAGCTGACGCTGGCCGGCCCCACCGCGATCGTGGCGTTGCAGGACGGGGTTCTGTATGATTTCACGCTGGAACCCGCCGATGCCGGCCTGAAGCCGGCACCGATTTCGGCGATTACCGGAGGAGGGCCGGTGGAAAACGCGGCAGCCCTGGAGGCTTTGCTGGCCGGGGCCCACGGGGCCTATCGGGACACCGTTCTGCTGAACGCGGCGGCGGCGCTGCATGTCGCCGGCCGTGCAGACATTCTGAAAGAGGGAAAAGTGCAGCCCGCATCGCTGCGGGCATTGGTCGCTGACGCGGCCCGTGTTCTGGATGACGGATCTGCACTGGCTGTTTTGAAATCCGCGCGCGGCGGCCGGCCGTCCGCGCGGGACGAAGTCATACAGGGTTGATCATGAACGATACCGCGACGAATCCCGCTCAGAACGAGTGCGGCACCGCCTCGGACCCGGATGGGCTTCCGGATGTCCTGGCGCGCATCTGCGCCCGGACCAGGGTCGATGTCGCGCAGCGAGCGACTGTTACCCCTCTGAAAGAGATTACGGCCCGGGCCCGCGAGGTCACCACGCCGACCCGTGGTTTCGGCCAGGCGCTGAAGCAGCGGACGGCGGACCGTCAGATCGGGCTGATCGCGGAAATCAAGAAGGCCTCGCCCTCGGCCGGTATTCTGCGTCCTGACTACGACCCTGCCGGCATCGCCGCCGAGTATGAAAAGGCCGGCGCCGCCTGTATCTCGGTCCTGACCGAGGGGGCATGCTTTCATGGCTGCGCGGAAGATCTGCAGCGGGCGCGCGATGCCTGTTCGCTGCCGATCCTGCGCAAGGATTTCATCCTCGATCCCTGGCAGGTGCATGAAAGCCGCCTGATCGGCGCGGATTGTATCCTGCTGATCCTGACGGCCCTGACCGACAGCGAGGCGGCGGAACTGCTGGATATCGCGCGCGGGCTGGACATGGACGTTCTGGTCGAGGTGCATGATGAGGCCGAACTGAACCGGGCCCTGGCGCTGGATACGTCGTTGATCGGAATCAATAACCGCAATCTCAAGACGTTGAAGACGGATCTTGAGACGACGCTTCGGCTTGCACCGCTGGTTCCGCCGGACCGGATCGTGGTTTCGGAAAGCGGGATCGGCACGCACGAGGATGTCGTCCGGCTCAACGATATCGGGGCCAGTGGTTTTCTGGTCGGCGAAAGCCTGCTGCGCCACCCGTCGCCGGGTGAGGCGGCCCGCATTCTGCTGGGCGGCGCCTGAACCATGCCGGTTCAGGGCGGCCTGACCCATCTGGATGCAAATGGTCACGCCGTGATGGTGGATGTGGCCGACAAGGCGGTGACAGTGCGGCAGGCGGTCGCGCGCGGGCTGGTCATCATGCGGCGGGAAACGCTGGATCTGATCCTGTCGGGTGGCATGAAGAAGGGCGATGTTCTGGCTGTCGCGCGTATCGCGGGCATCATGGCGGCCAAGAAGACGTCGGATCTGATTCCGCTTTGCCATCCGCTGGCTCTGAGTTCCGTGCGCGTGGAACTGACCCCGACCGAGGATGGAAGGGGGATCGAGATCGAGGCAAGTGTCGGGACGGCCGCGCAGACAGGGGTGGAAATGGAGGCCCTGACGGCGGTCAGCGTCTGCGCCCTGACCCTTTACGATATGTGCAAGGCTGTCGACCGCGATCTGACGATCGAGCATATCCGCCTGATCACGAAATCCGGTGGACGCTCGGGGCTCTATCAGCGCGCGGAAGCGGAGGCGCCGGGTCAGGCGCCTGCCGCCGGCTGAAAGAAGAAACCGCTCTGCGGCATCGCGCGATGCTCGCAATCGGCGCGGACGCATGACCGGCAGCCGGGGCCGATCGAGATGAATGTGCGCGGATCATGCAGGTTCAGCATCGACGAATAGACGACCTCGTCCGCATGGGCGACGGAGCAGCCCAGCACGATCGCGCGTTTCGGCTGGCGGTCGAAGAATGACTGAGGGTGGGAGACGACAGCCCGCGCCACGCTGATGAAGAGGCCGCCTTCAGTGTCCTGCGAAATCTGGATGATCAGCTTTCCTGCGGCCGAGAAGCTTTCGAAGACGTTCCAGCGTGGGCACAGTGCCCCGAAGCGGGCGCGGCTGAAGCGGTTGGCGCTGTAGCTTTTCAGGACGTTGCCCGCCACATCCGCCTTGATGAAATAGAATGGAACGCCCTCCGCGCCCGGACGCTGGAGGGATGAGAGCCGCTGGCATACCTGCTCGAAACTGGCCGAGAAGGTCGTTTGCAGGCGATCGAGATCGTGTTTGAAGGCCTTGGCTTTTGCCGCGAACAATTCGTACGGCATGATAAGTCCGCCCGCGAAGTAATTGGCCATGGCCGCGCGGGCGATCGAGCGCGTGTTCTCGTCGGACAGGAGCGGGTGGCGTGCGGCCTCGTCGATCAGCGTGCAATATCCCAGATGGGCGACCAGCCGCGCCATGCAGAATGTCCGGGTGGGGCCGGGCAGGCCGGGCACGAAATGGGCGGTTTTTTCAGTGGTGTCGAAATGGCATGGGCTGCTGTTGGCGACGGTGGGTTCGGCCGGCGTGGTGGAGACCGTGACGCCGAAGCGGTCACGCAGGTGGCGCTCCAGTCCGGTTCCGATCGTATCCGTGTCCAGCCGCGCGGTTTCGTACAATTGTTCGGCCGCGCGGTCGAGCGTGTCGAAATAGTTCCGTTCCGCCTGCACCCAGTCGCCGACGATCTCGTAGGCCGACGAGAGTTTGGACCATGCGGAGGCGCGCTCGGCTTCCGTCCGTTTGTCCGGCTGGGCCTCGCTCCCCTGCTCGTGCATGGTCCTGGCCGAGCGATAGAGTTCCAGAAACATCTTCACGAAGGCGGGATTGTCCCTAATGGCGCCATGGATCTCGCGTTCCGGTAGCGAGGAGCGGAACATCGGGTCGCTGGATGCCTCCCGCAGAAGGCGGAGCATCCGGATCTCGCCGTCATCACCGAAATAGCTCGGGGCGACGGAGAACATGTCGCACAGTGTCACCAGCAATCGCGTCGGGACCGGCTTGGCGTTGTTTTCGATCTGATTGAGGTAACTCGCGGAAATGGCCAGGCGCTGGGCCATCATCCTCTGCGAGATCGCATTCGCGATCCGCAATGCACGCACGCGGTTGCCGCAAAACATCTTTCGACCGCTGGTGTCGCTCACGTTCACTCCGTTTACCATACTCGTCCGGTTTGTTTCCGACCTTACACCTCTTTCCGCCTTTGAGGACGGGTCTCCGCACGGTAAATAAGGTAGCGAATATCGTAAATCTGCCGTCGGATTCCGCCATCGCCGTCGCATGTCGGCCTATCGGGAAAATCTGCATTCCCGATCCGTAAACACGGCAAATTGAGTGAACATCACCAGACCGGAGCGCCAGAGGGTGGGACAATCATCCTTCTCTGGCGCCGCGGTGCGCGAAAAAGGGAGAGAAACCATGGGCGATAAAAAACCGTCCGGCACTGGCGCGGGCGTCTCCAATCCCGACCGGAACAATGCGATCTTCACCACGGACGAGCTGAAGCACGCCTTTTACGACATGGTGCTGATCCGCCGGTTCGAAGAGCGCGCGGGCCAGTTGTATGGCATGGGTCTGATCGGCGGCTTCTGCCACCTGTATATCGGCCAGGAAGCCGTGGTCGTCGGCGTTCAGATGGAACTGAAGCAGGGCGACAAGCTGATCACCTCCTATCGCGACCATGGGCAGATGCTGGCCGCCGGCATGGACCCGCGCGGCGTCATGGCCGAGCTGACGGGGCGCGAGGGCGGCTATTCCCGCGGCAAGGGCGGGTCGATGCACATGTTCTCGCGCGAGAAGAATTTCTATGGCGGCCACGGGATCGTCGGTGCCCAGGTTGCGCTGGGGATCGGTCTGGCCTTCGCGAACAAATATCGCGGCACGGACGAGGTCTCGATCGCCTATTTCGGCGAGGGGGCGTCCAACCAGGGCCAGGTCTATGAGAGCTTCAACCTGGCGGCCCTGCACAAGCTGCCCTGCGTGTTCGTGATCGAGAACAATCATTACGGCATGGGCACCAGCGTCGAGCGCGCCTCGGCGTCCAAGGAACTGTGGCGCAATGGCGAGCCCTGGGGGATTCCGGGGCGCAAGGTCGACGGCATGGATGTCGAGGCCGTGCGTCAGGCCGCGCGCGAGGCCGTGGAATATTGCCGTGAGGGCAAGGGGCCGTTCCTGCTGGAAATGGCGACCTATCGCTATCGCGGCCATTCCATGTCCGACCCCGCGAAATATCGTCCGCGCAGCGAAGTGGACGAGATGCGCAAGAACCATGACCCGATCGACCGGGTGCGTCGTGAACTGCTGACGCTCGGTGTCGAGGAGGCGGAACTGAAAGCTCTTGAGGACAAGGTGAAGGCGATTGTGGCGGATGCAGCCGATTTTGCGCAGAGCAGCCCGGAACCCGATCCGTCGGAACTGTGGACCGACGTGCTGGTGGAGGGCTGAACGATGACCACCCAGATCCTGATGCCCGCTTTGTCGCCGACCATGACAGAAGGCAAGCTGGCCCGCTGGCTGAAGACGCCTGGCGACCATATCGCCGCCGGCGACGTGATTGCCGAGATCGAGACCGACAAGGCGACCATGGAAGTCGAGGCCGTCGATGAGGGCACGCTGGCCGACATCCTGGTGCCGGAAGGCACCGAGCATGTGGCGGTGAACACGCCGATCGCGAACCTGCAATCGGAAGGCGCGGATGCCGCGCCGGCGGCGGCGCCAAAAGCGGCTGTCCCGGCCGCGGCGCAGACCGCACCGGCAGCTCCGGCCCAGGCGGCACCGGCAGCACCGACGGTCGCGCCCGACAAGGAGTGGGGCGAGACGGTCGAGATCACGGTGCGCGAAGCGTTGCGCGACGCGATGGCCGCCGAGTTGCGGCGGGACGAGGATGTGTTCCTGATCGGCGAGGAAGTCGCGCAGTACCAGGGGGCCTACAAGGTCTCGCAGGGCCTGCTGGACGAATTCGGCGAGAAGCGCGTGATCGACACGCCGATCACCGAACATGGCTTCACCGGCATGGCGGTCGGTGCCGCGCTGACGGGGCTGAAGCCGATCGTGGAATTCATGACCATGAATTTCGCGATGCAGGCGATCGACCACATCATCAATTCGGCGGCCAAGACGCGCTACATGTCGGGCGGCCAGATTTCCTGCCCGATCGTCTTCCGTGGCCCGAACGGCGCCGCCGCCCGCGTGGGCGCCCAGCATTCGCAGTGCTATGCGAGCTGGTATGGCCATGTGCCCGGCCTGAAGGTGGTGGCGCCCTGGTCCTCGGCCGATGCCAAGGGGCTGCTGCGGGCGGCGATCCGCGATCCGAACCCGGTGATCGTGCTGGAAAACGAGATCCTCTACGGCCAGAAGTTTCCGTGCCCGATCGATGACGATTTCATCCTGCCGATCGGCCGCGCGAAGATCGAGCGCGAGGGGACGGACGTGACCATCGTCGCCTTCTCGATCATGGTCGGCACGGCGCTGGAAGCCGCCGCGATCCTGGCCGAGCAGGGGATTTCGGCCGAGGTGATCAATCTGCGGACCATCCGTCCGCTCGACACCGAGACGATCGTGGCCAGCGTGAAGAAGACCAGCCGTCTGGTCTGTGTCGAGGAAGGCTGGCCCTTCGCCGGTATCGGCGCGGAAGTGGCGATGCAGGTTATCGAACATGCGTTCGATTATCTCGACGCGCCGCCGGCGCGGGTTGCCGGCGCCGACGTGCCGATGCCCTTTGCCGCCAATCTGGAAAAGCTGGCCCTCCCGAACCCGACCTGGGTGGTGGATGCGGTCCGCAAGCTGGTCTGAGGAGCACGCGCCATGTCCGTGAACATCCTGATGCCGGCTTTGTCGCCGACCATGACCGAGGGCAAGCTGGCCCGCTGGCTGAAGAAGGAAGGCGAAGCCATCGCCTCCGGCGACGTGATCGCCGAGATCGAGACCGACAAGGCGACGATGGAGGTCGAGGCCGTCGATGAAGGCACGCTGGGGCGCATCCTGGTCGAGGCCGGCACCGAAGGCGTGAAGGTGAATGCACCGATCGCCATTCTGGTGGCGGAAGGCGAGGCGGTGCCGGATGCGGCGCCGGCTGCTGCCGCGCCTGAGGCGGCCCCGGCCGCCCCTGTGGCGACGCCGGTTGCGACGCCTGCCGCGTCGGTCGCCGTTCCGGCCCCGGTCGCCGAGGTTGCACTGAAAGCAGGGCGGGTCTTCGCCTCGCCGCTCGCCCGGCGTATCGCGGCCCAGAAGGGCGTCGACCTGGCCCAGGTGAAGGGTAGCGGGCCAAATGGGCGCATCGTGCGCCGTGACGTCGAAGCGGCCGTGGCCGCGCCGGCTGCCGTGCCCGCCGCTCCGAAGGCCGCGCCGCGACCGACGCCGGCGGTGGCGATCGACGTACCGCATACCCTCGTGCCGAATTCTTCGGTGCGCAAGGTCATCGCGCGCCGGCTGACCGAGGCGAAATCGACCATTCCGCATTTCTACGTCGCCATGGACGTGGAACTGGATGCGCTGCTGGCCCTGCGTGCGCAGCTCAATGCGTCCTCGCCGGCCGAAGGGGCGGGGGCGTTCAAGCTGTCGGTCAACGATCTGCTGATCAAGGCCGTCGCCGTCACGCTGCGGCGGGTGCCGAAGGTCAACGCGTCCTACACCGAGGATGCGACCATCCTGTATGACGATGTCGATATCTCGGTCGCGGTGTCGGTGCCCGACGGGCTGATCACGCCGATCATCCGCAATGCCGACCGCAAGTCGCTGAGCCAGATCAGCAACGAGGCCAAGGAACTGATCGCCCGTGCCCGCGCCGGCAAGCTGAAGCCGCACGAATTCCAAGGCGGCTCGTTCTCGATCTCGAACATGGGCATGTACGGGGTCAAGGAGTTCTCGGCCATCATCAACCCGCCGCAGGCCGCCATCCTGGCCATCGCGGCGGGCGAGAAGCGGGCGGTGGTGAAGGGGGATTCCATTGCGATCGCCACCGTCATGACCGTGACGCTGTCGGTCGATCATCGCGTGGTCGACGGCGCGCTGGCGGCCGAATGGGTGGCCGCCTTCCGCTCGGTGGTCGAATCGCCGCTCAGCCTCGTGGTCTGAACCGAAGTGGCCCGGTTCGTCCGGGCCACGGATCTTTTCTGAACCGGCATCCTTGCGGCCGGCGCTTGTCCGGCCGCCACCTGCTCCGGGAACGTACATCAATGAACAAGACAGAATTCGATCTCGTCGTCGTCGGCGGCGGTCCCGGCGGGTATGTTGCCGCGATCCGGGCCGCGCAGCTTGGGCTCCAGACTGCGTTGGTCGAGGCCAATCATCTGGGCGGCATCTGCCTCAACTGGGGCTGCATCCCGACCAAGGCGTTGCTGCGCGCGTCCGAGATCAATCACCTGCTGCACCATCTGGGCGATTTCGGCTTCGCGGCCGACAATGTGCGTTTTGACCTGCAAAAGGTGGTCAAGCGCTCGCGCCAGGTTGCCGGGCAGCTTTCCTCCGGCGTCGGGCACCTGCTGAAGAAGAACAAGGTTGCGGTCTTCGACGGGTTCGGGGCGCTGGCGGGCAAGGATGGCAGTCGCCGCCTGCTGTCCGTCACCAAGGACGGCAAGCCGGTTGCGACGCTGAGTGCGAAGAACGTCATTCTGGCGACCGGTGCGCGTGCCCGCGTGCTGCCGGGGCTGGAGCCCGACGGCAAGCTGATCTGGTCCTATCGCGAGGCGATGGTGCCGACCGAAATGCCCAAATCGCTGCTGGTGATCGGCTCGGGCGCGATCGGCATCGAATTCGCCTCGTTCTACCGCAACATGGGCGCCGAGGTGACGGTCGTCGAAGTGCTGGACCGTATCCTGCCGGTCGAGGACGAGGAAATCAGCGCCCTGGCGCACAAGGCGTTCGTCAAGCAGGGCATGACCATCCTGACGGGTGCGAAGCTCGGGCCCATCACCAAGGGCGCCAACAATGTCAGCCTGGCGGTCGAAGCCGGGGGCAAGACGCACGCCATCACCGTCGATCGCGTGATCTCGGCCGTGGGTATTGTCGGCAATGTCGAGAAGCTGGGCCTGGAAGGCACCGCCGTTACCGTCGACCGGACGCATGTGAAGGTCGATGCGAAATGCTTCACCGGCGAGCCGGGCGTCTACGCCATCGGCGATCTGGCCGGGCCGCCCTGGCTGGCGCACAAGGCCAGCCATGAGGGCGTGATGTGCGTCGAGGCGATCGCCGGGAAGCATGTCCACCCGATCGACCCGCTGAACATTCCCGGCTGCACCTATTGCCGCCCGCAGATCGCCTCGGTCGGGCTGACCGAGGCCCGCGCGAAGGAAGCCGGGCACAAGGTGCGTGTCGGCCGCTTCCCCTTCATCGGCAATGGCAAGGCCATCGCGATGGGCGAGCCCGAAGGGCTGGTCAAAACGGTGTTCGATGCCGAAACCGGCGAGCTGCTGGGCGCGCACATGATCGGCGCCGAGGTGACGGAAATGATCCAGGGCTATGTCATTGCCCGGACATCGGAACTGACCGACGCTGAATTGAAGGAAACGGTCTTTCCGCATCCCACCATTTCGGAAGCGATGCACGAGGCGGTGCTGGCCGCCTATGACGGGGCATTGCATATCTGAATGGAGAGGCCGGGAGGCAGCTCCTGAGCTTTTGATCGCGGGTGCGCGGGCAGGGGGGATGTTTGCTTGACGCGCCCCCCGCGACGTTCCACTTCTGGCTGTCCGTTTGCTTTATGGGTTCTGCCGTATGTCCACGCGTCTGGTGATCGACCACAGAAAAGGCGGTGCGCTGCTCCGCCATCCCGAGAAGGCGCATCGCCCGGACAATCCCATCGCCCGCAAGCCGGAGTGGATCCGCGTCAAGGCGCCGAATCACCCCGTCTATCACGAGACCCGTGCCCTGATGCGCGAGCAGAAGCTGGTGACGGTGTGCGAGGAAGCGGCCTGCCCGAATATCGGCGAGTGCTGGTCGCAGCGTCATGCCACCATGATGATCATGGGCGAGATCTGCACCCGCGCCTGTTCCTTCTGCAATGTCACCACCGGCATGCCCAACCCGCTGGATGACGGCGAGCCCGAGCGCGTGGGCGAGGCCGTGGCCAAGCTTGGTCTGCGCCATGTCGTCATCACCTCGGTCGATCGCGATGACCTGCCCGATGGCGGGGCCACGCATTTCGCCCGCGTCATCGGCGCGGTGCGCGCGGCGTCGCCCACCACCACGATCGAGATCCTGACCCCCGATTTCCTGCGCAAGCCCGCTTCGCTGGAAGTGGTGGTGGCGGCGCGCCCCGACGTGTTCAACCACAATCTGGAAACCGTGCCGCGGCTGTACACCTCCATCCGCCCCGGTGCGCGCTATTATCAGTCCCTGCGGCTGCTGGATGACGTGAAGCGCCATGATCCGTCGATCTTCACCAAATCCGGCCTGATGGTCGGGCTGGGCGAGGAGAGGCCCGAGATCCTGCAGGTGATGGATGACCTGCGGGTGGCGGATGTCGATTTCATCACGCTGGGCCAGTATCTGCAGCCGACGGTGAAGCATGCGCCGGTGAAGCATTTCGTCACCCCGGACGAATTCGCCGATTATGCGGCGATGGCGCGGGCCAAGGGCTTCCTGCAGGTCAGCGCCTCGCCGCTGACCCGTTCGTCCTACCATGCCGATTCCGACTTCGCCGAACTGCGCGCCGCGCGCGAGGCGAAGCTGGTGGCGGGGCGGAGCGGGGCGGAGCGCGCCTGATGCCGACGCATGCGGAACGTCGCCTGATTGCCTACGCGCCGGAGCAATTGTTCGACCTTGTGGCCGATGTCGACAAATATCCGCAGTTCCTGCCCTGGTGCGCCGCAGCCCGCGTGCGCACCCGCACCGCGACCGAACTGGTGGCGGACCTGACGATCGGCTTCGGCCCGTTTCGCGAGACCTTTACCAGCCGGGTGGACCTGGAGCACCCGACACGCATTCGCGTCCGCTACGAAAAAGGGCCGTTTCGGTACCTGAACAATGTCTGGACCTTCATGCCGGATGCGCGGGGCTGCCAGGTCGATTTCTTCGTCGATTTCGAGTTCCGTTCGCGTCTGCTCCAGGCCGCGATCGGGGTGGTGTTCAACGAGGCGGTCCGGCTGATGGTCTCCGCCTTCATCCGGCGCGCGCGCGATATCTATGGGGCCCCCGTGACCGACAAGACATTGGCGCAGCCCACCAATGCGCAGCCGGCCGGAACCGGAGGCGCCTGAGGAGCGTTGGCGTTCCGTCAGGCGAATGATGGCCCTGGGCCGTCATGATGCCGCGTGCCCGAATATGGGCGCGTTCCAGCCTTTGGAGGAACGATCGTGATGAAATTGTCTTTCGGTCCGATGATTGTCGCCACGGCCCTGGTCGCCGGCACACCGGCCCTCGCGGAACCCCATCACCATCATCATCACCATAAAGACCATCACCACCAGGAAGCGGTCATGGGCTCGCCCACGACCGAAGACCTGAATGCCAAGAGCCTCGCCAATGCCCGCGCCGGCACCCCGCCGGCCCCTGAGGCGTCGGTTCCGCCGGGCAGCATGCCGGCCGCCCCCATGATGTCGACCCCCATGATGTCGACGCCCACCGAGCCCACCGCGACAGTCCCGTCCGGAACCGGCGCCGTCGCGCCGCCGATGCCTCCGGCCCCCTCAATGCCGGAAAGCTCGCCCCAGTAAGCTCGATAATCCCGGTAACCCGTTCATCCCGGACAGCCACAGGTCCGGCCCAGCCGTTATAGCCGGGTGGGAGAGGGGACTGGCTGGAAACGTGCGCCGGATCTGCGCCGGCGCACGGTTTCAGTCAGATGTGCATGTGGGCATCCGTCAGATCGGCCAGCAGATCGAGTGCCTGCGCGACCGCCTGACTGCGGACGGCTTCCCGGTCGCCTGCGAACTGGCGCGATATCGTGCTGCCTTCGCCGTCGCGCCGTATGGCACCGAACCAGACCAGCCCGACCGGTTTTTCCGCCGAGCCGCCGCCGGGACCGGCTATGCCGGTAATGGCGACTGCGAGGTCGGCGTCCGGCGCATGGGCCAGCGCGCCCCGTGCCATGGAGGCCGCGACTTCGGCGCTGACCGCGCCGTGATGGGCCAGCAATGCGGGCGGAACGCCCAGCAGCGCGGTCTTCATCGCGTTCGAATAGGTGACGAACCCGCCCTCGACCATGTCGGATGATCCGGCGTGGTGTGTCAGCGCGGCGGCGACCAGGCCGCCGGTGCAGCTTTCGGCGGTGACGGCGCGCAATCCCGCATCGCGCATCCGCCCCAGTATCTCGGCCGCGCGGGCCAGTATCGGTTCGTTCAGCATGGACGTCATGGGTACCCCGCTATGCGTTCAGGCCAGGAGGATCAGCATCCGCGCGCCGGCCAGGATGATCGCCGCGATCAGCCCTGCAACGATGTCGTCGCCCATGATGCCCACCGCGTCATGCCGCCGGTCGAACCAGCCGACGGGGCCGGGCTTGGTGATATCGAGCAGCCTGAACAGTGCGAACGCCAGCAGCAGCCACAGGATGCCGAGCCGATCGGGCCAGAGCGGGTCCACCTGCATGGGGCCGAACGTCAGGGGAAACATGGCGATCCACATGCCCGCGACCTCGTCGATCACGATCCACTGATGGTCATCGCCGTCGCTGACCCGTGCCGTGGCCGCATATCCGACGACACAGCACAGCAGGATCGCAACAGCCAGGACAAGAGGGTGGGGCAGGAACAGCAGGCCGCAGACGAGAGCCGCCAGCGACCCGACCGTTCCGGGAGCGACGGGAGAAAAACCGCATCCGCCGAAGCTGGCGACAAGGCGGGCAGGATTCATGGGGGCGCCTCCGATCGGGATTCGGAGGCCAGAGCCTGGTAAATGGCCAGGTTTTCCTCCACGCGCTGGATATAGCTTCGGGTTTCGGCAAACGGAATGCTCTCGATCCAGTCGAGCATCGCCGTGGGCGTGGGATCGGCATGCGCCGGATCGCCGACCGAGGCCAGCCATTCGTCGGCCCGGTGCGGCCCGGCATTATAGGCCGCCAACACATAGGGAATCGCCCCGTCGAACTTGCGCATCAGCCGTGACAGATAGGCCGTGCCGATTCGCATGTTCAGCGTCGGATCGGTCAGGCTGGCGCCGGTCAGCGTGCCGGTCGCAAGCCCGGCCCAGCGCGAGACGTCGCGCGCCGCCGCCGGCAGAAGCTGCATCAGGCCATAGGCGCCGGCCGGGCTGACAATGCCGGGATCGAAGCTGCTTTCCTGCCGGATCACGGCCATGACGAAGCCCGTGGGCAATCCCTGTTCGATGGCCGGGAACGGCCTGGGCCAGCCCAGCGGCAGCAGGGCGATACCATCGCGGCCCGCGCGGCGGGTGATCGCCACCGCCACGTCGGGCATGCCCAGCCGCACGGCGAGCATCGCGGCGAGGGCATGGCCGGCCGCATTGTCCCAACGCGTATCCTGCAACAGCACGAAATCACGCGCATGGGGCAGATCGCCCCGGGCCGCCAGCAGCCGGGCCGCCTGGACCAGGTCGCTGGCCTCGAAGCGGCTCATGTCCTCGTTGCTCCAGGCCGGCATGGGCACGCTGCCCAGCCGGGCGCGGACCAGCGCGCCGGACCGTTCGGGAAACAGCAGGGGGCTGGCCGCGTCTCCGTCCAGCCGCGACAGCGCCATCTGGCCGTAGAAGGTTCCGGGCATGGCGGCGGCCTGTTCCCATTCCCTGCGGGCCCCCGGGTTGTCGCCTGCTTCCTCCAGCGCGCGGCCGGTCCAGTACAGGCCACGGCTGCGCGTGATCAGCGAGCGGGAGGCGCAGAGCGACCGGAAGCGGTCGGCCGCCTGCCTGGGATCATGCAGGCGGCGCAGCAGGACCCAGCCGGCCAGGAAATCGGCATCATTGCGGGCGGCCGGGCTCATGTCGCCGGTCGGGACCGCCAGGGCCAGCGCTTCCTGGTCCCGGCCGGCCAGGAGCATGTCGTGGGCCAGCGTGTCCCGCTCGCTCCAGAAGGCGGGCAGGGGCAGGCGCCGTTCGGCCGCGAGGCCCGATTGCGGCCAGAGTGACGCGGCTTCGTCAACCTGGCCGGTCCGCCGCAGCCAGCGCAGCCGGTCCAGCACCAGCACCGGATCATCGGCCAGGGCGGGCGGAACCGTCGCCAGCGCGGACGCTCCGGCACCCGGTCCGGAATCCGGCCGCGCCGTCCGCAGGGCCAGCCGGGCGAGTGCCAGGGCCCGGCGCGGGGACGGCAATCGCCCGGCCTGCCTGCGGGCGGCGTCCGGATGGCCGTCCAGTTCCTGGCGGTTGAACCGCCGCCACTGGTCGTCTGCCGTCAGGGCGGCACCGAAGACCGCGAGGAAGGGCTCCTCATCTGCTGCCCGGTCTATCCCCGCGATCCAGGCCTGCCGGGCACGGTCCACCAGGCCGGGCGGTGGGGCGGGCAGGTGGGCACAGGCCAGCAGGGCGGGGGCGGACGTCAGCGAAAGCGTGGTGCAGGCCCGGGCCAGCCCGCTGTCATGCGCCGGCGCCTGGACCATCAGCGTCTGGACGCGCGCCAGCATGACCGGACGGCGCGGCCAGGACGGTTGCCGGTCGAGGAAGGTCAGATATTCGTCGATACTGCCGCCTTCGGGGGAAAGCAGCCGCAGATAGGTCTCGACCCGCGCCGCCACGTCGCCCGAGGCCGGAGACAATGTCGGCGCCGCGTTGATATCACTGGCGATATCGCGGGCGGCAGCGGGAAATGCCAGGCCCAAAAGGGCCGCCAGCGCCGCCATTCCCACCCTATGTCCCCTGGGGCGCGACGGGAGGCGACGCGGGGCAGTCGAAATGGCGAATGGCGGCATGGCGGGCCTCATGTCAGCAGGCGCGACGGGCGGGGCGCGCCATCATGACACGACATGCCAGATTTCGCCGCCGCCCTTGACGATCAGTTCGATCGCCACGGCCAGCACGATCAGCAACCCGACCCAGGCGATCCACCGGAACCGTTCCAGCAGCCGCGCGATCAGCGAGGCCGCGACGGCCATCATCAGCACCGAAACCGCCAGCCCGGTGATCAGCACCCAGAGATGCTTGCCCGCCGCCCCGGCCACGGCCAGCACGTTATCCAGGCTCATCGACAGGTCGGCGACGATGATGCGGATGATGGCGGTGCGCAATGCGCCGGGCGGGACGGTGTCGGATGGCGCGGGTTCCTCCTGGTGGCGCAGTTCGCGGAACATGCGCCAGCAGACCCATAGCAGGAGAATGCCGCCGGCCAGGGTCAGGCCAATGATGGCCAGCAACTGGACGGCGACGATCGCCAGGCCGACGCGAATCAGCGCCGCCGCCGCGACGCCGGCCAGGATGGCCCGCCCCCGCAGGGGGTGGGGCAGGCCGCGCACGGCCAGGCCGATCACCACGGCATTGTCGCCGGCCAGAGTCAGATCGATCAGAATGACCTGCAGAAGCGAGGCCAGGGCGGATAGGGTGAGGATGGTCGCGCTCCCGCTGGAAATGTCCGTCGGCCCGTCTCGTCGGCCGACGCCGCGCGATGTTGATCATTCCCGCCGCAACCGGGCAAGAGGCACCCGCTTTCGAAGGAAGACGCGGCGCGGGAAATCGGCTAAAGGGGCAGCCCCGTCCCCCGGGCAGATCGTCCTTGCCCGGGATTGCCGCATGACGTGACGATGCTGCCGAACAGCATCTGGTCGAAGAGAGAAAGCCGAGCACGATGGTCCCGCGTTATACCCGTCCCGCCATGGCCGCCATTTGGGCCCCCGAGAACCGGTATCGGATCTGGTTCGAAATCGAGGCTTTGGCATGCGAGGCCATGGCGCAGTACGGCGGCGTGCCGGCCGAGGCCGCGCGCGTGGTGCGCGAGAAGGGCGACGCCGCGATGGCCGCGTTCTCGCAGGCCGATCTGGACCGTATCGACGAGATCGAGGCCGAAACGCGCCACGACGTCATCGCCTTCCTGACCTGGCTGGCCGAAAAGATCGGCCCGGAAAGCCGCTTCGTGCATCTGGGCATGACGTCGTCGGACGTGCTGGATACCTGCCTGTCGGTGCAACTGGTCCAGGCGACCGACATGCTGCTGGCGGATCTGGACGCCGTGCTGGAGGCGCTGAAGCGCCGGGCGTTCGAGCATAAATATACGCTGACCATCGGGCGCAGCCACGCGATCCATGCCGAGCCGACCTCGTTCGGCCTGAAGCTGGCGGGCCATTACGCCGAATTCGCCCGCAATCGCGAGCGGCTGGTGCGCGCCCGCGCCGAAATCGCCACCTGCGCCATTTCGGGCGCCGTGGGCACCTATGCGCATGTCGATCCGCGCGTCGAGACCTTCGTGGCCGAGAAGCTGGGGCTGGAGCCCGAGGGCGTTTCGACCCAGGTGATCCCCCGCGACCGCCATGCCGCCTATTTCTGCACGCTCGCAGTCATCGCCAGCGGCATCGAACGCCTGGCGGTCGAAGTGCGTCATCTGCAGCGCTCCGAAGTGCGGGAGGCCGAGGAATTCTTCCACCCGGGCCAGAAGGGCTCGTCGGCGATGCCGCACAAGCGCAACCCGGTGCTGTCGGAAAACCTGACCGGCCTGGCGCGGCTGGTGCGCGCCCATGTCATCCCGGCGCTGGAGAATGTGGCGCTGTGGCACGAGCGCGACATCAGCCATTCGTCGGTCGAGCGGAATATCTGCCCCGACGGCACGATCGGGCTGGATTTCGCGCTGGCCCGTCTGGCCGGCATGATGGACAAGCTGGTGGTCTATCCGGACCGCATGCTGGCCAACCTGGAGAGCCTGGGCGGGGTCGTGCATTCCGGCGAGGTTCTGCTGGCTCTGGCACGCGCGGGCATCCTGCGCGAGGACGCGTACCGGATCGTCCAGCGCAACGCCATGGCGACCTGGACCCGGCTGGGCGAGCCGGATGGCCGCACCTTCCGCGAGAATCTGGACGCCGACCCCGAGGTGGCGGGCCGCGTGCCGGCCGAGGTGCTGGATGCGGCGATGAACAGCGATGCCCATCTGGGCGCGCTGGATCACAGCTTTACCCGCGTCTTCGGCGAAGCCGGCCCGGCGCGCGGCTGAGGTTCGGGAGGAGGCAGAGACCCGAATGTGTACGATCGTCCTGTCCTTTTCCCCCGGTTCCGCCTGGCCTCTGCTGTTCGGCGCCAACCGTGACGAACGGCTGGACCGCTTGTGGGACGCACCCGGCCGCCATTGGCCGGATCGCCCCGCGGTGGTCGGGGGGCGGGACAGGCTGGCCGGCGGGTCGTGGCTGGCCCTGAATGATTCGGGCGTCGTTGCCGGCGTGATGAATCGCGTGGGCAGCCTGGGGCCGGCGCCGGGCAAGCGTTCGCGCGGCGAACTGCCCCTGCTTGCGCTGGAACACGCCACGGCCGCCGAGGCCGCGCGGGCGATCGGCAATCTGGATGCCGGCGCGTGGCGGTCGTTCAACATGGTGGTTGCCGATCGCAACGATGCCTATTTCATCTCCGGCCTCGGCTATGCCACGCCGGAGGTCAGGGCGCTGGAACCGGGCACCCACATGGCCGCCACGACCGAGCCCGACGACATGTCCATTCCCCGGATCGGACGGCACCTGCCGCGCTTCCGCGAGGCCGGGCGCCCGGTGCCACCGGACTGGACCAGTTGGACGCGCCTGATGTCCGACCGTTCGCTGCCCGCCGGCAGCGAACTGAACATTCCGCCGCGCGCGGGATTCGGCACATGCAGCTCATCGCTCATCGGCCTGCCGGCCGATCCGGCCGGTGCGCCGTCCTGGTATTTCGCCGCCGGCGCGCCGGATCGTGTGGGCTATGCGGCGGTGGATCTGCCAGCCGCCTGAGCGACCGGCGACGCCGTCATGGCGCGCCATCAAGGGAATGGTATCTTCCGCGATCAATCATTGCTATGAGGCAGTCGCATTCCAGGGGCCCTGACCGGGCCCCATATCGGACGGCATGCAGGACATGCCTCCATCAGCCGCATGAAGGACGAGTATGGCCCGCCGTCGTCAGCTCTACGAAGGAAAAGCCAAGATCCTCTTCGAGGGTCCGGAACCCGGGACGCTGGTCCAGTATTTCAAGGACGACGCCACGGCCGGAAACGGGGCGAAGAAGGGGATCATCACCGGCAAAGGCGTGCTGAACAACCGCATCAGCGAACATCTGATGCTGCGTCTGCACGATATCGGCATCCCGACCCATTTTATCCGCCGCCTGAACATGCGCGAGCAGCTGATCCGCGAGGTCGAGATCATCCCGCTGGAAGTCGTGGTGCGCAATGTCGCCGCCGGCAGCCTGGCGAAGCGGCTGGGCATTCCCGAGGGCACGCGCCTGCCGCGCACGATCATCGAATATTACTACAAGAACGACAGCCTGAACGACCCGATGGTCAGCGAAGAGCATATCACGGCCTTCGACTGGGCCTGCACCCATGATCTGGACGACATGGTTGCGCTGACCATGCGCACGAACGATTTCCTGACCGGACTGTTCGTCGGCATCGGCATCACGCTGGTCGATTTCAAGCTGGAGTTCGGCCGGCTGTGGGAAGGCGACGAGATGCGCATCGTCCTGGCGGACGAGATCTCGCCCGACAATTGCCGCCTGTGGGACGCGAAGACCAGCGAGAAGCTGGACAAGGACCGCTTCCGGCGCGACCTGGGCCGTGTCGAGGAAGCATATCAGGAAGTGGCCTGGCGGCTCGGCATCCTGCCCGAGGCCACGAATTCCGACATGAAGGGGCCGGAGGTGATGCAATGAAAGTACGCGTGACGGTCATGCTGAAGGACGGCGTGCTGGACCCGCAGGGCAAGGCCGTGGGCCATGCGCTGCATGTGCTGGGCTTCGGCGGCGTGGGCGAGGTGCGGATCGGCCGCGTGATCGAGCTGGAGCTGGACGAGACCGATCCCGCCGCCGCGCGCGAGAAGGCCGATGCCATGGCGCGCGGCCTGCTGGCCAACCTGGTGATCGAGGATTTCGTGACCGAGGTGGTGGCATGAGCGCGCGTCGTTCCATCCTGCTGGTTGCCGCCCTGGCGGCCGGCCTGCCGGCCTCGGCCATGGCCCAGCGGGTCTCGACCCTGCAGGGCGGGCGGTTCCTGGAACTGTGCAGCCGGGCCCCCAGCGTTGCGATCTGCGACGCCTACCTGTCCGGCCTGGCCGATTCCGTCGCCCTGACGCATGTCTATGACCGCAACGAGGGCGACAAGGCCGCGCCGACGGGCTTCTGCGTCAAGTCCGGCGTGACCAGCGCCGAGATGCGCGGGCATGTCGTGTCGTGGCTGCGCGCCCATACCGACCAGTTGTCCAAGCCGGTCGGCGAACTGGCCTTTACCGCCCTGCATGAGTCCTATCCCTGCGGTGGCGGCAAATGAAGGCCGGAATCGTCGTCTTTCCGGGCACGAACCGGGAACGTGACATGGCGATCGCGCTGCGGGTCGTGACCGGGCGCGAGCCGGTGATGATCTGGCATGGCGAGACCGACCTGCCGGATCTGGACCTGGTCGTGCTGCCCGGCGGGTTCAGCTACGGCGATTACCTGCGCTGTGGCGCCATGGCGGCCCATGCCCCGATCATGCCCGCGATCCGCCGCTTCGCCGAAGCCGGCGGCCATATCCTGGGTGTGTGCAACGGCTTCCAGATCCTGACGGAAGCCGGTCTGCTGCCGGGGGCGCTGCT
Organism: Gluconacetobacter tumulicola; assembly: GCF_014174215.1. Taxonomy (GTDB): domain Bacteria; phylum Pseudomonadota; class Alphaproteobacteria; order Acetobacterales; family Acetobacteraceae; genus Gluconacetobacter; species Gluconacetobacter tumulicola. The sequence continues at coordinate 34,522 of NZ_JABEQL010000003.1, read as the reverse complement.
GCGCAACGGCGCGCTGCGCTTCCTGTCGCAGGATTGCCATCTGCGGGTCGAGCGCAACGATACGCCCTTTACCCGCCGCTGGAACGCGGGCGACGTGTTCCGCGCCCCCATGGCGCATGGTGACGGCAACTATATCGCCGATGACGCCACGATCCGCGAGCTGGAAGACAGCGGGCGCATCGCGTTCCGCTATTCGCGGCCCGACGGGCGTGTCGATGAAGGCGACCGGCAGACCAATCCCAATGGCAGCGTCAAGGCGATTGCCGGCGTGCTCAGCGCCAATCTGCGGATCTGCGGCATGATGCCGCACCCCGAAGACCTGGTGGACCCGCTGATGGGCGGCGAAGATGGAAAGCCCCTGTTCGAAGGGCTGGTGGAGGCTCTGGTCCGATGAGCAGCGCAACGGGGCAGAAGCCCGTGACCGAAGATCTGGCACGGGAATTCGGGCTGACGGCCGAAGAATACGGCAATGTGCTCTCGATCATGGGGCGCACGCCCAGCCTGACCGAGCTGGGCATCTTTTCCGTCATGTGGTCGGAACATTGTTCCTATAAATCCTCGCGCGTGTGGCTGCGCACGCTGCCGACCACGGCGCCGTGGGTCATCCACGGCCCTGGCGAAAACGCGGGCGTGGTCGATATCGGACAGGGGCTGGCCGCCATCTTCAAGATGGAAAGCCATAACCACCCGTCCTTCATCGAGCCCTATCAGGGTGCCGCGACCGGTGTGGGCGGCATCCTGCGTGACGTGTTCACCATGGGCGCGCGGCCGGTCGCCAACCTCAACGCGCTGCGGTTCGGCAGCCCGGAGAACCCGCAGACCCGCCGCATCGTCGACGGCGTGGTGCGCGGCATCGGCGGCTACGGCAATTGCGTCGGCGTGCCGACCGTGGGCGGGGAAATCAATTTCCATCCGGCCTATGACGGCAACCCGCTGGTCAATGCCATGACGGTGGGCATTGCCCGCCAGGATCGCATCTTCCTGTCCGCCGCGGCGGGGATCGGCAATCCGGTGGTCTATGTCGGCTCCAAGACCGGGCGCGACGGTATCCATGGCGCGACCATGTCGTCCTCCGAGTTCGACGAGGACGCGCTGGCCAAGCGCCCGACGGTGCAGGTCGGCGACCCGTTCGTGGAAAAGCTGCTGATCGAGGCGTGCCTGGAACTGATGGCCACCGACGCGATCGTGGCGATCCAGGACATGGGCGCCGCCGGCCTGACCTCCTCGTCGGTCGAGATGGCGGGCAAGGGCGGGGTGGGTATCGACCTCGACCTCGATGCCGTGCCGCAGCGCGAGCGCGGCATGACCGCCTATGAGATGATGCTCTCCGAAAGCCAGGAGCGCATGCTGATCGTCATTCACCCGGACCGGACCGAACTCGCGCGCGCGATCTTCGAGAAATGGGAACTGGATTTTGCGATCATCGGCCACCTGACCGATACCGGCCATATCGTCGTGCGCCATCAGGGGCGCGTCGAGGCCGATATTCCGCTGGACCCGCTGGCCGACCAGGCGCCGCTCTATCGCCGCCCGACCGCGCCTTCGCCCGAGCCGGCACCGCTGGGCCCGATCACCGACCCGGTCGGGATCGAACAGGCGCTGATCCGTCTGATCGGCTGCCCGGACCTGGCATCGCGCGCCTGGGTGTGGAACCAGTATGACAGCACCGTGGGCGGCCAGACCGTCAAGCGGCCGGGTGCGGCCGATGCCGCGATCGTCAAGGTCGAGGGCACGTCGCTGGGCCTGGCGCTGACCACGGACTGCACGCCCCGCTATTGCCGGGCCGATGCCCGCCAGGGCGGCGCGCAGGCCGTCGCCGAAGCGTGGCGCAACATCGTGGCGACCGGTGCCCGTCCGCTGGCGGTGACCGACAACCTGAATTTCGGCTCGCCGGAAAAGCCCGAGGTGATGGGGCAGTTCGTCGCCGCCATCGAGGGCATGGGCGAGGCCTGCCGCGCGCTGGACTTCCCGGTCGTCAGCGGCAATGTCTCGCTCTACAACGAGACCCGCGCGCCGGACGGATCGTCGGTTTCGATCCTGCCGACGCCGGCTATCGGCGGCCTGGGCGTGCTGGACGATGTGAATCGCGCCATCGGCCTGGCCATGCCGGACGAGGGCACGCTGGTCCTGGTCGGTGCCACCCGTGGCGAACTGGGCCAGTCGCTGTGGCTGCGCGAGATCCATGGGCGTGAAGACGGCGCCCCGCCCGCGATCGACCTGGCGGCGGAGCGCCGCAACGGCGATTTCGTCCGTCAGCAGATCGAAGGCGGCCATGTCCTGGCCTGCCACGACGTGTCCGATGGCGGGATTCTGGTTGCGCTGGCCGAGATGGCGATGGCGGGCGAGGCCGGGTGCATCCTGTCCGCCCCGCAATCGGGCATGCGGCCCGAGGCGTTCTGGTTCGGCGAAGACCAGTCACGATATGTTGTGGCGGTGCGTGACGCCGGGGCCTTTACCGTTGCTGCAACGGCGGCCGGGGTGGAAACGCGGGTCCTCGGCCAGGTGGGGGGCGACGGTTTGACTTTGCCCAGCGGCGCCACAATATCGAAGGCGCGGCTGAAAGCGGTCAATTCGGCGTTTTTCCCCGCCCTGATGGACGATTGAGCGACAACGTCGCGAAGGAGGAACGCCGATGGCGATGACGGCACAGGAGATCGAAACCTATATCCGCACCGCCCTGCCGGATGCCGCGATCAGTATCGAGGATCTGGCGGGCGACGGCGATCATTATGCTTGCACCGTCGTCAGCGAGGCCTTTCGGGGGTTGTCGCGCGTCCGCCAGCATCAGATCGTCTATGCGGCGCTTCAGGGGCATATGGGTGGCAAGCTGCATGCCCTGGCCCTGCAAACCACCGCCCCGGACTGAATAAACGCCCCCATTATGCGGCCGCCCCCGGCCGCCTACTGCACAGGACTGAACAAATGGCTGAAACCATCGCGCAGCGTATCCAGAACGATATCGATACCAACCCGGTCATGCTGTACATGAAGGGGAACGCCCTGTTCCCGCAATGCGGGTTCTCGGCCCGCGTGGTGCAGATCCTGAATCACACCGGCGTGCCGTTCCAGACCGCGAACGTGCTGGAAGATCCGGAACTGCGTCAGGGGGTCAAGGACTTCACGAACTGGCCGACCGTGCCGCAGCTCTATGTGAAGGGCGAGTTCATCGGTGGCTGCGATATCGTGACCGAAATGTTCCAGACCGGCGAACTGGAAAAGCTGTTCGCGGAAAAGGGGATCGTGTCGGCCTCGGCCTGATCCCTCGCACCTTACGATCTGAAGAACGGGCCGGTCGCCATGACTGGCCCGTTTTTTATATTGGGCCCGCGCCCTTTCTCTTGTCGCGCGCCCCGCCTTTCGTTTAGCTTTCCCTTATCGGGTTGGTGTGAGGTGATGGATGTTCCAGGCAGTATTCAGGAAGACCGCGTTCTGCGCACTTGGAGCCGGGCTGTTCCTGCTGGCCGCCACTCCCCACAGCGCACAGGCGCATGTGGTGACGAATGACGAAGCCAGGCGACTGACCCTGGATGCCTTGACCGCAATCCCCATGCCGGTCCGGCACGTTGCCTATCATCGTGACACGCGCGCCATGCATGTGGCTTCGATCAGCGACCTCCATTCGGCCCGTGCGACCGTCCGCTCACGCGGTTTGGTCCATAATGTCGTCTATCATCCCCATGCCGTGGCATCGGCCCGGCATACCGCCCGCAAGGGGCGCCACCGCACCTGATCCGTACCGCGCCCGCCCGGCACCGACGCCCCCGGAACCTATGCTTCCGGCCTGAAGGCGTCGGCGATGTGGTGTACGGACCCGTCAGCGGTGACCAGCAGAACATCGAAGCGCATTTGTCCGCACACCCAGTCGGGATGTGCGGCGCACAGCGCCGTCGCCGCATTCGCCAGACGGCGCATCTGGTGACGGGTCAGGGATTCCGCTGCCTCGACATAGGACGGGCGGCATTTGACCTCGCAGAACGCCAGCAGATCGTCGCGCCGCGCGACAAGGTCGATCTCGCCCCAACGTGTGCGGGCCCGATGGCCCAGGATCGTCCATCCACCCTGCCGCAGCCATGCCATGGCCGTCTGTTCGGCATGCAGCCCCCGGGCGTGAGAGGCCGCCCCGCGCACCTGCCGACGGGCGCGCAATCCGGCCGAGAGTTGATCCTTGCCCCATTCCGGCTGCACCATCGACCGTCCTGACCCTTCTCTTCGCGTCGGTTCGAACAGTGCCCCGCCGCGCCCGCTTCGACAATGCCGCCGCCCATCATCCTGGATCGAGCTGACGCATGCTGATCGTGTACTGGCAAACCGTGCTTCTGCTGGTGTTTCTGTTCCGCATTGCGGTTGCAGCCTTGGTGACGGGGCATGTCCTGCTGAACAAGAAGGATGTCGGCGCCGCGATCGGCTGGATCGGCATCACCATCCTGATGCCGTTCACCGGCGGGACATTGTACGCGATGTTCGGCATCAACCGGGTGCATCGCCGGGCGCGCAAGCTGATCGGGCGGGCCTCCTGGCACAGCCGCACGCTTTCCTCCCGCTGGAAGCGCGCCGAAGAGGGCAGCTTTGCCCCGCTGGCGCATATGGTCGGCAAGCTGACCGGCCGGCCGCTGATGGGCGGCAACCGTGTCGAGATGCTGCATAACGGCGACGAGGTCTATCCGCAGATGCTGGCGGCGATCGAGGGCGCCACCAGCAGCGTGCTGCTCTGCTCCTACATCTTTCGCGGCGACGCGGCGGGCCAGCGGTTCCTGGCCGCGCTGATCCAGGCCCATCGGCGCGGCATTGCGGTGCGGGTGCTGGTCGATGGGATCGGCAGCGGTTATTTCCGCTGCCAGATCGCATCCGCCCTGCGTCGGGCCGGGGTGCCGGTGGCCCGTTTCATGCACTCGATGCTGCCCTGGCGCATGCCCTTCATCAACATGCGCAACCACAGGAAGATCCTGGTGGTGGATGGCCATCTGGGCTTCATGGGCGGGCTGAATATCGGGGTGGAAAACCTGATGGCGACCCACCCCCGCCATCCGGTGGCGGATACGCATTTCCGGCTGGAAGGCCCGATCGTCCATCAATTGACCGAAGCCTTCGCCCAGGACTGGTCCTTTGCCTGGGGCGAAGACCTGCCGCCGGCCTCGATCTTTCCCGAGATGACGTCGAAGGGCGAGACGCTGGCGCGAATCGTGACGGCGGGACCGGATTCCGATCTGGAAAAGATCGAATATACCATGCTCCAGGCCATTACCCTGGCCCGACAGTCGGTACGGCTGATGACGCCCTATTTCCTGCCCGGCGATCGCTTCCTGAGCGAACTGGCCTTGGCGGCCCTGCGCGGGATCGAGGTCGATATCGTGGTGCCGCGACACAGTAATCACACGCTGATCGACTGGGCCCGTTCGGCCAACCTGCCGCGCTTTCTCGATTCCGGCTGTCGCGTCTGGCAGGCACGGCCGCCCTTCAACCATTCCAAGCTGATGGTGGTGGACCGGCACTGGACCTGCGTCGGCAGTTCCAACCTGGACGTGCGCAGCCTGCGCCTGAATTTCGAAATCAATCTGGAAGCCTATGACGATGCGCTGGCAGCGCGGATCGACGATTTCATCGTCATGCACCGGCAGGATCGCCTGACCCATTACGATCTGGACCGCAGGTCGCTGCCGATCCGCCTGCGGGATTCGGCGGCGCGGCTGTTCCTGCCTTACCTGTAGTCCGATCGCTCTAGTCGCACCGCGATCGGCCGGTGGTCCGACGCGTAACGGTTCAGCACCCGTGCCTGGGTGCAGATCAGGCCCCGCACCAGGCATCGGTCGATCCGGATCGGGAGCATGTCGACCATCCGGTGGGTTGGCGCGCGTGGTCCCACATCGCGGAAACTCGGCATCAGGGTTGGACCGACCAGGTTGAAATCCCCCAGCACGGCGGCATGGGACGGCAGGATCTGGACCAGCCGGCGCAACTGGCGGCGATTCATGATCTGGCCGTGCGACAGATGGACATTCGCCACCGAAAAACCGAAGGCCGCGCATTCGATCACCTGCGCGACCCGGCGCACCAGCGGGCCGGAGGGCAGGGTGCAGGCCAGGGGGGGGCGCCGGAACGGGCCGGGGCTCCAGCAGGCGACACCATGAATGCGGCCCGGCAGGGGCGAGCGGGCGTAATGACCGCCGATCAGATGGGGCAGGGCATCGAAATCCTCGGTCGTTTCCTGCATCAGCAGCAGGTCCGGCCGTTCCTCCTCGATCAGGTGAATCACGTCGCGCGGCGTGGCGCCGACGCGATGCAGCAGGTTCCAGCTGACGATCTTGCGCTCCGACCCGATGACGGGCGCCGGCAGATGGGCCGGGCGCGGGCGCTGCCCCGGGCGCGGAGGCAGCAGCGGGGAGGGGTGGGTAATGCTCATGATTCGATGAAGGTCTCCTCTATTCGGGCAGTTTTTCCCGCCCGGCCAGGCACGTTGGCAGCAAATTCGGCCGTGAGCGTGTAGCCCACGCCCAGCAGCACCGGGCCGAGGAAGATCCCCAGCGCGCCGAAGGTCCACACTCCGCCCAATACGCCCAGGACCGTCAGCAGATAAGGGAGTTGCGCGCCGCGCGAAATGAACATTGGCCGGATGACATGATCGACCCCCGAAATGATGAAGGTCCCGAACGCCACCAGGCAGATTCCGCGCCAGAGATGATGCGTCAGCATCAGGGCCAGCGCCCCCGGTATCCAGATCAGCGGTGCCCCGATCGGCAGCACCGCGACCCCGGCGGTAATCATGCCGAACAGCACCGGTTGCGGCAGGCCGGTCATGGCGAAACCCAGCCCCGTCAGCACGCCCTGGATGATCGCGGTGCCCAGGATACCATAGACCGTCCCGCGGATGGTCCGGCCGATGATGCCGATGATCCGGTCGGCATAGGCGCCGGCGATGCGCCGGATGACGGCCGCGAAGGTCGCGCCCAGCGCATCGCCGCCCAGCCAGAAGAAGAAGGCGATGAACAGCGCCATGCCCAGATGGACCAGCCCGCTGGCAACCAGCATCAGGCCGCTCAGCATCGATTGCGCGATATTGCCGGCATAGGGCAGCAGCATGTGTTCGACATGACCCAGATCGGTGGCCCATTGGGTCCATTTATTCGCCAGATCGGGGCCGACAAGGGGAATGCGCGACAGCCATGTGGGCGCGGGCAGGTGGAACGACGTCAGCGAGGTCGTCAGCCGCTCGAACGTGCCGGGGAGGTCCGCGATGCTGGAACTGACCACGATCACCAGCGGCACGGCGACGACCAGCGTCGTCAGCACCGTCATGATCACCGCACCCACTACCGGCCCCATGTTCCGTCGGATGCGGACATAGATCGGCCAGGTGGCGAAGGTCAGGATCGCCGCCCAGAGCAAGGCCGACATGAAGGGATAGAGGATGGCGCCGCACCCGAAGGCGACACCGCCCAGCAACAACCCCATCATGATGCGCTCGGTCATTGATTCCCGCCATGGCTTGCGACGCCGGAGCGCATCCGGCACCGCCTGATGATGTGGCAGCGCACCGGGATGGTAAAGGGCCGCGAGGCAGCGATGGTTGATCGGGAGCGAAGCACTCCGCTAAGGACGATCAGTGCTTCGGATACCCCGCCGCTTTGTCTGGGCCCGGAACAGCACCGAACCGTGATGGGGTCCCTATCGATGCATGCGTCCATTCATCCCCTGATCTCGCCCGCCCGGCTGCTGGAGATCCTCTCCGCGCCGGACCTCGTCCTGCTCGACGCCACGATGGCCCTGCCGGGTGAGACGTTCGATCCGGCGCAGCGTTTCGTCGAAGCCCGGCTGCCGGGGGCCCGCCGCTTCGACATCGAGCAGTTTTCCGACCCTGAAACCGTCTTGCCGCACATGATCCCGACCCAGGCGCGCTTCGCGGCGCTGGCGGGCGCGCTGGGTCTGTCCGACGCGGCGCATGTGGTCTTCTACGACCAGGGCAATGCGGCATCGGCGGCGCGGGGCTGGTGGCTGGCCGGGCTGTTCGGGCTGGAGCGTGTCCAGGTGCTGGATGGCGGCCTGCCGGCATGGCAGCGGGCCGGCGGCCCGGTCGAGAACGGCCCGCCACCGGCCGTGGCCGCGGCCACTTTCCGCCCGGCGCCCCGCTTTGTGCGGGTCGCGGGGCTGGGTGACATGCGTGACCATGTGAGGCGCGGGGACCGGCTGATTCTCGATGCCCGCGCCCACGGGCGCTTCACGGGCGAGGTGGCCGAGCCCCGGCCGGGTCTGGCGTCCGGCCACATGCCGGGTGCACACAACCTGCCGTTCGGCAGGCTGCTGGACGACAACCGCGCGTTCCTGCCGCCCGAGATCCTGCATGCGCGTTTTGCCGAGGCCGGTGTGACCGAAGACCGGCGCGTCATCACCAGTTGCGGGTCCGGCGTGACGGCGGCGGTGCTGTCGCTGGGACTGAGCATCTGCGGCCGCGCGGGCGATGCGCTGTATGACGGTTCCTGGGCCGAATGGGGATCGACACCCGGGGCGCCGGTGGAAACCGGGGCGGGGCGAGGCGCCGTTTCGTGACCGATCGCGAAACCCTGCATCAGGCCGTATCGCGCGGCTGGCGCGAGATGGGCACCCTGCTGGTCCATCTGGCCCGCGACCTGCCGCCCGATGCGCGCGGCACCCTGGTCAACCAGCCGCCGACGCGCGGTTCGACCGTGCTGTTTCCGACCGTTGCGGACATGAACCGCAACGGCACCAGGCGCTATGATCACGAGCTGATCTATGGCGCCATGGGGACGCCGATCCAGCACGAACTCGAAGCCGCGATCGCCGCCATCGAGGGCGCGCGCCATGCCCAGATCGTGTCCTCGGGCCTGGCTGCCTGCACCACGCCGCTGCTGGCATTCCTGGGCAAGAATGGCCATTGCCTGATTCCGGACTCGGTCTACGGCCCCACACGGCGCTTCGCCAACACGGTGCTGCGCCGTTTCGGGGTGGAGACCACCTATTATCCGCCGCTGATCGATGCCGAAGGGCTGCGGGCGATGATGCGGCCCAACACCCAGGTGGTGGTCGCCGAAAGCCCCGGCAGCCATACGTTCGAGGTCCAGGACATCCGCATGATCGCCGACCTCGCGCATGAGCATGGCGCACGGCTGATGCTGGACAATACCTGGGGTGTCGGCATCTTCCGTCCGTTCGACCATGGGGTCGATATTTCGGTGCAGGCCCTGACCAAATATCCCGCAGGTCATTCGGACAGCATCATCGGGGCGGTGTCGGTCGTGGACGAGCAGGACTGGCATGTGCTGCGCGATACCTGCATCCAGCTTGGCCAGGTGGCTGGCCCGGACGATTGCTGGCTGACCCTGCGCGGCCTGCGCACCATGGGGGCGCGGCTGGAGCGGCAGTCGCGCAGCGCGATCGACGTGGCGCTGTGGCTGCAGGCTCGGCCGGAAGTCGCACGCGTGCTGCATCCGGCCCTGCCGTCCTGCCCCGGACACGAGATATGGCGGCGCGATTTCAGTGGCGCTTCCGCCCTGTTCGGGGTGGTGTTCCGGCCGGACTACAGCCAGGAGGCGATGGTTGCCATGATCGACTCCCTGACCCTGTTCGGGATCGGGGCCTCGTGGGGCGGATATGAAAGCCTGGTCCTGCCCACGACCGGCGGCATCGTCCGCACCTGCGCGGCGGATTGCGGCCCCGCCTGCCGCCTGCATATCGGCCTGGAAAATCCCGAGGATCTGATTGCCGACCTGTCGGCAGGGCTCGAAGTACTGACAGGCGCTGCGTCCTACAGCGACTGACCACGCCGGCCCCGTTTCCGTCCTGCGCCTGCGGTGATACGCAGGCATGACGGGCGGGTGCTTCAACCCGGCAGGCAACAGACGCGCCATCGCCGCCTCGCGCGGCGGTCGCCGATCGGAAACGTGACATGGTGGATGGCGATTTTATCGCGCGGCGCATTCTTCTGACCAATGATGACGGCATCGATGCGCCGGGGTTGGCCATTTTGGTGGAGATCGCCGCCACGCTGGCGCCCGAAATCTGGGTGGTGGCGCCCGAGCGGGACCAGAGCGGCACCTCGCACGCGCTCAGCCTGCACGACCCGCTGCGGGTCGTGCAGCGGGGAGAGCGGCGTTATGGCGTTACCGGCACGCCGGGCGACTGCGTGGTGATGGGTGTGAGCCATCTGATGGCCGATCAGCCGCCCGACCTGATCCTGTCAGGCGTCAATCGCGGTGCCAATCTGGGCATGGAGACGGTGTTTTCGGGAACCGTCGGGGCGGCGATGACCGGATTGCTGCTGGGCATTCCCTCGATCGCGCTGAGCCAGCTCTTCACCCGCGACCAGCCGGTGCGGTGGGAGACGGCGCGGGCGCTGGCGCCTGCCGTCATTCGCGCCATGTCCCGGCTGGAATGGGCGCGCGACGCCTGCCTGAACATCAACTTCCCCGACCGTCCGCCCGAACTGGCAGGCGGCCCGGTGCTGACCAGCCAGGGGGCAGGATTGCTGGGCGGCGCCGCCATCACGGCGCGCACCGATCCGCGCAACGGCGCCTATCACTGGCTGAGCCTGACCCGGTCATCCACCACCGACGACGAGGGGACCGAAACGGAAGCCGTCTTGTCCGGAAAGGTGTCAGTCACACCGCTGCGCTTCGAGCGCACCGATCAGGGCGTGCTGGAGCGGATGCGCGCCGCGCAGGCCCGTGTCTGATCGGAATTCTCTATTATATGATTTAAAAATAAAGAGTTATAATATTTTCCTGCGCTGAGGCGCATCAGGATCAGCCGGCTTGTCCGGCTTTTTTTGCGTCCAATTTCTGGGCGACCGCAAAAAACTATTGCAAGGAACCGTCCAATGATGGCTACCTTGCATAAGAAGGTTCCGTGCAGTGCAGAGCCCATTCAAGGATCGAGACGTCGTGGACAGCAATCTCGTCCAATTCAAGAAAGGGGTGCTGGAACTCTGTGTTCTCGCACTCCTCGCGCGGTCGGACTCATACGGCTACGACATCGCCAGCCGTCTGTCCGCCGCCATCGATATGGGTGAGGGAACGATCTACCCCCTGATGCGCCGGATGCAGAAGGACGGATTGGTCTCCACCTATCTGGTCGAATCATCGTCCGGCCCCCCGCGAAAATATTATCGCCTGACCGAAGGCGGCCGAAACAACCTCAATGCCCAGAAAGCGGCCTGGACCGACTTCACGCGTGCCGTTGCCGCCATTCTGGAACTCGATCTGGAGAAGACATCATGAATGAGCGGGATTCGTTTCTCCGGAGGCTGAGGAGTGGCCTGTGGGGCCTGCCGCGGCCGGCCATCGACGACATCATCGCCGATTACGAGGGGCATTTCGATGCCGGGCGTGCGGCCGGGCGCAGCGATGCCGATGTCGCTACGGCCCTGGGCGACCCGTCGCGTCTGGCCCGCGAACTCCGCGCCGAAGCCGGCCTGCGCCGGTGGGAGGACGAGCGGAGCCTTGCCTCGGCCCTGGGCGTGATCGTGGGGGTGATCGGCCTGGCGGCACTGGACCTGTTCGTGATCATGCCGGTCCTGATCGGCATCGTGACCACTTTGTTCGCCTTCCTGCTCGTCGGGCTGGTGGCATGCCTGGGCGGGGGCTTCGCGCTGCCGTTCGCGCTGGTCACGAACTTCCCGGGTTTCATGGGCGACCGGTTGCAGGCCGCGTTGCTGAGCCTGGGCGTGCTGGGTGGCGGGGCCTCGCTGACGGCGTTCTGCGTCCTGTTCACGATCGGGCTGGTCAATCTGCTGGTCCGTTACGGACGGGCCCATTACCGGCTGATCACCGCGGGATCGAACAGCCGGTTGCGCGACTGATCGCGGATTCCGACTCAAACGATTTGATATCAGAAAGTTAGTCACGATTGCGCCCGATCGGGCGAGGAGATTCCAATGATACGTGGACTCATTTTGGTGGCGGTGGGGGGCGCGGCCCTGTCCATGGCCTGTTTCGGGGTGGCGGCGGTACGCGGCCCGACCAACTGGCATTTTTCCACCTTCGACCTGCTCCATTACGATGACGATGACGACGCGCCGGCAGGGCCGACGGTCTCGCACAAGCTCGACTGGAAGGGCGGCGAGGCGCTGACCTTCGAGCTCCCGGCCAGCATCGTCTATACGCAGGGGCCGGCCCCCGGCATCACCGTCAGCGGGGCAAGCGATATCGTCGACCGGGTGACGCTGAACGGCGACGTGCTCGCCCTGGACCATGTCTCGCACCATCACTGGCACAATGGCCATCTGCGGATCGTCGTCACCGCGCCGGCCCTCAAGACACTGACCCTGCGCTCCGCCGGATCGCTGACGCTGAACGACGTGGCGGTGGATCATCTGTCCCTGACCGTGGAAGGGGCCGGCAGCGTGACCGGGCACGGCAAGGCGGACATGGTGATGCTGAGGGTCGCGGGAGCGGCGCAGGCCGACCTGTCGGACATGGTGGTGCGCGACGCGGATGTCGGGATCTCCGGTGCCGGGCATGTCAGCATCGGGCCCAGCGGGCATGCCTCCGTCCGCCTCAGCGGCGTCGGGGCGGTGGAGCTGACCCGCAAGCCGGCGTCGCTGACGAAGGAGATCAGCGGCATCGGCTCCATAACGGTCGATGACGGTGATCAAGACGATCACGACAGCGATCATGACAAACCGGCCGTGAGGGAAAAAGAGGGCGACGTTCAGCTCTGACCTGGGCAATGCGGGGGAAGTGAGTGGTGCTCCTTCTTCCCCCCAGTGCGTTGTGGCTCAGGGCTCGTGTGACTGGGGTTCCGCTTCGCCTGGCGTGACGGATTTCGAACGCACCAGCCAGTAGACGCCCCCCAGGGCCAGCACAGCCGCCGACAGCGCCAGCATTTCCATGACGTTCACGCCACTGAGGTCGAGAACGATGAATTTGCGGACGGTCGCCATCATGCCGATCAACAGTACCGACCGCATACGGACCAGGCTGTGCGACTGTGCCTCCGGCAGGACCAGAATGGAGTGCTTGAATTCCAGCGCGATCAGGACGGTAAAGAACAGGCCGAAAATGCCCTGGAGGACAGACGGGTCGGTCGGCTGCAACCCGGTGGTGAGCAGCAGATGGATGACGGCCACCACCACATGCAGCAGGCCGACGCAGGCGACCGCCGCGATGCAGAGGGTCAGGACCAGCATCGCGATTTCCTCGAACAGGTCGAAAAGCGTGCCGACCCTGATGAAACCCGGTATGCGCTCGATCATGAATACTCCCTTTACCGTCGCCACGAAGACGGAACCGCGACCGACCTGACTTTAATTGCGCCTATATAGCAAATTTCCGTGATGTGTCAGAAGCCCAACACCGCATCCCCGCCGAACGTGAACATGCCGGCGTTGCGCAGATCGTTGAACGGGGTCGTACCGCTCAGCGAGCGGTCGAAGCGGATTTCCGGACGGATCTCGAACAGGCTGACGCCATGACCGGGTGAAGGGTGCCAGGTCAGGCCCAGCGTCAGCGCGCCATAGGTCGTCGGCGGGGCGGATTGCGTGTCCGCCGGCTTGCCGAGCGTCGCGCGCATATAGGCGTCGTTGCCCAGGAAACTGGTCACGACCAGCCCGGTATTGTCGCGGTAGATCTCGCCACGATAATTGAACGTGAGCGACGGCGTGACCTGATAGCTCAGGAAGCTGACGAAACTGTAGGTATCGGCACGTATGCCCTCGTCATGCAGGGCGTTGAATTCGCCGGTCACCGACAGGCGGTCGCTGATCTTGTAGGTTGCGTTCAGGTCGTTCCAGAACCGCTGCGCGCTGCTGGCACGGTTCCCCAGCGCGCGCACGGCATTTTCCGGCCCCACGCGGCCCAGATAGATGAAGGACAGGCGCCCGTCCGCGAAGCCGGTGCCCGAAAGACCGAAATAGCCGGCGGCGGCGGCGTTGTTGTCGGCTCGGCCGAACGAGACCTGGTTGCCGGTATCGACCCCGAACAGCACATCGAACCGGTCGGTGGCATGCCACTGGAACATTGCCCCGACATGCTCGAAGGGCGTCGAATACTGGGTGGTGTAGGCCAGTGTGTAGAAAGGGCGGGTGGCGGGGTCCAGCGTTTCCACCCCCATCGGCGAGCCCAGGATGCCGGCCTGCATGTCCAGCCCGTGCCGCGTCAGCCAGGGCAGATGCATGTCCAGATGGGCCTCGGCGGGTATGAACTGGTATCGCCCGCTCATCATCCGGTCAGTGATGCCGGCGATTTCGTAATATCGGGCATCGGCACCATACAGGGCCTTGACCTTGAAGCCGATCTGATAGGTGGGCGCGTTCTGGTCCACGGCGCGCGCCACGGCCATGGTGATTTGATCGAGTTGCGCCTGATTGGCATGATCGCCGATGAATTCACCAAAATTATTGCCGTTCGCCGGCCGGGCGGGGTTGGCGTTGATGCCACCCTCGATTTGTCCGTGCAGCGTCACGTCGCTCCACCAGTCCTGGATTGTCCCGGCGTGAGCGTCGGTCAGATGGCCGATCATAAATACGATGCCTGTCAGGGCCGGCAGCAGCCTGTCCCGCGTCGCAGGGCGACGGAGAGTGGCATGAATGGATTTCATCATTGTCCTGTTCTCGAATGAACGGGGGTACGTCTCTTCGCCCGATTGAACGGGCGGCAGCCGGCCGGTGCCGTGCAGAGCTAGGCCAGCCGATCAGGCCGTTGCAAGGCCATGAGGCGCGACGCAGGGGCGATTTGGCCGAATTCCTATGAGTTTCCTATGGGATCGCGCCGATCCCCCTCTCTCATCCCTATGACGATCGGATGGATAATCCCGCTGTTTCCAAGGGAGATGTCCCATGCTCGATTTTTTCTATTTCACCCTGGGTCTGGCCGGGTTCGCCGTATGCATCGGCTTCGTGGCAGCGTGTGCGAGGATCTGAAGGCAATGAACCTCGATCTCATTCTGGGAGCCATGGTGACGGTTGGACTTCTGGCCTACGTCACCGCGGTTCTCGTCCGTCCGGAAAGGTTCTGATGCCATGTCCGTGACCGGCTGGACCACCATCTTGGTCTTTTTCCTGACGATCGTCGTGCTGGCACGACCGGTCGGCGGCGTGCTGACACGGGTGCTGGCGGGCGAGCGCACGCTGCCCAGCCGTATCCTCGGGCCGCTGGAGCGCGCGTTCTATCGCCTGTCCGGCGTCAACCCGGACGAGGAACAATCCTGGAGCCAGTATGCCCTTGCGGTTCTGGCCTTCAAGCTTGTGTGCTTCGTCGCGGTCTATCTGATCCTGCGGCTACAGGCGCACCTGCCCCTGAATCCGGCTGGACAGGCGGCGGTGGCGCCGGACCTGGCCTACAACACCGCCATCAGCTTTCTGACCAACACCAACTGGCAGAGCTATGCGGGCGAGACGACGATGAGTCATCTCAGCCAGATGCTGGCGCTGACAGTACAGAATTTCGTCTCGGCCGCCGCCGGCATCGCCGTCGCGGCGGCTGTCATCCGCGGCTTCACCCGTCGCGAGGTGGGGACGATCGGCAATTTCTGGGCCGATCTGACGCGGCTTACGCTCTATGTCCTGTTGCCTGCCTGCCTCGTGCTGGCTCTGTTCTTCGTCTGGCAGGGCGTGCCGCAGAGCCTGTCGGGCGTGGTCGACGCGACAACATTGGAAGGCGCACACCAGACCATCGCCCTGGGGCCTGTGGCATCGCAGGAAGCGATCAAGATGCTTGGCACCAATGGGGGCGGGTTCTTCAACACCAATTCCGCCCATCCGTTCGAGAACCCCGATGCCCTGACCAATTTCGTGCAGATGGTCTGCATCTTCGCGCTCGGTGCCGGGCTGACCAATATGTTCGGCCGCATGGTGGGCAACGAACGGCAGGGCTGGGCAATCTTCGCGGCGATGTCAGTCCTGTTCATGGTGGGGGCCGGCATTCTCTACTGGTCTGAGTCCCATGCCAATCCGGCCTTTGCCGCGCTGGGGGTCGATCCGATCCAGGGCAATATGGAAGGCAAGGAGGTCCGTTTCGGTATCGTGGGTTCCGCGCTGTTCGCCGCCGTGACCACGGATGCGTCATGCGGCGCGGTGAACGCGATGCATGAAAGCTTCCTGCCGCTGGGCGGGATGGTGCCTCTGGTCAACATGATGCTGGGCGAAATCATCTTCGGCGGCGTGGGGTCCGGGCTCTACGGCTTTATCCTGTTCGCGATCATTGCCGTGTTCATGGCCGGCCTGATGGTGGGGCGGACGCCGGAATATCTCGGCAAGAAGATCGAGGCGCGCGAGTTGAAGATGACGATGCTGGCCGTGCTGTGCCTGCCGTTGGTCATGCTCGGCTTTACCGCCCTGGCGGTGGTGGTGAGTCCCGGCACTTCGGCTCTGTCGGCTGCCGGACCGCATGGATTTTCGGAGGCGCTCTACGCCTATACTTCCGCCGCCGCCAACAATGGCAGCGCCTTTTCGGGCCTGACGGCCAACCCGTTCTGGAATGTCACGCTGGGCATCGGGATGATGATCGGCCGGTTCTTCGTGATCGTGCCCGTCCTTGCGATTGCCGGCGCCATGGCGGTCAAGAAGAACGTTCCCACGACATCGGGCACGTTTCCCACCGATGGCGGCCTGTTCATCGGGCTGGTCACCGGAGTGATCCTGATTGTCGGCGGCCTGACCTTCCTGCCGGCGCTGGCGCTGGGCCCGATCGTCGAACATCTCTCGATGCTGCGCGGCATCTTCTCGTGACTGGTGGATTTCCTGCGATGAACACCCATTCCTCCCATTCGTCGGCGCGGCAGGGCAGCCTGAGGCGGACTGACCTGATCCTGCCTGCGATCGTCGAGAGCTTTCACAAACTCGACCCCCGAATCATGTGGCGCAATCCCGTGATGTTCGTGGTCGAGATCGTGACGATCCTGACTACGATCCTGCTGATACGCGACCTGCTGACCCATGCCCCGCAGCCCGGCTTCGCGATCCAGATCAATCTGTGGCTGTGGTTCACGCTGCTGTTCGCCAATTTCGCCGAAGCCATCGCCGAAGGGCGCGGCAAGGCGCAGGCCGACAGCCTGCGCCGTACCCGCACCGAAACACGGGCCAGGCGGCTCCTGGCCAATGACATGGGCGCCTATACGCGGCTGGGCCTGTACCAGCAGATTCCGGCGCCGGAACTGCAACCCGGTGATGTCGTACTGGTGGAAGCCGGCGATTTCGTCCCGAGCGACGGAGAGGTGATCGACGGCATCGCCTCGGTCGACGAATCCGCGATCACGGGCGAATCCGCGCCTGTGATTCGCGAGAGTGGCGGCGATCGTTCGGCGGTGACCGGAGGTACCCGCGTGCTGTCCGACTGGATCATCGTGCGGATCACCGCCGCCCAGGGATCGACGTTCCTGGACCGGATGATTGCGCTGGTCGAAGGGGCGCAGCGGCAGAAGACACCGAACGAGATCGCGCTGACGATCCTGCTGGCGGGCATGACGCTGATCTTCATCTTCGCGGTCGCGACCATCCCCAGCTTCGCCGCCTACGCGGGTGGGCATATCAGCGTGCTGATCCTGGTTGCGCTGTTTGTGACGCTTATTCCCACGACCATCGGCGGCCTTCTGTCCGCGATCGGCATTGCGGGCATGGACCGGTTGATCCGTTTCAACGTGCTGGCCATGTCAGGACGCGCGGTAGAGGCGGCGGGTGATGTCGATACGCTGCTGCTGGACAAGACCGGGACGATCACCATCGGCGATCGCCAGGCGGCCGATTTCATACCGGTGCCAGGGATCATGGCGCGGGAGCTGGCCGATACCGCGCAACTTGCCTCGCTGGCGGACGAGACGCCGGAGGGCCGGTCGATCGTCGTGCTGGCCAAGGAACGCTTCGACATTCGCGGTCGGGAGATGCATGCGCTGGACGCGCATTTCGTGCCCTTCACCGCGCAGACGCGTATGAGCGGCGTCGACATCGGGACCCGCCAGATCCGCAAGGGCGCGGTGGACAGCGTGCTGGCCACCGTGCCGCCTGGACCAGCCGAACGCGCGCTGCGCGACATCGCCGAAACGGTCGCCCGTGGCGGCGGTACCCCGCTGGCCGTGGTCGATGGCGGGCGCCTGCTGGGCGTGGTGCATCTGAAGGACGTGGTGAAGGGCGGCATCCGAGAGCGCTTCGCCGAACTGCGCCGGATGGGGATCCGCACCGTGATGATCACCGGCGACAACCCGCTGACGGCGGCGGCGATCGCGGCGGAAAGCGGGGTAGACGATTTCCTGGCCCAGGCGACACCCGAGGCGAAGCTGACGCTGATCCGCAGGGAACAGGCAGACGGCAAGCTGGTGGCGATGTGCGGCGACGGCACGAACGACGCGCCCGCCCTGGCCCAGGCCGATGTGGGCGTGGCGATGAATACCGGCACCATGGCGGCGCGCGAGGCAGGAAATATGGTCGATCTGGACAGCGACCCGACCAAGCTGATCGAGATCGTGGGGATCGGCAAGCAGCTGCTGATGACCCGGGGCGCGCTGACGACTTTCTCCATCGCCAATGATGTCGCGAAATATTTCGCGATCATCCCGGCGATGTTCATCGGCTTCTATCCGCAGTTGGGGGCGCTCAACATCATGCATCTGGTCACGCCGCAAAGCGCGATCCTGTCCGCGATCATCTTCAACGCGCTGATCATCGTCGCGCTGATTCCCCTGGCGCTGCGGGGCGTGCATTACCGGCCTGTGGGCGCCGAGGCGCTGCTGCGGCGCAATCTTCTCGTCTACGGCCTGGGTGGGCTGGTTGCCCCCTTCGTCGGCATCAAGCTGATCGACATGCTGGTCACCAGCTTTGGTCTTGTATGAGGATAACATGACCATGATACGTCATATCCGTCCCGCACTGGTCCTGTTCGCTCTTCTGTCGATCCTGACCGGGCTGGCCTATCCGCTTGGCCTGACGGCGGTCGCCAATCTGGTGTTTTCGCATCAGGCTCAGGGCAGCATCATCATCCGCGACGGCCATCCGGTCGGCTCGGCCCTGATCGGCCAGAACTTCACGTCCGACCGCTATTTCCATCCACGCCCCTCGGCGACCAGCGGCGTTGACCCGGCCGATCCATCGAAATCGGTGCCGACGCCCTATAACGCGGCGGTGTCCGTGGGCTCCAATCTCGGGCCGACCTCCCGATCCCTTGTCGCGCGGGTCAGCGCCGGCGCGGTGGCGATCGGGGCCGACAATCCCGATGCGATCCGCGAGGGGTGGAAGATCCCGGCCGACCTCGTGACGACATCGGCCAGCGGGCTGGACCCCGACATCTCGCCCGAGGCCGCGTTCTTCCAGGTGCGTCGTGTGGCCCTGGCCCGCCATCTGCCCGAGATGCGCGTGCATGACCTGGTGGTGCAGATGATCCGGCAACCGATGATGGGCTGGTTGGGCGAGCCCCATGTCAACGTGCTGGCGCTCAACCTCGCCCTTGATGCGGTACAGTAGATATGGATGACCGGACTGACCGCCCCGATCCGGACGCCCTGTTGCGGCAGACGGAAAAACTGACCGGGACGCGGCAGCGCGGTCATCTGAAGATATTCCTCGGCGCGGCACCGGGGGTGGGCAAGACGTTCGAGATGCTGACCGTTGCGCACCAGATGGCGCGCGACGGAAGCGATGTCGTGGTGGGGCTGGTGGAAACACACGACCGCCCGGAAACCGCCGCTCTGCTTGAAGGGCTGGAAAGCGTTCCCCGCCGCGCGGTGCCTTATCGTGGCCAAACATTATGGGAAATGGACCTGGACGCGATCCTGGCGCGCCATCCACGGATCGTCCTGGTTGACGAACTGGCGCATACAAACGTGCCGGGATCGCGCCACCCCAAACGCTGGATGGATGTCGAGGAATTGCTGGAGGCGGGGATCGACGTTCTCAGCACGGTCAATATCCAGCATCTGGAAAGCCTGAATGACGTCGTCGCCAGCATCACCCATGTCCGGGTGCGCGAGACCGTGCCCGACATAGTGCTGAACCGCGCGGACGAGATCGAACTGATCGACCTGACTCCCACCGACCTGTTGCAACGTATGCGGGACGGCAAGATCTATGCCCCGCAGACCGCCGGGCGGGCGGTACTGCATTATTTCTCGCCGGGAAACCTGACGGCGCTGCGCGAACTGGCCTTGCGCCAGACTGCCCAGCAGGTCGATGCTCAACTGGTCGACCATATGAAGGCCAATGCGATCGCCGGGCCTTGGGCGGCCGGCGAACGCATCATGGTTTGCCTGACGCTGCAGGACCGTGACGCCAGCCTGCTGCGCTATGCCAAGCGGCTGGCCGATCGCTTCCATGCTCCATGGATCGTGCTGCATGTCGAAACCAACCGCGATATCGGTAACGACGCCCGCGCCGGCATGGCCGCGCGCATGCATCTGGCACAGTCGATGGGGGCTGAAACCGTCACGATCCCAGGACAGGATGTGGCGACTGATGCCCTGGCCTATGCGCGGACGCATAACGTCACGCAGATCATTGCCGGACGCCCCACGCCTCTTCCGTGGCTCGACTGGGTCTTTCCCTGGGCATGGCGTTCGACGACCGGTCAGTTGATCCAGTCGGACGGACAGATCCCGATCCATGTGGTGCGCGCCGCATCGGACGATGAGGCCGAGCTGGGCGCGGCCCGCCCGCGGGCAAAGCGCAGTATCGGGCCATTCCTGTCCGGTTCCGGCATCATCGCCATGGCCCTGGGGGTGGCGATGGCGCTGCGGCAGGGGCTGGCGGTGAACAATGTCTCGCTGGTGTTCCTGACGGGCATCCTCTGGGTGGCGGTGGCGCACGGGTTATGGCCCTCGCTCTGGGCTTCCGTCCTGGCGATGCTCTGCTTCAATTTCTTCTTCCTGCCGCCGCTCTATACGTTCACCATCGTGGCACCGGATAATGTCGTTGCCCTGGTCTTCTTCTTCGCCACGTCGGTCATCGCCAGCCATCTGGGCGCGCGCGTGCGCAGCCAGGCCGTCGTCGCCCGCCATCGGGCCGAGATCACCGAGGCGCTGTACCAGTTCAGCCGCAAGCTGGCCGGTATCGTCACGATGGACGAGCTGCTGTGGACCACCTGCCACCAGATTGCGACGATGCTGGATATGAACGCGGTCATCCTGCTGCCAGGTGGCGACGCGCTGCATGTCACAGCGTCCTACACACCGGGCGAGGCGTTGGGCCCGTCTGATCTGGCGGCGGCGACCTGGGCCTGGCGCCACGATCGCACGGCGGGGCGGGATTCCGATAATCTTCCCGGCGCGCGCCGGCTGTTCGTACCGCTGCGTACCGGGCACGGGCCCGTCGCGGTGATCGGTCTGGATGCCGACCGGTCTGGCCCGCTGCTGGACCCCGAACAGCAGAGACTGCTCGATGCGCTGGGCGATCAGGCAGCGGTGGCGATCGAGCGCATCACACTGGCCGAGGATCTGGACCGCGCACGCCTGCATGCGGAAACCGAAAAGCTGCGCGGCGCCCTGCTGACCTCGATCTCGCATGATCTGCGTACGCCGTTGGCCTCGATCCTGGGGGCGGCATCCAGCCTTGACAGCTATGACGCATTGCTGTCGGCCGGAGACCGCCACGATCTGATCGCCACCATCCGCGACGAGGCGGAACGCCTGAACCGTTTTGTAGCTAACCTGCTGGACATGACGCGGCTGGAAGCCGGGGGGCTGGCGCCACGAAAAGAGCAGGTCGATCTCGGCGAGGTCGTGGGCAGCGCGCTGGCGCGCGCGGCACGGATGCTCGTCCGGCATACGGTCACGCTTCAGATCGATCGGGACCTGCCACTGCTGCTGCTGGACGATGTGCTTCTGGAACAGGCCCTGTTCAACCTGCTGGACAATGCCGCGAAATACACACCGCCGGGCACACGGATCGAGATCGACGTCGCCCGTGTGGATGGTCGCCTGCATATATGCTTGCGCGACGAGGGGCCCGGACTGCCCGTACAGGACCCCGACCGGGTCTTCAGCAAATTCGCCCGCCTGCACGCCGCCGACCGGTCGCGGCCGGGAACCGGGCTGGGGCTGGCGATCGCGCGCGGTTTCATCGAGGCGATGGGGGGCACGATCGGCGCCGGCAACCGTCACGATCGGAGCGGCGCCGAATTCATGATATCTTTCTCCCTGACGGAGGAAAAAGCCCCATGAGCGACCCATGCGTGCTGATCGTGGATGACGAGCCCGCGATCCGGCGCCTGCTGCGGACCAGTCTGGGCGCGCAATCCTGGCGGACCATGGAGGCCGAAACCGGTGCGTCGGGATTGGAACAGGCGCGGGAGGGCAGGGCGGACATCATGCTGCTGGATCTGGGTCTGCCGGACATGGACGGGATGGAGGTCATCCGCCGCCTGCGCGGCGGCGGTTCTAGCCTGCCGATCGTCGTGCTGTCGGTGCGCGGGGACGAACGCGGCAAAGTGGCCGCGCTGGAACTCGGGGCGGACGATTATGTCACCAAGCCATTCAGCATGGCCGAACTGGTCGCCCGGCTGCGCACGGCGCTGCGTCACGGGTTACAAAAGGAGGGGACAACGCCGGTCTTCATCTCAGGAGATCTGAGCGTCGATCTTGTGCGGCGGCATATATTCCGCGATGGGCAGGAAATCAGGCTGTCGCCGCGCGAATGGGACATCATGCGACTGCTGGTGCAGCATGCCGGCCGCGTGCTGACCCACCGGCATATCCTGGGCCAGCTCTGGGGGGCGGGCGGCGACGTGCAGCAATTGCGGGTCTATATCCGCCAGATCAGACAGAAGCTGGAAGCCGATCCCGAACGGCCGGCCCATATCGTGACGGAAACCGGGATCGGCTATCGTCTGGTCGTCACTGATCCGTGATCATCCTGTTCCGCCGCGGCGGGATACAGGCGTCCGACCACACGTTCCATCGTCAATCCCTGGACGAGGATGGTGAACATCACCACCCCATAACAGACCGGCAGCAGCGTGTCGCGCAACGCCCCGGCCGGCAGGCCGAGCGCCAGCGAGACCGAAATCCCGCCCCGCAAGCCGCCCCATGTCAGAACGACCAGTGCCCGCCAGCGATCGCGGTTGCGGAGATAGACCGGCAGCGTCGCGCCCAGCACGCTGAGTCCGCGCGCGGCAATCGACAGCGGAATGATGGCCAGTGTCGCCAGCAGGGAGGAAAGGTGCGGCGTGATCTCGAGGATTTCGAAACCGATCAGCAGGAAGAGCAGGACGTTCAGCATCTCGTCGACCATGGACCAGAATGCCAGAAGCTCGGTGCGCGAATGGTCCTGTATCGCAGCGTGGCCGTAACGCGTGCCCAGGCTCATGCCGGCCACGACCACGGCGATCGGCCCGGACAGGTGCAGGTGATTGGCCAGCGCGAATGTGCCCGAGGCCAGGGCAAGCGTGGCCAGAAGGTCGATATGCGCATCATCGACGCCCCGGACCAGGCGTAGCGCGATCCAGCCCGTCAGCGCACCCAGCAGGCCGCCACCGACGGCCTGAAACAGGAAGCGGGTCGCGATATCGGCTGCCGACAGGGAAGTGGTGTCGCCAGTCGCCAGCCCGATCATGACACCGAAGATCACCACCCCGACGCCGTCGTTGAACAGGCTTTCTCCGGCGAAGATTGCCTGTAGCGGCGCAGGCAGCCCCAGCCGCCGCAGCATGCTCACGACCGATACCGGGTCGGTCGGCGCCAGGATCGCACCCAGCACCACGCACCACACGAACGGCACCGGCGGCCCGAACAGCGGGAAGACACACCAGGCGGACACGGCCAGCAGACCGACCGCAAAGACCGTGCCCAGCACCGCCAAGGCAGTGACGGACGCGGTGCGCGAAAACATATGGTGCAGATCGACCTGCATCGCTCCGGCGAACAGCAGCAACGACAGTGCGCCGTCCAGCAATGTCCTGGGCAGGTCGATCGCCCCCAGCAGCGAACGGGGAATCAGGTGGAGGTCATGGGAGGGGATCAACGGGTCCAGCACCATGATCGCCAGCGATACGGCCAGCGAGATCACCAGCACCCCGATCGTCATCGGCAGGCGCAGCGTCCGATGGTTGACAACGCTGAACAGCGTGGACAGCGTCGCGAGGAGGGCAAAAAGGCCGAGGGCGTTCATGAATCATGCCTTCCGGGTGATCGTGCGCCTGTCAAGCTGTTCAGCGGCCCTGCGGGGGGGGGAACAGCCCTTCCGCTCCCTCGTTGGGAATGGAAAGGCTGAATGCCGCCCACCTGGTGAACTGATACGCGCAAGGAGTTTCCGAATGAGCAAGATCGCTGTTCCCGAGCTGAAATTGAACGATGGTGGCGCCATTCCGGCCATCGGCTTCGGGACCTACATGCTGAACGGCTCATCCGGCGTCGAAGGGATGGTCTCGGCCATCCGCAATGGGTACAGGCTGCTGGATTCCGCCTTCAATTACGAAAATGAGGGCGCGGTCGGCGCTGCAATCCGCAAGGCCGGCGTGCCGCGCCATGAACTGGTCGTCACCTCGAAACTGCCGGGCCGCCACCACCGTTTCGACGAGGCCATCGCGACGGTCGAAGAATCGCTCTACCGGGCACAGCTCGATTATTATGACCTTTACCTGATCCACTGGCCGAACCCCAGCAAGGACCTGTATTCCGAAGCCTGGAGCGCGCTGGTCGAGGCGCGGAAACGCGGGCTGGTGCGCGCGATCGGCGTCTGCAACTTCCTGCCGGAGCATCTGAAGCGGATCATCGGGGACAGCGGCGTGATCCCAGTCATCAACCAGATCGAACTGCACCCCTATTTCCCGCAGCATGAGCAATTGGCATTCGACCGGTCGCTGGGTATCGTGACCGAAGCCTGGAGCCCGCTTGGCCGTGCCAACCACCTGATGCAGGACCCGGTTATCCAGAAAATTGCCGGCAGGGTCGGGCGGACGGCGGCGCAGGTGATCCTGCGCTGGCATGTCCAGCTCGGTGCCGTATCGTTGCCAAAGGCGGCCAGCCCGGCACGGCAGATTGAAAATCTCTCGGTGTTCAATTTCGAATTGAGCGCCGAAGACATGGCGGACATCGCGACGCTCGCACGGCCCGACGGCCGGACCTTCGATCAGGACCCCACCCGTTACGAGGAGTTCTGAGTATCCGATACCGATGCGGGGCAGGGCGGCCGGCGGGTGGATCTTGCCGTCACATGATGAATGACAAGGCAACCTGGCAGGCGATGCCGGCGTCATGCCCATGTCAGGTGCCCCGTGGCGGGTACGTTTGGGGCCGAGCGTCATGACAATCGCGTATGATTACGATCTGATGGTCATCGGTTCCGGCCCGTCGGGGCGGCGGGCGGCGGTCCAGGCATCGAAGTTCGGGCGCTCCGTGCTGGTGATCGAACGGCAAGACCAGGTGGGCGGGGTGTCGGTTCATACTGGGACCATCCCGTCCAAGACGTTGCGCGAGACGATCCTGAACCTGACCGGCTGGCGGGAACGCGGCATCTACGGGCACAATTACTGCGTAAAGAAATCCATCGACGCACAGGATTTGAGTACGCGGCTGATCAAGACGATCCAGGGAGAGGTCGAGGTGCTGGAGCACCAGTTCGCCCGCAACGACATCGTCGTGGTCCACGGGGTGGCACGCTTTCTCGATCGCCACACGCTGTCGATCAGCGGGGAAGAGGGCACGGAGCAACGGGTGCGGGGGCGTGCCATCGTCATTGCCGTGGGCTCGGTGCCGCACCGGCCTGCCTATGTACCTTTCGATGATGCCCATATCATCGATAGCGACGGCATGACCCGCCTGACATGCCTGCCACGTTCGCTGACCGTGATCGGCGGGGGCGTCATCGGCATTGAATACGCAACGATCTTCAGCGCGCTGGGTGTGCGCGTGACGATCGTGGACCAGCGCGAGCATGTGCTGGAATTCATCGACCATGAGACCGTAGAGGAATTCGTGCATCAACTGCGCGATCGCGGTGTCAATTTCCGCCTTGGCAGCACGGTGGAATCGATCGTGATCGAAGCGGAGCAGCCCGTGGCCATCCTGGAGGGCGGGCGGCGCGTGCGTGCGGATCTGCTGCTTTATACAGGCGGCCGACAGGGCGCCACGGATGCCCTGAACCTGGAGGCCGCCGGACTGACGTCCGACGCGCGCGGGCGCCTGACGGTTGATCCGATCACGTTCCAGACCGAAATTCCGAATATTTACGCCGCCGGAGACGTTATCGGCTTTCCCGCACTGGCCTCCACCTCGATGGAACAGGGACGCATCGCCGCCTGCCATGCCTGCGGTCAGCCTGTGCCGCCCGCGCCGAAATTCTTTCCCTACGGCATCTATGCGGTGCCCGAAATCTCCACCGTCGGCCTGTCGGAGGAGGAAACCCGGGCGCGGAAGATCCCTTACGAGACCGGTATCGCCCGGTTCCGCGAGACCTCGCGCGGCGTCATCATGGGCAAGACGGAGGGATTCCTGAAGCTCGTCGTCGCGCTGGAGGGGCACCGGCTTCTGGGCGTGCATATTGTGGGGGAAGGGGCGACCGAACTGATCCATATCGGTCAGGCGGTCCTGAATTTTGCCGGCAGCGTCGAATATTTCATCGAAGCGACGTTCAACTATCCGACCTTTGCTGAGGCTTACAAGATCGCCGCGCTGGATGTGTGGAACCGGATCACGCCACGCGATCCCGTTGAAGGGATATCACCAGCGGTCTCACCACCAGAATCAGCACCTCGACGCGCAACACGCCGACCGAACGGGCATGGAACGCGGAAGAAGGCTTCCTGAAGCGCGAGCTCGCGGCGCAGCGTTCCCATCCGGCGCTGACTGCCGAAAGTCGTATAATATATATTATGCCAACTTATATCCGTGCCACGGTCGGCGCGGCCATGGGGTTTCGCGGGCGGCTTTCTGCGCTACAACATCATCATAGAGGATTTTCCGGCGATTGGAGCCGCATGACCATTTCTTCCGTGCTGGGCTTCGCCCTGTCGGGCATCGACGCCATTCCCGTGCGGGTCGAAGTGCAGCTTGCGTCGGGCCTGCCATCCTTCCTGATCGTCGGCCTGGCCGACAAGGCTGTGGCCGAGGCGCGCGAGCGTGTGCGTGCGGCGCTGGCGGCCATGGGCCTGGCGCTGCCGGCCAAGCGGATCGTGGTCAATCTCGCACCCGCGAATATCGTCAAGGAAGGATCGCATTTCGACCTGCCGATCGCGCTGGCCCTGCTGACGGCAATGGCGGTCGTTCCACCCGAGGAAAGCGGACGCTATGGGGCGATCGGCGAATTGTCGCTCGATGGCCGGATCAATCCGGTCCCGGGCGTATTGCCCGCGGCCCTGAGCGCGGTGGACCAGTCGCGCGGCCTGATCTGCGGTGCGCAGCAAGGGGCTGAGGCGCGCTGGGCTGGCGAAGGTCTGGACATCGTTGCGGCGGACTGCCTGCTGGCGCTGGTGAACCATCTGACCGGCGAACAGGTCCTGCCGTCGGTCGAAATGCCGGCCCGCCTGCCGTTCGACCTGGCAAGCGGGCCGGACCTGGCAGATGTGCGCGGCATGGAAACGGCGCGACGGGCGTTGGAAATCGCGGCGGCGGGCGCGCATTCGCTGTTGATGACTGGCCCGCCAGGTGCCGGCAAATCGATGCTGGCGGCGCGCCTCCCCTCGCTGTTGCCCGACCTGACGAGTGCTGAGATTCTGGAGATCAGCCGGATTCACAGCATTTCCGGCCAGCTCCCCATGGGGTTGCCCATTTTTCGGCCGCCCTTTCGCGATCCGCATCATTCGACCAGCCAGGTTGCGCTGGTGGGTGGCGGCAGCCGGATAAAGCCTGGCGAAGTCAGCCTGGCCCATCGCGGCGTGCTGTTTCTGGACGAGCTGCCGGAATTTTCCCGCCCGGCACTGGAGGCCCTACGCCAACCGATCGAAACCGGGACCATCACGGTGGCCCGGGCGTCGGGACACGTCACCTACCCTGCCCGGTTTCAACTGGTCGCGGCCATGAATCCGTGCCGTTGCGGCTATCTGGGAGATGCCACGCAGGAATGCCGCAAGGCGCCGCGTTGCGGCGAGGATTATACGGCCCGCATCTCCGGACCCATGCTGGACCGGATGGATATGACCGTGCATGTCGAACCGGTTTCGCCCGCCGAACTGGCGGGTCTGCCGACGGGCGAAAGCAGCGCCGTGGTGGCGCAGCGCGTTGCGGCCGCGCGCACGATCCAAGCCGCTCGCCAGGACGGGCTGACCAATGCCGAGGCCTCGCCCGACCTGTTCCCTATCAGCACGACCGCCCGCGATTATGCGGTGCGTGCCGCCGACCGGTTGCGCCTGTCGGCGCGCGGTTTCACGCGATTGCTGCGCGTGGCGCGCACTATCGCCGACCTGGCGGCGGAAACGGAAACGACCCAGCCACATGTTGCCGAAGCGCTGACCTACCGGCTGCGCCGTCCCGACCGGCGATCTCAAGGATAGTCAGTAATTTTGCGCAAATATTTTCTTTTTACTGCTCAAATCCATTGGGAATATCTCGTTTTTAAAGTATTAATTGGCATAATATATATTAAACGGCTTTCTTATTATGTAATTACTTTGATTTTTACTTTGTATTGGCGCGGTCGATTTATCGGAGCGTGAAAATCTCGGTTGGGTGGTCAGGCCATCCAGACGGCGCATTGTGCAGGCCAATCATATGATCCGATAGCCAATCTTTCAGTTCCAAAACCTGAAGCGCCGAAACCAGTCTTGGAATGCTCCTGCGCGGACGCGGTATCCGACTGCTTCCCGGCCGATCTGGAGCAGGGTTGCGCGCCGCCGCGATGGTAGGCCGTAAGGTCCCGAATTCCGTCGCTGAACGGCGAACGACGAGATCCGGTACAAGACCAGGCATGGCAGCAGGAACGTCTGCTCGGTCTCAATGAAATCCGTGCATGGGATTCCTGATCGAGCGGCGTAGTTTATCTGGCGATTTAAAGGAAAATATTGGCTGGGGGACCTGGATTCGAACCAGGGCTGACCGGGTCAGAGCCGGTAGTTCTACCGCTAAACTATCCCCCAACCGGGTGACCGGGCTTAGTGCCGTGCGGTGAGGGGCTGATAGCATCGGCCGTACGGCCTGACAAGCACCTTTCCGTGCTGTTTTTGCAATCTGACATATTTGTCTTGCCCTGCGTGCGGGTCAGCACACACTATATGCTATATACGGTGTGGCGAAGGGACCGTCCGATGGACAATACGATGTCCTGGCGCGATGGCCAGGAGGCAAGGCGACTCCCCCGTGATTCGGGATTCAGGGCGAATCGCAGCATGCCGGGCATGTTCGGGGCGATCGACCTAGGCACGAACAATTGCCGGCTGATGATCGCCGCCCCCCACGCCGATGGCTTTCGTGTCGTCGACAGCTTCAACCGCATCGTTCGTCTGGGCGAAGGCCTGCAACGGACTGGGGAACTCAGCCCGCATGCGATGGACCGCACCATCGAGGCATTGCGGGTCTGCGCCATGCGCATGGAGCGCCGCCGTCTGTACCGCTATCGCGCCGTCGCGACCGAGGCCTGCCGCCGTGCGGGCAACGGCGCCGCGTTCATCGAGCGCGCGCGGCGCGAGACCGGGCTGGACATTACCGTCATCTCGTCGCGCGAGGAAGCCGAACTGGCGATGGAAAGCTGTTCGGCGCTGCTGCACGACGACCGGGTATCCCCCACCCGCACCCGCGCGCTGCTGTTCGATATCGGCGGTGGTTCGACCGAAATCGCCTGGGTCCGCACCGACCGCCATACGCGCCGCCAGGATCTCAGCGGCTATCTCAGCCTGCCGGCGGGTGTGATCACCCAGGCGGAGCAGTTCGGCGAGAGCGCGTTCAGCGAACAGGGCTACCAGCGGATGGTCGAGCAGATCGCCAACCAGCTGCGTGCGTTCGAGGCGGTGCATTGCATCCGCCGCGAGATCAGCCGCGACAATGTCAGCCTGATCGGCACCAGCGGCACCGTCACGACCCTGGCCAGCATCGCCTTGTCGCTCACCCGCTACAGCAGGACAGCGGTGGACGGCACGATTCTGGAGGCCGGACCGGCCCTTGAGGCGATTCGCACCCTGGCCGCCATGGGGCCGGCCGGATTGAGCCAGCACCCGTGCGTCGGTCCGGACCGGGCCCAGTACGTCATGCCGGGCTGCGCGATCTTCGAGGCGATCCACCGCGTATGGCCGGTGCCGGAAATCATGGTGGCCGATCGCGGCCTGCGTGATGGTATGCTGCTGCGCATGATCAACGATTCGACCAGTATGGCCCTGTCGCCGTCACCAGGCCCCCTGCCCTTTGCTTCGTCCCGCCCGCCGGCAATGGGGGCACCGCTTC
Organism: Gluconacetobacter tumulicola; assembly: GCF_014174215.1. Taxonomy (GTDB): domain Bacteria; phylum Pseudomonadota; class Alphaproteobacteria; order Acetobacterales; family Acetobacteraceae; genus Gluconacetobacter; species Gluconacetobacter tumulicola. The sequence goes on along the minus strand of NZ_JABEQL010000003.1, from coordinate 4,297 downwards.
CATGAAGCGGCGTCCCCCGTCCGGCAACGGCAAGTCACGGGTTCCCGGCAAGGCCCTCAGCAGCAGTTCAAACCCCGGCGGCGGCAACGCGGCGGCGGATTCGGGCGCGGCGCGCGCTACCCGGAGCCAGGCCGTCTCCCTGCGCACCGCCCGTGGCCGGACGACGGCCCAGCAGCGCTGGCTCAACCGGCAATTGAACGATCCCTATGTGCAGGCCGCCCGCAAGCAGGGCTGGCGGTCGCGCGCGGCCTTCAAGCTGATCGAACTGGATGACCGCTTTCACCTGATCCGCCCCGGCATGCGGGTGGTCGATCTGGGTGCCGCCCCGGGCGGATGGACGCAGGTTGCCGTCAAGCGTGGCGCGAGCAATGTCGTCGGCGTCGACCTGCTGCCGGTCGATCCCGTGGCCGGCGCGACGATTCTCGAGGGCGATTTCAACGACCCAGACCTGCCGGACCGGCTGACGGAGCTGCTGGGCGGCCCGGCCGATCTGGTCCTGTCCGACATGGCGCCCAATACCACCGGGCATGCACCGACCGACCATCTGCGTATCCTCGGCCTGGCGGAGCTGGCCCTGGATTTTGCGCTGAAGGTGCTGGCGCCAGGCGGCACGTTCGTCGCCAAGGTCTTCCAGGGCGGGTCGGAGAAGCAGATGCTGGAACCGATGAAGCACGCCTTTGCGACCGTGCGCCATGCCAAGCCGCCGGCCAGCCGCAAGGAATCGAGCGAGCTATATGTGGTCGCGACCGGGTTCCGCCCCGAACGGGTTCTCCCCACCCAGTCCGACGATTGAGTTTGGGTCGGTAAACGCGCTGGTAGCGATCCGACGCGCGTTCGGCCTCGGGGCTCTCGGCCCATCAGGCCGCTCCGCTCCGATGGTTCGGAAACACACGACGGCGCGGCCCTCCGGGCCGCTCTCGCTCACCAGTGCGCGTTTGCTGTGTTTCGGCAGGCGGCCTTCACGGCCGCTCCGCCACCGCTGAGATACGTTGCGCCGATTACGATGTGGCCTCGTCCGCCGACCACAGCCAGGCGGCGCCGCGCACGCCGGAACTGTCGCCGTGCCGGTTGCGGATGACGGGCGTATTGCATTGCGGCGTGATGACGTAGCGCGGCATCAGCAGGGGCACCCGGGCATAGATCGACAGCAGGTTGGACACGCCGCCGCCCAGCACGATGACATCCGGGTCCAGGAAGTTGATCGCCATGGCGCAGGCCCGCGCCAAGCGGTCCACATAGCGGTCCAGCGCGCCGATGGCGGCGATGTCCCCTTCCTCGGCCGCTGCCTCGATTCCCGCGGTGTCGCGATGGCCCGGCCCCTTCCAGTCCTGTGCCAGGGACGGTCCACTCAGGAATCGTTCCAGGCAGCCCTCATTGCCGCAGAAACATTTGGGGAACGGCATTTCCGTGATTCGCGGCCAGGGCAGCGGAATATGCCCCCATTCGCCGGCGATATGGTGCGCGCCGGTCAGCAGCTTGCCGTCCACGACCAGTCCGCCGCCCATTCCTGTGCCGAGAATCACGCCCAGCACGACGCGGCGGCCGGCGCCGGCGCCATCCACGGCCTCGGACAGGGCAAAGCAATTGGCATCGTTTTCGACCCGGACCTCTCGGCCGACGGCTTCGGTCAGGTCGCGCCCGAAGGGCTGGTTGTTCAGCCAGGTCGCGTTCGCGTTCTTGATCAGGCCGCTTTCGGGACTGATCGAGCCCGGAATGCCGATCCCGACAGTGCCCGTGCTGCCCAGTTCGGCATCCATCCCGGCGACGAGGTCGCGGATGGCCGTCACCGCGCCGGCATAATGTCCTGGATTGGCGATGCGTCGCCGCACCAGCTCCCTGCCGTCCGCGCGGGCCAGTGCCGCGATTTCGATCTTCGTTCCGCCAAAATCGATTCCGATCCGATAGCCGGTCATACCCATCCCGTCAGCCGTGATATTTTCCATGGTCGCCATTTCTTCTATGGTGCGAGCTTCCGTGCCGTAAAGTCACCCCGAGGCAGAGGGTTCGCGATCCGCTGCCGCTTCCGGAGCCCGCTGCCATGAGCGAGACGCTGCTCGACGTCAAAGGGCTGAGCTGCCCCCTGCCCGTTCTCAAGGCCAACCGGGCGCTGCGTGGCATGCAGCCGGGCGACCGATTGCGCGTGATCGCGACCGACCGGGCCAGCGTCGCGGATTTCCAGGCATTCTGCCGGGAAACGGGTCATGCCCTGATCGCCTTTGGCGAGGATGGCGGCGTGCTGTCCTTCGTGATTCGACGCCGGCCCGAAGCGCCGGCAGCCAGTTAGGACGCGATACTTGCCTGTTCGTTCCAAAGACGTGCCCTAAATGCCACAGGTGGCACAAAATCCCCCTATCCGCCCTATGCCCTTGGCAGAAGCGGCCACCTGGGAGTAATTCCTGCGCCTCATGATGGAAGAACCGCACCCATGACGGAAGATCTGTCCCAGCTTTCCTTCGAGGATGCCCTCGCGCAGCTCGAGGACATCGTGCGCAAGCTCGAAGGCGGACAGCTTCGCCTCCAGGATGCCATCGCATCCTACGAGCGTGGGGCGGCCCTGAGACGACACTGCGAGAGCAAGCTGAACGAGGCCGATGCCCGCGTTCAGGCGATCATCCAGCGTGCCGATGGCGCGCTGGAGACGAAATCGATGGATTGACGTACCGATGAGCCACACAACAGCGACCGCCCGGACAGGGCAGACCGCGGACCGCGCCAGCCTGCTGCGGTCTTCCCTGTCGACACGGGCCACGGCCGTCGAAGCCGCGATCGACCGCCTGCTGCCCCCCGTACCGGGCGCCGAGGGCCGCGTTATCGACGCCATGCGTTACGCCACACTGGGTGGCGGCAAGCGCCTGCGCGGCTACCTGACGGCCGAAGTCGCCAGCCTGTTCGACGTGGACGACGCCCGGTCCTATCGCGTCGCGGCCTCGGTCGAGATGTTGCATGCCTATTCGCTGGTGCATGACGACCTGCCGGCGATGGATGACGACGATCTGCGCCGTGGCCAGCCCTCGACGCACCGCAAGTTCGACGAAGCGACCGCCATCCTGGCCGGCGACGCGCTGCAAACGATGGCGTTCGAGATCCTGGCCGACGAGGCGACCCACCCCGATGCGACCATTCGCATCCGCCTGGTGGCCGCCCTGGCCGCCGCATCCGGCGCTGCCGGCATGGTGGGCGGTCAGATGATCGACATGGAAGGCGAAGGCCGTTCGCTGTCCCTGCCGGAGGTCGAGCGCCTGCACGCGCTCAAGACCGGCTGCCTGATCCGCTACGCGGCCGAGGCCGGGGCGCTTCTCGGGCAGGCGGACCTGACGGTGCGCGCCCGTATTGCCGCCTATGGGCGTGACCTGGGCGCCGCCTTCCAGATCGCCGACGACGTGCTGGATGCGACGGCCAGCGCCGAGGAGCTGGGCAAGACCGCCGGCAAGGACCAGGCGGCGGGCAAATCCACCTATGTCGCCCTGCTGGGGGTCGATGGCGCGGCGCGCGAGGCGCGGCGTGTGGCCGAACAGGCGGAAGCCCATCTTGATATCTTCGGACCCGAAGCCGACCGCTTGCGGGACCTGATCCGTTACGTCGTCGATCGCAGGAGCTGAAGACCATGGCCGAAGACAAGACCAGCACCGAGCTCCCGGACGCGATTCCGACGATGGGCCGCTTTCCGCTTCTGGACCGGGTGAGCGCCCCGCGCGACCTGCGCAACCTGTCGGTGGACCAGCTCCGCCAACTGGCCGAGGAATTGCGGGCCGAGACGGTGGACGCGGTGTCGACCACCGGCGGCCATCTGGGTGCCTCGCTGGGCGTGGTGGAGCTGACGGTGGCACTGCACGCGGTGTTCGACACCCCCGACGACCGGATCATCTGGGATGTCGGCCACCAGGCCTATCCGCACAAGATCCTCACCGGCCGGCGCGAGCGCGTGCGCACCCTGCGCCAGCCCGGCGGCCTGTCGGGCTTCACCCGCCGCAGCGAGAGCGAATACGACCCGTTCGGCGCCGCCCATTCCTCCACCTCGATCTCGGCCGGGCTGGGCATGGCGGTGGCGCACCATCTGCGCGCCGAGCATGACCCGTCCTACCGCGAGCGCAACGTGGTGGCGGTGATCGGCGACGGCTCGATCTCGGCCGGCATGGCCTACGAGGCGATGAACAACGCCTCGGTCGCCGGCCCCGGCGCCGGGCGACTGATCGTGGTGCTGAACGACAACGAGATGTCGATCGCCCCCCCGGTCGGCGCCATGTCCAACTACCTGTCGCGGCTGATGTCCTCGCGCCAGTTCCTCGGCCTGCGCGAC
>NZ_JABEQL010000002.1 GCF_014174215.1 Gluconacetobacter tumulicola | reverse complement strand
TCGATCAGTGGCTCCCAAACCGCCCACGCTTCGTCGGTGAAAATCTGTGTCGCATTGCTTTCAGTCATTCCTCATATATAGGAATAACCTACAAGATCTAACAGAGCCTAGAAGAACTGACTTTAACGCAGTCGAAGTCGGCGAAAAATCTATATCCCTTTTTTTTCGCGGAACAGATATTACTTAACAGATAGCAAGCGCATCTATTCATGGATTTCGGCGAAAAATAAATTTTATCAACGGACAATTCTGAGACTGGAACCTCTTCTGGAAAATCGCTGCAAGTATCGCACAGACCGCTCACCCGACTAAAAATCGTGCACCAAGAGCTGTAAAGAGCGCAACCGGCATGGCTACGGCGCCTATTTTTAGAAACTGTAGAAACCCAACGTCCTCGCCCCCGCGACGGATCACCTGCAACCAGAGAATTGTGGCCAGAGATCCTGTTACGGAAAGATTTGGGCCAAGATCCACACCGATCAGGAGGTTATCAATCACCAGTCGCGGTACATGAGCTTGCGCGACTGCCTCACTGGCGATCAATCCGGCAGGCAGGTTGTTCATGATGTTGGACATGAAGGCCAAAAGGGTACCCGCGCCCCAGGCAGCGGTTACAGGATTGGCGTTGGCGGTGTGCTGAAGCAGGCGGGCAATCTCCCCGACCAGCCCAGTACTTTCGACGGCGGCCACCAAAACGAACAGCCCACCCACCAGCGGCAGAACACCCCATGAAATATCCCGCATGAGCGCAATTGGTGATCGTCGTGCCAGCGCAGACACGCCCAAAGCTGTCCCAATGCCGGCAAGCGCTGTTGGCAAGCCGAGAGGCCGGTCAAATGCGGACACCGTCACAAGCAGGAGCGCGGTCAACACGATCCCGCCAAAAGCCGCCTTGCCTCCCAGTGTCAACGGGATGGTCTCAACCTGAGAGGCACATTCCTGACGCAGGTGTGTCCGTTCCATGCCACGCAAAACCAGATAAGTCGTCACGATCGCCAAGAGCGACGGTAGCGCGAATGATACCATCCATGATCCCAGGGCTGGGAGTGCGCCGTCATACAGAACCAGGTTTGCTGGATTAGAGACGGGCAGGACAAAGCTTGCCGCATTGGCAACGAGTGCACAGGCAAACAACAGTGGAAGTGGATCAGCTTTTGCCTTGGTCGCTGCTGCGAACACTGCAGGTGTCAGTACAACGGCCGTCGCATCATTGGACATGAAAGTCGTCACCACGACACCCGCCAGATAGACCAGTGTGAACAGCTTTACCGTCGAACCCGCGGCATGATTGACCGCCCAGGTTGCTATCCAGTCGAACAGCCCGTTTGCGCGTGCCGTTTCACTGAGCAGCATCATGCCAATCAGAAACAGATAGACATCGCCACCTTTCAGGAGGCCGGCACCCGCCATGGAAAGAGGGATCAGTCCCGTCAGCACGAGGAGTACGGCTCCTATGACTGCCCATACCCACTCCGGGACCCGAAGCGGCCGGATGATGACTCCAGCTGTTGCCAGGATGGCGATCGCCCAGATCGCTTCATGATGAAAGGTCATGCAGGCGCCCGGTCGGCAGAACGCACGGTCGATGCGGATCCTATCCAGAGGCCTAGCGATACGATGGCAAAGCAGCCCAGAATGTAGAATGCCGCAGGGTATCCAAGATCCTCAGCAAGCCATCCTCCCAGCGCAGGAGAAAGGCTTGCTCCAATTCCCTGCGCGGTCATGACAACACCCTGTCCGACATTGATCCGTCCGGTTCCGTTCAGAAGCCTGGCCACCAGACCCGGCACGGCGACACTCTGAAGCCCCGCACCGATACCATCGAGGATCTGCACCGGCCACACGCCCCAATGCTGGATGAAACTACCCGCAATCAGACCACGAAATGGCAGGGCGGCAAACGATATGAGCAGGACGATCCAGTAGCCACGGTCCCTGATGAAGCGCATCGCCAGAAGACTGACGACGATCATCACGGCCTGTGCGACCATCACGGTCATCGCCGTGAACATGGCCGGATTGCCTTTGCCTGCACTGACGACTGCCATGCCGTATAGGGGCAACATCGCTGCGTTGCCCAGATGGAAGAAGCACAGACAGATCGCCAGGATAAGGAGAGGCTTATGTCGTAGAAATGACTGTAGGCCCTCGGCCTTCCTCTCATCATGATCTACGGTACCGTCCAGCCCGCGCGCTGCCTTATGATCGATGGATTTTTCCGGGATCATGAACACAGCAGAAATGGCGAACAAGCCGAAAGCCACTTCGAGGCAGAAGATCGCTGAGAGGCCAAACTGCCACCCCAGCCAGCCGGAAAGTCCGGCCCCGACCATATTGCCGGCATGGTTCCAGGCCTGGTTACGACCGATCTGTGTGTTGAAGCCCTTCTGGCGCACGATCCCAAGCGTTATTCCCGCCATCAGAGGGCCGATCCCGGCTCCAGCCAAAGCGGTTGCAAGCTGACTGACCGTGACGACCGGCACCGATTGCGAACTCAGCAAAAGAAGAGAGGCAGAAATCGTGCAGAGCGCCGCCACAATGACGAGCAGCCGCTTTTTCGTCGTGTGATCAATCAGCGCCCCCGCGGGAATGGTGGCGAGCATTCCCACAATGCCTCCCGCACTCATGATGGTTCCGATCGGCCCCGTTTGCCAGCCGTGACGCTGAAGGAAAACGCCCAGAAAGGGACCTATGCCCGCCTGAACATCCGCCATGAAGAAGTTGAGTACGCATAAGGCGAACAACGCCCGATTGAGTCTGCGGACATCAAGACTTTCATCAGTGCCGGCAGCGGTGGCGAGGGTCTGGATCATCAGGTACTCTTCGTTCAGCAGCTAGCCTTAACTGCGTTCGAGAGAATAAGTTATATAAATATTTCTGCCGCTCTTTTTTCGAATTTAATGAATTGGTTATGGATATCCACTCGTTTGGACGAAGTCGCGCAAGTAGGAAAATGTCCGCTTCGGAGAAAATACATAATAAGCCGAAATGTCTTAACGGAAGCGAAAGCGGACACGCTTGCAATGCGAACATACCCGCTCCAAACGCAAGTCAATCAGCCGCTCCCACACCCGACTCTGAGTCCCCCCACTTTCCTCACGTATTCTGCGGATCGACACTCCGAAAGCCATATGTCTCATATCGCGTCGTCACAGCCCCATTCGCAACATTCACCACCATGAACCCCTCCGGAGTTCCGTAACGCGTGCCATGCCACCAGTTGCCGGAGACGGCACCGCCGGTAATGTAGGGCACGCCGTGCCAGTCGATACGCTCCAGAATATGCGTATGCCCCTGAAATACACCGATGACATTATAGCGATCGAACAGGGGAAGAACCTCGTAAGCGTTGACGACGCTCAGCGCGTGATGCTTCGCAGGCGTCGCAGGCGGGGCCGCATAGTCCTCGACGGCGGTGACGAGCGGAATATGCGTCACCACGATAATCGGCGTGCCTTCAGGCTGCGCGGCAAGATCATTGGCCAGCCACGCAATCTGCGGGGCATCGATCCGTCCCTCATATGAGCGATCCGCCGTGATCCCGATGGAATCGAGCACGACGACATGCACGCCCTTATGGTCGAATGAATAATAAAGACGGCCGAAATTATCCTCGAAATACTTCTTGCCATACATCGGGTCGGTCGGTTCGGCGCCGCTCTTCGTATAGACGCCAAAGCAGTCGTGATTGCCGATCGTATGATGAACCGGCAGCATCAGATCGTCGGCGGTACGCTTGTAAAGGTCCAGCAGCATCGTGGCGCGCGAGGCATTGACGCCAAGCGCGTCGAAAACATGGTCACCGCCCTGAATGGCGAAATCCGCTGGAACACCACGTGCTTTGACGAAAGCCGCATGACATCCAACCTGCGCGTTCAGCTCCGGCTGAAGGTGCGTGTCGGTGATGAACAGAAAGGTAAATGGCTCATGCGCACGCATCGGCGGACGGTTCGGCGCCGCCGCCCGCGCGCTGGTGGCACTGGCCAACGCAAACCCACCCGTCAGGGAAAGAAAGGAACGTCGGTTGATCTGAAACATGAAAGAGATGCTCCGGGCCAGGATGAACGATCTCGACAGTTTCGCATTCCCACGCACGGAACGAAGCAGCAGACAGGCAATGTCATAAAGGATTCATAGAACGGGCCTGCCAAACGCCCCATTCATCTGAACGGCCCTCAAACCAGAGCGTTCAGGCGCATTCCATATAGTTATCGGAACGTCTTATGGACGCACAGCGTCATAAATGAGGACCGAGCAACCGCAATGCAAAGAGCCCGTTCAAGAGAAACCGCCCGCCCAAGCCACGGCCCTACCAAAAAAAGACGCGAAGCGCGGCCAACAGCCCCGCCCCGCGTCCATCACCTTTATTTCTCGGTAATCTGATACGTCAGCACCACATGGTTATCCCCAGCCGGCTGCGACGGCACCACCTGGATCGCCGCGCCGACACCATGGTCCTGATAAGCCTTCTGCACCGCCTGCTGATCGGCCGCCATCGCCGCCTGATCGATCGTCGAGCCGGGACGCAGCTTCGTCGCGGCCGTCAGGTCGGCGGCAGACAGCTTCTTGTTCCCCTCGAAGACGATCTTGTCGACCACCAGCGCGGTCTGCACCACCTCCGGCGCCTGTTCCTCGATCGCCCATTCGACATAGACGGCGGCACCGGCGAATTTCATCTTCTGGCCGAATTTCAGGCCCACATTCTTCTTCTGATACACGCCCATCACGTCCTGCGCGCCGGCGGTAATCTGGTCCCGGGTCACGGTATCACCCTGATGGAACGGCAGGGCGGCCAGGATCTCGTCGGTCGAGACCTGCTTGTTCCCGGTAATGACCAGCGATTTCAGCTTCAGCGGCGTGGTGGCCGAAGGCGGGGAGGCCGCGAACGCCTGCGGGCCGCAGAACGAGGCGGAGGCAAAGCCGGTGGCGATCGCAACGGCCAGCGCCGAGCGGGCCAGAAGATGACGGGTGCGCAAGACGGAATTCTCCCAGACATGATCGGGCGGCCGGAACGCCGCCCTTGCCTGTCCATGATGCACAGCTATCCGCCCATGCCAATGCCGCCAGCCGACATGGGCGGCCCCAAGGCGATCAGATCGTGACGCCCACCCCCAGCACGGCAATAAACTGTGCCAGCCAGCGCGGATGCGCCGGCCAGGCCGGCGCCGTGACCAGCCATCCATCGGTCACCGCGTCATCGACCGCGATATCGGCATAAATCCCGCCCGCCAGTTCAACCTCCGGACGGCAGGCCGGATAGGCCGACACGGTACGCCCCTCGATCACCCTTGCGGCAGCCAGCAACTGGGCCCCATGGCACACGGCAGCAACCGGCCGGCCGGCAAAGGCGCGCACCAGATCGATCACCCGCTGGTCCAGCCGCAGATATTCCGGCGCCCGGCCACCCGGAATCACCAGCCCGGCATAATCCGCCGCGTTGACCCCCTCAAAATCCGCCGTCAGAGCGAAACGATGCCCCGGTTTCTCGCTATAGGTCTGCGCCCCTTCGAAATCGTGAATCGCCGTCAGCACATGCTCGCCCGCCTTCTTGCCCGGACAGACGGCATCGACCGTAAAGCCCAGCATCGACAGCGCCTGATACGGGACCATGATCTCGTAATCCTCGACATAGTCGCCCGCCAGAAGCAGCAATTTCTTCGCGCTCATGGATCGCGTTCCCTTTTCCGTGGTCGTCGTTCAGTCGTGCGAAGCCGGCAGATGCTCGCGCAGGCGCGGCATCAGCTCCACGAAATTGCAGGGCCGATGCCGGCTGTCGAGCTGCCAGACCAGAATATCGTCCCAGCCATCCTTCACGGCACCGCTCGACCCCGGCAGCGCGAACAGATAGGTCCCTCTAGCCACCCCGGCCAGCGCCCGCGACTGGATCGTGGAGGTCCCGATCTTCTGGTACGACAGCATGCGGAACAGCTCGCCGAACCCCTCGATGCGCTTCTCCAGCACCTGCTCATAGGCCTCGGGCGTCACATCGCGACCGGTCACGCCGGTGCCGCCGGTCGAGATAATGACGTCGATCTCGGGATCGGCGATCCATTCCTTCAGGCAACCGGTGATGTGATCGACATCATCCGGCTCGATGCTGCGCGCCGCCAGATGATGCCCGGCGGCAACAATCCGCTCGGCCAGCAACGTGCCGGAGGTATCGGTTTCCAGGGTACGCGTGTCCGATACGGTCATCACCGCAATGCGGACAGGCAGGAAGGGGCGGGTATGATCCAGCTTTGACATGGCGGCATGTTCCTCCATCGCCGGAAACGGCGTCAATGGCCTTCCGCAATCTCCGCACCGACCGGCTCGACCGCCAGCCGCCTTGCCCCCAACCCGGTAAACAGCTCCGTCCGGCAGGTCAGGATCAGGATCTGCAACCGGCCGGCCGCCTCGGTCAGAATGTCGAACATCCGATCCAGCCGCCCCGAATCGGCATAGGTCAGGGCATCGTCCAGCACCAGCATCGCCGGCCGCCCCCGCGCCTGCATCAGATCGGCCAGCCCCAGCCGCGCCAGCACCGCAATCTGCTCGCGCGTGCCATCCGACAGAGTCGCGAACGGCTCGTCAATCCGCCGCGACAGCGCCGAAATACTGAAATCCGGCTCCACGGTCGCCACCGCGCGCGGAAACAGCGCCCCCAACGCCGGCTGGATCGCGCGGGCCAGCGGCGCCAGATAACGCTCGGTCGCCGCCCGCTCCGCCGCCGCCACCGCATCGCGCAGGCATTGCAGGATCGCAACCTCCCGCGCGCAGGCCGCATCCTCCGCGGCATGGGCCGCCCGCAGCCGCTCCTGCGCCGCAATGCGCTCGTCCAGCCCATCGCCCTCCGCCACGCGAATGCGGGCCTCGCGCGCTGCCATCTCCTGCCGCAGTGCCGCCAGGCGCGCATGGCCGTCCTGAATCGTGCGCTCCAGCCGCTGGATCGTGGCATCGGCCAGCGCCTCCGTCCCTTCGGGCCGCGTCTCCTCGATACGCACCAGCGCCTGCTCCGCCCTTTCGGCGGCTTCATGCCCGGCCGCCAGCCGGGCAGACAGCGCCTCATCCGCCTCCACCGCCCGCGCGGCCTCCAGATCGCGCGCCAACTGGGCCGCGCCATCCCGCGCCACCTGCCATTCAGCCCGCAGGCGTGCCAGATCCTCCGCCGCCCGACGCATCGTCTCGTCGGGGGAAAGCAGCGCCCGATGCGCGGCATCGTACCGCGCCTCGGCCACGTCCATCGCCTGCCGGGCCGCCTCCAGCACCGCCAGCGGGTCATCCGTCCCGTCGTCGGCCTCACCGATCCGCGCGATGCGCACATCCAGATCCGCAAGCCGCCGCCGGGCCGCCTCCATCGCCGTCGCCGGCACCTGATCGGCGCTGGCCAGCAGACCGCCCAGCACCGTTCGCGCAGCCTGAAAGGCCAGTTCCGCCTGCCGCCGCACAGCCAGCGCCGCCTCGGCAGCGGCAATATCGGCGCAACCAGCCGCCCCGAGCACCCGGCGCAGCACCTCTTCCGCCCCCATCAGTTCCACGCGCAACGCGTCGCGCCCATGGCTGGCCGGTTCGATGCGGATGGTGCCGATCCCCTCGATCCGCAACACGGCATTATCCGTTACCACAATGCGGCCATTCTCCAGCGCCTGCCCATCCAGCACCAGCCGCCCGCGCGCGCCATCGGCCAATGTCACATCCAGCGTCGTCGCCTGCGCCCGGCTGGCGGCCCGCGCCGCATCCAGCGCGCGCTCGGCCTTGCGGATCGCCCCCATCCGCGCATCGTCGATCGTGCAGGCATCCAGTTCCGCCGCCGCCTGCGTCACAGCCCGCGCCGCCTCGTCCAGCCGGTCCAGCGCCGCCGCCGCCTCGCGCCGCTCACGCACCAGCCGCGCCCGCTCCACCCGGCCCGCCGCCAGGTCCAGCGCCCGGCGTGCCATCTGGCGCCCGGCATCGGCCACCCGCACCGCCTCCAGCCGCGCAGCATGCGCCGCGCCTGCCGCATCATGCGCCCCCTGCGCCGCCTGCAACGCGGCTTCCAACTCCGCCACCCGCGCCGTTCCCGCCGCCAGATCACGCTCCCACGCCGCGCGCCCGGCCAGATCCTGCCGCACGGCAGCCAATTGCGCCGCCGCATGGTCGCGCACCGCCCGCGCGGCCCGATACCGGGCATCATAATCCCGCAACCGGTCACGCACCCGGCCCGCCTCAGCCAGATCGGCGCGTTCCTTTTCCCGCCGGTCGACATCGTCCTCATGCGCCAGCCGGCGGCGCAGATCCGCCATGGCGTTCAGATCGTCTTCCAGGCCCTGCCGCCGCGTCTCCAACCGCGCAAGTTCGGCCGCCGCCTCCTGTTCGCCTTCCTTCGCGGCACGAAAGCGGCCGCGCGGATTCCCCCGCCCATCCAGCAGCACGGCCAGGTCGGCCGTCACCCGCGCCAGCACCCGGCCCGCCGCATCCCCACCGGTCATGGCATCCAGATCGGCTTCCAAGCACGACCGGATAGTGGCCCGCGCCGGGTCCGACAGGTCGGGCTGCACCAGGCTCTGCCCCTGCGTCACCCACAGCGCATTCAGCAGCCCCATCGCCTCGGCGCCGCGCTTGCCCGCCTCCACGCCCAGCAGATCCTGCAACCGCGCCTCGGCCGCGTCACCATCCAGCCGTTCGCCGCCCCCTTCCAGCCGGGCAAAAGCCCGCTGCATGAAGCGCTTCTCCAGCCGCCAGTCGCCCCCGTCGAGCGTGAAATCAACCGCGATACGCGGCGCCCCCCGCCCGCCATAAGGCTGCAATTCCGCGATCGGCCGCGCCTTCGACCCGTGCGGCAGCAGAAACACCGCACGCAACGCCGCCAGCAGCGTCGATTTGCCGAATTCGTTCGGCGCCCCCAGCAGGTTGATGCCCGGCCCCAGCCCCGTCAGCCGCACGGCATCGCCGAACCGACGAACCCGCTCGACCTCCAGCCCCCGCAGAATCATGCCACCGGTCATGCCATCCCCCCGGCCCCGTCGCGCGCCAGCAGATACAGCCGTTGCAGCGCCGCCGCCGCGATCGCCCGCGCCGCCTCGTCGCCCTCGCCGGCCTGCCGCGCCAGCGTCTCGGCGGCGGCCCGCACGGCGCCGCCCGGCCCGAACGCATCCAGATCGTCCGACGACGGCGCCAGCCCCGGCGCGCCATCGATTCGCAGCAACCGCAACGCCGAGCCCAGCCCGTCCACAATCCGCGCCTGCCAGCCTTCCAGCTCCGACAGCCCCAGCGCCCCGCTCACGGCCAGCCATACCAGCACCCGGCTGGGATCATCGGGATCGATCGCGCGCAGCCGCCCCTCCAGCGCCGCGATATCGTCGGCACAGGTCAGCACCGCCTGCGCCCGCGCCCAGCGAAAGCGCCCGACCGCATGGGATTCGACCACCGGTTCGGCCCGAGGCCCATCCAGCGTCACCAGCAGCGCCTGCCCCCCGCCCGCACCGCCGAGGTCGAACCCATCGACCTCCGGCGTGCCCGAATACCAGGTGCGGGCATCGATCCGCTGGGCGCCATGCCAATCGCCAAGCGCGAGATAGGATAGCCCCGCCTGCCGCGCCCGATCGATGGCCAGCAGATTATGCCCCGGCGCCTCCTCCCCGAAACTCCGCACCGAACCATGCGCCAGCCCGACCCGGATCGCCCCCTCGGGCGTGGCCGCGCCATCCATCCAGACGGTCGGGTCGCCGATGACATGCCGATGCCCCAATCCGGCGGGCAGCAGCCACGCCGTACCCGCCGCATCCAGCGCCGCCGGCGCGTGGGCCAGATGCGGCACGATATGATCCGGCAGGCCGGTCCGCGCCAGCCGTTCCCACAGCCCGTCCCGCTCGTTGAAATCATGGTTGCCGGGAATCAGGTGCCAGCGCAGGTCGGGAAACTGGCGCATCCGCTCCACCGGCTGGCGCAGCGTGCGCTCCGAGGGGCGCAGATGGTCGTAGATATCCCCCGCCACCACGACGCATTCCGCCCCCTGGGCGCGGGCCAGACGGCCGATCCGGCCGATCGCTTCCAGCCGTTCCTGCTGCAGGACGGGCAGGATATCATCGTCGGCGAAGCGGAAAACCTTGCCGATCTGCCAGTCGGACGTGTGAAGCAGGCGCATCCCCCCTTATCGCCCGATCCGGCAAGGACGGCCAGAGGGACATGCCACCGGCGCATACCAGCCATCGTCACCACCCGAAGCCGCAGAGGGCGCATGCGATAACGATATTTCTCATGCACCCATCATGTATTTTTCACATTCGCACATTTCCGATCCCCGCCGCACCCGCCCTCTGATACGGTTTGTCGCGACCTGGACATATATGGCGCGTCCGCAACCGCCATAGTCCGCGCCGCGCGAGCAGACGGAGGACCATGAAGGCGATGGAACAGGGCGGAACGGGCATGGCGACGGCCCTCGCGCGCTGGATCTGGCTGCCCGCCACACGCCCGGCCTGGCTGCCGCCGGGCAGCATCGCCTTCTGCCTGCGCAGTTGGGCCGCCGTCATGCTGGCACTGGGCGTGGCCTTCTGGCTGCAGATCGACTCCCCCGCCAGCGCAGGCGTCACGGTCATGATCCTGACCCAGCCCCTGCGCGGGCAGATCCTGTCCAAGGCGCTGTACCGCATGGCCGGCACCCTGGCGGGCGCCACGGTGGCCATCGGGCTGATCGCACTCTTCGGGCAGGACCGCATGATGTTCCTCGGCGGCGCCGCCCTGTGGCTGGGCCTGTGCGTGGTGGTGGGCACGCTGTTGCGCGATTTCCGGGCCTATGGCGCGCTGCTGGCCGGCTACACCGTCGCCATCATCGGCATCGGCTGCATCGACCGCCCGGAGGATGTCTTCACCGTCGCCATCTTCCGCGTCTCGGCCATCATGATCGGCATCGTCTCGGTGGCGGTCGTCAATGACGTGACGGGCTCGCCCACCGCATGGCACCGGCTGGCCACCGGCCTGCGCCACGGCGCCGCCGAGGTGCAGCGGATCGCCCGCGACGCCGTCAACGGGCAGGCTTCCCCCGACGACGTCACCTGGGTGTCGCTGGCGGGGCGCATCATGGCACTGACCAGCCAGGTCTCCTTCGCCCGCACCGAACTGGCCGACAGCGCGCTGCGCATGACGGGCGCACGCTCGGCCATGGTGGCCATGCTGGACATGATCTCATGCAGCCGCGCCATCAGCGGCGTCCTGCGCATGGATCAGGAAGTCCGGCCCACCATCCTCGCCCGCGTGCGCCAACGCTTCGGCGACGGCACCCCTTTCGCCGACGAGGACGAAGCCAGCCGCGCACTGGAAGACCTGCTGCGCCTCGAACCCGGCGCCCCGCCCCTGACCCCGGCCGAAGCCTATCTGATCGAACGCACGATGGCCCTGCTCTCCTACGGGCGCTGGGTCCGGGACGGCATCCACACGCTGGAAGAAGGCCGCGCCGCCCCCCGTATCGCCCAGGACGTGCACATCGCCCGCCAGCAGGACCCGGTGCTGGCCCTGCTGAACGGCACACGGGTCATGGTCGGCTTCACCGTCGCCGCCCTGATCTGCATCCTCAGCGGCCTGCCGGGAACGACGACGACCCTGCTCCAGGTCGCCACCATCCTCACCCTGTCGATCACCACCTTCGACACCCGTGCCTTCGGCATGGGGGCGCTGATCGGCGTGCCGCTATCCACCGTCTGCGCCCTGGTGCTCGATACCCGCATCCTGCCCTATGGCTCGGGCATGATCTTCTTTTCGCTGATGCTGGCTCCGGTCATCTTCGCCAGCTGCCTGCTGCTGATCCATCCGCGCCTGATGCCGGTGGGGCTGAATTTCGGGGTCTTCTTCTTCATCGTGCTGGGCTTGGACAATTTTCATAATTACGACCCGACCCAGTTCGTCGACCGCAATCTCTATTACATGCTCTCTTCGGTGATCCTGTTCTTCGCGCTCACGCTGGCTCCTCCGTCGGCCCGGCGGCGGCGGTTCCGCATCGCCATGGCGGTGTCCATGACGCTGCGGCGCCAATTCACCGGCCAGGGCGACATCGCCAGCCCCGCCCTGATCAGCCGGCAATATGACCGCCTGCTCCAGGCCCGCACCTGGACCGGCCACCTGCCGCAGAAACCCATCACCCTGCGCGTGTTCGACCGCATCGTGTCGTTGGGCGACCTCAACGGCGCGCTGGCGCGGGCCCGCCGCCACCTGATGCGCGCCGCCACCATCCCGGCAGTGGCCCAGCCGGTCGCCCGGACCCAGGACATGCTGCGCACCCTCAACCTGGCCGAGGCCGGCACCCCCATCCTGGACCAGGCCGCCCACCTGCTGGCAGCGTCCGACACCCTGCCCCCGGCCGACCGCGAAACGCTGATCGGCGCAGTATCCGGCCTGTTCGGCGCGGCCCGCCTGCTGGACCGCAACGCCCGGGCCCTGCGCCATTACGGCATCCTGCCCGTGCCCGAGGCATCGCGATGACACCCACTATCTCGATAGCCGGGGTGGAGGTCGCCTCCTTCCTGATCGATGCCGGGCTGGCGGTCCTGACCCTGCTGCTGCTGCGCCCGCTTCTGGCCAGCCGGATGGTGCAGAAACGGGTGTGGAACGTGCCGCTGGTCGAATTCGGCATCCTGATCTGCCTGGTCGGGCTGTATGTGTTTCTTCTGTAAAAGGGTCCGATAGTGTTCGAACGCGCCCGCATGGTCATGCGGATGACCACCACGCTGGCCATCCTGGCCGTCGCCACGATCGTCCTGCTCGGGCTGTGGCAATACTACACCGCCGCCCCCTGGACCCGGAACGGCCAGGTCCGCGTCCAGGTCGCCAACATCGCGCCGCGCGTATCGGGCCAGATCGTGGAGATCCACGTCGCCGACAACCAGTACGTCCATCGCGGCGACGTGCTGTACACCATCGACCCGTTCGATTTCCGCGTCGCGGTCGCCCAGGCCACGGCCCGCGTCAACGAACGGCAGGCCGACATGACCCTCCGCCTGGCGCAGCATCAGCGCCGCCAGCAACTCTCCTCGGCCTCCGCCTCGGCCGAGGAAAAGCAGCAGTTCGAAGCCGTGGCGGAGCAGGCCAAGGCCCAATATGCCGAAGCCCTGGCCGCCCTGTCGCAGGCACGCATCAACCTGGAACGCACCCAGGTCCACAGCACCGTCAACGGCTACGTCACCAACCTGACGATGCGTGTCGGCGATTTCGCGACCGCCGGCATGTCCGACATCCAGGTGATCGACGCCGATTCCTTCTGGGTCGACGGGTATTTCGAGGAAACGCGGCTGCGCGGCCTCTATCGCGGCGCCCTGATGCGCATCGACCTGATGGGCGTGCCGACCCCGCTATGGGGCCATGTGGAAAGCATCACGCGCGGCATTTCCTCGACCAATGCCGAGCGCTCGACCCAGGGCCTGCCCTCGGTCAATCCGGTCTATACCTGGGTCAGGCTGGCCCAGCGCATTCCGGTGCGCATCCACATCGACACGCTGCCCGCGGGGCTGACGCTCTCGGCGGGCATGACGGCCAGCGTCTCGATGGTCCTCCCCGACGGCTGCCGGCCCCGCCTGTCATGGCGCACCCTGTTCGACGGGCTGAAACGGCTGGTGGCCCACCCCAAACCGCCCAACGCCACGCTGCACACCACCACCGCGGCCGCCCCCCTGTCGGACACCGACCAGACACAGTAAGGTCCGGCGAAAGACAAGACAGACAAACAGACAGACCCGGAGAGTACGCCATGCCCCGCCTTCACGCCCTTGCCGCCGCGCTGCTGGCCCTGTCCGCGACACAGGCCCATGCCGCCGCCAGCCCGCTCACGGGCCAGTGGGCCGCCATGGGCCTCTCCCCGGTCGTGGTCGGCGCGCCCGACGCACACCATCAGGTCCAGGTCACCCTGCCCGACGAGCTGCACACCTACGCGCCGCATCAGGTCACGCTGGCCCCCCACGGCAAGGACGAACTGCAATCGCTCGGCCATGATCCGCTGGTGACATTCCGCCTGGTCTCGGCCAACAGCGCCAACCTCACCATCAAGGGCACCAAGCCCGGTCAGGTCGCCAATCTCCCCCTCAGCCGCAACGACTGAGAGCGTGGCTGGAAATGCGCGCTGGTGGCGATCCGACGCGCGTCCGCTGTGCGCCGGTGCTCACGGCCATCAAGGCCGCTCCGCTCCGGTGCTCGCGGACACACGCCGGCCGTGCCGCTAACGCGGCACTCTCGCTCACCAGCCCACATGTCCAGCCACGCTCTCTCGGCCGACCTTGAGGCATTGCTAACCAGGCCGTCCCAGCTTCTCTTTTCCCCGCCTCCAGAATTTCTGTCCGCCGATAAAGGAAGCTACCCCCGCCCTTCCTCCGGCACGCCCAACAGGGCGGCCAGGCGCGTGCGCAGATCGCCCGCCTGGGGGCGGTCCAGCACCGCGCGCAGATGCAGCATCTGGCGCCGCGCATCATAAAGCTGGTCCAGCAGGGACAGCACCACCGGCATCCCCTCGTCCCCGATTCCCAGATCCCCCGTCAGTTCGGCAATCAGCCGCGCCCGGGCCACGTCGATATCATGAAAGACATAGGCCCCCGGCTCGCCCTCCGGCCGCAGCCACGCGCTGTCGATCCAGTGCTGGACATCGACCGCGCTGACATTGCCCACCTGCACGCACAGGGTCTCGATCGTGATCATGCGGCACCTCCCCCCTTCGCCTCGCCCGGTGGGGTCCAGGATTTCAGGAAGTCCTCCAGCCCCGCGTCCGTGGGGCCGATCGTGACCTGCAACGTCACGTACAGGTTGCCGGCCTCCTGGCCGCCATGGGCCTTCACGCCCTTGCCGCGCAGGCGCAGCACGCTGCCGCTGTCGGAATGGGCCGGAACGTTCATCGACACCGACCCGCTCGGCGTCGGCACCTTGATCGGCCCGCCCAGCACGGCGGTCTTCACGCCCACGGGCAGCGTCATGCGCACATCGTTGCCGTCACGGGTATAGGTCGGGCTGGGGGCAACACTGATGGTGATCAGCGCATCACCGGCCGGCCCGCCCTGATGGCCCTCGCCCCCCTTGCCGCGCAGGCGCATCACCTGCCCGTCCTCGATCCCGGGCGGGATCTTCACATCCAGCGTCCCGCCGCCCGGCAGGGTCACGCGCGACGTGCCGCCATTGACCGCATCCTCGAAACTGACGGTCAGCGAGAAATTCCGGTCGTCGCCCCGCGCCGGCCCCTGCGGCCGGCGGCGAAAACCCCGCTGCCCGAACATCGACCCGAAGACATCGCCCAGATCATCCTCGGAGAACCCGCCGGCGGAATAGCGAAACCCCTGCGCCCCCTCGGCATGGTCGCGATAGCCACCGCCCCCTCCGCCGGGCCAGCCACGCTCCTGGCCCGCCGCATCGATCTCGCCACGGTCGAAACGCGCACGCTGGTCGGCATCCGACAGCAACGCATGAGCCGAGCCGATCGCCTTGAATTTCTCCTCGGCCACCTTGTCACCCGGGTTGAGGTCGGGATGATATTTCTTGGCCAGCTTGCGATAGGCCTTGCGGATGTCGTCCTGGCTGGCCGTGCGCGACAGGCCCAGGATCTCGTACGGATCGGTACTCACGGTTCTGCGTCTTCTCCCTGGCTGGACGCGATGTCGAACGAACGGACGCGCCGCCCGGCGGCGCCCCGGCGCCCCGTCATGCAGGCGCGCCCCTTACCCGAAATAATGGGGAGCCCCCGCCGGACGGTCAATGTAAGCCGGCGAGCAGGGCTGCTATCCTGCGCGCGCGCCCTCCCGGCGGAGGCCGCAGAAACAGGGATTTCGACCATGACCCTCCGCATCGACGCAAGCCGCCTGCTTCTGCTGCTGGCCGGAACGGGCATGGGCCTCGCCAGCCCGGCGCAGGCGCACCCGCACAAGGAACATTCGATCTACGGTTCCGTTTCCGGCTACCGCGCGATCATGGACCGCAACAGCGACGCCTATCACGCCGCGGACGCCTT
Organism: Gluconacetobacter tumulicola; assembly: GCF_014174215.1. Lineage (GTDB taxonomy): Bacteria > Pseudomonadota > Alphaproteobacteria > Acetobacterales > Acetobacteraceae > Gluconacetobacter > Gluconacetobacter tumulicola. The sequence continues at coordinate 243,083 of NZ_JABEQL010000002.1, read as the reverse complement.
CTGCCAGACCAATGCCTCCGTCAACGCGGCCACCAGCGGCACCACGACGGTGACGAGCGGCGGCGGCGGCGGCGGCGGGAGCGGCAATCAGTTCAAGCGCCTGAAGACCCAATACGCCGTCTGCATGGAAAGCCAGGGCGCCTGGATACGCATCACCGGCAACGCAGCCGGCGACCGACCCGACAATGACTGACGCCGGGGCAAGCTCCCCAGAAATCCCCCGGTTGAGTCGCCCCCGCATCTTGTTATAACAATCGTCGGTCCAAGAACCGAGAAGGCCGGAAACGGCCCATCATGACGGCCCGCGCGGGCGGCGGCGCCGAGGGGGAAAGCCCGATGCGAATGAAAATAGGCCTGTTCGTACCCTGCTATGTCGATGCCTTCTATCCCGGCGTCGGCATCGCGACGCTCGAACTGCTGGAACGGCTGGGCCAGGACGTCACCTACCCGCAGGAGCAGACCTGCTGCGGCCAGCCGATGACGAACGCCGGCTGCGTGTCGGATTCCGCCGCGGCCGAGGCCCTGTTCGTGCGGCTGTTCGCCGGCTTCGACGCCATCGTGATGCCCTCGGGAAGCTGCACCCATCACGTCCGCGCGCATTTCGACGCCATCGAACAGACCGACGCCGTGCGCCACGTCCGCGCCAACACCTACGAGCTGGTCGAATTCCTGCACGACGTGCTGAAAGTGCGCGATTTCCCCTGGGCGGAATTTCCCCACACGGTCGGGCTGCACAATAGCTGCTCGTCCCTGCGCGCGCTCCGCACCGCCAGCATGTCGGAACTGGGCGAACCCGCCTTCTCCAAACCCATGACCCTGCTGTCCGGCGTCAAGGGCATCCGCTTCGCCACCCCCGCCCGGCCCGACGAATGCTGCGGCTTCGGCGGCACCTTCTCCGTCTCCGAGGAAGCCGTGTCCGCCCGCATGGGGCTCGACAAGGTCCGCGACCACCACCAGGCGGGCGCCGAATATATCGTGTCGGCCGATTCCTCCTGCATGATGCACCAGCGCGGCTGCGCCGAGCGCGCCGGCGTGAACATCCGCTTCATCCACATCGCTGAAATCCTGAACGGAGCCCGGCAATGAAGGAAAAGCCCATCAACCACGCGGGCGCCGCCGCCACCTTCATCGCCGACAAGCCGCACCTGGACTTCCACGATGCAAGATTGTGGGACATGCGCCAGAAGCGCGACGCCCAGATGCATGTACTGCCCGAATGGCAGGACCTGCGCAGCCGGGCTTCCGCCATCAAGGAACACGCGCTGGCGAACCTCGCCGATTATCTGGAAGAATTCGAACGCAACGCCAAACGCAACGGCATCCACGTCCACTGGGCCGCCGACGGCACGGAGCATAACCGCATCGTCGCCGAAATCCTGGCCGCACGCGGCGCCAGGACGCTCATCAAGAGCAAGTCGATGGTAACCGAGGAATGCGACCTCCGCCCCTATCTGGCGGCGCGCGGCGTCACGGTCACCGAGACCGACCTGGGCGAACGCATCCAGCAGCTCGACGACCAGTTGCCCAGTCACATCGTCGTGCCATCGGTCCACAAACTGACCGAGGACGTGGCCCGGATCTTCGCCCGGCATTACGGCACCGATCCCGACGCCGACGATCCGCACCAACTGGCAGAGGCACAGCGCCTGGCCGCGCGCCCGGTCATCCTGCATGCCGACGCAGGCATGACCGGCGGCAATTTCTTCGTGGCCGAAACTGGCACGTTCGTCGTCTGCACCAACGAGGGCAATGCCGATCTCAGCGCCACCGTGCCGGGCGTGCATATCGCCACCATCGGCATCGAACGCGTCGTGCCCCGCATGGCCGATCTGGGTGTGTTCATCCGCCTGCTGTCGCGCAGCGCCCTGGGCTCGCCCATTACCCAATATACCAGCCATTTCCGCGGCCCGCAGGATGGCGGCGAAATGCACGTCATCCTGGTCGATAACGGCCGCTCCGCCCGGCTGGGCATGGACGATTTCTGGACCTCGCTGAAATGCATCCGCTGCGGCGCGTGCATGAACACCTGCCCGGTCTACCGCCGCTCGGGCGGCCTGTCCTACGGCGCGGTCTATTCCGGCCCGATCGGCGCGATCATCGACCCCACCTTCAACGAGCGCAAATACAGCACGCTGCCCTACGCCTCGACGCTCAACGGCAGTTGCACCAATGTCTGCCCGGTCAAGATCAATATCCACGAACAGCTTTTCAAATGGCGGCAGGTCCTGGTCGAACACCACCAGATGCCGTTCGTGAAGCGCGAGATCATGCACATGGCCGGCAAGCTGATGGGCCAGCCCAAACTCTACCGCGCCGCCATCGCCGGCACCGAAACCGCACTCGGCACCCTGCCCCGCTTCGCGCTGTACAACTGGCTGAACCCCTGGGGCAAAAACCGGGAACTCCCCGAACCGGTCAAGGAAACCTTCCATAGCTGGTACCGCCGCAACCGCCCGGCGGCAAAGCCCGGCCAAACCGACAATGCGGAGAACACGCCATGAGCGCCCGCGACACCATCCTGGCCACCCTGCGCCGCAACAGCCCCGACCCGGCCGCCCACCCGCTGCCGGACCCGGCCCTGCTGGGTGAATCCGACGCCAGTCCGGAACGGTTCAGCGCCAGCCTGACCCAGATGGGCGGCACGATGCTGGACTGCCACCCCGACGAACCGCTCGACCAGGCCATCGCCCGCCGTTTCCCCAAACCCGGCCTGATGATCTGCTCCCTGGTACCCGAAGCCACCGGCACCGTACAAATCGAAGACCTGCCCACCCCGCAATCCGCCGAACCGGTCGACGTCACGATCGTCCGCGCCGCCTTCGGCATCGCGGAGACCGGCTCGATCTTCCTCAGCGAATCCCAGCTCCACCTCAACGCCATCGCCCACCTGACCCAGCACATGGTGGTCCTGCTGGACCCGGCGCAGATCACGGCCAACATGCACACCGCCTACCTGCGCCCCGAATTCCACACCGCCCGCTACGGCGTCCTCATGAGCGGCCCCTCCGCCACCGCCGACATCCAGGGCGTCCTCATCCGCGGCGCCCAGGGTGTCAGAAGCCTCGCCGTCTGTTTCGCACCCCAATAGGAAGATCAGGCAGGTCTGCCCCTATATGAAAGACCTGCTTCCTTCTCTTTATCCCTTCTGCACCCAATAAAGGAGATTATCACAGATAGGAGATTTTCCTCGCGGAGTATGAATTTTTTACGAAATTCCACTGGGGCGTTGCAATATTTTCATTGCTTTTACTACAATACATTGTGCATATATCTTAATATCTAAAAAAACTTACGCTAAATAAAACAAAATAGACGCAGGTTTCGGTTGTAGTATTATTAGACGACGGCACTTATGTTTCATGGAGAATGGCGTCCGTATTGGGATTAGAACCCGCTGAAACTGGTATTGTTTCGCAATATCCAGCCTTGATTTGGCAGATGATTGGAAACGTTAACAATATGACATCGTCAGTTATCTTTAGAAGATAGGACCTAGCTATGTCAGCTAATACAAAATACAAATTATTGTCAATATGTATGTATTTTTCATTTATTTCTTTCTTAACGGATGCAATTTATTCTGGATTTTTGAGGAAGGATTTTTTCCACAACAGGAGCACATTTATTGCACTTTCTGTTTGCATATTTATATCTTATGCAAGATTGCTTACGAAGCGCGAAAAGCGCATCGACGTTTAAGAGCCTGTTTGGAAATGCGCGCCGGTGGCGATCCAACGCGCATTTTCCTGTGCTTCGATGCTCGCGGCCATCAAGGCCGCTCTCACCGGCTGGCCGCGTGGTCCGCACCATGTCGGATGCAGACGTGCTTCTGACACGTTTCCCTGTCAACCACCCGGTGGCGCCATGAATTCCGGCCCCACCGGATCGGTGATGTGGGTCGCCAGAATACGGTCGATCTCCGCCTTGTCCTCCGCCGACAGGGTCCAACCGCACGCCTGATCAATCCCCGCGATCTGCTCGGGCTTGCGCGCCCCCCACAGCGCGATGGTCGGCCCCTGGTCCAGCACCCAGCGGATCGCCAGCGCCAGTACCGACCGCCCGAACCGTTCCTTCGCAAACGCCTCCAGCGCCGCAACCGCCGCCAGATACTGGGCAAAGCGCGGCGCCTGGAATTTCGGATCGGCACTGCGCAGATCGTCACTCCCGAAATGACTGTCGGCCTTCATCTTGCCCGACAGCAGCCCCCGGCACAGCGGCCCATAGGCCAGCACAGCCAGACCATGCCCGACCGACCACGGCAGGATATCGGCCTCGATCGCACGTTCGAACAGATTGTATGGCGGCTGCACGGCAGCCAGCGGCGCTACGGCGCTGAACTGCTCCATCTGCGCGACCGAGAAATTGCTCACCCCCAGCGCCAGCACCTTGCCCTCGCGATGCAGATCCTCCAGCACCCGTGCCGTTTCGTCGATCGCCACCGACGGGTCGGGCCAATGGATCTGGTAGAGGTCGATCCGGTCGGTGCGCAGCCGACGCAGCGAGTCCTCGATTTCCTGCCGGATGCGCGCGGCGGAGCAGTTGCGGAACGGCTTGCCGTCCTTCCAGTCCAGCCCGACCTTGGTGGCGATGGCCACCTTGTCGCGCCGCCCGTCCAGCGCCTGCCCCACCACTTCCTCCGAATGGCCGAACCCATAGACCGGCGCGGTATCGATCAGGCTGATCCCCAGATCCAGCGCCTCGTGGATCGTGGCGATGGCCTGGCGGTCATCCGCCCCACCCCACATCCAGCCACCGATCGCCCATGTGCCCAGCGCAATGCGCGAGACCGGAAAGGGAATGCCCGAGACGGCAATGGTTTCCATCGGCATGAAATGCTCCTTCCTGCCCGGCTCCCCTGGGGAGCGGGCTCAGCGATCGGGAAAGAACGCAAAAAGGACCGGAGCGCATGCACGCCCCGGCCAAGTCTTTCCCTCGTATGCAAGCGACGGCCGAGCCGTCAGGTGACATCGGGCGCCGGAACCGGTCGCGCGACAATGAAAAAGCATTTCATATTGCTATCTTTTCCGTGAACGGTCCCGGTCGCATGGCTCCATTTCCCCACGCCGCCTCTTTTCGCGCCGCGCGTCGCGTCCTATGGGTAGGGGCCGGCGTCGTGCGCGCGACACAGCCGGCCCGCGCTGAATGGAGAAGCGAAGCAATGTCGCGCAAGGTCGCAATGACGGCATCACGCACGATTACCCTCACGGCCCCCCTGGCGATCCTCGCCGCCTGCGCCCCGCATTATCCCTCCCCGCATCGGGCCCACACGCCATCGGCGCAATACGCGTCCGGCCAGGGCGCGCTGGTGGTGGACGAGCATGTCCCCGACTTCGCCAACCGCAATTTCGAACCCTTCACCCGCCAGGACGTGGCCGCGATCGCGATGCGGGAATGGCGGATGTTCGGCCAGCCGGTCGATGACGACGACCCCGAACAGCGCCCCGAGGCCGCCAGCGCAAGCGTCAAGCCGGAACGCATGCCCGGCCTGTGGCAGCGGGTGGGCGAGTATTGGTGGATCGGCCAGGACCCGAGCGAAACCGAGATCGCCTGGACCGGCAAGCATAATGGCGAAGGCGCGATCACCGACTATGTCCATGACGGGATGTTCGCCTGGTCGGCGGCCTTCATTTCCTACGTCATGCGGGTGGCCGGCGCCAACGACCGCTTCGCCTATTCGCCCAACCATTCCACCTATATCAACGCCGCCGCCTCCGGCACCGAAAGCGGCGTCCGCGCGCAGGACCCGGCCGCCTACGCCCCGGCATTGGGCGACCTGATCTGCGTCGGCCGAGGTGCGAGCAAGTCGGTCCGCTTCGCCGACCTGCCGACGCGATATGGTTTCCCGGCCCATTGCGGCATCGTGGTCGCCACCGGCCAGAACGGACAGCCCTTCGGCCGCCAGATCAGCATCATCGGCGGCAATGTCGACGACACGGTGGCCCTGACCCACGTCCCGGTCGGGCCGGACGGAAAACTCGCCGACGCCACCGGCCACAGCTACGACCCGCGCTATCCATGGTGCGTCGTGCTGCAGGTGCTGTACGACGCCGACGCCGAACCAGCCGGGCAAGACTGAACCGCGACACGACCCGGCACACGCACCGGGTCGCCGCCAGCCGCGTGTCTACGCGCCGACCTGGGCGGCCGCATGCCGGATGGCCCGCGCCATCGCCTCGACCCCGTTGCCGCGATTGGTCGACAGCGCCTGCACCAGCCCCAGATCACGCAGGAAACCGGAATCGGTCGCCAGGATTTCCTCCGCGCTCCGCCCCGAATAGACCCGAAGCAGCAGCGCCACCAGGCCCGAGACGATGGCGGCGTCCGACGCTCCGGCAAAGAACAGCACGCCGTCGCGCGCGGTCATTTCCAGCCAGACCTGGCTCTGGCAGCCGGGCACGCGATGGGCATCATCCATCCATTCGGCGGGAAAGGGCGGCATCGTGCGGCCCAGTTCGATGATGTACTGGTAACGCTGCATCCAGTCATCGAAGAGGTCCAGCTCCTCACCGATCGCGGCAATCGCGGCGGCGGCGGTCGCGTCCTGGGGCGTGACGAAAGGATCAGTCATCAAGGCTACCTGACAAAAAACAATCAAATGGGCGAGCAAAGACTAAACCACATCCCCACTCACCAGAAACCCGCGACCCGCGATGGGGCCCCGAACACGAAGTTTGTGGCCGGAAACGTGGGCTGGTGAGCGAGAATGCCGCGCAGCGGCACGGCCGTCGTGTGTTTCCGAGCACCGAAGCGGAGCGGCCTTACGGGCCATGAGCATCAGAGCACAGGAAACGCGCGCCGGATCGCCACCAGCGCGCGTTTACGGGCACAAACTCAGAGGATGAAGCGACTGAGGTCGCCCTTCCGGGCCAGCGGCTCCACCCGGTCGCGCACATCGGCGGCGGTAATCCGCACGGTCTGGCCCGATCGGTCGGCCGCCGTGAAGGACACATCCTCCAGCAGCCTTTCCAGCACCGTCGCCAGCCGCCGCGCGCCGATATTCTCGACCCGCTCGTTGATGTCGGCGGCCAGTTCCGCCAGCGCATCCACCGCATCGTCCGAGAAATCGAGATCCAGCCCCTCGGTCCCCAGCAGCGCCGTATATTGCTTCAGCAGCGAATGTTCCGGCTCGGTCAGGATGCGCCGCAGATCCTCGCGCGTCAGCGGCGAGAGTTCGACGCGGATCGGCAGCCGCCCCTGCAATTCCGGCAGCAGGTCCGACGGCTTGGCGATATGGAACGCGCCCGAGGCGATGAACAGGATATGGTCCGTCTTCACCGGCCCGTATTTGGTCGAAACCGTGGTCCCCTCGATCAGCGGCAGCAGGTCGCGCTGCACGCCCTCGCGCGAGACATCGCCGCCCCGGAAACCGCTTTCCGACGACCGGGCGCAGACCTTGTCGATCTCGTCGAGAAACACGATGCCATGATCCTGGGCATGCGCCACGGCCTCGCCGACCAGCGCGTCATTGTCCAGCATCTTGTCCGCTTCCTCGCGGGTCAGCGCCTCGCGCGCCGCCGAAACGGTCATGCGCCGGCGCTGGGGCACGCGGTTCATCAGCCCCTTCATCATGTCGGAGAAATTGATGACGGTGCCGGGCTGCATGTTGGGCATCTCGCCCATGCCGGGGCCGCCTTGGGCATCGGCGACCGAAATCTCGACCTCCTTCTCCTCCAGCTCGCCCGCGCGCAGCATGCGGCGGAACTTGTTCTTGGTGTCGGCCGAGGCCCCCTCGCCCACCAGCGCATCGACCAGCCGGTTCTCGGCCTCCTGCTCGGCCCGCGCCTGCACGTCGCGGCGACGCAGGTCGCGCAGCATGTTCAGCGACACCTCGACCAGATCGCGCACGATGCTCTCGACATCGCGGCCCACATAGCCGACCTCGGTGAACTTGGTGGCTTCGACCTTCAGGAACGGCGCCTGCGCCAGCCGCGCCAGCCGTCGGGCGATCTCGGTCTTGCCGCAGCCGGTCGGCCCGATCATCAGGATGTTCTTCGGCACCACCTCGTCGCGCATGCCATCGGCCAACTGCGCCCGCCGCCAGCGATTGCGCAGCGCAATGGCCACCGCGCGCTTCGCATCGCCCTGGCCGATGATGAAGCGATCGAGTTCCGAGACGATCTCGCGCGGGGAATGGTTGGGAATATCCATTACGCGTCCTCCCTCCCCTTTTCACCCAGCGTCTCGAGGATCACCGAATGGTTGGTGTAAACACAGATCTCGCCGGCAATGCGCATCGCCCGCCGCGCGATTTCGGCCGCCGACATCCCGTCCACTTCCGCCAGCGCCCGCGCGGCCGACAGCGCATAATTGCCGCCCGAACCGATGGCGATGATGCCATCCTCGGGCTCCAGCACGTCGCCATTGCCGGTCAGGGTGAAGGAGCGTTCCAGATCGGCCACCGCCATCATCGCCTCCAGCCGGCGCAGATAGCGGTCCGTCCGCCAATCCTTGGCCAGTTCGACACAGGCGCGCTCAAGCTGGTTGGGAAACCGCTCCAGCTTGGCCTCCAGCCGCTCCAGCAGGGTAAAGGCATCCGCGGTGGCGCCTGCAAAGCCGGCCAGGATGGTGCCGGCCGGCCCGATCCGCCGGACCTTGCGCGCATTGCCCTTGATGACGGTGGCGCCCAGCGTCACCTGCCCATCTCCGGCCATTGCCACCTCTGCGCCACGTCGCACGCACAGGATCGTCGTTCCATGCCAGCCGACTGGATCATGGGGGGTCGCGTGTATGTTCTGCATGACTGACAGAGATAGGCCGTTCGCGCCTCAGGACAAGAGCCGCCCCCTCATCCGCCCATCGCGCGGGCGACATGCCCCGACAATTCGGCCTGGGTGAAGGGCTTGCGCAGCACCAGCGCATCCTCCGGCAACACGGCATTGTCGGCATAGCCGGTCAGGAACAGGATACGCGTTTCGGGATAGAGCGCGCCGATCCGCCGCGCCGCCTCCTCGCCCCCCATTTTCGGCATCATGACGTCCAGCACCACCAGGTCGGGCCGATGGGGCGTCATCGCATCGATTTGCGCCAGCGCCTCCTCCCCGCCCGGCGCCTCGATCGCCTCATGCCCCATGCCGCGCAGGAAACCGGCCGTCACGGTCCTGACCGTGTCCTCGTCGTCCACCACCAGGATGCGCAGCCCCTTGCGGACAGGCAGAGGCTCCAGCGCCTCCGGCCGGTCGAGGGCCGCCACCGGGCAACGATGGACCGGCAGATACAGATCCACCTGCGTCCCCTGCCCCGGCGCGCTGGTCACCCGCACATCGCCCCCGGCATGGCGCACGAAACCATAGATCATCGACAGGCCCAGCCCGGTCCCCCGCCCGACATCCTTGGTCGTGAAGAACGGCTCGAAGATCCGCGCCAGCGTCTCCGGCGCCATGCCCGTGCCCTGGTCGGCCACCGACACCACGACATATTCGCCCTGGGGCAAATCCCCTTCAGCCACCGGCGCCTCCAGCCGCGCCACATGGGCCGAGAGCATGATCCCACCCCCATCCGGCATGGCGTCGCTGGCATTCAGGCACAGATTCAGCAGCGCCAGTTCCAGTTGCCCGGCATCGGTCCGCACCAGCGGCACCTCCCCGCCCGGGTCCGCGGTCTCCATCCCGATCTCGACCGGCCGGCGCCCCGCCGCACCCTCGCGCCGCCGCGCGGTCACGCCCTGCACCAGCAGGTCATGCATGCCCCGCAACAGGGCATTCACATCGACCGGCTGCAGGCTCAGATCACGCGGCCGGCTGAAATTCAGCAGCCGGCGCGTCAGGTCGGCCCCCCGCCGCGCGGCGCCCATCGCATTGTCCAGCAGATGGGTCGTGCGGTCGTCCAGCCCCTCGCCCATATCGACGGCCAGTTCCAGAGACCCCATCACCGCCGTCAGCAGATTGTTGAAATCATGCGCGATTCCGCCGGCCATGGTGCCCAGCGCCTGCATCTTTTCCGCCTGGCGCAGGCGCGCCTCCATCTCGCGCTGGCGGGTGATGTCCCGATTGATCAGCACCGAATAGGCCTCGCCCCGCGCATTCACGCCCAGACGCGCACGGGTGAACTCCCGCCAGCTCACACTGCCGCCGGGGCCGGACACCGGCAGCACTTCCTCATCCCGGCCCTCGGCCTCCAGCCGCGCCTCGGCCGCATGCAGCGCCGGCAGCAGGGCCGGATCGGACAAATCCTCCTCCCGCCGCCCCAGACAATCGGCCTCGTCCCGGCCATAGAAGGCGGCGGCATTGCGGTTGATGCGGATAAAGCGCCCATCGGGGTCCTTGAAGGCCAGGCCGGCGCGCAGATTCCCCAGCAGGCCGCGCAGCAGCATCCGCTCGGTCTGCAACTCGCCTTCCAGCTTGTGGCGATGCGCCGCCTGGACGACCATCGCGCGCAGGGCATCCCCATCCCAGGGCTTGTGCGAATAGAAGGAAATCCGCCCCTGGTTCAGCGCCGCCGCCACGGCGCCGATATCGGCATACCCGGTCAGCAGGATCGCCTGCGCGTCGCACATCCCCCGCGCCCGCGCCAGCATCACGTCGCCCCCCATCTCGGGCATGCGCTGGTCGGAGACGATGACATCGACATCGCGGCGCCGGGCCAGAATATCCAGCGCTTCGACCGGCGAGGTGGTCGACAGGATGGTGAAACTGTCTTCCAGCAGGTCGGTCAGCGCCACCAGGATCTCTGGTTCGTCATCCACCAGCAGCACGACGGGGCGGTCGGTCACGCCCGCATCTCCGCAGCACCCCGGACGGGCTCGGCCATCGCTTCCAGATGCGGCTGCCAGGGCACCGAAATCGTAAACATCGTTCCCCGTCCTCCATCGGTGCCGGCACCGCCGGCCCTGCGCGGCGCGTCGGCAATCGTGATCGTGCCATGATGGGCCTGCACGACACTATAGGCGATGGCCAGCCCCAGCCCCGTCCCCGCTCCCACCGGCTTGGTGGTAAAGAACGGCTCGAAGATCCGCTCCGCCATCTCCGGCGGAATGCCCGGACCGTTATCCGTCACGATAAAGACATATGATTGCTCGCCCGACCCCTCGCTGACACGCAATTCGGTGGCAATCCTGATCACCCCGCGTGCCGGCCCCGCCGGGTCGCCCTCGCCGGCATCCTCCAGCATGGAATAAATCGCGTCGGCGGCATTGCTGATGATGTTCATCATCACCTGGTTCAGCAGCGCAGACTGGCAATACAGGCGCTCGGGCGCGCGATAATCCCGCTCCACCACGATCTGGTTGCCGAATTTCTGCGTCAGCAGGGCCAGCACCGTCTCCAGCGCCTCGGGCACGTCGATCACCTGGAACAGCCCCTCGTCCAGGCGCGAGAATTTCCGCAGGTTCAGGACCAGGTTCTGGATGCGCCGCAGGCCCAGGCTCATCGATTCGACACGGTCGCGGCATTTCATCAGCGCCGCGTGCCGGCTCCCGTCCGCATCCGTGCCAGGGTCCTCCTCGGCAATCACCTGCGCCAGCAGGCGGGCCACCGTATCCTTGTGGGCCAGGATGAAGGCCAGCGGATTGTTGATCTCATGCGCAATGCCCGCCACCAGCTCGCCCAGCGACGCCATCTTGGCGGTCTGCACCAGCTTGCCCTGGGTCTCGATCAGCCGCCGGTTGGCATCGGCCAGCTCAGCATTCGCCTGTTCCAGCGCCTCGGCCAGCGAGGCCTTGGAGGCGATCGCCGCCGCCTCGGCCCGCGCGGCCTCGACCGCGATCTCGCGCGCCTGCCGGTCCAGGTCGATGCGCCGCGCATCGTCCTGCAGCAGCTTGCGCCGCACCAGCGCCCGAATCCGCAGGGCCAGCACATCGGGCTCGATATCGTCGGCCACCATGTCGTCCACACCGGCCTCGAACGCCCGAGCGGGAAGGACACCGCGCGCCGCACCCGGCCCGCTCAGGCCCAGGATACGGGGCGCCCCTCCGCCCGCCACCACGACATCCTGCCGCAGATCGTCCAGTTCCTGGCAGAAGGCGATGCCGTCGAACCGGTCGGACACCAGGTCGACCACCACGCAGTCGGGCGCGCGACCTGGGTCGAACCAATCCGTCCGCTCCATCGCACCGGGATGACCGATCACGGTCACGTCGTGCCCGTCATTGCGCATCAGGGCCGCCAGGGCCGCCACCGCATGCTCCCGCGCCCCTTCGCCACCGACAATCAGGATTCGCGCCCGGCGGAACAGCGGGCTGGCATCCCGCTGCCCGGTACCGGCCCCCGTGCCCGCCCCCTCGCGCAGCAGCGCGCGGATGCGAAAGACGATCAGGTCCGGTTCGGCCGATTTGGGCACATAGGCATCGGCGCCGCTTTCCAGCCCCTCGCGCTCCAGGCCCGGCTCGCCCCCCTCGGTCAGCATCAGCACCGGAATCATGCGGGTGGCCGCACTCATGCGCAGCTGGCGCGCCATCTGCCCACCATTCATGCCCGGCAGATGATAGTCGGCGACCACCAGATCCGGAATCCGCGTATCCAGCGTATCCAGCGCGGCCTCGCCACTGGCCACCCGCGTCACCGCGAAACCATGGCTTTCCAGCATCCGGCGTATGCGCAGCGCCTGGGTGTCGGAATCCTCGACCAGCAGCAGCGTCGGCGGCACCTGCCCCTCGGCGGAGGCGTCGGTCATGGCCCCCGTCCTTCCATCCCGACCACCATCGGCAAGGGTGCGGCGGCCGAAGCCACGGCCACCAGATGCGGCGCGATCTGTCCCAGGGGCAGGCTGATCGAAGCCCCGCCGATCCGCTCGGCCGCACCGGGCATCCCATGCACGATCGACGTGCTCCGGTCCTCGACGATCGTGTATCCGCCCGCCCGGCGCATGTCGCGCAGCCCCACGGCCCCGTCCTCGCCCATGCCGGTCAGCAGAATGCCGATCGCCCCAGCCCCCACGCGCGCCATCGAGGCGAACAGGGCGGTGGCCGACGGCCGCTGCCCGCCCAGCGGCGGCGCGTTCGACAATCGGATTTCATCACTCAGCCCGAGGGTCAGATGCGCCTCGGCCGGCGCGACATAGACATGCCCCGGCCGCATGATCTCCCCCTGCCGGGCCAGCGCGACCGGCAGCCGGGTCTGGGTATCGAGCCAGGCGGCGAACCCTTCCATGAACCCCGTGCCCATATGCTGCACCAGCAGGATCGGCCACGGAAAGCCGGCGGGCAGCGCCCCCATGATATGCGCAAAGGCCTGCGGCCCGCCGGTCGACGCCGCCATGCCGACCAGGCGCGGGCGCAGACGCGGCGGCGGCGGGGCCCCCACATCCTGAACCGGCACCGCCCCATAATGCAGCCGGTGGCGGATCACCGGCACCTGGCTCATGATGTAGAGCTGGGTCGCGATCGCGGCCCCCCCGGCGGCATCGACCGGCCAGCCGGCCGGCTTCTGCACCACCGACAGCGCGCCGGAGCGCAGCGCGTTCATCGAGATCCGCAGCGCCGGATCGGTCGAGGAGTCGCTGACGATCACGATCGGCGTCGGGCATTCGGCCATGATGCGCCGCGTGGCCTCCAGCCCGTCCATGCCGGGCAGCCGCACATCCATCGAAATCACGTCGGGCCGCAGCATCGGCACCAGGCGCAGCGCCTCCTCGGCCGTTTCCACCGCCTCCAGCAGTTCCAGCCGCGGGTCGTCGCGGATCAGCCGCACCAGCACATGCCGGACCACCGCCGAATCCTCGACGACCAGCACCCGGACGCGCGGCCCGGCCAGGCCGGTCACAGCACGCCTCGGATAATGTCCAGCAATTCGCCCTGTTCGAACCCCTGCTTGGTCACATAGGCCCGGGCGCCACCCTCCAGCCCGCGCCTGATATCGGCTTCCTCGTTGCGCGACGTCATCAGCACCACCGGAATCCGGGACAGGCGCGGGTCCGACCTGACCGCGTCGAGCAATGCGAAACCATCCATCCGGGGCATCTCCACGTCCGTCACGATCACGTCGATCCGACGTGGCGACCGGTGCAGCAGCGCCAGGGCCTCGACCCCGTCCGTCGCCAGCAGCACATCATAGCCGTGGGTCTGCAGGATCGTCTTCTGGAGAGTCCGTGTGGTAATCGAATCGTCAACCACCAGCACGGCGGGCACCCGGCGGGCCACCGGCGCCCCGCCGTCCGGCCCCGCATCGCCGGCACCGTCGAAATGCCCCCCCGTGGCCCCCGCCATCCGCCACCGTTCCAGCAGCGTATCGGGATTGAGGACGAAGACCGGCCGGTCACCGCGCGGCCAGCCCACACCGGGGATCAGCTCGCTGTCCAGTCCCGCCGCCTCGGCATCGGAAATATGCAGGATACGGACTTCGCGCATCCGGTCGACGGCAAAGCCGCAGCACCCGCCATCCGCCATGCCCAGCACGACGACCGACAGCGCCCCGTCATGGACCGGCAACGCCGCATCCGGCCGGCCAAGAAAGGCGGCCAGCGGCACCACCGGCACCAGGGCGGCCCCCGCCTCCTGTCCGCTCTCCGGCGCGCGCCGCCGGTCGAGGGCGAAACAGGCCCGGCCGTCGACCATGCGGATATCGGCCTGCCGCACCCGCGCCAGCCGCTCGATCACCCGCCCGGGCAGGCCGATGGTCATGTCGCCGGCCTCGACCACCAGCGTGGTGCGCTGCCGGCGCGAGACCGGCACCGCCATCGTCACCACCGTCCCCCAGGGGCTGCCCGCCTCCATGCGGACCGACCCCTGCAGGGCACGCGCGGCCTCCGCCACCACCGACAGGCCCATGCCCCGGCCGGACAGCCGGTCGGCCTCGGCCCGCGTGGAAAAACCGGGTGCGAACACCAGGCTCAGCAGGGTTTCGGGCAGGCCCGGATCATCCGGCTGCATCAGCCCCTGGCGGATGGCGCGCGCGGCGATCGCCTCCAGGTCCGGACCGCGCCCGTCATCGCTCACCGACACCAGCAGGCGCACGCCCAGCATCCGCACCGACAGGGTCAGGACCGGCTCCGCCGGCTTGCCCTCCGCCTGCCGCCGGGCCGGGCTCTCCAGCCCATGGACGATGGCATTGCGCAGCAGATGGATCACCGGGTCGCGCAGCGCCTGCATCACCCGCCGGTCGGCCCGCACATCCATGCCCAGCAGGCGCACCGTCACCTCGCCGCTGCCATGCTCGCGCGCGATCTGCCGCACCATGCCGGTCAGCGAGCCAAAGACCGTCCCGGCCGGCACCAGCGTCACCGCCCGCACTTCCTCGTCCAGCCGCATCATGGCCCGGTCGGCCTGCCCCGCAATCCGCCCGCGCTCGCGCGACAGGGCAAACAGGGCGCGGGTCAGGCGCGACAATTCCGCCGCCGGGTCGGCGGCCGACCCCGTCCGCCGCGCCGCGGCGGCGGTCAGGTCCTCCAGATCGGCCCATAGCCGTTCCTGCCGCTCGGCAATGCCCATCATGTCGTGCATGACGCCGACCAGCGCATCCAGGCGCGACACGGGCACCTGCACGTAGCTGTCGGCCGCCTCCTCGCGCCCGGGCGGCCCCGCCTCGCCCCCGTCAGGGCCGGCCGGCGCCTCCGCCAGATCCTGCATGCGGGCGTCGATCTGGTCCATGGCGGTGCCGATGGCGGCGATATCCTCCGCCGTCACGGGCTGCTGCCCGTCCAGCAGCCCGAACAGCCGCCCCTCCAGCGCATGGGCGATGGTCTCGATATCGGCCCGCTCGACGACGCGGGCCGCACCCTTCAGCGAATGAACGCGCCGGAAGATCTCGCCGATCCCGCGCCCATCCACCGGGCCGGCGGCCAGAATGTCGCGCACGACGCGCAGATGGTCGCGATATTCGGCGTCGAAGACCGCCAGCAGTTCCTGTCGCAGAGCCTCCACGGCCGGCCGTCAGGTCCGGTAACGCGCGGAAATGGCCAGGAGCTGGTGCGACAGGCTGCCCAGATTGCTGGCCGAGGCCTCCAGATTGCGGGTCCCCGCCGCCGTCTGCTGGCTGGCCTGGCGAATGCTCTGCAACGCGGTCATCACCTGCTCGATGCCGATCTGCTGCTGGTTGGTCGAGGCCACGATCTGCTGGAACGCGTTCACCCCCTCCTCGATGCCGCCCGTCATGCGCTCGATGGTGCGATAGGCGATATCGGTCCGCTCCTTGCCGGCCGAGACGCGCTTCACCGCCTCCTCGGTCAGCATGACCGACGTATTGATGCCGCGCTGGATGTCGCCCAGGATCGCGCGCACATGCTGGGTGGCATCGCGCGACTGGTCGGCCAGGATCTTCATCTCCGCCGCGACCACGGCGAAGGAGCGCCCATGCTCGCCGGCGGCGGCGGCCTCGATCGCGGCATTCAGCGCCAGCAGGTGCGAACGCTCCGACAGATCGTTGACGGCGGTGATGATCTCGCTGATCGCATCCGTCCGCTCGGACAGTGCGACGATGTTCGATGCCACGGCCTCCGCACCTTCCTGCGTGCGCTCCATGGCCCGCGCGGTCTCCTCCACCGCCTCCAGCCCGCTGGCCGAACTGTGGACGATGGTCTCGGCCGACGAGATCACTTCCCGCGCGCGCTTGCTGATCTGCGCGCCGGAATGGGTGATCTGGTCCACCGTCGCCGCCGTCTCCTGCACCGCCGCGAACTGTTCCTCCACGCTCGCCGCCTGCTGCTGGGCGGAGGCACGGATATCGGCCACCGCCGCATCCAGGTTGCGTGTGGCCTCGCGGCTCTGCTGCGCGATCTCGCGCAGGCCGTCGATCATCCGGTTCAGCCCGTCGGCCAGGCGTTCGAACTCATCCCGTCCGCCGCCCGAGCCGCCGACCGTCACATGGGTCGACAGGTCCCCCTGCCCCACCCGCTCCATCACCCGCATCAGCGCCGCCAGCGGGGCCAGGATCGACCGCCGGGTCCAGAAGGTGACGATCAGCGCGACGATCACCGCCACCGCCAGCCCCAGGATCAGCGACCGGCGGCTGAATTCATACAGCGCGCTGCTCTGCATCTCGCCCGCCTGCACCCCGCCATCCAGCGTGGTCCCGGCGTCGGAGATCAGCCGGTCGATGGTCTGGTCGCGCGTGTCCGACCGCACCGATTGCTGGCGTACCGCCGCATCATCGCCCTGGCGGATGGCCGCGAACAGGTCCGACGCCGCCTCGGCATTCTGGCGCGCCTGGTCCAGCGCCTCGTGCAGGCGGGCCGAAATGGCGGCGAACATGGCGCGCCGCGCGTCGATCCGCGCCTCGTCATCGGCCTGGCTGGCGGCGGCCATCGCCTGCACCAGCGTATCCTCCGCCTGCCGGTCCACCCCGGTCCAGTCGGTGACCGCCGCGTCCAGCATCGCCGGGTCCTTCTGGTAATCCCGCGCATAATAATGCGACAGGATCGACAGCCGCCGCGCCACCAGGTCGTTCTCCAGCACCCGCAGATGGTTCAGGTGGCGATAGACCAGCAGGTCCCGGGTCACAATCACCGTCATCTCGTCGCGGACATTGCGGATCTGCCCCAGCGCATAGACGCCGATCGACACCATCAGCATGACGCCGACCAGGAACCCGAACAGAAGACGATTGGCAATTGTCACGACAGGTCAGACTCCGAATTGACGCGCGGCGAACAGGCGGGCGGGGTCCAGCACCGCGACCAGCCGCCCATCCGGCAGGGCCGCCATCGGGTGGGCCGATACCGGTGCGGCGGCCGGCGCAACCACCACGTCGTCCACACCCAGCGTCCGCCCGGCCAGCAGCGCAATCCGCGCCACCGGCAGGCCGGCCACCGGGCGCAGCAGCGCCATGGCCCCGGCACGATCCATCGGCGCCCCGCCCAGCAGAACCGACAGATCGATCACCGTATACAGATGGCCGACATAGCCATAGACACCCCGCACCGAAGCCGGGCAGTCCGGCCGACGGGGCATGACGCTCCAGGCCGGCTCGGCCATGCGCAGCACATGATGCAGGTCGATGGCATAGATCTGCCCGCCAACGTCCAGGATCACCGCCGCGCGGCGCCCCGCATCATCGGCCGGCGCCTGCCCGCGCGCCGCCAGCTGCCGCGCACGCTCCGCCATCACCCGGCGGGCATAGCCGCCGGCACCCCCGGCGGGCGCGTCGCGCGGCCCCGCCGCCCCCGGCATGCCGCCCTGACCGGTCAGGACACGCTCCGCGCCAGCATCGGCGAACCATCCTCGCGCACGTCATCGGCATCCGCCGCCCCGTCCCCGCCAACCAGCCGCAACAGTCCGGCCACGGTCAGCCCGCCCCCATCCGCGACCGGCGCGTCAACGGGCAGCCGGCGCAGCAGGGTCCGGGCCTGCCGCAGCATCCGTTCGGCATCGTCCGTCTCTCCGGCATCCCGCAGCAGCCGGGCCAGATGCACATGCGCCATGACATGCTCGCGATCCAGATAGAGCGTGCGCCGGAACCCGTCCTCGGCGGCCACGGAATCCTCCGCCAGAACGGCCGAGAGGAAATGCAGCCCGGCATCCAGCGGATGCAGGGCCAGCGCCGCGCCGCAGCAGGCCCGCGCCTCGGCCAGCGCACCGCGATCGGCCAGCGCCCGGGCCTCGGCCCGCGCCAGCCCGGCATCGGCGTGGGCGTGGGCGTGGGCGTGGGCGTGGGCGTGGATATCGGGCGCCCGCTCCAGCGCCGGGCGAAACGGCGGCGGCGCGGCAAGCGGCGTATCCGGCAGGCAGGACAGCGCGCCCCGGCGCGGCACGGCCGGCCCCTGGCGCGAGCCCGCGGCGCGAAACGCCACCGTACCCGCAAACGTCACGGTCTCGAGAAAATCGCCGCATTCGCCGATCGGGTCGGAATGGCCCAGCAGCAGCCATCCGGGCGGCGACAGCCGGTCCGCCAGCGCCCGCACCAGCTCCAACGCCCGCTTCGGCTCGAAATACAGCAGCACATTGCGGCACAGGATCAGGTCGAACGGCCCGGCCGGCCCCCCGCCCGACGGCAGGTCCATGATGTTTCCGTATTCGAAGCGCACCATGCGCCGATAGACATCGCGCAGGGCCCAGTGCCGCCCGCTGGCGGCGGGGCGGAACCATTGCCGCCGTTCCGAGGCACTGACATCGCGCAGCGACCACGCCCCATATTCCGCGCGCCGGGCCCGCTCCAGCGCCAGATCGCTGATGTCGGTGCCCAGGATATCGACGGTCCAGTCCTGCTCGCCCCGCGCCCGCAGCAGCCGGTGCAGCAGAATGGCCAGCGAATAGGGCTCGGCACCGTTGGAGCACCCGACACTCCAGATCCGGATGGTCCGCAGCGGGCGCAGCCGGGTGATCAGGTCGGGCAGGATCGTGCGTTCCAGCGCATGGAACTGCTCGGCATAGCGGAAGAAGAACGTCTCGCCGATCGTCACGGCCGATTCCAGCGCCCGCCATTCGGCCTCGCCCGCCGCATCGTCCGAAAGCCGCGACAGATACTCCATCGGGCAGTCACAGCCGCAGGCATCCATGCGCCGCCGCAGCACCATCTCCAGCAGGTCCATCTTGTCGGCATAATAATGCAACCCGGTCCGCGCGACGATCCGGGTAGCCAGCCGTTCCAGGGCATGTTGCCGGTCAGCCATCCGCGCGCTCCCATAGCGCATCGCGCAACGCCGCATCCAGGGCCAGGGCCTCGATCCGCTGCCGCTCGCGCTCCATCAGCAGCCGGTCGGGGTCCATCAGCAACGCGGTCATTCCTCCGGCCAGTTCGACCTCCCCCGCCAGCCAGCCGCCGGCCGGCATGCCATCGGCGGGCAGCGCCATCACCGCCCCCGTCCTCTGCCGCACATCCAGCACGCTGTCGACCATGAAGGCCACCTTCATTCCGGCACCGGGATCGCATAGCAGCAGCGGGCGATACAGCATCGCATCGTCGTCCGGCGCGCTCCACGCCCGCAGCCCCAGCAGGACGGCAAGATCGATGGCAACCACGCGTTCCGCACCCAGGCGAAAGAATCCCAGCACCGGCGCGGGCGTCCCGGCCGGGCGGACAAGCGCCGGCATGGGCATGCATTCCCGCACCGCGGGCGCGGGCAGGCCGTAACACGTATCCACAAGACGGAAGATGACGACGGCCACTGACACCGGGGCTTTGCTGCCTTCCACCCGAGCCGGCCCGGCAATGGCTTGCCGGCGCGTTTCCTACCTGCTTTTCTCCCCGAAGATTGCATTTATGACAAGTGACGGCTACCTCCGGCAGGGATGCGTACCCGGCAGATCGGGCGCGCCGCAGCCGCCGCCGGAGATCCGACCGTCATGGACAGTTTCAATTCGGACCGCGCCACCGACCGGTTCCTCCCGCCCCGCGCGGGCGGATCGCAGCGCTTTCCCGTCGCCCGCATCGCCCGCGTGGCGATCTGCGCCGTATTCTACGGGCTTTTCTATTTCGTCCAGCAGGTCACCGAACTGCTGGCCCCGCTGGTCCTGATCCTGGGCGTGGGCTGGGGCGCACTGCCCCATATCGTCGGCGCCATCGGCACCAGCGCCGCCTCCGCCGATCCGCAGACCCGCGATATCGTCACGCATGTCGCCGGCACCATCCCGCACCAGATCGTCATCGGCTCTCATGTCGTGACGGCCGATTCGCTGGTGGTCGACGGGCTGCTGATGATGGCGGCGGCGGCGGTCTGCGCCACCCTCGCCGCCGTCGCGGCGCGCGAGATGTGACGCACACACTGCCCGACCCTCACCCGTGATCAGGCTCCGCGACGTCGGTTTCCGCTATGATGCCGCCGGCGCTTCCGGCGCCTCGGCCCCTGTCGCCCTGCGCCAGATCTCGTTCGAGGTACCGCAGGGCGGTTTCCGCTGGCTGCTCGGCCCCTCGGGCGCCGGAAAATCCAGCCTGCTGCGCCTGCTGGCGCTGACCGCGCGCCCGACCTCCGGCACGCTGGAAATCCTGGGCAGCAGCGTCGCCCAGGCACGCCGCGCGGCACTGGCGCGGCTGCGGCGGCGCATCGGCGTCGTGCATCAGGATTTCCGGCTGCTGCCCGACCTGCCGGTCTTCGACAACATCGCCCTGCCCCTGCGCCTGCAACACCGGCCGGAGGACGAAGTGCGCGACGAGGTCCATTCCATCCTCGACTGGGTCGGCCTCGCCTCCCGCGCCACGGCCCGCCCACCCCAGCTTTCGGGCGGCGAGCAGCAGCGCGTGGCCATCGCCCGCGCCGTGATTCACCGCCCGGCCCTGCTGCTGGCCGACGAACCCACCAACGCGCTGGACGAATACCAGGCCAACCGGCTGATGGAACTGTTCCGCGACCTGTCGGGGCTGGGCACCACGATCCTGGTCGCCACCCATAACGACGCGCTGATCCGCCGCTATCCGGCCCATGAGCTGGAACTGGCCCAGGGCAGGCTGCTGCGCGATGGCTGAGCGGCCGGGCCTCTTCACCCGCTGGAACCAGGCAAGGCGCGCGGACGGGCTGGCCCTGCGCCGCGCCCTGCCCGACCGGCTGCTGCCGCTTCTGGTCGCCGCCATGACGGTCCTCGCCGCACTGGCGCTGGCGGGTGCCACCGGCGCGCAGATCCTCTCCGCCCGCTGGTCGAACGGCGCCGCATCGATGCTGACCATCCAGGTCCCCGATCCGGACACCCCGACAACGACAGCAGGCACCACCACCCATCTCACGCGCTCCGACGCCGTCCTGGCCGCCCTGGCCGACAGTCCCGGCGCCTCGCGCGTCCACCGGCTGGACAAGGCGGAACTGGGCGCCCTGCTGGCCCCCTGGCTGGGGCAGGACCATGATTTCGCCCTGACCCTGCCCGCCATCATCGAACTGCACATGGCAGCCGGCACGCAAACCGACGCCACGGCACTCGCCCGCCGCCTGGCCGCCATCGCCCCCGGCACATTGGTCGAACGCAATGCCGAATGGGGCGAGCGGCTGGGCCGGCTGGCCGACAGCCTGCACAGTTGCGCATTGCTGGCGGTGGCGATCGTGGCCGGCATCGCGGTGGTGCTGATCGCGGCCACCACCCGCGCCGGGCTGGCGGCCCGGCGCCTGCCGATCGAACTGATCCACGCCATGGGCGCGACCGACGGCTATATCGCCGGGCGCTTCGCCCGCCGCACCGCCCTGCTGGCCTTCATCGGCGGGCTGGCCGGCAGCGGGCTGGCCCTGCCGATCCTGGTGCTGCTGTCCCGCGTGGCGGCCCCCTTCGCGGCGGCAACCCCGGCGCCCACGCCCGCATCTTCAGCCGACTGGACCATGCTGGCCCACACGCTGCTCGCCACATTGCCCACCCCCCTGGTCGCCACCCTGCTGGCCCTCGCCCCGGCGGCGGCGCTGATCGGCTGGCTGACGACCCAGGCCACGGTGCGCGCTTGGCTGCGAAACCTGCCGTAATGACTCCCGCAATGAACCGGGGCGGCGCGGCCGGACGATTCCTCCACGGCACGCTGGCCGGCCTGCTGGGCTGCATGCTCCTGTGGGGCACGGGCTTCGCCTGGTTCGTCCACGACGCACTGAAATCGCCCGGCCGCCCCCCGGTCGCGGACGGCATCGTGGCCCTCACCGGCGGCCAGGGCCGGATCGAGGCGTCGCTGCGGCTGCTGGCCAGCGGCCAGGCGCACCAGTTGCTCATCTCCGGCGTCGCCCCCCACGCCACCACCACCAGCATCGCCGGCGCCCTCCCGCCGGACCTCGCGGCCAGCCTGCCACCCGAACTGTGGCGGCAGGTCACGCTGGGCCGCCACGCCACCTCGACCATCGGCAATGCGGACGAAACCGCGCAATGGGCCCGCGCCAACTGGCTGCGCTCGCTGATCGTGGTCACCGCCGGCTACCATATCCGCCGCGCGATCATGGAAATCCATCGCACCCTGCCCGACGTGACTCTCCATCCCTATGCCGTCCGCCCCCCGGCCCTGCGCGCGCCGCTGCGCGGCTCCTCGCTGCGGCTGCTGGCGATGGAATACGACAAATGGCTGATGGCCAGCCTGGGCCTCACCCGCAACATGACGGTCCGGACACAGAACTGACGACCGCGACCAGCTCTTGTCTCGCGGCCGTTTTTCTGATGTACGCCGCCCCGTCGCACGCCAGTCGTGCCTGACCTGTCCGGAATGCCCCCGCCCGTCATGATTTTCGTCCGCGCGTGCCTGTTCAATCTCTATTTCGTCCTGCTGACGGTCTTGATGGGCATCGCCGCACTGCCCATCCGCCTGTTCGCCCGGCACCTCGCACTGCCGTACGCCAAGCTGTGGACCCGGCTTTCGGTGGCGGGATTGTGCCATATCTGCGGCATCCGGGTCGTGGTGACGGGCCGCGAACACCTGCCCGCGGGGCCCTGCCTTCTCGCCTCGCAGCACCAGTCGGCCTTCGACACGCTGGTGTGGATGAACCTGGTCGATCGCCCGGCCTATGTGATGAAGGAGGAACTGACCCGCATCCCGCTGGTCGGCCCGATGCTGCTGCTGGCCGGCATGATCCCGGTCCGCCGCGCCGACGGTGCCCGCGCCCTGCGCGCCCTGCTGACCGCCACCGGACAGGCGGCCGCCGACGGGCGCCAGATCGTCATCTTCCCCGAGGGCACCCGCACCCAGGCCGGCGAGACCAGGCGCCTGCATCCCGGCATCGTCGCCATGGCCACCCATGCCGGCCTGCCCATCATCCCCGTGGCGACCGATTCCGGCCTGCGCTGGTCGCGCAACGCCTTCGTCAAACACCCCGGACCGATTCACATCGCCATCGGTCCCGCCCTGCCCGCCGATGTGGGCAAGGCCCGCATCCTGAGCGAAATCACCGCACGATGGCAGGAATTGTCCAGCCGGTTCGGCAGAATCGAGGGCGCGGAGAAGCCTGTGGATAACTCTGTGGGCAGTCAGACCGGTCATCCGGCGGGCCTGTGACTGTCCGTTTGCCCACAGGCTGGCGCCCCTCCTCTACCGGCGGCCTCCACGCCGCACCATCATCCGGCGGACGCTCGAAAAACGCGCAATAACATATTAAATTTACACCCGTTTTTGATGCATTTTCCCGACAGACCCGGCACCGGGCCTGCCGGCGTCCCCCGCGCGGGCCGCCGCACACCGCTCTTTCGCCAAAACTGTGGATAAGTTCGATCCCCCGCTCTTTTTCCCAGCCGGGCGTGGCATGTGAAAGATTTGTGAATCAATCTGTTCCCGGCCTTCCGCAAGGTGCCTTATCAAGAACGACATGCCGCAGCACCCCCCCCGGCCCGTGCGCCATCGCCCATCCGGCCGCCACCCGTGGCTCCGCCGCGCCGCGCTGACCCTGCTTGGGGTTGCGGCCATCGACGGCCTCGCCTGGCAGGCCGCGCAGCACGCGCTGGACAGGATGGCGGCAGGCTGGAGCACCCGCTTGCGCCAGCAGGGCTGGACCGTGCAGCCCGGCCTCCCTACCAGGGGCGGCTCCCCCCTGACGGCCCGGCTCACCCTGCGCAACCCTCGCCTGGACGGTCAGGCCGGCGGCCGGACCATCGCCTGGGGCGCGCAGGGCGTCACGCTGTCGCTGTCCCTGCTGCACCCGCTGACCATCCGGATCGGCCTCGACGGCACGCAGGCCGCCCGCATGACCGGCCCCGACACCATCCGGGCCATCAGGGTCCAGGGAGAGAATGCCCGCATCTTCGTCCCGCTCGGCCTGCCGCCGGGGGCCATGACCGGTCAGGCCGCATGGGGCGCCCGCGCGCTCACCCTCCAGATTCTGCAACCGGATGGCCGCACGACCGATCTGACACTGCACGATCTGCGCGGCCACGGATTATGGAACGACCGCGCCGGCCCCGACGCCAGCCGCATCGCCCTGAGCAGCCATGCCGCCGCGATCGACCTGCCGCCAACCCTGCCCCTGCCGCCCGCGCCGACGGACGCGCACCGCCTGTCGGATGCCGGCCTGACCCTCGCGCTCCCGGGCGGCACGGAGCCCGCCCTGCTGGTGCAGGACCTGCATGCGCGCTGGACGCACCTGTCCCTGTCGGTGATAGGAAGCGCCCGTCTCTCGGCGCAAAATGGCCCGGAGGGCACGTTCACCCTCTCCGTGGCAGGGATCGGCCAGACCGTCCGCACGCTGGACCAGGCCGGCATATTGTCCCCGGACCTGGCCCGGGCCGTCACGACGATCGACCGGCTGGCCGCCCGCTATCCGGGCGGCACGATACCCGCCACACCCGAGGCCCCAGCCCCCACCGACCGCCCTTTGAGCCTGCCGCTGCACCTGAGCGCCGGCACGCTGTTCGTCGGCACAATTCCGCTAGGCCACCTGACAGACTGGCTCAACTGAGCTCATCCGCCTCAGCCCGCGCCGGACGACGCGGCCAGTGCGGCCCGCAGGGCCGCAACCTCGCGGCGCAGGCGCAGCACTTCCCCTTCCATGCTCTCGCCGCTCCCGGCCACGCCCTCGGCCACCGCCACCGCGTTACCGTTCCCATCCTCATGCGACGCCGCCGGCTCGCGGAACGAGGCGAACACCGACATCGCCCGGTCCATCATCTCGATGTCCTGGCGGCCCAGACTCTCCATTTCCGGCGGCAGGAACGCCGCCATCGTCCGCTGCATGGTGGTGCGGACCGGGTGATGGTTGGCCGCGAAACGCTCCATCATCTGGTCCAGATAGTCCGGCACCAGCCCCTGCATGCTGTCGCCATAGAAACGGATGATCTGCCGTAGGAAGCTCGCGGGCAGCATGGCGCGCCCCTTGGTCTCTTCCTCCATGATGATCTGGGTCAGCACGGCGCGGGTGATATCGTCACCCGTACGGGCATCGAAAACCACGAAATCCCTGCCGGAACGGACCATGTCGGCCAGCGCGTCGAGCGTAACATAGATCGACCGTTCGGTGTCGTACAAACGTCGGTTAGCATATTTCTTGATGACGACCGGGGCGCACGGGCGGCTGGCATCCGGCAATATACCCTCCATCAACGGCTAGAGCAGATCCTGTTTGAACGTGTGCGTTCAAACAGGTGAAGATGCTCGTAAAAACAATAAACTAGAGCATTTCACCGAACCTGTGTTCGGTGAAAATGCTCTAGGCCGGCGGGTGGCCGGGGCATGAAACGAACCGCCGTGCAAGCTCCGGCGAGACAACACGAAAATGACATCCACCCAGGGCAGTCGCAGGACGACCACCCGGATATCGGCAACAGGGTCGAAAACCCTAGCATGACCGCCTATCCAATGCACAGGCCGCCCCCGCAACGCCTAACGCGCCGGCGGCCCGGCGGTGCCCGCCCCGATCGGACTATAAGGTGACCGCCGTCCGGGCCAGGCACGGCAGCCGGCAGGCCGCCTCGTACCAGGCTGCCAGTGCCGGACGGTCCAGCCGCCACGGATCATCCGCGAAGCGCACATCCAGATATCCCAGCGCACACGCCACCGACAGGCCGCCGATATCGATCGGCTCCAACGCGGGCGGCTCGCTTTCCAGCCGGTCCAGGCTGCGCCTGACCGCCGCAAGCTGGCGCTGGACCAGCGGATGGTCATGGGCCAGCCCGGCCGGAATCAGCGTCCGGACCAGGATCGCCGCATCGGCCAGCCCATCGCCCAGCGCCTGCATCCGCAGCACCCGCCGGCGCGCCTCGCCCCCGGCAGGGACCAGCCGTCCGCCTCCGGCCAGCCCGTCCAGATAATCCACGATCACCCGGCTGTCGTACACGCCCTCACCATCCGGCAGCTCCAGGGCCGGGATCTTGCACAGCGGGTTCGCCGCCAGCACCTCAGGCGGCGAGTCCGAGACCCGCACCGCAATTTCGGTCACGCGCGCCTCCAGCCCAAGCAGGATCACGGCAGCCCGCACCTTGCGCGCATAGGGGCTGAGCGGGGCGTGATAGAGCTTCATCGAGACGACATCCTTCGGCAGTCCCTCGCCAATCCGGTCTCGCGATACCATTGGCAATCCGCCGCAAAACGTCAAACCGCCCCATCACGGGACGGTCCAAGCTCCCGCCCCCGCATCATCGGGCGGCATCGTGCCGTCGACAGGCCGCCATCCCTCCCCTTCCCGGGCGAACAACGGCGTACGGAAGACCGAGGCGACGGGTATCCCGATCACGTCCATCCACCGCCGGGTCTGGCACATGACGCTCAACCCGCCCCCGGCCGGACACCCCGCACGATCCAGCAGGGCCAATGCCGCCGCGAGAGAGGCTCCGGTGCTGACGACATCGTCGACGACCAGAATCCGTCGTCCCCGGAGCAGATCCAGAATATTGGGATCGAGATAGAGGCGTTTGCCGCCACCTGGGCTCGTGATCGAACTGAGGGAAACCGACAGTGCGTCGTCATACCAGAATTTCCGCGACGTCCCCAACGGAACGAAGCGATCATGCCCACATCCCCGGGCGACACCGGGGCCGACCGACAGGCCGAGCGTGGGCAGCGCGACAATGACGTCCGGCGCGAACGCCCGCGCGGCCCGCGTCATCTCATCGACGATCGCATCCAGAACGGTGAACGAGGCCTGGTTCGCAAGAAAGGACGCAACCGCATGCTGGCCGTCCGGCAAGGGGCGCAGGGGCAGGTCGAACCAGCGCGCTCCGACCCCGACAGTGTATCGCGACCGATAGGGCGGGCCGGGTGCACGTTCGGCCACGAAATCCTGCCAGAACGCAAGCGTGCTCATGCGCCTTCGACCAGGGCGGTGAACAGCCTGACCGCGACAGGCAACGCCGCCTCGTCGAAATCGAACGTCCCGGCATGATGCCCGGCGGAAAGATCCGCGCCGATCAGGCAGTAACCGGCATGACCGCCGCGTTCGCGGACGCGCCGCATGAAATAGGTCGCATCGTCCCCCCCGCCGATCGGCCATTCCTCGACGACGCTGCCGACCCCGATCCTGCCGGCAGCTTCGGCCACGCGCCGCATGGCCTCGCGGTCCGGGGCAATCCCGATGCTGCGGCCACACGGAATGGTTTCGACCGCGACATCCTGCATTCTCGCCGCCCCCTGCACGATATCGTCCACCCTTTTGGCGAGCGAGGCGAGAATCTCCTCGGTTTCCCCGCGATATTCCATTTCGATCACCGCGTGATCGGCAATGACGTTGCGGGCCGTCCCGGCCCGTACCGTCCCGACATTGACATGCGTGACACCGTCGCCGTCGCGCGGCATGGCATGCAGCCCCAACGCCGCCGCGGCAGCCGCGAGCAGCGCATTGCGCCCCAGTTGCGGTGCCATGGCCGCATGAGCCGGCGCCCCGCGAAAGATCACATCCTGCTTGACGGCCCAGAGAAAGCCATTCGCCGCCGTGGCAACCTGCCCCGAGGGCAGCAGGCAGCCCAGGTGGCCGGCGAAGAACAGGTCGACATCGTCGACGACGCCAGCCTCGACGAGGGGCAGCGCGCCACGTCCTCCTTCTTCGGCGGGCTGGAAAATCAGCCGTAGCGTCCCCCTCCAGCGGGATTCCGGCGAAGCCAGGGCAGCAGCGACGGCCAGGCCGATCGCGGTGTGGCCGTCATGACCGCAGGCATGCATCCTCCCCGGCCGGATGGAGGCGAAACCCTCGCGAAACGGACGGTGGGCGTCACTTTCGGCCTCGGCAACAGGCAGGGCATCGATATCGAAACGCAGCGCCGTGACCGGGCCCGCGCCGCGCCGCATGTCGGCGACGACGGCGGTCTGGCCTTCCGGCATGCGAGCGATCCATTCCGGCCCGGCCCCCATGTCCAGGGCCGCCTGCTGTGCCTGGGCGATTGCCGCCGCCGTGGGAGGGGCCAGCATCGCGTCCGCCCGCATGACTTCGGGCCCGATCCGCAGATCGTATCCCAGTTCGGCCAGTCGTTCGGCGACACAGGCCGCCGTGCGATATTCCAGGAATCCGCATTCGGGAAAGCGATGCAAGGCACGCCGCATGCCGATCACATCGTGCGGGAATCCCCTCACCGTGGCCATGAACATCTCACGAGGCCACTACGCAGTCGGTGACGATCTCGCCGCTCATGCCGTCGGTAATGCCGATATCGGTCACATGCGGGCCAGCGTTGCAGGCCAGACTGGCACCGATGACCAGCTTGATCATGACCGGCAAGCCATTCCAGGTCGACACGTCGGACGCCGCGTCGCGCACCGCGACGAACCACCGCCCGACAGCCTCCGGCGCATCCGCCGACAGAAGGCCGCAGATCGGCAGGCGCAGTTCGGCCAGAACGCGCCCCCCCCGCGTCACCACCATGCCCCCGCCCGACGCGATGAGCGTATTCGCAGCCAACGCCATGTCGTCCGGATCGCGGCCATAGACTGCGAGATTATGACTGTCATGCAGGACGGTCGTGGCAATCGCGCCATTCCACGCCCCCCATCCCTCGATCACGCCCAGCCCCGGCCCGGTCGACGCACCGTAGCGATTGAACACCGCCATCAGCGCGGCGTCCGGCGGAATGACCACCTGACCGTTCCGGACATCCACTTCGCGCTTCCCCCAGCGGGTGAAGCGCGGCTTCTCCACGGTGCGGATCGTGGCGCGCATTCCCACGGCCGGAATGGCGAACTGGGCCGGCGAGACAGGCGAAAGGCGCATCGTCCCGCCCGGCGGCGATACCCTGTCCGGCCGCATGGCCATCGTCAGGGCGCCATCATGGGCCGCATGCGTGCCGGACACGAAGACCTCCCGCACCCCGAACGTCACCAGGTCCCCGAAGACGACCAGGTCGGCGCGCCGGCCCGGCGCAACGAGCCCGAGGTCGCGCCGGCCGATCCGCTGCGCCGCGTTCAACGTCGCGCAGCGCAACGCCTCCAGCCCGTCCATGCCATGATGCACCAGGCGCCGCAGCAGATGCACCATGCCCCCCTGCCGGACCAGGTCGTCGGGAAAGACGTCGTCGGTGCAGAGCGTGACGGTCTGCGGCACCCGCCCCAGTTCGCGGAAGGCCGCGACGGCCTCCGGCAGCACGGTTTCGTGCGAGACGCGCAATTCCAGCGTCATGCCGGCGCGCAGTTTCGCAAGAATATCCTGCCGGTCCGTCAGTTCGTGATCGGATTCGATACCGCCCGCGACGAAACCCTGGAGCGCGGGGCCTTCCAGGCCGCGCGCATGGCCGCAGACCAGCTTGCCGGACTCCAGGCCCGCCTGGACGATGCCGCTCATGCGCGGGCTGCGCTCCAGCACCCCCCGCATGTCCATGACTTCCGCCACGCCGATGATATCCGGCCAGGACAGCATCTCGGCCATCGCATCGGCGTCGAAATCGGCACCGCACCGTTCCAGCCCCGGTGCCGACGGCACGCAGGACGGCGCTTCGATCAGGATACGCAGCGGCAGGTCGCGCGCCGCCTCCACCGCCCAGCGCACGCCGGCAAGGCCGGCGACGTTGCCGAGTTCGTGCGGGTCCCAGCAGATCGTGGTGGTACCTTGCGGCACGACCACCCCGGCATAGGAACGCGGCGTCATCATCGAACTTTCGATATGCAGATGCGTGTCGATCAGGCCGGGCGCGACGACGGCGCCCGCCAGGTCGATAACCCTGCCGGCATCCCCGCGCGCGCCGCGCGGATGAACGCTGGCGATCAGGGACCCCACCAGGCCGACATCCGCCGCGCGCATTTCGCCGGTTGCCACATCGGCCACCATTCCACCCGACAGCAGAATGTCGAATGGCGCCTTGCCCCGCGCGGCCAGAACCGCCCTGTCACGCAGCGCCCGGTCGTTCAGGTCGGTCCCGGTGGAGGGGCGAAAGGTATCGGTCATGGCTTCACTCTCCCAACCGCGCGGACAAGATCGTCATAAAAGCGGGCTGCATCGACATCCGTCACGATCTCGACCACCCGCTCGCCGGTATGCGGCCGTGTCTGTTCCGGCCAGACATGCGCATATCCCCGGTTGGGGCCGTGGCTCAAATCGACACCCATGTAAGCGGACACGGTCTTTTTCACGATCGCGGGATCGACGGCAATCGCCGCCGCAAGCTCGTCCCACATGGGTTGCGCCTTGAAATACCGCTTCAGATAGGCGGAAAGCGGCGTATCCGCCACCGTCAGGCGCGCCAGCAGCTCCCGGTTCATGCGGATCGGATTGGCGACGCCGCCGATGGACATGATGGACGGAAACGGCGCCGTCAGGGTGATGTCGGCCGCCTCGGGATCGAACATCAGGTTGAAATCGGTATAGTAATCGGCACTGTCCGTCACTTGGCCGAGATTGCCGTCAACGATCCCGCCCATGAAGACAAGCCGCCTGCACAGGCCGGCGAATGCGGGGTCCAGCCGGATGGCCAGGGCGATATTGGTCATCGGCCCGGCGGCGATGATCGTCACCTGGTGCGGATGGGCATGAACCTGCCGGATCAGGAACAGCGCCGCCGTCTCGGTGGCGGGCCGAAGCGACGGCTCGCCCTCCTTCAACGGGGGCACGACGGGCTGCGTATCGGGCGCGTCCTTGCGCCATGCCCCCAGCCACGGCATCGCCCCATTCGCTTTTTCCCAGGCCAGCAAGCGCGGTCTGGAATTGACCAGCGGAAGCGTCGCGCCGGGCACCACCGGCACGTCACGGACGCCCGCGATCTCCAGAAAGCGCAGAAGATGCGCGACGGCGGCATTTTCCCACGCATCGCCGACCGTGACGGTAAAACCGAGAATCGTCACATCCGGCAGGCCGAGCAGCGGAATCACCGATTGTATGTTCGAACCGCCGGGACCATGGAAATCATTGTCCAGAATCACGAATTGCGGTTGGCCGGACGGCGCGGCCGCCCGCGCGCCCGTCAACGGCGCGACCGCGAGAGCGCAGGCCAGGCATGCCGAACCGAACAGGCGACGCAGGACGGTGACAGGGACGGCGGGCATGGAAATCCCTTCAGTGAAGATGGGCGGAGACGACGAAGAACAGGATGAAGATGCCACCCAGCATCCACAGCACGGGCGAAACCCGCCGACCGCCGGCCAGCATCATGAGCATATAGCTGAACGTACCCAGCGCCATGCCGTTGATCAGGTTGCTGGTCAGCAGGGCGATCGTGAACGTCAGCACCGCCGGAATGGTCTGCGTCTGATCCGTCAGGTCGAGCCGGGCAATACCGCCGAACATCAATATGCCCACCATCAGCAGCGCGGGCGCCGTCGCCTGCGGCGGAATGATCATGAAGAGTGGCCACAGAAACAGCGAGACAACGAAGCCGGCCGCGATGACCAGGGCCGTCAGGCCGGTCCTGCCGCCGGCCTGCACGCCGGTGACGGATTCGGAATAAACCGTGACCACCGCCGTGCCCAGCATCGGCCCGACGATGGTTCCGATCGCATCCGTCGCGAAAACCTCCGTTGCCCGCGGGATGGCTCCCGTTCTCCCCAGCAGTCCCGCCGCGCCGACGACGCCCAGCAGATTGGCCAGCGTGCCGAAAAGCTCCGTGCAGAGAAAAAAGAAGATCATCGGCAACAGATAGGCCAGATGGTGGGCGACATAGGCGAAATCGAGCCTGAAGGCCGTCTCGCGAGGCCAGACGGGCAGCGCCGCCAGCCGCGTGGGCCAGCGCGTGATCGTCCCGCCATGGCCGTCCGGCACGAACAATCCGGTAACGGTCATGACCATGATCGACAGGATCAGCGCGCCTGGTACGCGCCGGGCGACGAGCACCGGGGTCAGGATGAACCCGACAAGCGTGAGAACGACCCCCGGATCGCGGAGCGATCCCATGGTGATGAACGTATTCTTGCTGGCAACCACGAAGCCGGCATTGCGCATGCCGATGAACATGATCACCAGCCCGACGGCGATCTGTATGCCGACACGCAGCGGGTCGGGCAGTTCATGGGCGATCCGCTCCCGTACCCTGGTCAGGGTCAGGATCAGAAAAATGATGCCGGTCAGCGAAACGACGGCCAGCGCCGCCGGCCAGGGCACCTGCATCTGCACCACCAACACCCATGCGAAGATCACGTTGGACCCCATGGCCGGCGCCAGGCCGAGCGGCAGGTTGGCCAGCAGGCCGACCATGCCCGTCGAGAGGATGGCGATCAGGCAGGTGGCCGTCAGGACGCTGGCCCTGTCCATGCCGGTCGCGGCCAGGATCATCGGGTTGACCGCAACGCAATAGACCATGGCCGCGAACGTGGTCAGGCCGGCAACGACCTCCCGCCCCGCCGTCGTCCCGGCGCGGCGCAACCCGAACAACCGCTCCAGCCAGACGGAAGCGCCCCTCATCTCGTCAGAACCCGACGCTGCCGGTGATCATGGCGGCAAATCCGCCGGCAACATAATAGGTCGGCGTCCCGGTCGCGGCGATCATCGTTCCGCGTACCCCTCGGGTCGCGCGGGACGACGCCGCGATCCCGGCCGGGCCGGACAGATATTTATTGTCGCCGACATTCATCAGGTTCAGCCGGAATTCCGGGCGTGTGCGCCAGATTTTCGGAGCACGATAGCCGAAATTCATGTCGGCGTTGACATAGCCCGGCATCGCCTGGTCGTTCATGAAGGTCGAGAACTGACGTCCGACATACTTGACCTGGAAACCGGCGAAAAAAGTGCCGTCGTCATAATCCACGCCAACCGATGCCTGCACGTTGGGGCTGCGAACGGCCTGCTTTCCCTTCGTCGGCAGATAGTCGGTGCCGACCTGGTAATTGCTGTCGATACGGGCATTCAGATATTCGGCCGACAGATAGGACCGCACATGATGCCACGGACGGGTGCCGAGTTCGACATCCACGCCACGGGTCGTCTGGCCACCGGCATTGATGTTCTGCGTGACCTGGGCATTGTTGATGATGACCTGGGTCGAAACCTGGCGATTGGTGAAATTGTAATTGAAGAAGGTGACGGACGCATTCAGCATGTCGTCCTGGTACCGGTAGCCGATTTCCTCTTCGATCGAATATTCGGTCTTCTGGGCCGGGTTGGCGTAGGTCGTGATCTTTCCCGTGCTGGCACTATAGGTATCGTAAAGCGTATTCAGCGTCGGCGTGCGGAAATTGGTCGCGACGCCGCCAAAGATCTGGTGATGGGAATCGAAGCGATACCGGCCACCGAGATTCGGGGTCGTAACGGTCGCATTGTTGCCCGTCTGGTATCTGGCGCCGGGCAGGTAATTGTAGGCCTTGCGGTTGACCATCGTTTCCTTGATGCCGGCCTCCAGATGCAGCCGGTCGTCCATGGCCGAATAGGTATCCCCGAAAAACAGCGAATTGACCTTCGTTACGGTCAGATTGTCATAATTGGCAAGGCGCTTGCCATCGGACAGCGTGATATCGTCCTTGTATCCCCATACGTTCTGCGGGCCGCCATTCCCGCCGATCGCGGAATAGGCCGTGACGTTGCGCTCGCGCGACCAGTCGAACCAGTCGCCGAAGACGAGGGTATGATGACCGATCGCATAATGCACCTTGGACACCAGGCCGGGCCGGTAGACATAAGGCGTGCCGATCCCCGTATACATCAGCACCTTGTCGCCGATCACGCCGTTATGGTTCAGGTCGACCGCGTATTTCTGCGTGCCGGCATAGACGGCACTTTCGTTTATGACCGACGAGGACGCGATCGTTCCCGAATTCCAGTAGAAATAGGGCGTGAAGTCGAAACCGAGACGATCGTTGACGACGATGTTCTGCGGCGCGCTGATGACGATTACGCGATAGGGGCTCTGATGCAGCTTCCAGTAGCTCGGATCGTTCGGCCGGTAGTCCTCGGCATAGTTCGCCTTCCGCCCATATTGCTGCCAGGCCGCCAGCGACGGCGACAGATAGGCCACCTTCATCGAATCGTCGAAGGTCAGGACGAAGCTGCTGCGGCTGCCGTTCTCCCAGTCCTTCAGCATCTTGAAATCGACATGCTGCTTGTGGTCGTTGCCCATGCCACGGAAATGCGGCTCCTCAAGATGCGACCAGGCGACGAATGCGCGCAATCCGGTGTTGCCGATCAGGCCGCTGTTGAGACGCGCGAATTCGCGATGGGTATGGTACGAGCCGTACGAGGCGGCCGCGGTTCCACCGAAGCGTGTCGAGGGATCGATCAGCCGCATGCTGGTAATGCCGCCCGATGCGCCGATGACCGGCGAATCGAGATTCGCCGACCCCTGCTGCATGGTCACTTCCTCGAGGTTTTCCGAATCCACCCATTCGGTGGGAAAAGCCATGTAGGACCCGATATCGTTGAGCGGCGCGCCTTCCAGGGTAAAGCCGATCTGGTCGCTGTTCATGCCGCGCACGGTCATGTTGCCGCTCACCATGCCGTACGGGTCGGCGCTGGCCACGTTCGCGCCCGGCAGGGTGGAAAGCAGCCGGAAGACATTGGGGGTCGGCGCCTGCTTGGCGATATAATCCCGCGTGACCTCCGACCGGCTCCTGGTCCCGCTCTGGGGAACCATATGTCCCCCGCCGAAGGATTGCCCGACGATCGCGACCATTTCGGCATGGCTGGCTTCCACATGGGCGGACGGCTGCGGCTTGCCGGCCGGCCGGTTGCGCGTGGACTGCCCCCCGGACGCGCCCGCCGTGGCGTGACCTTGCGCGACCGGCTCACGACGCAGCGTTTCCGCGCCCCTGGCGCCCGCCAGGACGACACCATTGGACAGAATCGTGAGCAGGAGGAGGGATCGCCTCATGGCCGGGTTCCTTGACGATGGTGCGGCGTTGCGGATTTCGTGTTGACACGCCCCGCCCGGGACGGTCTGTCTCGGCACGGGATGTCCTAAGTTGTTATATGTCGTCCTATAACCTCATTGACTGACGAGTCAATGCGATTTTGTAACGAGAGATGATGCGAAATGACCGGGATGGGAGACACGCTTGCCGCGACGCTCGACGCCGCCGCGCCGACATCGCTGTACCTGCAACTCGCGGCCGATATCGACCGGCGGATCGGGCACGACCCGCGCTTCATGGATCGCCTGCCGTCGGAAGCCGAGCTATGCCGCCTGTATGACGTCAGCCGCATCACAGTGCGGCAGGCGCTGTCGCATCTCGCCGAACGGGGCCTGGTGGTGCGGCGCCACGGGCGCGGCACCTTCGTCAGCGAAGTCCGGCGGCCGGGACGACAGGACGCGATCTATTCCCTTGGCGAGGTCCTGGCGGCACAGGGGCTGACACCGGAAACGGAATTGCTGGCATTCGGCGAAGTTTCGCCGCCGCCGGACGTGCGCGCGGCCCTTGGCGTAACGGATCGGGCCCTGTTCCTGCGGCGCAGATTCGTGGTCAACGGCAAGCCGGTGGCCATCACGGAAGTCTGGTACCCGCCGGAATTCATCGGCCAGATCCAGCAGGACACCGCGCGCTCCCTCTCGTCAGCCATGATCCTGATCCGTCACCTGGGCCTGTCGATCGACCACGCCGACGTGACCATCGGCATGCAGAAGACCGACGGCGAAACCGCCCGGCGGCTGGACATGGTGCCCGACGCGGCGTTGATGAGCATCACCCGCGTGACATTCTGCACCGGCCGGGGTGCCGTGGAATGCAGCCGTGTCCTGCTGAGTACGGGGCGGGCGGCCTTCCGCGTCGATGCGGAAGGCCGGATCGAACCGGCATTCACCCCGTGACAGGGGACAACACGCCCGGATAGTCAACGCGCCTTTGCACGCCGTTTCTCAACGAAAGACATCCTTTTCCCGCCGCAGCCGCGCGAACGTCGCCGCGTCGGGGGCGCGCAGGAACGGATTGGTGCGCTTTTCCAGCCCCAGCCGAACCGGCACGGTCGGCTGCCCCTCGGCCCGCATTCTCTCGATCTCGGCCGCGCGTTCGCGCAACGCCCCATTGTCGGGATCGACCGCCAGCGCGAAGCGCGCGTTGGACTGCGTATATTCATGCCCGCAGCAGACCAGCGTCGCATCCGGCAGGGCGGCGATCCGGCGCAGGGACTGGAACATCTCCTCCGCCGAGCCTTCGAACAGCCGCCCGCAGCCCAGGCTGAACAGCGTGTCGCCACAGAACAGCGCCGGGGTCAGCGGAAAATAGTAGGCGACATGCCCGCGCGTATGGCCCGGCGTCTCCATCACGGTGCCGATGGCCCCGCCCAGCGTCACGCCGTCGCCGTCATTCACCGCCTGGTCCAGCATCGGCAGCCGGTAGGCATCGGCCGCCGCCCCGGTCACAATCGCACCGTAGCGCTTGCGCAGGGCATCGGTCGCCGCCACATGATCGGCATGATGATGCGTCAGGAAAATCTGGTCCAGCCGGCCGCCGGCCTGCTCCACCGCCGCGACCAGGGGCGCCTCCTCGGCCGGATCGACCAGCGCCGTGGCGCCGCTTTCCTCGTCGCGCAGCAGCCAGGCGTAATTGTCGGCCAGGATCGGCACCGGGTGAATGGCAAGCACCATGATCTCTCTCCGTCTCGTACGCGGCTCCGGGGCGGCCCGGCATTCTCCAACAGTTTGTGCTAATCGGGCCTGATGCAAGACGATATCTGCACAGCAGCCAGATTCTATGCCGGCCGCGCGGGCGAGAACACCGCCCGGCTGCTGCGGCATCGCCTGCATGCATTCTGGCCTCACACCGGCAACGACCGGATATTGGGGCTGGGCTACACGCTGCCCTTCCTGCCGCTCTGGGCCCGGCCGGACGGCACGCCCTGCATCTCGGCGCGGATGGACACGCCCGTCACCCGCGACGCCCCCCCCTTCACGCCGGAGGGCGTGCGCGACTGCCTGGTGGCCGAAGACCGCCTGCCCTTCCCCGACCTGTCCTTCGACCGGGTGCTGCTGGTCCACGCGCTGGAAATCACCCAGCGACCCGACGCACTCGTCCGCTCGGTATGGAAGGTCATGAAGGATCACGGCCGCCTGCTGCTGGTCGTGCCCAACCGCGCCGGCTGGTGGGCGCATTCCGACGGCACGCCCTTCGGCCAGGGCGAGCCCTTTTCCGCCCGCCAGATCGCGCGGCGCCTGTCACAGGCCTTCCTGCGCGCCGAACGGCATGACGGCGCGCTGTTCATGCCCCCGCCTGGGGCCGGGCACCGGCGCGCCGGCGCGCTGGCCGAAACTGCCGGCCACATGCTGCTGCCGCAACTGGGCGGCGTCTTCGTCATCGAAGCGGTCAAGGACGTCTATTCCGGCGTCCCGGCCCTGAGCGCGCCAGCCCTGATCTGCGCGCCCCGACGGATCTACGAACCCGGCTGACCGGCCCCCCGATCCATGCCACACTGGCGTCACACCGGCGCCACGCTTGACCCATCCCCCCGCAAACCCCATGAAGCTCGATCCATGTCCCTGATCCAGTCCATCAAGCTCGTCCTCGCGCGGCCGCATCCGGCCGCCCGTCCCTTCCTCCTGGCGTCGGGCGCCACCGCGCTGGCAGGCCGGCTCCTGCCCTGGCGCCCGGCCCGCTGGCTCAGCAACGCGGCGGGGCTGTTCTTCGGCTTCTGCCTCTATTTCTTCCGCGATCCGGAGCGCGTGCCGCCGGCCGACCCGCATCTGGCGGTGGCCCCCGCCGATGGCCGCGTGGTGTCGGTGGAAAAAATCTCCCCCCCCGCATCGCTGGACATGGGCGACGCACCCGTCTGGCGCATCGCCACCTTCCTGTCGGTGCTGGACGTGCATGTAAACCGCATGCCCGCCGCCGGAACCGTGACGCGCGTGGCCTATCACCCCGGCCAGTTCCTCAACGCCAGCCTGGACAAGGCGTCCGACCTCAACGAACGCAATGCCCTGCGCCTGACGCTGGAAGACGGGCGCAACCTGGCGGTGGTGCAGATCGCGGGCCTGATCGCCCGGCGCATCCTGTGCGATGCCGAGGAAGGCATGACCTATGAGGCCGGCGAGCGCTTCGGCCTGATCCGCTTCGGCTCGCGCACCGACCTGTACCTGCCGCCGGGCGTGGAACCGCTGGTCTCGACCGGCCAGACCATGATCGGCGGCGAAACGGTCATGGCGCGTCTCTGACCCCGATGGCCCTGCCCGACATGCCCCCCTCCTCCGCCCCGGCCGCGCCGCGGCGGCGGCGCCGGCTGATTCGCAGGCGACGGCCCCGCGTTCGCGGCCCGTCCTTCAACCGGCTGATCCCCAACATCATGACGATGCTGGGCCTGTGCGCGGGGCTGACGGGCATGCGCTTCGCGCTCGACGGACGCTTCGGCGACGCGGCGGTGGCATTGCTGATCGCCGCCTGCATCGACGGGCTGGACGGGCGCATCGCCCGCCTGCTGCGCGGCACCAGCCGCTTCGGCGCGGAATTCGACAGCCTGTCCGATTTCCTGTGTTTCGGCGTGGCACCGGGCTTCGTCCTGTATCTGTGGGCGCTGCGCGATGCCGGGCGCTACGGCTACCTGCCCTGCATCATGTTCACGGTCTGCATGGCGCTCCGCCTGGCGCGCTTCAACGCCAGCCTGGACGATACCGAAAAGCCCAAATACGCCAGCAATTTCTTCACCGGCGTCCCGGCCCCCGCCGGGGCAGGGCTGGCGCTGTTTCCGCTGTTCCTCGGGCTGGAGGCCCACAAGCTGGGCTGGAATCAGGTCTATGCCCTGACCCGCCTGCCCATCCTGCCGGCGCTGACGCTCAGCGGCACCGCGTTCCTGCTGGTCTGCACACTGCCCGTCTGGTCGTTCAAGAATTTCAAGGTCCCGTCGGCCTATGTGCTACCGCTGATGCTGGGCACCGGCGCCTATGCCGCCGTCCTGGTCGCCGACCCGTGGGGCGCGCTGGCCGCCGCAGGCGTGATCTATATCGCCCTGCTGCCCCTCAGCCGCCGCAGCTTCCACCGCCTGAAGCAGGAGGCCCTGGCCCTTCAGGCCGAGGAAGACAATCCGGAGGCCTCCAGCAACGCCGCCAGCCCGGCGACGATGGAAGCCGGCGAAGGCGGACAGCCGGGGATCGACGCATCCAGCGGCGCCCGACCCTCCAGCCCGCCCAGAACGGCATAATTCTCCCCAAACGGGCCGCCATCGATCGCGCAGGCCCCAACCGCCACCAGCGCCCTCGGATCGGGCATGGCATGCCATGTCGCCTCCAGCACCGGGGCCATGGCGCGGGTCAGCGGCCCGGTCACCAGCAGCACATCGGCCAGGCGCGGCGTCGTCACGAAACGCAGGCCCGTCGCCGACAGCGCATAGGCCGCCCCGTCCAGCGCCGAGACCTCCATCGCGCATCCCTCGCACCCGCCTGTATCCACGTGAAACACCGCCATCGGCCCCACGGCCGGCAGGCGGATGGCAGATCCACGCGCCAGAATCGCACGCAACAGCGCCAAGAATCGCCTCCCTACAGGTCCGCCCCGGCGGCCGAGAAGCCGAACGAACGCACGATCATCGCCACATCCTCGGCCTGCGCCCCAACCAGCACATGCTCCAACGCACAGGCCTGGGCCAGCGCGGGGTCGCACGCATGCGCCGCCGCAACACGGCCATCGACCATACGAACCCAATACCACACCGCGCCGCGCGGTCCCTCGGCAAAGCCAACTCCCTCACCGACAGCCTGCTGCCTCCACCCGGCATCCGGCATGCTGCCGGCCGCCGCCCGCAACAGCCGCGCGACGCCGCCCAGCTCCGTCAGCCGAAGGTCGGTGCGCGCCGCCACATCACCACCGCGCCGCACGCCGCTATCCAGCCATTCGCGCCGATAGCCCGGCACCAGCCGCCGCAGATCCTCCTCGCGCGCCGACGCCCGGCCCACGACGCCCCCCACGCCCAGCGCCCGCGCCGCCGACTGGTCCAGCACGCCCACTCCGGCAATGCGCGCCTCCAGCCCCGGCCACCCCCGACAACGCACCAGCGCGGCCCGGCCGGCCTCCAGCAGATCCACCACCCGGTCGCCGATGGCAACGGCCGCGTCATCCATCGCCGGTTCGCCCGCTCCACCGGGGCAAACCCGGTCCATCAGCAGCCGGTGGCCGCCGATTCGGCCGCACTGGTCCAGGATCGCCTCGCGCAGCCGCTCGCATTCCGCCGCCAGACCCGCCCCTCCGGCCGCCCGCGCCGCGCGCGACAGATCATGCAGATGCGTCGCCGCCCGCTCGATTTCCGTCAGCAGCACGCGTGTGCGCACGGTGGCGGCATCGGCAGCCTGCCCTGTCGCCGCCTCGATCGCCCGGCACAGCGCCGATTGATGGGCGACCGACGCCCCGGCGACGGCCCGCCCGGCCAACCGCACCGCACCATCGGCATCCAGCCCCACCAGCCGGGCCACCACCCCACGATGCGCATAGCCCAACCGCCATTCGGCCTGCCCGACCACGCCCCCGCCATCCACCGCCAGACGCAGATGGGCCGGCGTATGGTGCCCGCCATCGGCCGGCCCGCTGCCCAGGATCATGCATTCGCCCGGCACCGGCCGAAAATCCGGCGGGTCGGGCGGCCAGGCGGCCGGCCCCGGACGCGCACTCAGCGGCCAGGTCGCGGTCCAGAGCCCATGGTCCAGCCATGGACGCACATCCCGCGCCTCCATCGCCGAAAACCCCCACAGATCCTGCACGCAACGCTCGAACGGTGCCGCCGCCGGACGCGCCGGGGACAGGCCCAGATAGCGCCCGCCATAGGGTTCGACGCTCGCCACCAGCGGGCGCTCGCCCCCCTCCAGGAACAGGGCATGCACATCCCGCCCATCGGCCCACAGGGTCACGAACGGCAGCGGGTCATGCCGCAGCGCCTCGGCCAGATCGTGCCAGCCTTCCTC
This sequence comes from Gluconacetobacter tumulicola, assembly GCF_014174215.1. Classification (GTDB taxonomy): domain Bacteria; phylum Pseudomonadota; class Alphaproteobacteria; order Acetobacterales; family Acetobacteraceae; genus Gluconacetobacter; species Gluconacetobacter tumulicola. The sequence continues at coordinate 201,706 of NZ_JABEQL010000002.1, read as the reverse complement.
CTCCAGCCGGAAGCGCCACCCGCCGGCTTCAGCCTCCCCGCGCCGGATCAGCGCGGCGGCCGTACGCGGGGCCGGATCGGGCTCGGCGCGGATCATCGCCACCCTCGCAGCACCAGCACCACCAGACCGCCCAGCAGCATGGCGGTCACGCCCCGTCCCAGCCAGCCCGTCCGGACCGCGCCACCGACAGGCAGCGGGCTGCCGACCACCACCCCGACCGCCATCGGCAGCACCAGCATCGGCGCCACATCGCACAGCGCAACCAGCGTCAGCACCACCCCCCCGAACGGCAGGAACGGCGAATGGATCAAGGGCGCAAGGCTCCCATCCCACGGCCCATGCCGGTCGGGCCCCGCCTGCCGCGCCAGCGGCCCCATCAGCGCGACCGACAGCAGCAACGCCACCAATCCCGCCAGACCGGCACCACCACCCGCTCCGGCCGCTACCGCCGCCAGGCCGATCATCAACCCGACCGACAGCCGGCCCCGCCGCTCCGGGGGCGCCACGCGGATGGAAAGCGCCATCAGCCACAGCGTCACCAGCCCCAGCGCCATCACCCCTATCCGGTCCTGGCCCTGCGCCAGATGACGCAGCACCGGGATCGCGGTCATGACCGGCGCCAGGGCCATGGGCGCCACCGCATCCCCTGCCGCCAGCACGACCGGGGCGGCTGGCCCCAGCCCCGCGACAGTCCCCAGCCCGACCGTCAGCAACAGCCCCCCCAGCCCTTCCAGCCGCCCCGCCGCGTCGGACGCCGCCAACAGTGCGGCACCGGGCACGGCCAGCAGGATGCCGGACAGGCTGAGGCGAAAAAGATCCCACCCCGCCCGTGCCGCGCCACGCGTCACGGCGGTCGCCAGCGCCACCAGCATCGCCACCCCGCCAACCGCGACCGCGCCCGACAGCGGATCGGCGCAGGCGGTGGCAACGGCCGCGCCACCGGCCAGCCCATGCATCAGCACGCCCGTCCCCCGCCGTCCCGGCGCCATGTCGGCCGACAGACAGGCCAGGAACAGCGCCAGCAGCGGCAGCGGCAGCAGAAGTCCCAACGCGCCGGGCGGCACGGCAAAGGGCGTCCCCGGCCAGACGCTCCGCAACGCCACCGCCAGGGCAGCCAGCCCCAGCCCGACCGCCGACAGACCCACCCCCGCCGCCCGCGCCGAAGCCGGCGAGCAGGCCGCCAGCACCCCCATCGACAGGAACGGCCAGCACAGCGCCAGCGGCATCAGCACCGGCAGCGAAACAGGCGGAATGCTCACGTCGGTTCCCGCCCCCAGGCGATCCGGCGCAGGCAGACAAAAGCCACCACCAGCAGCGCCGCCTGCAATGCCACAGCCCCCGCCAGCACCGCGTCCCGCCCGGCCAGGCCGGCGAGCAGCATCAATCCGTTCAGGGCCGCCGCCAGCCCCGCGCACTGCCCCACCACCGAACGGCGGACCGCGGCAGCCAGCACACCACTCAGGATGGCCACCAGCGCCGCAATCAGGTCCGGCCGCGTCACGGCGTCGATCAGGCCGCGCGGCACCGCCAGCACGGCCAGGATCGTCAGCATCAGGCCACCGCCCACCCCTGATATCCGCTCCGTCGGCACTGGCGGCCGATCCTCCAGCCGCGCCAGCCCCCATACCAGCGGCGCCGTCCCCGCCACCACGAACAGGGCCGCCAGACAGGGACGCACCGGCGCCTCGACATCCAGCGCCGCCGCCAGCAATGTCAGCACCACCAGCCCGGCCTGCCAGGGTAACGCCCAGCGCAGGCCCGACAGCACGACCGAGGCGGCAATCAGCAGGCCGGGAAGCGGCGACCCCATCACGCGACCTCCTGATCCGCGAACAGCACCACGACCGCCAGCGCCGCGAACAGCAGCGCCAGCACCAGCCGGCCGCGCACCGCGCGCGCCGAGCCCATCACCACCACCCGCGCGGCGACGATGCCGGCACAGATCATCCCCATCCGCGCCAGCCATGCCGCCACGGCGCCCGGCAGCGATGCGGCCGCCGGCAACAGCGCCCCGTCCCGCGGCATCGCCAGCCCACCCGGCCAGGCCAGATCCCCCGCCAGCGTGACCCAGGCGATCAGCCCCAGATCCCGCGCCAGTTCCATGGCGGCACGGCCGCGTCCGCCCAGATCGACCATCATGTCCGCCGCGCGCGCATCATCGCCGGGGCCGATATCCGGCCCGGCCAGCAGCAGGGCGACGGCCAGCAACATCGCCGACACCCGCCCGCCCCCCGGATCGGGGTCGCGCAGCCGCGCCAGCAGGGCATCGATCCCCCCATGCCCGGTCGCCATGACCGCCGCCGCCACCGCCAGCGGAAAGACCGCCTGCATCGCCGCCAGGGCGCCGACACCTCCGGCCGACGCCAATCCGGCCCGTGCGCCCCCCGGCGCCAACGCCGCCAGCAATGGCAGCAGGCGCGCCAGCACCAGCAGTCCCGAGACCGTCAGCAGGTCCGAAAGCCCGCTTCCCGGCAGACCGAGCGCGAAGGACGGCACCAGCGCACAGGCGGCCAGCGCGGTCGCCAGCGCCATCGCCGGCGCAATCTCGGCCACGCCGGCAGCGCGCACCCCATGCCGGCGCGCGCAGGACCGGATCAGCCGCCAGCGCGCCAGCACAGGGACACGCTCGGCACCGCCCGCCCAGGCCATGCCGGCCGCCAGCAGCCCCCGTGCCAGCGGCGCGCAGGCGACCATCAGCACCAGATGCACCGCCAGCAGCACGCATCCCACGATCCCGGCCGACATCATCGCCCACGACACCATCACGAACGGCCCCACATCCGGACCAGCGCCGCCATGGCCAGCCACAGCAGCACCAGCCCCATGGCATGGCGCGACGCCCAGGCCACGCCCCCCTCCGTCAGCGCCAGCATGCGACGACCCGCATCCCGTACCCTGCGCGCCATCCGCCATGCGATGCGCCGCAGGGGCCATCCCCCCCCCAGACCCCACGCCAGCGCACCGGCAAACTGCGCCGGCCCGGCCTGCGCCGCCGGCTCGCCGAACGGCATCCACGGCGGCGAGGGGGGCGCCCCCTCGGTCCAGGCCGCCACCGGGCGCGACGCCACCGTGCCGGCCAGACGCGACAATGCCAGCACCCCGGCTCCCGCCAGCCCCAACAACACCACAATGCCGATCGGATACAGCACTCCGCCGCCACCCGGCGCCGCCAGAGCCAGCCAGTCCGGCCGCGCACCCGACGGAATCGTCCCGCGCAGGCCGGCAATGTCCCACCCCGCGCCGCGCGTCAGCCACAGCAAGATTCCGGGCACGAGCACCATGACCGCACTCCCCCCCAGGCACACGGCCGGCGCCGCCAGCTTTCCCGTCGCGGGGTCGGTCGCCCCGGCAGCACGCGGCGTGCGCGGCCGCCCCAGGACCAGGCAGGATAACAGGCGCACCGCCGCCAGGATCAACAGACCGCATACCAGCCCGACCCCGGCCAACGATGCCAGCAACGGCATCGCGCCCGCCAGCCCTTCGGCACGCGGCAGCGCCAGCAACGACTGTACCAGCAGCCACGCCACCGCAAACCCGCCCGACGGCGGCAGGGCGCACACCCCGGCCAGCGCCAGGGCCAGCATGCCCGACGTCTTCGGCATCAGGGCCGCCAGCCCCCCGGCGCGCATCAGCCCCAGCGAACCCGCCGCCTCGGCAATCCATGCCAATGTCAGGATCGCGGCCAGAAACGCCAACCCGACCCCACCCATCAGCAGCATCAGGGCACGGAACGCCCCCAGCGCCAGCAAGGGCAGGTCATCCGCTCGCCCGGTCACCACCAGCCCGACCAGCAGTAGCCCCAGGCCACCCCAGCCCCCCAGCATGCCGGCCATCACACGGCCCGCATCGCGCGCGCCCAGGGCGCGTCCACACGCCACCAGGGCCAGCATCAACCCCACAACGACCAGCGCGCCCCCCCAGAAGACGCCGACCGCCCCCCCGGGCCAATCGACCAGCATGCGCACGGCAAGGCAGAGCCCGGCCACCATCCCCGCCAGATGCGCGACCCCGACAGGCGCGCCATGCCGCGCGCCAGACAGCGGCCGCACCGACAGCCCCATCAGCGCCGTGGCCGCCACCAGTGCCGGAACCGGCAGCACGACCAGCCGCCAGCCGCCCGACCCCGCCAGCAGGGCAGTCGCCGTCGCCACCCCGACACTCCCCCAGCCCACCATGGCACGCGGCACGGCGCCCCGGCCCCGCAGAAACGGCAACAAGGCCGCCGCGCCGATCGCAAACAGGAGGGGATTGCCGGTGCCCACCGTCAGCGCCGCGCCGGCCAGCACCGGCGTCCGCTCGCCCGAGGCCAGGCCGGCCACCGACAGGATCAGCACGAACGGCAAGGACAGCGCATCGACGCGCAACAGGGCCATCGCCCCCGCTTCAGGAACCGTCACCGGGCCCGGAGGAAGGACGGCCATCGCCAGTGCCAGCACAAGGGCCAGCCCCCACCCCGCGCGGGCCGCCTGCGGCACCGCGAACCGGGGCATCAGGCCGTCCAGCAGCAGCACCGACAGCACAAGCATGAGAAACAGCGGCAGGATGGCCCCATCCCCGAATCACGGGTCCGATCGAACCGCCATCAAACCACGCCGCTCAGATCATGGCGAGGGGGACCTTGCGTCGCGGCGGCGGGATCGACCGGTCGATCGCCGCCAGATCCTCCGATGTCAGCACCAGCTCGGTGGCCGCCACGTTCTCGCGCTGGTGCTGCGGGCTGCCCGCCTTGGGAATTGCCAGCATGCCCGGCTGCCGCAGCACCCAGGCCAGCGCCACCTGGGCGGGCGTCGCCGGCCCCAGGCTGGTCTCGTGCCGATCCGCGATCCGCTCCAGCACCGGCTGGTGCAGCAGGTCCCCGCCCTGTCCCAGCGGGGAATAGGCCATGGTCACGATCGACCGGCGCCGGTCCGCCTCCAGCAGATCGAATTCCACCCCGCGATAATCCAGGCTGTAGAGGATCTGGTTGGCGGCACAGGGATCGGGCGAGGCGACGCGCGCCAGGTCATCCAGATCCCCGACATCGAAATTCGATACACCCCAAGCGCCGATCAGCCCTTCCCGCTTCAGCCGCTCGAAGGCCCCGATCGTCTCGCCCAGCGGCACGGCCCCCCGCCAGTGCAACAGGTACAGATCGATCCGATCGGTGCCCAGCCGCCGAAGCGACGCCCGGCAACTCGCCGCCACCCCGGCGCGCGAGGCATTGGACGGCAGCACCTTCGTGACCAGAAAGACCTCATCCCGCCGGCCGGCGATCGCCTCGCCCACCAGCCGCTCCGACCGCCCGGCCCCGTACATCTCGGCGGTATCGACCACCCGCAACCCCAGATCCAGGCCCAGCCGCAGGCTGGCGATCTCCTGCGTCCGGCGCTCGGCACTGTCGCCCAGCGCCCAGGTCCCCATGCCCAGCGCCGGCACGCGCGCACCCCCCGGAAACATGACGGAATTGACCATGCCGCGCGGTCCTCCTCGCAGATTCTGTGCTGCCATGCGCGAAAGCCACCCTACGGAGTCCGACCGCGCATTGGATTGCCACCAGCGCGCATTTGCGGTCAGGCTCAGCGCGCCCCTCGGGTCCATCCTTTTGCCTGCTGACGCCAGTAGACAAGCGTGTGCCCGGCCTCGCGGGCACTGGTCCACCGCCGGCGGGCCGCTTCCACGGCCTCCGGGTCGCCCCCATCGAACAGGTCGAACACCCGCTCGAACGCGGCGACGTCCGGACAGTTCACCCCGTCGATCAGGAACAGGTAGGTCGCCCCGTTCGGCACATCGTCCCCGGCCGTCAGCCAGATGGGCTGCAACGGCCCGTGCCCCATCGCGGCACTGCCATGCGGCAGCCAGACCGGATCGGTGGCACGCCACAGGGCCTCGTCCATCGCCTTGACCCGCTGCGCGTCGCCACAGCGCAGCACGGCGCGCCGCCCGGCCTCCAACGTCCGGCCCAGCAGGGCCGGCAGCGCCTGGTCAACGCTGGTCCGCGTCAGGTGATAGAAGCCGATTTCCGCCATGGCGCGCCGCGATCCCGCCTCAACCCTCGTGGTTTTCCCGTACGAAGCGCTCCAGCAGACGCACGCCGAAGCCCGTGGCCCCCTTGGGCGTGCAATGCACGGTCTTCCGGGCCCAGGCGGTGCCGGCAATGTCCAGATGCGCCCACGGCACCTGATTGACGAAATGTTCCAGGAACTTGGCCGCCGTGATCGACCCGCCCGGCCGCCCGCCGACATTCTTGAAATCCGCGATGTCCGAGCGCAGCGCGTCGCGATAGGCATCGGACAGCGGCATGCGCCACAGAAGCTCGCCCGTTTCCTCGCCCGCCGCGGCCAGCCGCCCGGCCAGCGCGTCATCGTTCGAGAACAGCCCGGCATATTCATGCCCCAGCCCGACGACGATCGCGCCCGTCAGCGTGGCCAGATCGACCATCAGGCGCGGCTTGAACCGCTCCTGCACGTACCACAGCACGTCGGCCAGCACGAGCCGCCCCTCGGCATCGGTATTGATCACCTCGACCGTCTGGCCGGAATAGGTCCGCACCACGTCGCCCGGCCGCTGGGCATTGCCGGCCAGCATGTTCTCCACCAGCCCGACCGCGCCCACGACATTGACCCGCGCCTTGCGGCCGGCCAGCGCCGCCATCAGCCCCACCACGGCGGCAGCGCCGGCCATGTCGGTCTTCATCTCCTCCATGCCGGCCGCCGGCTTGATCGAGATCCCGCCGGAATCGAAGGTCACGCCCTTGCCGATAAAGGCCAGCGGCGCGGAATCGTCGCCGGCGCCGTTCCAGCGCATCAGCACCGTGCGCGGCGGGGCATCGCTGGCCTGCGCCACCCCCAGCAGCGCGCCGAAGCCCAGCTCGGCCATCGTATCCCGATCCAGTATCTCGACCGCCACCCCCAGTTCGCGCAGCGCCTCGATCCGGGTCGCGAATTCGGGCGGACGCAGGACGTTCGCCGGCTCGCTGACCAGGTCGCGCGCCAGATAGACACCCCGCGCCACGGCGGACAGGTCCGCCCACGCCGCCTCCGCCTGGGCGGCGGCCGGGGTCAGGATCGTGATCTCCGCCAGCCGCCAGCGCGCATCTTCGGGCAGGCGGGTATGGTAACTGTCAAAGCGAAAGGCGGCGAGCGTCGCACCCTGGGCGACATGGGCCACCAGCGCGGGTGGCACGCCATCGGCCGCGATCCGCGCCGCAGCAGCCAGCTTGCCCAGCGCCGTGACGGCGGCGCCGGCCGCGTTCTCGACGGTGCGGGCACCGATCTCGGCCACCTTGCCCAGCCCGACCAGCAGAATACGGTCGAACCCGCCGCCGGGAGCCAGCAACATGCAGGTCCGGCCGGCACCGAACGTGAACGACGCAGCCCCGACCGCACGCTCCAGCGCGCCGCCGGTCGCCCGGTCGGCGGCAAGATAGGTGGCCGGACGTGGCCCGTCCTCGGACACCAGAATGGCCAGGACGCCATCGGCGGGAAGGACGGCATCGGAAAAACCGGTCTGCAACATGGCGCTGATACTCCGCAACGATCGGTCGGTCAGGGTCGCGCCCCGGACCCTGGAACAGGTGCGCCAGCATGCCGCATGCGGGCGCATCTGTCCAAAGCCGGCCCGCCGAAACCCCGAAGATTCGAGAAAGGCGCATGACGCGCGGCCGCGAGTAAGCTAATCCTATGAACCCATGAATCGTTCCTCCCTGCTCCATCCCGGCGACGACGCGTTGCTGGACCTGGCGACCCGCCTGGCCTCCGAGGCCGCCGAACTGATCCGCGCGATCCGTGCGCGCGGGTTCGAAACCGTGACGAAATCCGATTCGTCCCCGGTGACCGAGGCCGATCACGCCGCCGAGGCCCATATCCTGGCCGGGCTGCGCGCCGCCGCGCCCGAAATTCCCGTGATCGCCGAGGAAGAAGCCGCCGCCGGCGTGCGCGTCGAGGCCGGTCACACATTCTGGCTGGTCGACCCGCTGGACGGCACGCGCGAATTCGCGGCGGGCCGGGACGATTTCACCGTCAATATCGGCCTGGTCCGTGACGGAAGCGCCGTTCTGGGGGCGGTCGCCCTGCCGGCCTATCACCAGCTCTATGCCGGCCATGTCGCCACCGGCGCGCACCGTATCGACGCGGCCGGCACGCATGCCATCCACGCCCGCCTTGTTCCGCCGGAGGGGCTGACGGTGCTGGCCTCGCGCCATTATGCCGACGACCCGCGCCTGGCATCGTTCCTGGGCGGCCGGCAGATCGCCCATCTGGGCAATATCGGCTCCGCCGCGAAATTCATCCGCGTGGCCGAAGGCGCGGCCGACCTCTATCCCCGCCTGGGCACGACGATGGAATGGGATACCGCCGCCCCGCAGGTTATTGTCGAGGCCGCCGGCGGCAGCGTCACCACAATGGATGGCGAACCCCTGCGCTACGGCAAGCCCGACTGGCGCAACCCGCACTTCATCTGCGCCGGAAAGCGGGAGCAATCAGGCGCGTGACGCGTTATGATCAACGACATGATCGGCCACGAACGGACGGGTAGAGGGGAGATGACGGAACGCCTGGAAGCAAACGACGCGGGCATCGCCCGCGCGGCCGAGCTGCTGCGGGCAGGCGGCCTGGTGGCGTTCGGGACGGAAACCGTCTACGGGCTTGGCGCCGACGCGACCAATGATACCGCCGTGGCCCGCATCTTCGCCGCCAAGGAGCGCCCGCGCTTCAACCCGCTGATCAGCCATTTCCCCGATGCCGAGGCCGCCTTCACCGAGGCCGTGCCCAACGAGCTCGCGCGGCGCCTGGCCGAGCGGTTCTGGCCCGGCCCGCTGACGCTGGTCCTGCCGCGCCAGCCGGGCGGCACGATCTCGGACCTCGCCGCCGCCGGCTTGCCCTCGGTGGCGGTCCGCGTGCCGCGCGGCGCGGTCACGGCGGCCCTGCTGCGCGCCACCGGCCGCCCGGTCGCGGCCCCGTCGGCCAATCTGTCCGGCAAGGTCAGCCCGTCGGACGCCTATCACGTCATGCGCGGCCTGAACGGCCGCATCGACGCGGTGCTGGATTCCGGCCCGTGCCAGGTCGGGGTGGAAAGCACGGTCCTCGACCTGACGGGCACCGCGCCCATGCTGCTGCGCCCCGGCGGCGTCACGATCGAGGCCCTCGCCGAGATCTGCGGCCCGATCTCCCATCCCGACGATTATGCCGACACCCTGCCGGTCTCGCCCGGCCGGATGGAATCGCACTACGCCCCCTCCCTGCCGGTCCGCCTGGACGCGCAGGAGGTCGGCGCCGACGAGGCCCTGCTGGCCTTCGGGCCGGAACTGCCGGGGGCCGGGCTGGTCTGGAATCTCAGCCCCTCCGGCACGGTGGACGAAGCCGCGGCCCGCCTGTTCGCCGGGCTGCGCTTCCTGGACAGCGAGGGCGCGCGGCGCGGCCTGACCCGTATCGCCGCCATGCCGATCCCCCGCGCCGGGCTGGGGCTGGCCATCCGCGACCGCCTGCGCCGCGCGGCCTCCCCCCGTCCCGCATGATGCCGCATCCCGCCACAACCGCCTGCCCCGAACATCGTGATCCGCCGCCATGAGCGACAAACTCGATCCCAAGGAACTGAAGATTCTGGCGGATATCCTGGCACTGGTCCTGGAGGACCATCCGGGACAGTCCGCCAATGCGCTGGACGCCATCCGCAACCGTGCCCGCCGCAACGGCATGACCGGCGGGGCCCTGAAGAATCTGTTCACGGCCATCGCGCCGAACCCGCCGCAGCGCCCCCCGCCCCGCCCCCGCGCCTCCCGCGTCGCATCCGGCGCTGCCGCCACCGAGGAAATGCAGGCCGCGCGCACGCGGATCATGCAGCTGACCGAAAGCGTCAACCGGCTCGATCTCGACCTGCGCAGCGCACGCGCCCGCAATGAGGAACTGCGGTCGCAGCTCTACCTGACCCAGCAGGCCCGCGCCGAAACGCAGGCCGCCCTGTCCGTGATGCGGGCGCGCCCCACGCCGCGCCGCCGCTCGGTCGTCGCCCTGGCCGTCGCCGTCGGCGCCCTGGTGGGCGCGATCGGCATGGGCATGGTGCGCGCCATGGACGTGCCTTCCGTCCCGTTCCGAACGACGGCCCTCAACTGACGGAACCAGCGGCACCAGGGCCAGACCTGGGGCCGGACATTGCCTTGCCGGTCATTCTGTCCCAAGACAGGCGCCGTCCCCCGCGCCGATCATCCATCGCCACCGGAAACCCGCCATGACCGCCACCCCCTCCTCCGCTCCCCCGACCGCCGACCTGCTGGCCCGTCTGGCGGATCTGCTGGGACCGTCGGGCATCCTCACCGAGACCTCGGACGTCGCGCCATACTGCACCGACTGGCGCTCGCTCTATCACGGGCGCGCGGCAGCCGTCCTGCGCCCGGCCAGCACCGCCGAACTGGCCCAGGCCGTCTCGCTGTGCGCCGCGGCCGGGGTCGCGATGGTGCCGCAGGGCGGCAATACCAGCATGGTCGGCGGCGCCACGCCCGACGAAAGCGGGCGGGACATCGTGGTGTGCCTGTCGCGGATGAACCGCGTGCGGCGGATCGACCCGCTGGACCACACGATGGAACTTGAAGCCGGCGTCACGCTGAAGGCGGCGCAGGATGCGGCGCGCGAAGCCGGCCTGATGCTGCCGCTCTCGATCTCGTCGGAAGGCTCGGCCCAGATCGGCGGCGTGCTGGCCACTAATGCCGGCGGCAACAACACCGTGCGCTACGGCAATGCGCGGGAACTGGTGCTGGGGCTGGAGGTCGTGCTGCCCGACGGCAGCGTCTTCAACGGGCTGCGCCGGCTGCGCAAGGACAATACGGGCTATGCGCTGCGCCAGCTCTTCGTGGGGTCCGAGGGTACGCTGGGCTTCATCACCTCGGCCATCCTGCAATTGCAGCCCCAGCCGCGCGCGGTCGAGGCCGCGCTGTGCGCGGTCGCCGGCGCCGGCGCGGCGCTGGCGCTGTTCAGCGCCTTCCGCGCCCAGGACCCGGCGCTGATCCAGGCCTTCGAATATATGTCGGGCGCCGGGATGGACCTGGTCACGCGGCTGGTGCCCGGCACCAGCCTGCCGCTGGCCGAACCCGCCCCGGCCTATGTGCTGGTGGAACTGGCGACCCCGCGCCGCGATGCCGACCTGCGCACGGTGCTGGAAGACGTCCTGGCCGGCATGTTCGAGGCCGGCACGGTCAGCGACGCCGTGATCGCCGAAAGCGAGGGCCAGCGCCTGGCGCTGTGGAAACTGCGCGAAGAGCATGCCGAGGCCCAGCGCCGCGCCGGCGCCAGCGTCAAGAACGACGTCTCGGTCCCCGTCTCGCGCGTGCCGGAACTGATCGACCGCGCCAGCGCCGCCTGCGCGGCCCTGATCCCGGGCATCCGCCCCGCGCCGTTCGGCCATATCGGCGACGGCAACATCCATTTCAACCTGGTGCAGCCCGAGGGCATGGACCCGGCCGCATTCCTGGCACAGGATCACCGGATCATGGACACGGTCGCCGCCATCGTGCGCGACCTGGACGGCTCCTTCTCGGCCGAACATGGGGTCGGACGCCTGAAGCCCTACATGATGCCCGATTGGCGCGGGGGCGCCGAACTGGCCACCATGCGCCGGATCAAGGACGCAATCGATCCGCACGGGCTGATGAATCCCGGCACGCTGTTTCCCCCGGCAGGCTAGCATACCGTCCGCGTGTCCCGCGCGGGGCGGCCCACGGACATCTTTCCGGTTCCTCGACTTTCCACTGGCATCCTTGCCCGCCCCAATAAAACCATCGGGACGGGATCTGCTTCAGCCGGCCGGCACATGATGACGGCCGGGAACCGGTGGGGCGACCAGCCGTAACGGTCGCACCACCCTTGGACGCAGGGCTTTTCACCACATCCTCCGGGGAGCTACACAGGCCTATGTCGTTCGCCCGATCCGCAATCCGACGTCCGTCAAGGGCGCGCCTGCCGATGCTCGACCGCTACGTGCTGCGGCAGCTCCTCATGGCACTGGCGGCAACCACGGGCGGCCTGGCGGCCCTGATCTGGCTCACCCAGTCCCTGCGCTTCGTCTCCCTGGTGGTCGAACGCGGCCTCTCCCTGCGGGTCTTCATCGGACTGACCAGCCTGCTCGTGCCGTCCTTCGTCGCCATCATCCTGCCGATCACGACCTTCGTGGTGGTGCAGTTCATCTATCAGCGCCTGGCCAGCGATCGCGAACTGACGGTCATGCGCGCGGCGGGCCTGTCGCCCTTCCACGTGGCGCGGCCCGGCCTGCTGTGCGCCGGCGCGTCGATGCTGCTCTGCCTGCTCCTGAATGTGTGGATCGTCCCGCAGGCCTTTCACGCGTTCAAACAGTACGAATTCCAGATCCGCAACCGCATTGCGGCCTTCATGCTGCAGGACGGCGTCTTCACACCCTTGTCGGACACCATGACCGTCTATGTCCGCTCCCGCGATCATGACGGCACGCTCCACGGCATCATGGTCGAGGACGGCCGCCAGCCCGACAGTCCCTCGACCATCCTGGCCGAGCGCGGTACCATGCTGGTCATCAACGACCAGCCCCGCGTGGTCCTCTTCGACGGCTCGCGGCAGGAAATCGACCGCCGGACCGGCCGCTTGAACGTGCTGACCTTCGCGCGCAACACCATCGACCTGACCACCCCCCGGGGCGAGCAGACCCGCTATCGCGACGCCAGCGAGATGGCACTGCACGAATTGCTGCATCCCGACCCGCACCAGGTCTCGGACCGCGATCGCGGCAAGTTCGCGGTCGAAGCCTGGCGGCGCCTGACCTCGCCCTTCACCGCCTTTTCCTTCGCGATGATCGGGCTGGTCAGCGTGCTGGGCGGCACCTTCTCGCGGCACGGCAACATCCTGCGGCCCTTCACCGCGATCATGAGCGTGGTGTGCCTGCTGGCCCTCAGCCTGATGGTGCAGAACCTGGCCGGCCGCAATCCCGGGCTGGTGCCCCTGATGTGGGTCGAGGCGATCCTGCCAGGCGCCGTGTGCGCCATCACGCTCTTCCTGCCCGAATGGCGCCAGCGGCAGCAGCCGATGGCGGGGCCGCCGCTTCCCGCATCCATCCCGTCCGGCCAGGCGCCCCGCCCATGACCGTCTCGGTCACCCTCTCCTTCTACATCGCGCGGCAGTTCACGCTGGCGGTCCTGGCGATGATCCTGTCGCTGACCGGGCTGGTCTCGCTGTTCGATTTCATCGACCTGCTGCGGCGGGTCGCAACGCGTCCCAACGTGCCCACCCGCCTGGTCAGCGAGATCGCACTCCTGCACATCCCCTATTTCACGATCGAAATCCTGCCCTTCGGCGTGCTGCTGGGCGGGCTCGTCTGCTTCTGGCGTCTCACCCGCTCGTCCGAGCTGATCGTGGCGCGGGCCGCCGGCATTTCGGCATGGCAGTTCCTGACCGGCCCGCTGGCCTGCGCCCTGCTGATCGGCGCACTGGCCACCGGGGCGCTGTCGCCGCTGTCCTCGCTCATGTACCGGCGGGCGGAAACGCTGGATCATGTCTATCTGCGCAGCGGCGGCCCGCTGAATCTCGCCGACGGCGCATTGTGGATTCGTCAGGCCGACAACGCCCTGACCCCCCACGGGGTGGCGATCCTGCATGCCCGTGGCGTGCATCTGCAGGACGGCGTGCTGCGGATCAGCGGCATCAGCCTGTTCCGGCTGGACGATTCCGACCGTATGATCGTCCGCGTGGAAGCCCCCAGCGGGCATCTGGGCCACGGGGAATGGGTGCTTGACGACACCCACACCATCCGGCCCGACCGCCTGCCCGTCCAGGTAGGACGCTTCACCCTGCCGACCGACCTCACGCTCGCACGTGTCCAGGAAAGCTTCGCCTCGCCCGACACGCTGTCGGTCTGGGCATTGCCGGGCTTCATCTCGCTTCTCGAGCGCTCGGGCTTCTCGTCCATCCGGCACCGGCTGCATTTCCAGTCGCTGCTCACGTTGCCGATCCTGGCAGGCACCATGGCGCTGGTCGCGGCCGGGTTTTCGATGCGCCCGACCCGGCGCGGCGGCGTGGCGCGCATGATCGGCGGCGGGGTGGCGGCAGGCTTCGCGCTGTTCACGGTATCCAAGGTGGCGGCACAATTCGGGGAATCCGGCGCCATGCCCCCGATTCTGGCCGCCTGGGCTCCGACCGGGGCCGGTCTCTGCCTTGCAGTTTCTCTTCTGCTTCATTTAGAAGATGGATGATGCCCTTTCTCCTGCCTCGCCGCCAACTCCGCCCCGTGGGGGGCCAATCCGCGCAGGCACGCGGCACGCTGCTGGCTGCCACCATGCTTGGCGGCACGCTGCTGGGGGCCGCGATCCAGATCCACCATGCCCATGCGCAGGTCCACCCGCTGCACGTCGACGCCGGCACACCGCTTTCCCAGAACGCCCCGGTGACGTTCCAGGCCGACAAGGTGTCGTACGACAACGCCCAGGGCACCGTCACCTGGTCGGGCAACGTCCAGATCTGGCAGAACGACCATGTGCTGCGGGCCGATACGGTCACCTATGACCGCAATACCGGCATCGCGGCGGCACGGGGCAATGTCGCGATCGTCGAGGCGGACGGCACCGTGCTGTTCAGCGACTATGCCGAACTCAGCAACGGCATGCGCGACGGCATCATGACGCGCCTGCACGCGCTGATGGCCGACAACGCCAAGCTTGCCGCCAACGGCATGCGCCGGACCGGCGGGCGCGTCAACGACATGACCCGCGCCGTCTATACCGCCTGCGAGATCTGCGCCAAACACCCCACCCGCCCGCCATTCTGGCAGTTGCGGGCCTATGATGCGATCGACGATACCGAGCACAAGCGCATCGAATTCCGTGATGCCTATCTCGACATGTTCGGGATTCCGGTCATGTACCTGCCGGTCTTCTCGATGTCGGACCCCTCGGTCCGGCGGCAGAGCGGCTTCCTCACCCCCGGCATCACGCCGCACGACCGCTATCTGGGCGCCTACGCCACCATTCCCTATTACTGGGTGATCGACGGCCAGTCCGACCTGACCGTCCAGGGCCTGTTCTCCACCCGTACCGGCCCGCAGGTCAGCAGCCAGTACCGCAACATCTTCAACTGGGGCACGCTGAACATCCTGGCCGGCCTGGCCTACGACACCCACCGCCAGGGCGCGTATATCAACACGTTCGGCAATACCGTCGGCTCGGCCAACGAGCACGGGGTGCAGGGCTACATCTTCGCCCAGGGCAAGGCCTCGCTCTCGCGGGAATGGCGAACGGGGATAAACATCAACCTCGCCACCTCCGCCAACTATATGCGCGACTACCGGGTGACCGGCTACGGGCAGGAAATGCTGACGTCGAACGTCTTCCTCGAAGGGTTCGGCACCGGTTCCTATTCGCGCCTCGACGCTCAGGCCTATCAGGGCCTGAACCAGGGCGTCATCCGCAACAACGACCTGCCCTGGGTGCTGCCGCACTATAATTTCAGCTATTTCGGCCAGCCCGACGCCTGGGGCGGCCGCCTGGCGCTGGATACCAACGATTTCTACGTCTACCGCAATGACGGCGTGTCGGACCAGCGCGCCCAGCTCTCGGCCAACTGGGACCGGCCGTTCCACAACCGGCTGGGTCAGCTCTGGACGCTGACCCTGCATCTGGAATCGGCCATCCATCGCGCCACCAACCTGAACCAGCAACCGCTCTATGCCCCGACGACGGCCCGCGGCGCGGTGGTCACCGGCCAGGTCCTGCCGACCGTGGCGCTGAAGATGAACTGGCCGTTCCTGCGCACGTTCCAGCATGGCGGCGGCACCCAGATCCTGGAGCCCATCGCCCAGATCATCGCGGCCCCCAATACGGGCAACAGCGCCACCCGAAACATGCCCAACGAGGACAGCCTGTCCTACGAGTTCACCGACTCGACCCTGTTCTCCCTGAACCGCTACCCGGGAACCGACAGGCTGGACGGCGGCCTGCGCGGCAATTTCGGCGTCCATGCCAACTGGACATGGGACGGACATGAAATCGACACGCTGGTCGGCGAAAGCGTCCAGGAACATATCGACCACAACCGCATCCCCTATTCGGGGCTGAACCATCACCTGTCCGATGTGGTGGCCCGGGCGCGCATCGCCCCCAACCGGTATGTCGACTTCACCGGCCGCACCCGCATCGACCCCTATGCCGGACGCATCGATTTCGGCGACGCGCTGTTCTCCACCGGGGTCCAGCATTTCCGCGTCACGGGCGGCTATGTCTACGAGCCGGTGACGCCCTATTATTACTACGCCACCAACCTCCAGACCGGCAGCCCGACCTCCGCCTACTTCGTCCGCACCAACGAACTGACGCTCGGCGCCACGACGAACTGGAGCGGCTACAGCCTCTCCGGCTTCGTCCGGCGCAGCCTGTCCCGCCAGGAGTTCGTCAGCATGGGCGGCAATGCCGGCTACCAGAACGACTGCTTCGCCTTCAATATCATGTATATCAAGCAATATACCTCCATCGGCGGCGAACAGCGCAATTCGACCATCATGTTCACCCTGACCTTCAAGACCATCGGGGCCTTTGGTATCCATGGCTGACCCGACGACGCGCGAGAGACCGAACAGAATGCGACGCCGCCCTTCCCCGACCGGATTTCCATCGAACCTCATGGCCCGTATCGCGGCCGCCGGGCTGGCGGCCTGGACGGCAGGTGCGATCGTGCCGGCAGATGCCGCGCATGCGCTGGCACCGAAACCAGCCGCCGAGGCCTCGGACGGCTCGATCCCCCAGGATTCGATCGTCGCCGTCATCAACGGCACGGTGCTGACGCGGCGTGACGTGGACAATCGCGGCCGCCTGTTCGCCCTGTCCGCCGGCCTGGACCTGACCGACGACCTGATGGCCCGCCTGCGCCCGCAGATCGTCCGCCAGCTGATCGACGAGCGCCTGCGCCAGCAGGAAATGCTCTCGCGCCACATCAACGTGCCGCCCGAGCAGATCGCCGCCTCGATCGCCGATATCGAGCGCCGCAACAACATGCCCCACAATGCCCTGCGCGACCATCTGGCCGCCGACGGCATTTCCCTGACCACCATGATCGACCAGATCCGGGTGCAGCTGGGCTGGACCCAGGTCCTGCGCGAGGAAATGGGATCGCGCGGCCGCACCACCGCCGCCGAGATCGCGCAGCGCGAGGAAGCGCTGCGCCGCGAAGACGGCAAGTCGCAATATCTGATGAGCGAGATCTTCATCCCGGTCGATGACGCCCGTCATTCCGAGGACGAGCTCAAATTCACCCAGACGATCATCCAGGAACTGCGCAACGGCGCGCCCTTCCCCATCGTCGCCGCCCAGTTCTCTCAGAGCCAGACGGCGCTGGAAGGCGGCATGATGGGCTGGGTGCAGGAAGACAGCCTGGACCCGGAAGTGGTCGCCGTCGCACGCGCCATGCCGGAAGGCGCCATCTCAAACCCGATCCGCGTCGCCGGCGGCTATGTCATCGCCACGCTGAACGGCCGCCGCGTCATCGGCCATCAGATGGGCACGCTGCTGACGCTGCGTCAGGCCTACCTGCCCTTTACCACGCCGCTCAATCCCCAGGCCCCTTCGGAGCAGCAGCGCGCGATGCTGCAACAGGCCCAGCAGCTTGTCGCCAGCACGCATTCCTGCGCCGATCTCGAGGCGGCGAACCACCGGTACGGCGACAAGCGCCCCGCCAACCCCGGCGAGCTGCAACTGGAGCGCATCAATCCGCAGATGCAGCAGATTCTGGCCAACCTGCCCCCCGGCCAGGCCAGCCATCCCCTGGTCTCGGGCGACGGTATCGCCGTGCTGATGGTCTGCGCGCGCCAGCAGAAGAATTTCGCCCAGCAGACGCCCAGCGAAATCGCGGACCAGTTGATGAACGAGCGGGTGGAACAGACATCGCGGCAGTTGAACCGCGACCTGCGCCGCCGCGCGGTCATCGACATCCGGTCGAAAGTGTGACCAGCACCGACGACCCGGCCATGTCCGTCCCCGATCCGTCCCATGAGCCGCTGCGCGACGTCATCTCCCGCCACGGGCTGGACGCCCGCAAGGCGCTGGGCCAGCATTTCCTGCTCGATCCCGGTATCACCGCGCGGATCGCCGCCCTGGCCGGCGACCTGACCGGCCGGCATGTGGTCGAGGTCGGCCCCGGTCCCGGCGGCCTGACCCGCTCCCTGCTGGCCACCCCGGCCGCAAGCGTGACGGCGGTGGAAATCGACCGCAGGGCCGTCGCCGTCATCGAGGAGCTGGTCGCCCATTTCCCCGACCGGTTACGGCTGGTGGAAGCCGACGCGACGACGCGCGACCTGACGGAACTCTGCCCCGCACCGCGCCAGATCATCGCCAACCTGCCCTATAATGTCGGCACCCCACTGCTGGTCGGCTGGCTGCGCCAGGCCGCATCGTGGGAACGGCTGACCCTGATGTTCCAGATGGAAGTGGCCGAGCGGATCTGCGCCGCGCCCGACACCAGCCATTATGGCCGCCTGGCGGTGCTGGCCCAATGGACCAGCCAGGCCAGCATGGTCATGCGCATCCCCCCCGGCGCCTTCTCCCCACCGCCCAAGGTCCATTCGGCCGTCGTCAGCCTGACCCCGCACGACATCCAGCCCGAACCCGCCCTGTTCCGGGCCATGGAACAGGTCACGGCCGCAGCCTTCGGCCAGCGGCGCAAGATGCTGCGCGGCTCCCTGCGCGGGATCGGCGGCGAAACCCTGCTGGACAAGGCCGGCATCCGCGGCGAACGGCGGGCGGAAACCCTGTCGATCGCCGAATTCGACCGGCTGGCACGCTGCCACGCCTCCCGCACCGCCTGACGAGCCGGAACGGGCGCCCCCCTACCCCGATGTCCGAGCCTTGCGGGCAAGCCCCCGGCGGCCCGGCGGGGCGGCAGCTTCCCGCTCGACCTCGAACATGTAATCGCGGGTCAACGGCACCGCATCGATCGAGCGGGTAATCTGCAACTGGAAATTCAGATGGCCCTGGACACGGAACGACAGCTCCGCCCCGGCCAGATAGAATTCGAACATCCGGCAGAACCGTTCGTCATACAGCGCGGCCACGCGGTGGCGGTTGGCGGCGAAACGCTCCCGCCAGTGGGCGATGGTCTGCGCGTAATGCAGGCGCAGGATTTCGCAATCCGTCACCCATAGCCCCGCCGTCTCGATCGCGGCAAAGGTCTCGCTCAGCGCCGGCGAATAGCCGCCGGGAAAGATGTAGCGGTCGATCCACGGATTGGTCGATCCCGGCCCGTCATTGCGCCCGATGGAATGCAGCAGCATCACCCCGTCCGGCGCCAGGATCGTCCGCACCAGGTCGAAAAACTGTCGGTAATGACCAACCCCGACATGCTCGAACATGCCGACCGACACGATGCGGTCGAAGCGTCGCGTCACGTCCC
Source organism: Gluconacetobacter tumulicola (assembly GCF_014174215.1). Lineage (GTDB taxonomy): Bacteria > Pseudomonadota > Alphaproteobacteria > Acetobacterales > Acetobacteraceae > Gluconacetobacter > Gluconacetobacter tumulicola. Next base: position 182,348 of record NZ_JABEQL010000002.1, on the reverse strand, counting down.
GATAATCCACCAGTTCGAACCGGACCCGGTCCGCCAGCCCTTCTTCCATGGCCCGGCGGCGCGACACGGCAAGCTGCTCTTCCGACAGGGTAATGCCCGTGACCCGCGCGCCATACTCCCGCGCCAGCGTCAGCGCCATGCCGCCCCAGCCACTGCCGATATCCAGCACCTCCAGGTCCGGCCGGTCCAGGCGCAGCTTGGCTGCGATATGCCGCTTCTTGGCCACCTGCGCTTCTTCCAGCGTCTCGTCCCCCCGCGGGAAATAGGCGCAGGAATATTGCCTGTCGCTATCCAGGAACAGGTCGTACAACGCCCCGTTCAGGTCGTAATGATGCGCGACGTTCCGCCGCGACCGCCATGCCGGGTTGAACTGGGTCCAGGTCCGCTTGCCATAGCGAATCACCGCCGCCACGGCTTCGCCGATATGGCCGGCGTTCATGCTGTTGGTCATCAGCAGATCCAGCAGGTCGTACAGCGTGCAGCCCACCGGCTCGACCAGCCCGTCCATATAGGCTTCGCCAAAGGCCAGTCCGGGATTGGCGATCAGCCGCCGCTCCACCGAAGGCGCGAGAATCCGCATGGCCGCGACCGGACCTGGCGTCCCGACATAGGTCCGCCGCGACCCGTCCGAAAAGACGATATCCAGCCGTCCCTGCGTGATGAAGCTGCGAAAGATCCGGTCGATCACGGGCGTCATCATTCAGCTCCCTTCCGTCCGCCGGACAGCATGGAGTCTGCGGCGCCATTCGTAAAGAACGGGCGAAGATGCTTTCGGTGCCTTTTCAACGACAAAAGGCCCGGAAGAGCGAACTCTTCCGGGCCTTTCGCAGCTCTGGCGCGTCTGCGCCGCGCAGGTCGATCAGGCTTCGGCCGGGGCCTCTTCCGTCTCTTCGATCAGCGCTTCCTCGACGAAACCGGCAGGCTCGTCTTCGACGCCGATGGCCTCGCCGCGTGCCTGGCGCTCGGCTTCCTCTTCCGAACGCGCCACGTTGACCGTGACGGGGATCGAGACTTCCGGGTGCAGCGCCACGCGCACGGTGTACAGGCCCAACTGCTTGATCGGGTGCTCCAGGACCACCTGGGTGCGCGCGATCGTCAGCCCGGCAGCCGTGGTGGCGTCAGCCACGTCACGGGTCGTGACCGAGCCATACAGGCTGCCGCTGTCGCCGGCCTGACGGATCAGGATGACGGACAGGCCATGCATGCGCTCGGACAGGCGCTCGGCCTCCTCGCGACGCTTCAGGTTCAGCGCCTCCAGCTGCACGCGCTCGCGCTCGAAGCGCTCGCGGTTCATGCCGTTGGCACGGATCGCCTTGCCCTGGGGCAGAAGGAAGTTACGGGCATAACCCGGCTTCACCTTCACGATCTCGCCCATCTGCCCCAGATTCTCGACGCGCTGGAGCAGGATCAGTTCTACTGCGGACATGATCTGCCTCCCTCAACCGACGATGTAGGGCAGCAGGGCCAGGAAGCGGGCCCGCTTGATCGCCTGGGCCAGCTCGCGCTGCTTCTTCGCCGAAACGGCGGTAATGCGGCTCGGCACGATCTTGCCGCGCTCGGACAGGAAGCGGCTGAGCAGACGCACGTCCTTGTAGTCGATCTTCGGCGCGTTGGGGCCGGAGAACGGGCAGGACTTGCGACGGCGATAGAACGGCCGACGGGCGCCCACAGCCGTGCGACGGGCGGCGGGATTGATTTCGGTGGTGTCGGACATGGATTCTTACTCCGCTTCGCCGTCGGTATCGCGCGGCTCGTCATTGCGGGCGCGGAATTCCTCGCGGTCGTCATAGCTGCGACGGGGACCGCCGCGGCCGCTCTCGAACCGGCCGGCCGGCTTCGGACCACGGAAACCGCGCTCGCGCTCGTCGCCCTTGCGGGACAGGATCACGGACGGCGCCTCGTCGATCTCTTCGACGCGCAGGGTCAGGACGCGCATCACGTCCTCGTTGAGGCTCAGCTGGCGCTCGATCTCCTTGATCGTCTCCGGCTTCGCATCCAGACCCAGGAGCATGTAGTGCCCCTTGCGGTTCTTCTTGATGCGATAAGCCAGGCTGCGCAGGCCCCAATATTCGCGCTTCTTGACGGCGCCGCCGTCAGTCTCCAGCAGGGTGGCGATTCCGTCGGCGACGGCTTCGACCTGCTGCTGCGACACGTCATTCCGTGCGATGAACACGGTCTCATATAACGGCATGGGAACTCCCTTCGGATAAGGTCAACCCGGCCGCCTCGGACACGGTCCGCACGGCGCCCCTCCCGGGGGGCATGGGTATAGCCGGGGCGATGCCGCGCCCGAGCAGGGAAGGAGGGGTGTGAAGCACAAACCCCACCCGATCACAAGGAAAAACTACACACGCAGCCAGGACGGCACGCTCATCCCCAGCCGGTCGGGAATATCCCACACCTCGCGTACCGTGCGTACCTGGCGGAATCCGGCCTGCAGATAGGTCTCCAGCGCCCTGGGATGATCGGCCGAGCAGGTATTCACCCGCACGCTCTGGGGCCGCGCCGCCCACGCGACGTCAAGGGCGGCCCGCAGGAAAATCCACCCGATCCCCAACCCGATCTGCCCCGGCATCAGGCCGAAATAGGCCAGATTGACCTCGTCGGGCACCTGCCGATCCAGCTCGAAGAACCCGCAGATCTCCTCGCCCCGCCACAGGACATGCACCTCGACGCGCGGATCGCGCAGCAGGGCGGTCAGCTCCCGCTCGGGCATGACCCGGCGCATCCACCAGCAATAATCCTGCCCCACACCGTCATAGAGAAGCCGGTAGAAGGCGAAGTCCGGCGCCGGCTGACGCACGATCCGATACGCATCCGGCAGCACGGGCGCGACGCCCGCAGGCGGCGCGTCCATGCACAGGAACGTCACGTCGACGACGATCCGGGTCGTCGGCCCGGACCCGATCATCGCATTCACGACACCCGGCCCTCAGAGCCTGACCGGAAATGCGCGCTGATGGCGATCCGACGCGCATTTCCTGTGCTTCGGTGCTCACGGCCGTCAAGGCCGCTCCGCTCCGATGCTCGGAAACACACGCCGGGCGCGGCCCCAGCGGCCCGCTCTCGCTCACCAGCCCACATTTTCGGTCAGGCTCTCAGTTATCGTCGAGGAACGAGCGCAGCTTGCGGCTGCGGCTGGGGTGCTTGAGCTTGCGCAGCGCCTTGGCCTCGATCTGGCGGATACGCTCGCGCGTCACGTTGAACTGCTGGCCGACCTCTTCCAGCGTATGGTCGGTGTTCATGCCGATGCCGAAGCGCATGCGCAGCACCCGCTCCTCGCGCGGCGTCAGCGAGGACAGCACCCGCGTCGTGGCCTCGCGCAGGTTGGTCTGGATCGCGGCATCCAGCGGAATGACGGCCGTCTTGTCCTCGATGAAGTCGCCCAGATGGCTGTCTTCCTCGTCGCCGATCGGCGTTTCCAGCGAGATCGGTTCCTTGGCGATCTTCAGGACCTTGCGCACCTTCTCCAGCGGCATGCCCAGCTTTTCCGCCAGTTCCTCGGGCGCCGGCTCGCGCCCGATCTCATGCAGCATCTGGCGCGAGGTCCGGACCAGCTTGTTGATCGTCTCGATCATATGCACCGGGATACGGATGGTCCGCGCCTGGTCGGCGATCGAGCGCGTGATCGCCTGCCGGATCCACCAGGTGGCATAGGTCGAGAATTTGTACCCGCGACGGTACTCGAACTTATCCACGGCCTTCATCAGGCCGATATTGCCCTCCTGGATCAGGTCCAGGAACTGCAGGCCGCGATTGGTGTATTTCTTGGCGATCGAGATCACCAGGCGCAGGTTCGCCTCGATCATCTCCTTCTTCGCGCGGGCCGAATCCCGCTCCCCGCGCGAGATGGTGGCATAGACGCGACGGAACTCGCCCACCGGCAGGCCGGTTTCCTGCGACAGCGCGGCCACCTGGCCGCGCAGTTCCAGCACGGTCACGGTGTGCTTGGCGACGAAGTTCTTCCAGCTCTTGCCCGGCAGGGCGGACACCATGTCCATCCAGCCCGGGTCCAGCTCGCTGCCGCGATATTTGATCAGGAAGTCCTCGCGCGAGACCTTGGTGCTCTCGGCCAGGCGCAGCATCCGCCCTTCCAGCCCGTTCAGCCGCTGGAAGATCTCCTTCATATGCTGCACCAGATACTCGATCCGGGTATTGTGCAGATGCACCTGCTGCACCTTGCCGACCAGTTCCTCGCGCAGCTTCTCGTACGATTTCTCGGACTTGTCCGACATCTCGGCGCCCGAGGTCAGGGTCTCCAGCCGCTTGGACTGCAGTTTCTGCAGCCGCGAATAGAGCTCCTCGATCTCCTCGAACTGCGCCAGGATCTCCGGCTTCAGCTTTTCTTCCAGCGCCGAGAGGGACAGGCCGGCGCCGTCGCCTTCCTCCCCTTCCTCGTTCTCGGCCGGCGCCTCGAAGGCCCCGTCTTCCTGCGGCGACTCGACACCCTCCTCCTCGGCGCCGCCCGCCTGCATGGCTTCCAGGTCCACGATGTCGCGCAGCAGCATTTCGCCGGCCTTCAGCCGCTCATGCCAGGAGATGATGGCGCTGAAGGTCAGCGGGCTTTCGCACAGCCCGCCGATCATCTCGTCGCGGCCGGCCTCGATCCGCTTGGCGATGGCGATCTCGCCCTCGCGCGACAGCAGTTCGACCGAGCCCATCTCGCGCAGGTACATCCGCACCGGATCGTCGGTACGGCCCAGGCTCTCAGTGTCGACGTTGCCGCTGCCGGATTCCTCCTCGGCCTCGGCTTCCTCGGCCTTTTCCTCGCGGTTCGCCTCGGCGTCGTCGTTATCCTCGTTCTCGACGACCTGGATACCCATCTCCGACAGCACCGCCATCACGTCCTCGATCTGCTCCGAGGACATCTGGTCCTGCGGCAGGACGGCGTTCAGTTCGTCGAAGGTGATGTACCCCCGCTCCTTCCCGCGGGCGATCAGCCTCTTGACAGCTCCGGATTGCGTATCCAGCAGAGTGGTGTCGTTATCCTGGTCGCCAGCAGTCGCTTCCGAACCCGCGGCTGTCTTTGTAGCCATCGCCTGCCCTATCCCTAAGCGCTAACCCGCCGCCACGCTTTCGCCGCGCCACGGCATCGCCGGCCCTGCCCCCTATCCGGTCCCACCATAGCGCGTGGGATGCAAACCTCCGGATACGAAACGGCCATTCTATCGCATCTGACAAATTACAAGTGGTGTGCAGGTGGTCGATTCACCCGCCAAAGTCAAGGCCCGGCATGTGTCAGGCCCCATAACTTCATCCATCGTCGGAGGATATTTCTCCTCGCCGCAGGGCCTCCCAGGCCAGCAGCCGGGGGCGCAGGCTGGCCCACGCCCGCTCGTCCAGCGTGCCGGCACACATCCGTTCGGTATCCATCCGCAGATCCTCGCCGAACTGGCGGACATTCATCAGCGCATAGAAATGCCACCATTCCTGCGCCACATCGACCGCCATCAGGTCGTCCGGCGCGCTCAGCGCCATCGGCAGCGGCCGGGCAGACAGCACGGCGGTCCGTTCCTCCGTCAGACCGGCCTCGTCCAGCCGGGCGGCCAGCGCGCCAGCATCCGTCAGGGCATCTTCCGAGGCCGCATCCATCAGCCCCGCCCGGACCCGGCCCAGCGCCGGCGGCAGGTCCAGCCGGCAATAGGCATCCTCGACCTCCGGCAGCAGCGCGGGATGACGCAGCAGGATCGCAGTCAGAATCCGCATGCGCTCCTCCGTCGCCGCCAGGGCATCGAATGGCGCCGCAGCCACCGACGCGACGGAGGACCGGACCGCCCCCTCACGTCGCGGCCCACCACCCGGCCGGCGCCGATAGGTCTCGAAAAACCGATCGATCAGGGTCGAACGATATTCCGCGGCCAGCCCCTTGTCGGCAATCATCGCCGCCGCGTCGGTCAGCCGCCGGCGCAACGCCGCCCGCTGCTCGGGCCCCGGATCGCGCACCCCCTGGGTCAGCAATTCGAACAGAACCGCACTCAGCGGCCGCGCGCCTTCCACCAGGGAAGCAACCGCACCGGTGCCCCGCGCGCGCAGCAGGCTGTCGGGATCCTCCCCCTCAGGCAGGGAGCAAAACCGGACCGTCCGCTCGATCGACAGCAGCGGCAGCGCCGTCTCGGCCGCCTTCACCGCCGCGCGCTGCCCGGCCGCGTCCCCGTCGAAACACAGGATCGGCGCCGGCGCCAGACGCCACAACGCCTCCATCTGCTCAGGCGTCAGGGCCGTGCCCAGCGGGGCCACCGCACCCGGGAATCCGGCCTGGTGCAGGGCAATGACATCCATATACCCCTCGACCACCAGCAACTCGACCGGCGGCGCCCCGCGCGGCCGCGCCATCCGCAGGGCACTGCGGGCACGATCCATGCCGAACAGCACCCGCCGCTTGGAGAACAGCTCGGTTTCCGGCCCGTTGAGATATTTCGGCTGCCCATCCCCCAGGATGCGCCCACCGAACGACACCAGCATCCCCTTGCGGTCCCGGATCGGAAAGGTGACGCGGTTGAAGAACAGCTCGCCCTTCGGCCGCCCCTCATCGTCCATCCGCATCAGCCCGGCCCTGAGCAGCAGGTCCTGCGTCACCCCCTTCGGGCGCAATTCCTCCAGCAGACCGCCCCTGCCGTCGCCCGACCAGCCCAGCCCGAAACCGGCAATCGTCTCGTCGGACAGGCCGCGCCCGCGCAGATAAGCCAGCCCGCCCCGCCCTTCCGGCGCATGCAGCCGCCGTACCCAGGCGGCCTGGACCAGCTCCAGCACTTCCGCCAGATCGCGGATACGCTGCTCGTTCTCGCGTTGCTGGGGGCTGGCGCGCGGCACCTCCAGCCCGGCCTCGGCCGCCAGTTCGGCAACCACTTCGGGAAAGCCCCGCCCCTCGCTCTGCATCACGAACGTGATCACATCGCCATGCGCGCCACATCCGAAACAATGGAAATGATCGTCATAGACGTAGAAGGACGGCGTCTTTTCACCATGGAAGGGGCAGCACGCCTTCCAGTTCCGTCCCGAACGGATCAGCCGGGTCCGCCGCCCGATCACGGCGGCGATCGGCGTGCGGGCCCGAAGCTCTTCCAGAAAGGCGGGGTCGAGCGCCACCGCGTCAGGCAGACAGCAGCGACTTGACCATGCCACTGGCCTGGCCGGCATCCAGCGCCGCGCCGAAGCGCGCCTTCAGCGCCGCCATCACCTTGCCCATGTCCTTCATCGACGCGGCCCCCAGTTCGGCAATCGCCTCACGCGCGGCGGCCTCCAGCGTCGCCGCGTCCAGCTCGGCGGGCAGATAGGCGCGGATGATCGCGATCTCGGCCTCTTCCTTCTCGGCCAGCTCGGGCCGGCCACCCTGATGATACATCGCGGCCGACTCGGTCCGCGACTTGATCATCCCCCGCAGCATCGACACGATCTCGTCTTCCGACACCTCCGCCCCACGCGCGCGGGCGACGATATCGGCGTCCTTCAGCTTCGCATTGACCATGCGCAGGGTCGCAACCTGCCCGCTCTGCCCGGCCTTCATCGCGGCCTTGAGGTCTTCCATGAAACGTGCGCGCAGGCTCATGATCCCGTACTCCTGATATGAAGCGCCCCATCGCGCAGGGCGCTTCCGGTCAATATCCGGAAGTTTTTTCCCACCCAATGAAAAACAATCAGGGTGGGAATTTTCTTCCCAGCCTCGCGGGAGGCTGGTAGGAGATAACCCCGGAAGGAAGAATTCTCCATGCCGTCATCGATCGACCACATCATCGAACGTCTGGGCGGGGCCGACAATGCCGCCCGCCTGACCGGCGTCGGGACCGAGGCCATCCGCAAATGGCGTCAGGCCGGCGCGATCCCGCCCAAGCACTGGACGGTGATCCTGCGCCATACCGGCCTCAGCCTTTCCGACCTGCAACCCGATAGCGTGCCCCCCGACAAAGCGTACGATGGACCGGAGACCCAGATGACCGAGCGCCAGGTTCCCGCCTCGCCCCCCGCCGCCATTCCCACGGGCGCCACCGCCGCCCTGGTGCTGGCCGACGGCACCATCCTGTGGGGGCGCGGCTTCGGCGCCCATACGCCGGCCACCGGCGCCGCCATCGGCGAACTGTGCTTCTCCACCGGCATGACCGGCTATCAGGAAACGCTGACCGACCCGTCCTTCGCCGGCCAGATCATCACCTTCACGTTCCCGCATATCGGCAATGTCGGCACCAACGCGGCCGATGACGAAGCCGCCCGCGTCGCGGCCCGCGGCCTGGTCGTGAAGCAGGACCTGACCGAACCCGCCAACTGGCGCGCCACGCAGGACCTGGAAGGCTGGCTGAAAGCGCGCAACGTGCCCGGCATCTGCGGCGTCGATACCCGCGCCATCACGCTGCGCATCCGCGATGGCGGCCCGCAGACCGCCATCCTGGCCTACCCGGCCGACGGCGCTTTCGACCTCGACGCGCTCCGCGCGCAGGCCGCCGCCTGGCCCGGCCTGGAAGGCATGGACCTGGCGCGCGACGTCACCTGCACCAAGGCCTATGGCTGGGACGAGGGCGTGTGGACCTGGCCCGGCGGCACCCTCCCGCTCCCGCTGAAGCGCCGCCGCGTCGTCGCCGTCGATTACGGCGCCAAGCGCAACATCCTGTGCTGTCTGGCCAATGCGGGCTGCGACGTCACGGTCGTGCCCGCCACCGCCACGGCGGAAGAGATCCTGGCCCTCGATCCCGCCGGCGTGTTCCTCTCCAACGGCCCGGGCGACCCGGCCGCGACCGCCGAATATGCGGTCCCCGCAATCCGTGGCGTGCTCGACGCCGGCAAGCCGATCTTCGGCATCTGCCTGGGCCACCAATTGCTGGCTCAGGCGCTGGGTGCCCGCACCTACAAGCTGGCGCGCGGCCATCGCGGCGCCAACCAGCCGGTCAAGGACCTCAGCACCGGCAAGGTCGAGATCACCAGCCAGAATCACGGCTTCGCGGTGGACGAGTCCAGCCTGCCCGACGATGTCCGCGTCACGCACAGCAGCCTGTTCGACGGCTCGAACGAGGGCATCGCCTCCACGCGCTACGCCGCCTTCTCGGTCCAGTACCACCCCGAGGCCAGCCCCGGCCCGTCGGACAGCCATTATCTGTTCGACCGCTTCGTCGCCCTGATCGACCGCACCAATCAGCCCGCCTGAAAGTCGCGCCCCCATGCCCAAACGGACAGACATACGCTCGATCCTGATCATCGGCGCCGGCCCGATCGTCATCGGCCAGGCCTGTGAATTCGACTATTCCGGCGCCCAGGCCTGCAAAGCCCTGCGCGAGGAAGGCTATCGGGTCATCCTGGTCAACTCCAACCCGGCCACGATCATGACCGATCCGGGCCTGGCGGATGCCACCTATATCGAGCCGATCACCCCCGAATTCGTCGAACGCATCATCCTGCGCGAAAAGCCCGACGCGGTGCTGCCCACCATGGGCGGCCAGACGGCGCTGAATACCGCGATGGCACTCGACAAGTCCGGCTTCCTCAAGAAGCACGGCGTGGAGCTGATCGGCGCGGACGCCGAGGTGATCGACCGCGCCGAAGACCGGCAGAAATTCCGCGAGGCGATGGATGCGATCGGCATCGAAAGCCCGCGCAGCACCATCGCCCACACGCTCGACGAAGCCCGCGCGGCGCTGGAGCAGGTCGGCCTGCCGGCCGTGATCCGTCCCTCCTTCACCATGGGCGGCTCGGGCGGCGGCATCGCCTATAACCGCGAGGAATTCGACCAGATCGTGGCCTCGGGCCTCGACGCCTCGCCCACCACCGAAGTCCTGATCGAGGAATCGGTGCTGGGCTGGAAGGAGTTCGAGATGGAAGTCGTCCGCGACCGCGCGGACAATTGCATCATCGTCTGCTCGATCGAGAATATCGACCCGATGGGCGTGCATACCGGCGACTCGATCACCGTCGCGCCGGCCCTGACCCTGACGGACAAAGAGTATCAGCGCATGCGCGACGCATCGCTGGCCTGCCTGCGCGCCATCGGCGTCGAGACCGGCGGCTCCAACGTCCAGTTCGGCGTCAACCCGGCCGACGGGCGCATGGTGGTCATCGAGATGAACCCCCGCGTCTCGCGCTCCTCCGCCTTGGCATCGAAGGCCACCGGCTTCCCGATCGCCAAGATCGCGGCCAAGCTCGCGGTCGGCTACACGCTGGACGAACTGGCCAACGACATCACCGGCTCCACCCCCGCCTCGTTCGAGCCGACCATCGACTATGTCGTGGTCAAGATCCCGCGCTTCACCTTCGAGAAGTTCCCCGGCACCCCGGCCCTGCTCTCCACCAGCATGAAATCGGTAGGCGAGGCGATGGCCATCGGCCGTTCCTTCCCCGAGGCCCTGCAAAAGGGCCTGCGCTCGATGGAAACCGGCCTGGCCGGGCTGGACCCGGTGGAAGCCCCCGGCGACGGCGGCCCCGACGCCTTCCGCGCCGCGCTGTCGCAGCCCCGGCCGGAACGGATTCTCATGGCCGCCCAGGCCCTGCGCGCCGGGCTGAGCATCGAAGACATCCACGCCGCCTGCAAGTTCGAGCCCTGGTTCCTGCGCGAACTGGCCAAGATCGTGGCGGCGGAACACAACGTGATCCGCGACGGCCTGCCGCGCGACGCCCAGGACATGCGCCGCCTGAAGGCGATGGGCTTCTCCGACGTCCAGCTCGCCCGCCTGTCGGGCACGGCGGCGGCCGAAATCGCGACCCTGCGCACCCGCCTGGCGGTCACACCGGTCTACAAGCGCATCGACACCTGCGCCGGCGAATTCGCCTCCAGCACGCCCTACATGTACTCGACCTATGAAGGCGGGTTCGGCACGCCGGAATGCGAAAGCCGCCCCACCGACCGGCAGAAGGTCGTGATCCTCGGCGGCGGCCCCAACCGCATCGGCCAGGGTATCGAATTCGACTATTGCTGCGTCCACGCCGCCTATGCGCTGCGCGAGGCCGGGTTCGAGACCATCATGGTCAACTGCAACCCCGAAACCGTCTCGACCGACTACGACACCTCGGACCGGCTGTATTTCGAGCCCCTGACCGCCGAGGACGTGATCGCCCTGATCCGCCGCGAGCAGGAAAGCGGCACCGTGCTGGGCTGCATCGTGCAATATGGCGGCCAGACGCCGCTGAAACTGTCCCACGCTCTGGAAGCCGCCGGCATTCCGCTCCTGGGCACGCCCGCCGACGCGATCGACCGCGCCGAGGACCGCGAGCGGTTCCAGGCCATGCTGCACCGGCTGGGCCTGCGCCAGCCCGCCAACGGCATCGCCCGCACCCCGGCCGAGGCCGAGGACGTGGCCGAGCGTATCGGCTATCCGGTGGTGATCCGCCCCTCCTACGTGCTGGGCGGCCGGGCGATGGAAATCGTCCATGACCGCGCCAGCCTCCAGCGCTACATGCGCGTGGCCCTGCAACTGGCCGGCCAGGACATCGCCTCCGGCCCGGTGCTGATCGACCGCTACCTGAACGACGCGATCGAGGCCGATGTCGACTGCATCGCCGACGGGCAGGAAGTCTATGTCGCCGGCGTCATGGAGCATATCGAGGAAGCGGGCATCCATTCCGGCGACAGCGCCTGCTCGCTCCCGCCCTATACGCTCTCCCCGGCCATCGTCACCGAACTGAAGGCCCAGACCGAGGCCATGGCCCGCGAACTGGGCATCGTCGGGCTGATGAACGTCCAGTACGCGATCAAGGACCAGGAGATCTTCGTCCTGGAGGTCAATCCCCGCGCCTCGCGCACCGTGCCCTTCGTCGCCAAGGCGACCGGCGTGCCGGTGGCCAAGATCGGCGCACGGGTGATGGCCGGCGCCAGGCTGGCGGAATTCCGCCTCGACGATCGCGCGGTGGCCCCGCATGTCGCGGTCAAGGAAGCCGTCTTCCCCTTCAACCGCTTCCCCAACGTGGATACGATCCTGGGCCCGGAAATGCGCTCGACCGGCGAGGTGATGGGCCTGGACGCCTCGTTCGAGCGCGCCTTCGCCAAGTCGCAGCTCGCCGCCGGCGTGCGGCTGCCCCTGTCGGGCGCGGTCTTCCTGTCGGTGCGCCGCAGCGACAAGCCGACGGTGCCGGCGCTGGCTCGCCGCCTGGTCGATATGGGCTTCACCATCCTGGCCACCCGCGGCACCGCGCAGCATCTGCGCGAGGCCGGCATCGCCGTCCAGGTGGTGAACAAGGTGCTGGAAGGGCGGCCGAACTGCGTGGACGCCATCCGCTCGGGCGACGTGCAGATGATCATCAACACCGCCCACGGCGCGCAGTCGGTCGCGGACAGTTTCGACATCCGCCGTTCGGCCCTGACTTCGGGCATTCCCCACTTCACCACGATCGCCGGCGCACGGGCCGCCACGCACGCGATCGCGGCGATGCGGGAAGGACCGCTTGAAGTCGCGCCTCTTCAATCCTACTTTAACGGATCGTTCTGAGCGTACCATACCGACGCCGGGAACAGGGCAGCCTCCGCTGGCCCCGTTTCCGGCGCTGTCGGTCTTGTGGGATGCTCTTGTCGCAATTTGCCATGTCGGCCACCTGACCGACCTTCACGCTGGGGACGCGCCTTGCAGAAATTTCCGATGACAGGCAAGGGCCTGCAACGGCTGGAAGATGAACTTCGCAAACTCAAGAGTGAAGAACGCCCGGCCGTGATCCGCGCGATCGCCGAGGCCCGCAGCCACGGCGACCTGTCGGAAAACGCCGAATACCACGCCGCGCGCGAACGCCAGTCCTTCATCGAGGGCCGGATCATCGAGCTGGAAGAAATCGTCTCCTCGGCCGAGGTGATCGACCCCTCCACCCTGTCGGGCGACCAGGTGAAATTCGGCGCCCAGGTCAGCCTGGTGGACGAGGAAACCGACAAGGAAGCCACCTACCAGATCGTCGGCGTGCACGAGGCCGACATCAAGCAGGGCCTGCTGTCCATTTCCTCCCCGCTCGCCAAGTCGCTGATCGGCAAGAAGATCGGCGATTCGGTGTCGGTCCCCGCCCCCGGCGGCGACCGCACATACGAAATCCTGGCCGTCACCTACGGCTGAGGCTCCGCCGATGATCACGCTCGACGACCTCCGGGCCGCCGCCGCCCGGATCGAGGGGCGCGTCCTGCGCACGCCCACGGTCCCTTCGCACGCTTTGTCGAAGGCGACCGGCGCGGAGATCGTGCTGAAGCTGGACAATCTCCAGGCCGTGGGGTCGTTCAAGGAGCGTGGCGCCGCCAACAAGCTGGCGCTGCTGACGCCGGAGGAACGCAGCCGCGGCGTCATCACCGTCTCGGCCGGCAACCATGCCCAGGGCGTCGCCCGCCACGCCTCGCTGCTGGGGATCGACGCGGTCATCGTCATGCCGCGCTTCACCCCCGCCGCCAAGGTCACGCGCACCGCCGCCTGGGGCGCGCGCGTGGTGCTGGAAGGCAATAATTTCGCCGAAGCCACCGCCCATGCCGACGCGCTCTGCGCGGCGGAAGGGCGCGTCTTCGTCCACCCGTACGACGACCCGGCGGTCATGGCCGGCCAGGGCACCTTCGCGCTCGAACTGTTCGAGGATGCGGGGCCGCTGGATGTCTTCGTCGGTCCCATCGGCGGCGGCGGCCTGCTCTCGGGCTGCGCCGTGGCCGCTTCCGCCCTGCGGCCCGAAATGGACATTATCGGCGTGCAGGTCGAGGCCTATTCCTCCCTGTCCGCCTTCCCCGGCGACGAACTGATGCCGCCGGGCGGGGCCACGATCGCCGAGGGCATCGCGGTGCTGCAAATCGGCCGCCAGCCGCTTTCGGTCATCCGCGACCATGTCTCGCGCGTGCTGGTGGTGCCCGAGCGCGCGGTCGAGGACGCGATCACCCTGATGGCCGAAGGCGCCAAGCAGGTCAGCGAGGGCGCGGGCGCCGCAGCATTGGCGGCGGTGCTGACCTACCCCGAGCTGTTCCGCGGCAAGCGGGTCGCACTCCCCGTCACCGGCGGCAATATCGACAGCCGCATCCTGGCCAACACGCTGCTGCGCACGCTGCTGCGCGACGGCCGGCTGCTGTGCCTCAAGATGGAGATCCCCGACCGGCCCGGCGTGCTGGCCGACATCTCCCGCACGATCGGCGATGCCGGCGGCAACATCATCGAGGTCTCGCACCAGCGCCTGTTCACCGCCGCCAGCGTCCAGGCGGCCGAGCTGGAAGTGATGATCGAGGCCCGCGACCCCCTCCACGCCCAGCAGATCATGGAAGAGCTGGCCAAGACCTACATCGTCCGCCGCGTCTGAGTGTCTGACCGGAAATGCGCACTGGCGGCGATCCAGCGCAGGAGCGCGGTCTGGCCGTCTGCCTGTCACCGACCCGTCCCCTTCCTGATTTTTCCGGGGTGGCCACCCCGGAAAAATCAGTCCTTTGTCGCACGCAGCGACACGGATGCATAAGACAGGCATGTCGGAGGCAGGGTCAGGATCGCCCCGGCAGTTTCGAAGCGCCTGCCTGACGGGCCTTCGTGCGACAGGCCTCACGCGCCCGGATGAAGCATCGGGCCGATAATCTCCACCAGCCAGTCGACGAAGACGCGCACACGCGGAGAAAGCTTCCTGTTGCTTGGATAAAGCACGGAAAGCGGTGTAGGCGTCGGTGGGAAATCGGCCAGAACCTCGATCAGCGTGCCATTCATGAGATCATCCGTAAAGCGGTAACGTGGTGCCTGCACGAGACCGAAGCCTTGCCGCGCTGCGGCGGCACTGGTTTCAGCGCCACTTACCAACAACCGTGTCGGCAACGTCACCTCGATCACTTCGTGTCCGCGTGTGAACTCAAGCGGCAGGGACTGGCCGGTGCGCGACGATACGAAGCCGACCATCTGATGGCCCTCAAGTGCCTCCGGTGTCGCGGGCATTCCATGCCGCGCAAGATAGTCCGGGCTGGCCACGGTAGCTTCTTCCATGACCCCCAGAGGCCGCGCCACCATGTCGCTGTCGGCGAGCACCCCGGCCCGCACGACGCAATCCACACCCTCGCGGACCAGATCGACGAACCGTTCACCTTCTCCAAGATGGACAGTCAGGGCAGGATGCCGCGCGAGGAAGTCGGGCAGCGCCGGCAGTAGGATCGTGCGGGCCAGATAACCGACGACGTCGACCCGCAATATGCCGGAAACGGCGCCACCTGCGTTACGATCCGCGTCCTCAAGGTCGGCCAGGATCGCGATGCACCGCCGATAATAAGCGGCCCCCTCCGTCGTGGGCCGGACGTGGCGGGTTGAGCGGTGCAGCAGCCGGGTTCCCAACCGGCTCTCCAACGCCTTGATCGCGGCGGTCGCAGCAGGCCGCGAAACACCGCAGGCTGCCGCCGCGGCACTGAAGCTGCCGCGATCGACAATGCGGATGAAAAGATCGAGTGTCGCGAGCCTGTCCATGGGATTATTCCATGGCGCAAAACAATGCTGTCGGAAAGGGCGACCTTATCGAATGGACCAGGGTGTGACCAACATGGGGCCACCATCAAACGGAGGATCCCATGTTCGTGGCAAAGACCATTGCCCTCGTCACTGGCGGAAGCCGTGGCCTCGGTCGCTCGACTGTCGAAGCTCTTGCCCGACGCGGCGTGCCATCAATCTTCACCTATCACGTCAACAAGTCTGCTGCCGACGAGGTTGTCGGCAGTGTCGAACACAGTGGAGCCCGCGCCGTGGCCCTGCAACTCGACACCGGTGACATCTCTGCCTTTCCGATATTTTTCGAAGAGGTTCGAAATGTGCTGGGCGAATGGGGCGTCGAGCGTTTCGATTATCTGGTCAACATGGCGGGAACGTCACATAGCGGCCTGTTCGGCGAGGTGACGGAGGAGGACTTCGACGCCGCCTATCGCGTTCACGTCAAAGGCCCGTTCTTCCTGACGCAGACGTTACTGCCTCTGGTCGCGGATGGAGGTCGGATCGTGAACATATCTTCAGGGCTGACCCGTTTTACATATCCCGGCCGGATCGCCTACGCTTCCATGAAAGGGGCTGTGGAAGTCATGACACATTACATGGCCAAGGAACTCGGTCATCGCCGCATCACCGTCAATACGGTCGCACCCGGCGCCATCCAGACAGATTTCTCGGGGGGCGTTGTCCGGGACAATCCGGAGATTGCCCGGCACATCGCGGAAGCGACCGCGCTCGGGCGGCCGGGACTGCCGGACGATATCGGTCCGATGATCGCCTCGCTGCTGTCCGAGGACAATCGCTGGGTCAATGCGCAACGGATCGAGGTCTCCGGCGGGCTGTGTATCTGAGCGCGAGCACCGTCTGCCTCGGGAAATCTTTCATAAACTCGTAGTCGACTGCGAAAATGGCCACTGTCGCCTTGCGCGCTTGAGTCTAAACTCAGTCCTAGGCGGTTCCTGGGTTCAGTGTGATGACCCCCTGCACCTTGGCACATGATGCCGTGGGGCCGTCCACCCCAACACGACCATCAAGGCCGCTCCGGTGCTCGGAAACACACGCCGGCCGCGGCCCGTACCGGGCCGCTCCTGCTCAGCACCGACCCTTTTAAAGCAGCCTCTGGCGGTTGAGCGCCCCTACGTCTCGTCGATGGTAAAGCCGACCTTCAGCGTGACCTGATAATGGCCGACCTGGCCGTTGACGACGTGGCCGCGCGTATTCACCACCTCGAACCAGCGGATGGCATGCACGCTGTCCGACGCCCGCGACAGCGCGCTGCCGATCGCGGCTTCGATGGTGTCGGGCGACGACCCGACCAGCTCGACCACTTTATAGACATGCTCGGACATGATGTTCCTCCCTGCCTGTATGGAGGAACAACGATGCCCGCCCGCCGGGGTTCCTACCGGGTGCCGAACAGCCGGTCGCCGGCATCGCCCAGGCCGGGCCGGATATAGCCATGGTCGTCCAGTTCGCGGTCGATCGCACAGGTGACGATCTTCACGTCCGGATGCGCCGCCGACAGAAACGCCACCCCTTCGGGTGCCGCCAGCAGGCAGACAAAGACCAGTTGCCGCACGCCCGCCGCCTTCAGCCGGTCGATCGCGGCGGACGCACTGTGCCCGGTCGCCAGCATCGGATCGACGACGATGCAGAACCGCGCATCGATATCCTCGGGCAGCTTCATGTAATATTCGACCGGCTCCAGCGATTCCGGGTCGCGGAACAGGCCGATATGCCCTACCCGGGCCGCCGGCAGCAGGTCGAGCATGCCGTCCAGGATGCCGTTGCCCGCCCGCAGGATCGACACCAGGCAGAGCTTCTTGCCAGACAGCAGCCGCCCTTCCATGTGCTCCAGCGGCGTCTCGATCTCCACCGTCTCCAGCGGCAGTTCACGCGTCGCTTCATAGGCCATCAGCAGGCTGATCTCGCGCGTCAGGCGGCGGAAACCGGCGGTGGACGTGCTCGCCTGGCGCAGCCGGGTCAGCTTGTGCTGGACCAGCGGATGATCCAGCACCACCACGGGCGGGGACGGGGGGGTTATCGCATTCTCGCTCATAGTGCCCTTTTACGGCAGATCGTGGCGGAATCGAAAGGGCTACCCGCCCACTCAGGCGGCATCGGGCACAAAATTCAGTGCAAGCCCGTTGATGCAGTAGCGCAGCCCCGTCGGCCTCGGCCCGTCGGGAAAGAGATGCCCCAGATGCCCCTTGCAGGAGGCACAATGGATCTCGGTCCTGACCATCCCGTGACTGACATCGGTTCGGCTTTCCACCGCGTCGGGCAGCACGTCATAATAAGACGGCCAGCCGCTGCCGCTGTCATATTTGGTCTCCGAGCGGAACAGGTGCGTCCCGCAGGCCGCGCAACGATACAACCCCGCCCGCTTTTCATGGTTCAGGGGGCTCGATCCGGCACGCTCCGTTCCGTGGTCGCGCATCACCCGGATCTGCTCCGGCGTCAGCGGGCCGCAGCCGCTGCCGCAGGCCGGTCCCTCCGTCGGGTCCGCTTCATTCGCTGTCATCACGCTTCCTCCATCCGGGGGGCGCCGACATCACCGGGGCCGGCCCCATTCCGGGCCATTCGCAATCCCGGCAATTGGTGCCATCATGGACGACAAAATAACGGGAGAGAATACCCATGGCCGACCAGACCCAGCTTCCCCCCCGCCGTCCCGTCATGCTCGTCATCCTCGACGGGTTCGGCTGGCGCGAGGACGTGGCCGACAACGCCGTGCGCGCGGCCTATACCCCCACCTTCGACCGCCTGTGGCAGGAGGGACCGCGCGCCTTCCTCAAGACATGTGGCGAGGATGTCGGCCTTCCGGAAGGGCAGATGGGCAATTCCGAGGTCGGCCATCTCAATATCGGTGCCGGCCGCGTCGTCATGCAGGAACTGCCGCGCATCTTCGCCGCCATCCGTGACGGCAGCCTGGCAGCCAACCCGGCCCTGGCCGACCTGATCGCGGCCGTGAAGAAGACCGGCGGCACCTGCCACCTCATGGGCCTGGTCTCCGCCGGCGGCGTCCACTCCCACCAGGACCACGCCGTGGCCCTGGCGAAGATCCTCGCCAATAACGGCGTGGCGGTCGCCTTCCACATCTTTACCGACGGGCGCGACACCCCGCCCCATTCCGGCCGCGACTATGTCGCCCGCCTGATCGCCGACCTGCCGCCCACTGTCACCATCGCCACCATCTCGGGCCGCTATTTCGCCATGGACCGCGACCGCCGCTGGGACCGGGTGGAAAAAGCGTACAACGCCATCGTCTCGGCCCAGGGACCCCACGGCGACGACCCGCTGGCAGTGCTCGAAGCTGCCTACAAGGCCGGCACCACCGACGAATTCCTGCCGCCGACCGTCCTCGGCGGCTATAAGGGCATGAAGGACGGCGACGCCGTCCTGTCCTTCAATTTCCGCGCGGACCGCATCCGCCAACTGCTGGACGCGGTGCTGGAGAAGGACTTCCAGGGCTTCCCCCGCTCGCGCGTGGTCCATGTCTCCGCCGCCGTCGGCATGACCCGCTACAGCGACCGCCTGGCGGAGTTGATCGGCGTGCTGTTCCCGCCGCAATCGCTGGACGATCTGCTGGGCGACGTGGTCTCGAAGGCCGGCCTGCGCCAGCTCCGCATGGCCGAAACCGAGAAATACCCCCACGTCACCTACTTCCTCAATGGCGGCAAGGAAGGGGAACTGCCGGGCGAGGACCGGATCATGGTCCCCTCCCCCAAGGTCGCGACCTATGACCTCCAGCCGGAAATGTCCGCGCCCGAACTGACCGAAAAGGCCGTCCAGGCCATCAACAGCGGCACCTACGACCTCATCATCCTCAATTACGCCAACCCCGACATGGTCGGGCATACCGGAATCTTCAGCGCGGCGGTCAAGGCGATCGAGGCCGTGGACCGGGGGCTGAAGCAACTGGTCGAGGCCATCCACCGCCAGCGCGGCGCCATCCTGGTCACCGCCGATCACGGCAATGCGGAAACCATGTTCGACCCGGAAACCGGCGGCCCGCACACGGCCCACACGCTCAACGTGGTTCCGGTGGTACTGTCCGGCGTGCGCGAAGTGGAACTGCATGACGGCCGCCTGGCCGACCTCGCCCCCACCCTGCTGGCCCTGATGGGCCTGCCGAAGCCGGAAGCGATGACGGGCAATTCGCTGATGATCCCCAAACACGGCTTCTGAAATGTCTGCCCGTAAACGCGCGCTGGCGGCGATCCGACGCGCGTTTCCTGCGCTCCGATGCTCACGGCCCATATGGCCGCTCCGCTTCGATGCTCGGAAACACACGACGGGCGCGGCCCCTTGGGCCGCTCTCGCTCACCAGCCCACGTTTCCGGACAGACATTCCCCACCAGCCTGCCAAAGCTCGGTGGCAGCGATGGGGCTCATGGGCCTGCTCGCCGGGCTAGTCCCCGGCCCGTCCCACGCAGCCTCGCCCCACCCAACCCAGAACAGCCCGCATCACCATGCCTCCCGGCATTCCAGCCAGGGCGCGGCCGCCGATAACGCAGCAGCCGCCGCGCGCCGCGCGGTGGCGCAGGCCCGCGCCGCCCAGCAGGCCCTGATCGCCCGCCAGCAGCTTCAGGCCCGCGACCTGGCGGCCCGCACCGCCGCCCGCGACGCCGCCCGGGCCCAGGCGCGCCAGGACACCGCCCGGGCCGCCGCCCTGTCGGACGCGACGGTCGACGCCACCGCCCAGTTGCAGCAGACCGAACAGCAGACCGCCGAACTCGGCGACCGCATCGCCGCCCTGCGCGCCGAACAGACCCGGCTCCGCACGGAACTCGCGCGCGATTCGGCCTCCGTCACCCCAATGCTGCCGCTGGCGGCGCGGCTGGCGCGCTACCCGGCCGACACGCTGCTGGCCGCCCCGGTCCCGCCCGACCGCGCCATCGCCGGGTTGCTGGTCATCCAGGGCCTGTCCGCGCAGCTCGAACAACGGGCCGGTGCCATCCGCGCCCGTCATGCCGTCCTGGCCGGGCTGGACGCCGACCTGGCGCGCGAAGGTGCGCGGCTGTCGGACCTCCAGCAGCAGCAGGCGGCCCAGCGCGACAGCGTCGCCCGCGCCGCCGAGGCCGCCCGCCAGGCCCAGCAGCGCTCGAACAGCGCCGCCACCCAGGCCGCCCGCCAGGTCGAGGACGCGACCCGCAGGGCCAGCAGCCTGCAAGACGCCGTCAACCGGATCGAGGCGCTGGAAAAAGCCGCCGAGGACCAGTTGGAACAGGCGGCCCAGGCCGCCGCCCGAGCCCACCGCGCCGACGAGGCCGCAGCCGCGCGCGCCCGAGCCGCCGCCATTGCCCAGGGGCCGGGCCCGGGGCTGAACGCCACCCCACCCGGCACGCCGGCCGGGCGCGGCGCCCCCGTCCCGGGCACGATCGTCACCGCCTGGGGGGCCGCGACCGAGGCCGGACCGGCCACCGGCATCACCTACGCCCCGCCCTCCGGCGCCGCCGTGCGCACCCCCTGCGCGGGCCAGGTCGATTTCGCGGGCGCATTCCGCTCCTACGGCCAGATGGTCATCCTCAATTGCGGGCGCCATTATCGTTTCGTCATGGCGGGGCTGGGGGGGCTGGCCGTCTCGACCGGCCAGGCACTGGCCCGTGGCGCCCCGGTCGGCCGCATGCCCGACTGGAGCGGCCAGGGCGCCCGGCCGACCCTGTTCGTGCAGTTGCGGCACGGCGGCGGCGCGGTCGACCCCGCCCCGTTTCTATAGCCCCCTTCTCGGCGGTTTCCGCCCGACACGAGTTCGGTATAAGATCGCGGCAATGACGACGATACATGCCGTTTCCGAACGGCATGGAGCCCCACCGTCCACGACAGGGGCGGTTTCACTCAGGAGACGCATGGCATGACGTTCCGCACCGGCCTGCTGCTTGGCTGCGCCTTTCTGGCAGGCATCGCGGCGGGGCCACAGATCGCCCACCTCTCCCTGCCGGCAGGGAGCAGCCTGACATCCAACGCGCTGGCCGCCAGCCTGACCAAGGACAGCGATTCGGATTCTCCGGCCGAGAATTTCCGCCTTCTGTCGCTGTTCGGCCATGTGCTGGAACAGGTGAAGGCGAATTACGTCGACCAGGTGTCGAACCGCGAACTCATCATCAACGCGCTGAACGGCATGCTGAGCGGCCTCGACCCGCACAGTTCCTACATGACCGAAAAACAGTACGCCGACCTGCAAACCCGCACGAAGGGCGAGTTCGGCGGGCTGGGGCTGGAAGTCCAGGCCGATGACAGCCACATCCGCGTCGTCTCGCCGATCGACGACACGCCCGCCGCCAAGGCCGGCATCAAGCCCGGCGACTATATCGTCGCCATCGACGGCAAGAATATCGACGGCCTGCCGCTGGACGAGGCCGTGCAGCGGATGCGCGGCAAGCCCGATACCACGATCTCCCTGACCCTGATCCGCGAAAAGACGCCCAAGCCGCTCATCGTGACCATGACGCGGGCGGTCATCCATATCCAGGTGATCAAGTCGGCCCTGTACGATTCGACCGGCTATATCCGGGTGTCGGAATTCAACGAGGAAACCTCGCCGGGGCTGGAAGCCGCCTACCGCAAGCTGAAAGCCGACGCCCATGGCCACCTGACCGGCCTGGTGCTGGACCTGCGCTCCGATCCGGGCGGCCTGCTGAACCAGGCCATCGCCGTCAGTTCCGATTTCATCCGCAATGGCGAAATCGTCTCGACCCGCGCCCGCCACGCGCAGGAAAGCCAGCGCTGGGATGCCCACGGCACCGACATCACCGACGGCCTGCCGATGGTGGTCCTGATCAATGGCGGTTCGGCCTCGGCCAGCGAAATCGTCGCCGGCGCCCTGCAGGACCATCAGCGCGCCGTCCTGATCGGCGAGAAATCCTTCGGCAAGGGATCGGTGCAGACCATCCTGCCCATCCCCGGCGACGGCGCGCTGCGCCTGACCACGGCACGCTACTACACGCCGTCGGGCCGCTCCATCCAGGGCCTGGGCATCGTCCCCGACGTGACGGTGCGCGAAACCCGCGAGGACCCGGGCTACAGCATCCGCGAGGCCGATCTCAGCCACATCATCAAGAACCAGGGCGGCAACACCGCCAAGCCGCCGTCGCGCGTCGACCTGCCACCGATCGTCTCGTCCATCCCCGGCGAGCCGCCGGCCAACTGGCCCACCTTCGACCTCACGAAACCCGCAACCGACTTCCAGTTGCAGCAGGGGCTCAAGATCGTCCGCGCCATGACGACCGGCCCGCACACGGCCGATGCCTCGCCGGCAAACCTGCCGCGTCATGACTGACGCGGCAGATCTGCCTTATCGCCGCAATGTCGGGGCCATGCTGTTCAACGACCGCGGACAAGTCCTGATCGGCCGCCGCACCGACATGCAGGGCGCAGGCGGCCCCATGGAAGACGGTGTCTGGCAATGCCCCCAGGGCGGCATCGACGCCGACGAAGACCCCGAACAGGCCGTACTGCGCGAACTGCTCGAGGAAATCGGAACCGACCGGGCCGAAATCATCGCCGCCCACCCCCGCTGGCTGACCTACGACCTGCCCGCTGCCCTGATCGGCAAGGCGCTCGGCGGCCGCTATCGCGGCCAGACCCAGAAATGGTTCGCCCTGCGCTTCACCGGCACCGATGCCGACATCCGGCTGGATGCCCACCAGCCGGCGGAATTCGATGCCTGGCAATGGGTCGACCTGGCCACGCTGCCCGAACGCAATGTCGGCTTCAAGCGCCCCATCTACCGCATCCTGACCGGCGATTTCGCTGCCTACGCGCAGCCGCGACCCTAAGAGAGGCTGTTGCAAAAGCTCCGATGGTGAGTGGAAGCGTGGCACCAGCCACGCGTCTGGCGGTGGTTTCCGAGCATCGGAGCGGAGCGGCCTTATGGGCCGCCCGCCGCGAAGTGCAGGAAACCGCCGTCAGGCCGCCGCCAGCGGCGGCTTTTGCAGCAGCCTCTAGCGGCACAATGCCGGCAGCACATGCCGGCTCAACAGCGGGGCCAGACGGATGGGCGGATCGTCCGCGCCCACCACGTCCAGCCACAGCATCTCCGCGATCTCCGCCGCGATGGCGGGTCTGCCATCCAGATCCCCGCAGTAGATCGCCGCCCGCACGATGCATCCGGGCTCATTGGCCGCCGGCGCCTCGAAATGCCCCAGCAGCATCAGCCCCTCGGCATGCAGCCGGCAACCCAGCTCCTCGTACAGCTCGCGTTGCAGGGTCTCGGCCTCGGTCTCGCCCGGCTCGGCCTTGCCGCCCGGCAGCATGAAACTGTCCGTGCCGCGCTTGCGCACCACCAGCAACGCCCCCTCCCGCACGATCGCGGCCGAGACGACGCTGATCACCCGCCCCCGCACGTCGTGGCCGGCACTCAATGTCCCGCCGACGGCCGCTTGCCGCCTCCCTTGATCGGCGACAGCAGGAAGCAGAGCGGCACCACCAGAAACGCCCCTATCCCCAGGATCATGAAGACCTCGTTGTAAGCCAGGATCGCGATCTGCCGCGTGAACTCCACGAACAGGCGATGCTGGGCCACAGCATTGACCGCCCCCTGCGCGATCCCATGCCCCGAAGCGACCTGCCGCGCACGCGCCAGATAATCGTTATAGGGCTGATGGAACGGCGTCATCCAATGCACCATCTGCGTCTGATGCGCCTGGCGGATTTCGGTCAGCATGGCGGTCGAGCCCGAAATCGCGATCGACCCCATCACGTTGCGCGCCATGCTGAACAGCGCCGAGGCATCGGCATTCAGCTCGCGCGGCAGGGTGGCGAAGGTGATGGTCGAAATCGGCACGAACAGAAAGGCCAGGCTGGCCGTCTGGCTCATGCGGAACAGCACCAGATGGCGGAAATCCAGCAACGGCACCAGATGCGCCGACCAGAACAGCGATACGCCCATGAAGAAGAAGCCCATGGCGATCAGCATCCGCAGGCTGAGATATTTCATCGACCGCCCGACCAGCGGAATCAGCACGATCACCGCGACACCGCCAGGCGACAGGATCAGCCCCGACAGGGTGGCGTTATAGCCCATCACCTGCTGCGCGAATTGCGGCACGACGATCGCGGCCGAATAGAGCAGCGCCCCCACCGCCCCGATCAGCAGCGTGCCGGTCGCGAAATTGCGGTCCCTGAACACGCGCAGGTCCACCGCCGGCCTTTTGGTCCGCAGCAGCCAGACCACCGCGCCGCCAATCCCCAGTACCGCCAGCACCGCCATGGTCCGGATCATCGACGACCCGAACCAGTCCTCATCCTCACCGCGATCGACCGCAACCTCCAGGCAGCCGAACCCGATGGCGATCAGCCCGATCCCCACAATGTCCAGCGGCGCCTTCTGCTTCCTCGCCCAGGGCGGGTCCTCCACGATCATCGACACGGCGAAGGTCGCCGCCAGCCCCACGGGCACGTTGATGAAGAAGATCCAGCGCCAGGAATAATTGTCGGTGATCCACCCACCCAGCGCCGGCCCGATCACGGGCGCCACGATAGTGGCGATCGCCGTCAGCCCGAACGCCGCCGCCCGCCGCTCGGGCGGGAACGTATCGAGGATGATCGATTGCTGGTTGGGCTGCAGCCCCCCGCCGAAGAAACCCTGCATCAGCCGGAACACGATCAGTTCCGGCAGGCTGGTCGCCATGCCGCACAGGAACGACGACACGGTGAACATGAAGATACAGATCAGGAAATAGCGTTTTCGGCCCAGCAGCTTGCCCAGCCACCCCGAGATGGTCAGCACGATGCCGTTGGCCACCAGATAGGATGTCAGGGTCCAGGTCGCGTCGTCATAGGTCGAGGACAGGCTGCCGGCGATATGCGGCAGCGAGACGTTGACGATGGTCGTGTCCAGGATTTCCATGAACGCGGCCACCGTCACGACGATCGCGATCAGCCATGGATTGGCACGGGGCTTCCATGGCTGTTCCGCTGGGGGCGTCCCCGCCGGGGCGGACGCACCGGCCGCCGGGCCGCCGCTCATTCCGTATGCACCGTCGGCACGACCGACAGGCCCAGCGTCAGCGGCAGGTCGGGCCGCATGCCCTGGTCGATCATGATCTTCACCGGCACGCGCTGCACGATCTTCACATAATTGCCGGTCGCGTTCTCGGGCGGAAAGGCGCTGAAGGTCGCACCGGTGCCGAGCTGGATCGAATCCACATGCCCCTTCAGGTCCAGGAACGGATAGGCATCCACCGCAATGTCCACCTTCTGTCCCGGCCGCATATGGGCCAGTTGGGTTTCCTTGTAGTTGGCGATCACCCAGACCTCCGGCTCGACGACCGAGAAGATCGACTGCCCCTCGCTGACAAAGCTGCCGCGCTCGATATTGCGCTGCGAAA
This sequence comes from Gluconacetobacter tumulicola, assembly GCF_014174215.1. Lineage (GTDB taxonomy): Bacteria > Pseudomonadota > Alphaproteobacteria > Acetobacterales > Acetobacteraceae > Gluconacetobacter > Gluconacetobacter tumulicola. The sequence continues at coordinate 156,658 of NZ_JABEQL010000002.1, read as the reverse complement.
TCCAGCCATCGTGCGGGGCGCGGATGTCCGTCCAGCCCAGATTCAGCTCGGCCTGCGCCAGTTGCGCCCGCGCCTGCGCGATCTGCGCGTCATACTGGCTGATCCGCGTCTGGGTGGTCGAGATATTGGCCTCCACCGGCTCGGCGATCCGCAGATTGCCCTCGGCCTGCGTCACCTGGGCCTTCGCGGCCTGAAGCGCCGCCGTGGCATAATCGACATCCTGCTGCGTGGTGGCGGCACGCGCCACCGCATGCTGGCGGCGATAATCGGTCTCGGCCCTGAACTGCTGCGCCTGGGCGGCCTGCAACTGGCCCTGCGCCATCAGCAGGCGACCCGGGAAATCCTTCTGCGCCACCGCCAGGCCGAACTGCGCCCCGGCCGCCTGCGCCTGCGCGATCTGCAGCGTCGCCGCCGCATTGTCCCGCGCCGCGCGATAGTCGCGGTCGTCGATCCGCGCCAGAAGCTGGCCGGCCCGGACGAACTGGTTGTCGTTCACCAGCAGTTCCGTCACGTAGCCGCGCACATGCGGCGCGATCGTCACCGCCCGCCCGGCGGTAAACGCATCATCCGTCTCGATGTCGTGGCGGGTCAGGAACCAGTAGACCCCCGCCCCGATGGCGATGACCGCGACGAAGGCGATCAGGCCGACACGGATCAGCGGGTTCGATTTCTTTTTGCGCGATTCTTCCGGCGTGTCGCCCGACCCTGCGCCGTCTTGCTCGGCCATACGGTTCCTCTTGACTTCCAGCTCATGGCGCCGACGCGATCGAATGACCGAACCGGTCGGTCAATCCATGGCACGAAGAACCCGATCCATCAACCGCCCTGCTTCGACAAGCGCAATGAAAGCCCCGAACAGGCCCGCTCAGTAATGATAGCGGCACTGGGCGATCTCCAGCGCCTGCCCCTCACCCCGGCCGGAAACACGATAGACAAGCCGATCCTGCTGGGTCAGACGACGCGACCACCATCCCGATAACTCACCCTTCAGCGGCTCGGGTTTCCCGGTCCCCTGAAAGGGCAGGCGTCGACATTCCCTGATAAGGGCATTGAGCCGGGCAAAGACCTTCGGATCGGTCTCATGCCAATAGAGATATTGTTCCCATGAAAGATCCGAGAAAACGAGTTTCACGGTTCGATCAGCGCCCGCTCCCCGCCATGCCCGGCCTCAAGCTGGGCAATCGACGCCCGCAGGCTCTGCGCGTTGGCCGGTGACGCCAGCAGGTGCATCGTTTCCTGGATGGCATTCCATTCTTCCAGAGAGACCATGACCACCGGCTTGCCGTTCTTGCGGGTGACAATCACCTCGTCATGATTGTCCGTCACCTGCTCCATGACGTCCTTCAGCCGGGTCCGGACTTCCGAATAGGTCAGAACCTGCATGATCCGATCTCCTTCGACTCATAAATGTACGCCTGTCGGTACATTTACAAGCGTCCCATCACCGGCAGCTCAGAGACCGAAAGCCTGGGTCCGTACCATGCGGGCATACAGCCCGTCGGCCGCCATCAGGTCGGCATGGGTGCCGCATTCCACGCCCTGCCCGTCGGCCAGCACCACCACCAGGTCGGCCGAGCGCACGGTCGACAGCCGGTGGGCCACCACAATGGTCGTCCGCCCATGGCGCAACTGGCCCAGCGCCTCCTGCACCAGCGCCTCGCTCTCGCTGTCCAGGGCGCTGGTCGCCTCGTCCAGCAGCAGCACGCGCGGATCGCGCAGCAGGGCCCGGGCCAGGGCCACGCGCTGGCGCTGCCCGCCCGACAAGCGCTGGCCGCCGGGGCCGACGCGGGTGGCAAACCCCTCAGGCAACGCATCGATAAAGGGCTCCGCCGCCGCCGCCCGCGCCGCCGCCCGAATGTCGGCATCCGTCGCCCTCGGCCGGCCCACCCGGATATTGTCCGCCACCGACAGGTCGAACAGCAGCGTATCCTGGCTGACATAGGCAATGGCATCGCGCAGGTCGGCCAGCCGCACGGCGCGCAGATCCATCCCGTCCAGCACGATCCGCCCGCCACTGACATCATGCAGGCGCGGGATCAGCGACAGCGCGGTCGATTTTCCAGCCCCCGACGGGCCGACCAGCGCCACCGTCAGGCCCGGCCTTGCATCGAAACTCAGCCCGTCCAGCCCCACCCGCCCATCGGGATAGACGAACGACGCCGCCTCGAAACGCAGATGGCCATTACCCTCGGGCAGGGGCCTTGCATCGGGCGCCTCGACGATATCGGCCGGCTCGTCGATCACGGCGAAGATCCGCTCCAGCCCCGCAAACCCTTCCTGCATGGCGGCATTCAGCGACCCCAGCGCCCGCAGCGGACGCGACGCCAGCAGCAGCGCCGCCACGAAGCCCGAAAAATCGCCCAGGGTCGCGCCCCCCAGCGCCGCGCGCCAGCCGGCAAAGCCCAGCACGGCCGCCACCGCGGCCCCACCCAGCACTTCCAGCACCGGATCGACCCGCGCCCGCCCCCGCGCAATGCGCAGAAGGGCGGCATGCAACTGATCGAACGCATGATCGACCCGCTTCGCTTCCGCCTGTTCCAGACGATAGACCCGCACCGTCCGTGCCTGGGAAAAGCTCTCGGTCAGCAGCGCCGAGGTCTCGCCCATCCGCTCCTGCATCCCGCCCGATGCCCGCCGCACCTTCTTGCCCAGGCGCTGGATCGGCACCGCCGCGATCGGATACAGCACCGCCGCGATCAGGCTCAGCTCCCAGTCCATATAGAACATCGACACCACCAGCCCGGCGACGGTGACGACATCGCCCAGCGAATTGACGACGCGGATCATCGCCTCGCGGATCGAGACGGCATCGGTGGTAAACCGGGCCGCAAGCTGCGCCGGCGCCTCGCGCTCCACACGGGCGATGTCGGCATGGAGCAGATGGGCGAACATCCGCTCCTGCAACCCACGGATCACCACCAGCACAAGATTCTGTACCGCGACGGTCTGGCCATATTGCGACAGCGCCTTGGCGGCGGTGATCAGGATCACCAGCGCCGGCACCTGGTAGAGGATGCGCGGATCATGGTCGGCAAACATGTCCAGCGCCCGCTGGATGACCAGCGGATACAGGCCGGTCAGCGACGCCATCAAAACGGTCAGCCCGATCACCGCCGCGATCCGGCCGCGATGGCGGCGCACATCCTCGCGCCACACCCGCCGCAGCAGGTCCATGCCCCGCTCACGCACATCAGCACCCGGGGGCCGGGCCGGCGGCGGCACAGGCGGGGCAGAAACCGGGGTCCGGGACGAAACGACGTTCATGCAGCCCTTTACCAAGCCATGGGTGACAAAGAAAGCAACGCCCAGTGCCCGGGATCAGGCAGGGCCGGCCACCAGCCGCTCCAGATAGGCCAGACAGTCCCGCCGCCCGGCGCGGCATCCGCCCGCCAGCCACCATGCGCGAACCTGCTCCAGCACCTGCCCCATACGGGGGCCGGGCGCCATGCCGGCCTGCATCAGGTCCCGCCCCGCAAGCGGAAAGACCGGCCGCGCGCGGTCCAGCAGGTCGGCACGCAACGCGTCCCACGCGGGCGATCGCGTCCCCAGCCGCTCCGCCTGAACCCGCCAGCTCCGCCCGACCAGGGCCTGGGCGGGCTCATCGGCCAGCAGGCGGCGGCGTCCATCCTCATCCATCGCCGGGTCCGGCAGCGGTCCCGACCGGATCGCCGCCAGCGCCGCCGTCTCGGCCCGCGACAGGCGCAGGCGGCCGGCCAGCACGTCCGGCGCCGCCCGCGCCAGCACCGCCAGCCGCAGCACCGAATCATCCGGCGCACCGGTCCCGATCAGCCGCCCCAGCGCAGGCAGGTCGCACCCTTCCGGCAGCAGGCAGGCCAGCACGCCACATGTATCCATCAGCCCCAGGGTCGCCACCACACCGGGGCCGACCAGAATGCGCCGCAGTTCCGACCACACCCGCTCCGCCGAAAGCCGGGACAGATGCTCGCGCAGCGCCGCAATCGCGCCCATCGCCTCCGCATCCGGCGCACCCCGCCCATAGCGGGCATGGAAACGAAAAAAGCGCAGCACCCGCAACGCATCCTCGCGAATGCGCGCCGACGCGTCCCCGACAAAACGCACCCGCCCGGCCGCCAGATCCACCCGCCCGCCGAAATCATCATGCACCACGCCGTAACGGTCGCAGGACATCGCATTGATCGTGAAATCCCGCCGGGCCGCGTCTTCCCTCCAGTCGCCCGTCCAGGCCACGACCGCGTGCCGCCCATCCGTCCGTTCATCCCGGCGCAGGGTCGTGATCTCGTACGGCCGGCCGCCGATCACGGCCGTCACCGTGCCATGGGCCAGTCCGGTGGCCACGACCTTGATCCCGGCCGCGGTCAGGATGGCCTGCACGCGCCCGGGCGGTTCCGGCGTGGCCATGTCGATATCGGCCACCGTCCGTCCGGCCAGCAGGTCGCGCACAACCCCGCCGACCAGCCGCGCCTCCGGCAGCAGCCCCCACAGCCGCCCCAGCCCATGGCGTATGTCCGGCGGCAGCGCCGCCAGCCGGTCCGCCAGTTCGCCGGCCGGCTCCTCGCCGCGCGTCAGCTCCCCTCTCCGGCCGGCAGGCACGAGAGGGGAAAGAAGACATTCTGGCTCCATACGCCCAGGCACGGCGCGCCGCGACAGGTGCCGGGAACCGCCAGGGCCGCCAGTTCGTAATAGACCGAACGGGCGATCCGGGCCCGGATCGGATAAGCCCCGGCGCCGTCGCGTACATGCAGATAGGGAACCGGGCCGGCGCCGCATTCCTCGCAGGGAACATCCCATTCGGCCAGGATCGCGTGGTCCGGCCCGGCACACACCACCAGGTCGACATTGGTGCGAAAGGACAGGACCTGATCACGCCCGCAGCCGCTCCAATGCAGCTCCATCGCCACGAACGGAACATCCTCGACCTCGATCGTGCCGCGCTCGGTCGGCATCTGCAGCCAGTACGCCCCCTCGGCATCACGGGTCAGCACCGACGCGAACAGGCAGACCATCGGCTTGCGACGGATCGGCGTGCCGCGATAAAGCCACGTCCCGTCGCGCTGTATCCGGAACGGCAACGCCCCGCATGACGACGGCGCGGACGCGACGGCACGCCGCGGGGAACATCCGACAGCCTCGAAAGACGCCACGGCGTGCCTGTTCAGATCGTCAGCCAAATGCATAACCCACGCCAGTTGAATCATCCGACACCCGATATAGGGATCATCCCCGACTTGATGAAACCCCCAGACCTGTCAGATTGAACGCATGACGATATCGGACGCCCTGCCCTCAGCCTCCGGCACCGCGCCGGGCCTGCCCCCCTTTGCGGCATCGGATGCCACCGCCGACCTCGCGCAGGCCGAACGCCTGGGCGGGCTGCTCCAGGCGGCGCGGGCCGAAATCGGCCGCGTCATCCATGGCCAGCGCACGGTCATCGACCAGACCCTGACCAGCATCCTGGCCGGCGGCCATACGCTGCTGGTCGGCGCGCCCGGGCTGGGCAAGACCCTGCTGGTCACGACATTGGGAACGGTGCTGGGCCTGGAAGCCCGCCGCGTGCAGTTCACGCCCGACCTGATGCCGTCCGACATCACCGGCAGCGAGATCCTGGACGAGGACGAGCACGGCCGCCGCAGCTTCCGCTTCGTCCCCGGCCCCGTCTTCTGCCAGTTGCTGATGGCCGACGAAATCAACCGCGCCAGCCCCCGCACCCAGTCCGCCCTGCTCCAGGCCATGCAGGAACACCGGGTCGCCATCGCGGGCACCGACCACAGGCTGCCCCATCCGTTCCACGTCCTCGCCACCCAGAACCCGATCGAGCAGGAAGGCACCTATCCGCTGCCCGAAGCCCAGCTCGACCGCTTCATGCTCCAGATCCCGCTCGGCTTCCCCGACGAGGCCGCCGAACGCGCGATGCTGCTGGCCACCACCGGCAGCCAGGACGTGGTGCCCCGCCCCGTGCTGACCGACCGCGACCTGGTCGAGGCCCAGCGCCTGGTCCGCGCCCTGCCGGTCGGCGACCGTGTGGTGGACGCCATCGTGCGCCTGGTCCGCGCCGCCCGGCCGGAGACGACGCAGGATGCCACCATCCGCGACTCCGTGGCCTGGGGCCCCGGCCCGCGCGCCGCGCAGGCGCTGATGCTGGCCACCCGGGCCCGCGCGCTGCTCGACGGCCGCCTGTCGCCCAGCATCGACGATATCGCCGCCCTGGCCCAGCCGGTCCTGGCCCACCGCATGTCCCTGACCTTCACCGCCCGGGCCGAAAACCGGCGCCTGCCGGACCTGATCGACGGCCTGCTCCGCACGCTGGACTGACCGTCGCGATGACGCGGCCCCCCTCCCTGCCCGGCCGCGCGGCCGCCTTTATTATGCGCCACGCCCTGGGCCGCGCGCTGGTACGGCACGTCCCGGCAACGGACACGCCCGACGCCGGCATGAGCGCGGCCGCCGTCCCGCTGGCGGCGGCGGAAAACCTGGCCGCACGCATGCCCTCGCTGATCCTGTCGGCCCAGCGCATCGCCGCGACCGTGGCGGCCGGCCACCATGGACGCCGCCAGGCCGGCCCGGGCGAGGATTTCTGGCAGTTCCGCCCCGCCCAGCCCGGCGAGCCGGTCACGCGCATCGACTGGCGCCAGTCGGCCCGCAGCAGCCGCGCCTATGTCCGGGAAACCGAGGCCGAGGCCGCCCAGACCGTCTGCCTGTGGTGCGACCCCAGCGCCTCGATGCGCTGGCGCTCCGCCCCGGCACTCCCGCTGAAATCGGAGTCCGCCATCCTGCTGACCCTGGCGCTGGGCGCGCTGCTGCTGCGCCAGGGCGAACGCGTACGCCTGCTGACGCCGGGCGAACCGGTCGACATCCCCCCCGGCGGCCGGGCGGCGCTGGACCGGCTGGCGGTCGCCCTGATGCGGACCATGGCGCATGACCCGGAGAACACCAGCCTGCCGCATCCGCAGCAGGTGCCCCGTCACGCGCGGGCGGTGCTGGTGGGCGACGGGCTGTGCGGGCTGCCGGCCATGGGGGCGCTGCTGCGCGGCCTGACGGCGCGTCCGGCCCGGGCCCTGCTCCTGCTGGTCAACGATCCGGCCGAGGCCGACCTCCCTTACGCGGGACATGTCCGCTTTTCCGGCCTGGAAGGCGAGGACACGCTGACCCTTTCCGGCGTCGAACAGGTGCGCGGCGCCTATCGCGATGCCTATGCCCGCCATCAGGCGGCCCTGGCCGATCTGTGCCGCACCAACGGCCATCTGCTGATCCGCCACGCGACCGACCAGCGGCCGGAGGAGGCCCTGCTGGCCCTGCACGCCGCCCTGTCGGGGCGGGGAGAGCGCCCATGATCTTCCAGCTTCCCTGGCTGCTGGCGGCGCTGGCCATCCTGCCGGTTCTGTGGCTGCTCCTGCGCACCCTGCCGCCGCCGCCCCAGCGCCGCGCCTTCCCCGCCATCATGCTGCTGCGCGGCCTGCGGGCCCGGGTCACGCAGGCCGCCACCGCCCCGCTCTGGCTGCTGCTGCTGCGCTGCGCGGCACTCGCGGCGCTGATCGTCGGGCTGGCCGGCCCGGTCCTCCGCCAAGACCGCGCCGGCCAACCCACGCCCGGCAGCGCGGATACCGACCTGCTCGTGGTCTTCGACAATGGCTGGGCCGCCGTGCCGGACTGGCCCCGGCGCCTGGCGGCCATCGACGCCCTGCTGGATCGCGCAACCCACCCCGTCCGCCTGCTGACAACCGCACCGGGACCGGCCGGCGAGGCCCCGTCCATCGGCGCGCCGACGCCACCGTCCATGCTGCGCGGCATGCTGGATTCCTCCCGCCCCATGCCCTGGCCGACCGACCGCGCCGCCGCGGCACAGGCCCTGCGCGACCTGGCCGCCAGCGGGTGGCACGGGCGGGTGGCTTACGTCTCCGACGGGCTGGCCGGCACGGAAGACCCCGCCTTCGCCGCCGCATTGGCCACACTCGGTCCGGCCGAAACCCTGATCGACCGCGATGCGACGATCGCGGTCCTGACGCCCGCCCCCGTAGCCGGCGACCAGCACCTGCACGTCGCCGTCAGCACCCTGCCCTCGCCCCATCCGCGCCAGTTGACGGTGCGGGCCGAAGCCACCGATGGCGGCGTGCTGTCGCTGGTACCGGTACCCGTCGCGGCCGGCGCCCGGCAGGGCACGGCCGAGGTGGCGCTGCCCGCCGAACTGCGCAACCGGATCGGCCGGCTGGTCCTGCGCGACATGCAAGGCCCGGCCGGCGTGCGCCTGCTGGACGAGGGCGACCGGCGCCGCCCGGTGGGGCTGATCGGCGTCGCCGGCACCGATACGCCCCTGATGGGCACGCTGTTCTACCTCCGCCGCGCCCTGTCCCCGACCGCCGAACTGCGCGAGGGCCCGGCCGCCACGCTGCTGACCCGTCCGCTCTCGATCCTGATCGCACCCGACGGCGCGCTGGACAGTCCCGAAACCCGCCGTGCCGTCACCGAATGGGTGCGCAAGGGCGGCATGCTGATCCGCTTCGCCGGCCCCCTCCTGAACGGCAGCCCGGACCACGATCCCATCGCTTCCGACAGCACCGCGGATGCGGATGTCCCCTCATCCCCCCTGCCCGACGCCCTGCTGCCCGTGCCCCTGATGTCGGGCGAACGCCAGCTCGGCGGCGCGATGTCCTGGGGCAAGCCGGAACATCTGGCCCCATTCCCCAACGATTCCCCCTTCCACGGCCTGACCGTTCCCACCGACGTCACCGTCTCGCGCCAGGTCCTGGCCCGCCCGGCGGCCGATCTGGCCACCCATAGCTGGGCCCGCCTGACCGACGGCACGCCCCTGGTCACCCATGCCGCACTGGGCGCGGGCGAAATCGTGCTCTTCCACGTCACCAGCACGGCCGAATGGTCGAACCTGCCGCTCTCCGGCCTGTTCGTCGACATGCTGCGCCGGCTGGCCGAACGCTCGGTCGGCGTCGACGCCCCGGCCGACCACAGCCTGCTCGCCCCCTACATGACACTGGATGCCGACGCGGTCCTCAGCCCGCCCCCACCCGCCGCGCGGGCCCTCCCGGCCGACGCATTCGGGGCCACGCCCCCCTCTCCCGCCCATCCGCCCGGCCTGTACGGCCCGCGCGCCAGCCGCCGCGCCCTGAATCTGGGCGACGCGATCGGCCCGCTCGCCGCCCAGGCCACGATCGGCCACGAAGTCACTCTGGGTGGCCAGCCCCGCGACCGCGCGCTGGGCCCCTGGCTGGTCGCCGCCGCCCTGCTGCTGCTGGCGCTGGACGCGGTGCTGACCCTGCTGCTGCGGGCCGGCCGCCTCCCGGCCGGACGGGCAGCCCTGACGGGCGCCCTGCTGCTGGCCACCCTGTCCTCCCCCGCCCGCGCCCAACCCGCGCCGGACGGCGTCCCCGGCGCGGCCCTTGAAACCAGGCTGGGCTATATCCTGACCGGCCATGCCGATCTCGACGCCGTGTCGCGCGAGGGGCTGCAAGGCCTGTCGGATTACACCAACGCCCGGACCTCGGCGGTGCTGGGCCATCCGGACGGCGTGGTGCCGGGCCGCGACGATCTGTCCTATTATCCGATGCTCTACTGGCCGGTCGCGGCCGACGCGACGATCGACCCGGCGCGCACGGCAGCGCTGAACGCCTATATGCGCCATGGCGGCATCCTGCTGATCGACAGCCAGGGCGTCGATCCCACAGCACCCGGCACCGACGCCCCGCAAGTCGCCGGCTTCGCCGCCCAGGCTCCCGGCACGGCGGCCGCGCTGCGCCGCATGACCAGGGGGCTGGACGTGCCCCCCCTCACCCGGCTGACCGACCGGCACGTGCTGGCCCACACCTTCTACCTGCTGCACAGTTTCCCCGGCCGTTATGACGGGCTGCCCGTCTGGGTGGCGCGCGAGGACGACAGTGCCAATGACGGCGTCAGCCCGGTCATCATCGGCTCCAGCGACTGGGTCCATGCCTGGGCCGTCGACGCCCAGGGCGACACGCCCTACGCCACGGTGCCGGACGGGGCCACCCAGCGCATCACGGCCTACCGGTTCGGCGTCAATGCCGTGCTTTATGCCCTGACGGGCAATTACAAGGCGGATCAGGTCCATGTCCCCGCCCTGCTGCGGCGGCTGGGGGAATGACCATGCCCGACCTGACCACCCTGCGGCACATGATCTCCTTCTCGCCGCTGCTGCCTTCCTGGCTGCTCTACACGCTGGCGCTCCTGGCCACGCTCGTCCTGCTGGCCGGCCTGCTGCGCCGGGCGCGCGGCACGCTGTGGCGCGCGGCGGCGGCGGCCATCGTCCTGCTGTGGCTGGCCGGCCCCGAACGCATCAGCGAAACCGGGCAGGCCCTGCCCGAAACCGCCATTCTGGTGGTCGACCAGTCCTCCTCCATGGGCGTGGGACAGCGCGCCACCATCGCCCATCAGGCGGCCGAACGCCTCCAGGCCGAGGCCGCGCATGTGCCGGGGCTGACCCTGCGCACCGTCACCGTGCGCGACGGCCATGGCCAGGGCACCCGCCTGTTCGCGGCCCTGGACCAGGCGGCAGCCGACATTCCACCGGCCCGCCTGGCCGGCGCCATCCTGCTGACCGACGGACAGGTTCACGACACCCCGGCCCACGCGCCCGAACGGCTGCGCCCCGCCGATTCCGGCGGCCGGCACACAATTCTTCCGCTGCATGTACTGCTGGCGGCAAAGGGCGAGGAAACGGACCGCCGGCTGCGCATCCTCCAGGCGCCCCCCTACGCCATCGTCGGCCAGACCGCGACGCTGCGGGTGCAGGTGGACGATCTGGGCCCCCACCCCGACACCGGCGCCGAGGTCGAGCTGACGCTGGATCGCGGCGGCGAACCCCCGTTGCACAAGACCGTCCGCGTCGGCCAGCCGCAGGACATCACCCTGCCCGTCACCCATCCCGGCCCCATGCTGGTCGGCCTGTCGGTCTCGGCCCTCGCGGGTGAAGTCTCGACCGCCAACAATCAGGATGTGGTGCGGATCAACGGGGTGCGCGACCGGCTGCGCGTGCTGCTGGTCTCGGGCACCCCCAACCAGGGCGAGCGGGTCTGGCGCCGCCTGCTGAAGGCCGACCCGTCGGTCGATCTGGTGCACTTCACCATCCTGCGCCCGCCCGACAAGGATGACGGCACGCCGCTGTCCGACCTCGCGCTGATCGCCTTCCCGGTGCGCGAACTGTTCCAGGAAAAGATCAGTCAGTTCGACCTGATCATCCTGGACGGGTTCGAGAACCGCGCCATCCTGCCCCGCGCCTATCTGGAGAACATCGCCCGGTATGTGCGCGACGGTGGCGGCCTGCTGCTGATCGGCGGCCCGGAATTCCTGGGCCCCGGATCTTTGCAGGATACGCCGCTGGGCGACATCCTGCCGGCCCATGTCCCGGCCGAGGGCGGGCTGACGGAACAGCGCTTCCGCCCCGCCCTCACGGCAGACGGCCACCGCCACCCCGTCACGGCGGGCCTGCCGGGCGCCGGCAGCGCGCCGGATGGGCACGATGCCGAATGGGGACCATGGTACCGGGTCCTGCGGACCGATTCCGTCCACGGACAGGTCCTGATGGACGGCCCGAACCACACCCCGCTGCTGGTGCTGGACCGGGTGGATCGGGGCCGCGTCGCCTTCCTCCTGTCCGACCAGATCTGGCTCTGGTCGCATGGCGAGGGCGGCGGCGGCCCACAATCCGAACTGCTGCGCCACGTCTCGCACTGGCTGATGAAGGAGCCGGAGCTGGAGGAGGAACAACTCACGGCCACCATCACCGACGGCCGGATCGTCGTGACCCGCCGCACCGCCGCCCCCATCGCTCCGCGCGCGGTCACCATCACCGCGCCCGACGGCACCACGCGCCAGGTGCCGCTGCATGCCACCGGCATCGGCCTGTCCCAGGCCGATGCGCCGGCAACCCGGCAGGGCATCTGGATGGCCGATGACGGCACGCACCGCGCCTTCGCCGCCCCCGCCCAGGACGATCCGGTGGAATGGGCGGACCTGCGGGCCACGGCGACGGTCACGGCTCCGCTCGCCGGCCAGACGGGCGGCGGCATGTTCTGGCTTGGGGACGATCCGGACCATCTCCAATTGCCCGCGCTGCATCCCCCGGCTTCGGGCCGCATGGCGGGATCCGACTGGATAGGCTTTCCCCAGCGCGACGCCCGCCTGATCACCGGCCGAACCGCAAGCCCGCTCCTGCCGGTCTGGCTGGTGCTGGCGCTGGCCGCCTCACTCCTGCTGACGGGCTGGTGGCGCGAGGGCCGCTGAAACGCGTTGCCATGCAGCCCGACGGCCACATGACTCGCGATCCTGCGATTTCCATCGCATCGCGGCCTGATCTGGATTATGAAAGGGGGCCGGGTACGCGTCCGGCAAGCCGGTCCATATCGGGCGGTCCGCATCCGCCCCGAACAGGTCGCGCCTGTGATCGAGACGAATGTTACTGAGACGAATAATGATTGTCAGAACAGGTATCCGCCTTCTCTTCCTCGCGCTGCTGACCGGCAGCGCGGTCATCATGGCCCCGACGCATTTCGCCTATGCCCAATCGGATGACGATGAGGCCGAAGCCGAAGCCGCCGACGCGGCGAAGCAGGCCGAGGCAAGGCGCACCGCACGCGCGGCCGCCCCGCCGGCCGCCCTCCCCGGCGCCGAGGCGAACGAGGACGTCAGCGGCCATGCCAATGGCGACCTGAACCCGACCGCCGCCCTGTTCGACGCCATCAATCGCGGCAGCCTCGGCGCGGCCAAGGAAGCCCTGAATCGTGGCGCCGACATGGAAGGCCATAATGTTCTGGGTCAGACGCCGCTGGACATGGCGATCGACCTGAACCGCAACGACATCACCTTCCTGCTGCTGTCGCTCCGCACGCTGGACGACGAGCACGTCATCGCGGCCTCGACCACCCATTCCGGCATCACCATGCGGAATGGCAGCGGCCACCTGACCATCGACGGCACCAGCCACGGGTCCCGATCGGGCGTGATGGTGGCGACCAGCCGCACCGCCCCCCGCGACAACGGCACCCCCCGCCCCGAAATCGGCTTCCTGGGCTTCGGCGGCGGCTGACGCTCCGTTATCAGGGCTGCCTCGCCCCTTCGGATCGATTGATCCGAAGGGGCGACTGAATCCGGGGCGCGCGTCCGGTCAGGCCCTCATCCGGCCGCGCTATCCTGCGACAGGATCTCGGTCCGCAAGACGTCCAGCGGAACCATCTGGCCGTCGCGCAACAGATGCCAGAACGTCCAGCCGTTGCAGGACGGGGCATTGGTCAGCAGCGCCCCCAGCTTGTGGATCGACCCGCGCTGCGTGCCGCTGACAAGCGTGCCATCGGGCGCCACGGTGGCGGATACGCGCTGATGCCGGTCATACACCATCGTTCCAGCCGGCAGCAGGCCCCGTTCGACCAGACTGCCGAAGGGCACACGCGGCGTCTCGCGCCGGGCAGGCGTCGTCAGCACACTATCCAGGGGCACGGGGCGCTCGCGCCGGGCACGGCCGATCGCGGCTTCCGCATAGTCCGGATGGCGCTCGATCCCGATAAAGCGGCGGCGCAGACGCCGCGCCATCGCCGTCGTCGTGCCCGTGCCGGCAAACGGGTCGAGGATGATGTCGTCCACATTGGTCGAGGCAACCAGCACCCGATGCAGCAGGCTTTCGGGCTTCTGGGTCGGATGCAGCTTCAGCCCATGGGCATTGCGCAGCCGCTCGCCACCCGTGCACAGCGGCAGGTACCAGTCCGAGCGCATCTGCACGTCGTCGTTCAGCGCCTTCATCGCCTGGTAGTTGAAGCGATAGCGGCTGTCGGCCCCCCGCGCCGCCCAGATCAGCGTCTCATGGGCATTGGTGAAGCGCCGGCCCCGGAAATTCGGCATCGGGTTCGACTTGCGCCAGATCACGTCGTTCAGGATCCAGAACCCCAGATCCTGCAGGATCGCACCGATCCGGAAGATATTGTGATACGACCCGATCACCCAGATCGTGCCGTCCTTGCGCAGCAGGCGGCGCGCCTCGCCCAGCCAGGCCCGGGTAAAGCGGTCATATTCCGCAAGATCGCTGAATTTGTCCCAATCATCGTCCACCCCATCCACGATGCTGTCATCGGGTCGGCGCAGCTCTCCACGCAATTGGAGGTTGTAGGGCGGATCGGCGAAGATACAGTCGATCGACCCGCTCGGCAGGGTCTGCATCAGCTCGATGCAATCCCCGCGCAGGATCTGGTCGAGGGGCAGTTCCATCATCACCGCGCCGCTCATGACACACCCCAGGCTGCTTCGCTGCCATCGACGGGCAGGCCCAGCGACAATTGCCGGACGGTGCCGAACGCCGCGCGATGATGCGGTGTGGTGCCGACATCGCACAGCGCCGCACGATGCTCGGCGGTGCCGTAACCGGCATTGCGCTCCCACCCATAAGCGGGCCAGCGGACGGCCAGACGCTCCATCAGCCGGTCGCGCACCACCTTGGCCACGATCGACGCCGCCGCGATCGACAGGCTTTCGCCGTCCCCACCCACGACACATTCCGTCCGGCACCCGAAATCGGGGGCGGCGTTTCCATCCACCAGCACCAGGTCCGGCCGCACAGGCAGGCGCGCGACAGCGCGCCGCATCGCCAGAAAGGCGGCATGCAGGATATTCAGGCGCGCGATCTCGGCGACCGAGGCCGCGGCAACCGCGACATGCACTCCCCGGGCGCCACGCAGCGCGACATAGGCGCGCTGCCGTGCCACGGAAGACAGCTTCTTCGAATCGTCCAGCAGAGTGGCCAGCCGGTCCGGCACGCCGCCGTCGAAGATCACCGCGGCCGCCACGACCGGGCCCGCCAGCGGGCCACGGCCCACTTCATCCACTCCGGCGACCCGGCCCCCATGCTGCGCCTCGCGCGTGTAATCCGGCATCCACCCCATCCCGAACCGGGCCGAGCCGGGCGCCTGTCGCCCGATTCGTACACCGAATCACGTCCTGAAGGGATGGAAACCATCTTTACGTCATGTTGCGCAAGATGCTGATTCCATGCCGAGTCCTTTCAAACGGAAAAAACTCGTCCCGTCAGGGACTCGGGCCGGCGGGATTTCAGCCCTTCGCCGCCCGGCGCGGCAGCAGGATCAACCCGGCCAGAAGCCCGACGACAGCCGCGATCGCCACCGACAGCAAAGGCCGGTCCTGCACGAACAGCACGGCCTTCTCCACCTTGCCTTCGCCCTCTTCGTACAGCTCGGCGAATTCGCGACGCGCCATGCCGCTCAGCTGATCGACCTTGCCTTCCGCCTGCATGCCCAGATCGCCCGTCAGGCCACCCGCCGCGTCCTTCAGGCGGCCGGTCCCTTCCTCGATGGTGCCCTTTGCCTTCTCGACAAACGTTTCGTTACCGGATTCCGTCATGCCTTTTACTCCTCCAAACGGACCCGCCCCGCGCGGGGGGCCTGTCTTATGGAAACGGATCGAATGCACCCCGGTTGCGCACCCCGCCCCCGGGCGGGCCGGATCATCCGGCCCGGATGGCACGCTATCGCGGGCATCACGATCCCGCCACCGATGGAATAGACGGCGCCATCCGCCGAAAACACACGGCAGACGGTTGGCGAGCGTCGAAAATTGTTACATTTCTAGACGGTTTCCTAAGCAAGGATTTAGGCACATTTTTTTCGCGTAGCTGCTAACACTGCCCCACAAATCGCACGCCTGACGTGCCCGACGTCATTGGATTGAGGAAGACCCGACGACCATGGACAAACCGACTCTGGACCCGTCCGACCTGCCCGCTCAGCAATCGACAGGGCCCGGCCGGCAGGGCAGCGCCGGGAAGAAATCGCGCCGCCGCCTCCTGCTGTGGGGCACGGCGCTGGTCGGCGCCGCCGTCATCGCGGCGGCCTTCCTCAGGCCACACGGCCAGAGCGGCAGCGGCGGGCGCCACGCCCGCCAGATGGCGGCGGATGTCCAGCCGGTCGCGGTCGCCACCGTGCGCAAGGGCGACATGCCGGTCGAACTGACCGAGCTCGGCACCGTGATCCCGATCACCAACGTCACGGTCCAGTCGCGGGTCGACGGCTATCTGATGCAGGTGCTGTTCACCGAGGGCCAGCACGTCAGGAAGGGCGACCTCCTGGCACTGATCGACACCAGGCCCTACGAAGTGCTGCTGGCCCAGTACGAGGGGCAACTGGCGTCCGACATGGCGCAGCTACAGCAGGCAAGGGTGGATAATGCCCGCTATCAGCGCCTGATCCGCCAGAACAGCATCGCGGCCCAGACCGCCGTCGACCAGCAATACAAGGTCGCGCAGCTCGAAGGCACCGTGAAGGTCGACCAGGCCCAGGTCGACAACGAGAAGCTGCAGATCACTTACTGCCATGTCATCGCCCCGGTGGATGGCCGCGTCGGCATCCGCCAGGTGGACATGGGCAACTACATCACCGCCGGCCAGACCAACGGCCTGGTCATCCTGACCCAGATGCAGCCGATCTCCGTGATCTTCACCCTGCCGGAAACCGAACTGGGCCGGGTGGCCGACCGCCTGCACAGCGGCGTTTCCCTGCCGGTCGAAGCCTGGGACAGCACCAACACGCGCAAGATCGCCGATGGCGCCGTCAGCGTGCTGGACAGCCAGATCGACACCGCGACGGGCACGATCAAGATGCGCTCGATCTTCCCCAACCAGGACGAGACCCTGTTCCCGAACCAGTTCGTCAACGCGCACCTGCTGGTCAATACCGAGCATGACGTGCTGCTGCTCCCGACCAACGCGGTGCAGACCGGGCCGAACGGATCGTTCGTCTATGTCGTCAAGTCCGACAGCACCGTCGAGGTCCGCGACATCAGGACCGGCACCTCGCACGGCGACAGCGTGGTCGTGACCAGCGGGCTGAAGGAAGGCGAGTCCGTCGTGACCGACGGCACCGACCACCTGCATGCCGGCGCGAAGGTCACGATCCCGACCGCAAGCGACGCCACCGCCACCCAGGGCGGCGACACGGCCGCCCCGGAGGCCGGACAGGGCCGCCGTCACCGCCGCCACGATACGGCGGGACAGGGCGATACCACCGGCAGCACCACCGGCAGCCCCTCTGGCGGCACATCCGGCGGGCAGCCCCAGCCGTGACTCCGGCCCGACATCAGACCCGTCGCCTTCAGCCGGAGAGCCGTGCGTGAATCCGTCCCGCCTGTTCATCGAACGCCCGGTCGCCACCACGCTGCTGATGCTCGCCATCATGCTGGCGGGTCTGCTGGGCTATCATTTCCTGCCGGTCTCGGCACTGCCGCAGGTCGAATATCCGACCATCACGGTCCAGACCTTCTATCCCGGCGCCGGGCCCGACGTCATGGCCACGTCGGTGACCGCGCCGCTGGAAACCCAGTTCGGCCAGATGCCGGGCCTGGACCAGATGACGTCGCAATCCTCCGGCGGCGCCTCGATCGTCACGCTGCGCTTCGGCCTGACCATGTCGATGGACGTGGCGGAGCAGGAAGTCCAGGCGGCGATCAACCAGGCGCAGATGCTGCTGCCCACCGACCTGCCGGCCCCCCCGATCTACGCCAAGGTCAACCCGGCCGACACCCCGGTCCTCACGCTGGGCATCACCTCGAAGACGATGCCGCTGACCGAGGTCGAGGATTATGTCTACACCCGCCTGGCGCAGAAGATCAGCCAGGTCTCGGGCGTCGGCCTGGTCACGCTGTCGGGCGGCAACCGCAAGGCCATCCGCGTGCGCGTCAACGTGCCCAAGCTGACCTCGTTCGGCCTGGACATGGACACGCTCCGCACCACGATCGGCAACGTCAACGTCAATTCGCCCACCGGCACGTTCGACGGCGCGCAGCGCGCCTCCACCCTGCGCGTCGACGGCCAGATCGCCAGCGTCGACCAGTTGCTCAACCAGGTCATCGCCTACCAGAACAGCGGCCCGATCCGCATCCGTGACGTCGCCACCGTCGTCCAGGGTCCCGAGAACACCCAGCTCGCCGCCTGGTCCAACACCACGCCGGCCCTGATCCTGAACGTGCAGCGCCAGCCGGGCGCCAACGTCATCTCGGTGGTCGACAATATCAAATACGCCCTGCCGCAACTGCGCCAGGCGCTGCCGCCGGGCATCACCATCACGCCGCTGACCGACCGCACGACCACCATCCGCGCCTCGGTGGCCGATGTCGAGTTCGAGCTGGTGCTGGCGATGGTGCTGGTGGTCGCGGTGATCTTCGTCTTCCTGCGCAACATCCCCGCGACGATCATCCCCAGCCTGTCGGTCCCGCTGTCACTGATCGGCACGCTGGCGATCATGTATCTGATGGGCTTCTCGCTGGACAATCTGTCGCTGATGTCCCTCACCATCGCGACCGGCTTCGTCGTCGACGACGCCATCGTGATGATCGAGAACATCGCCCGCTACATCGAAATGGGCGACGACCGGATGACGGCGTCCCTCAAGGGCGCCGGTGAAATCGGCTTCACCATCATCTCGCTGACCGTCTCGCTGATCGCGGTGCTGATCCCGCTGCTGTTCATGGGCGACGTGGTGGGCCGCCTGTTCCATGAATTCGCCATCACCCTGTCGGTGACGATCGTGCTGTCGGCGGTGGTGTCGCTGACCCTGGTGCCGATGATGTGCGCCCGCCTGCTCAGCGAGCGCCCGCACGGGCCGGATGCGCGCGGCTGGTCGGCCGCGGTCGAGCGCTGGACGGAATCGGTCATCGCGTCCTACGGACGGGCGCTGACGGTCGTGCTGCGCCACCAGAAGCTGACGCTGGCCATCTTCGTCGCCACGCTGGGCCTGACCGGCCTGCTGGCCTGGTCGATCCCCAAGGGCTTCTTCCCGGTGCAGGATACCGGGGTGATCCAGGGCATCTCGGTCATGGCGCAATCCACCTCCTTCGACGCGATGGCGGCCCACCAGCAGGAGCTGGGCCAGCGCATCCTGCAGGACAAGGATGTCGTCAGCCTGTCCTCCTTCATCGGCGTCGACGGGCAGAACGTGACGCTGAACCAGGGACGGTTCCTGATCAACCTGCGCCCGCATGACGACCGGTCCGAAACCGCCGCCCGGATCGCCGCCCGCATCCAGCAGGAAACCGCCGACATCCCCGGCGCCAGCCTGTATCTCCAGCCGGTGCAGGACCTGTCGCTGGATACGACGGTCTCGGCCACCCAGTATCAGTTCCTGCTGGAAAATCCCGATTACGACCAGTTCCGCACCTGGGTTCCCACGGTCATCGCCGCCCTCCGCCGCGAACCGGCCCTGTCAGACGTCACGTCGGACCTCCAGGCCGAAGGGCTGGTGGCCCATGTGACGCTCGACCGCACCACCGGCGCGCGGTACTCGATCACCCCGCAGACGATCGACAACGTGCTGTACGATTCGTTCGGCCAGCGCCAGATCTCGACCATCTACACGCAGTCCAACCAGTATCGCGTGATCCTGGAGGCCGATCCGGCCTTCCAGAAAGACCTCGCGTCGCTCGACAAGCTGTACCTGCCGGGCATCGGCGGCAATTCGGGCAGCAGCACCTCGGGCCCGACCCGCGCGCCGACCTCGGGCCTGGTCCCGATGCGCGCCGTCACCACCGTCACCCGCAGCACCGCGCCGCTGCTGATCACCCATGTCGGCCAGTTCCCGGCCACCACCATCTCGTTCAACGTCGCGCCGGGCTATTCGCTGGGCGAGGCCACGAATGCGATCGACCGGGTCGAGAGCAGCCTGCACCTGCCGGCCAGCTTCCAGACCTCGTTCCAGGGCACGGCGGCGGCCTTCCGCAACAGCCTGGGCAACGAGATGTGGCTGGTCCTGGCGGCCCTGGTCGCGGTCTATATCGTGCTGGGCATCCTGTACGAGAGCTTCATCCACCCCATCACCATCCTCTCCACCCTGCCGTCGGCGGGCGTGGGCGCCCTGCTGGCCCTGCAGCTGAGCGGCGCCGGCCTGGGCGTGATGGGCATCATCGGCCTGGTCCTGCTGATCGGCATCGTGAAGAAGAACGCGATCATGATGATCGACTTCGCGCTGGAAGCGGAGCGGATCGAGGGCATGGAGCCGATCAAGGCCATCCACCACGCCGCCCTGCTGCGCTTCCGGCCGATCCTGATGACCACGCTGGCCGCCATGCTGGGCGCGCTGCCGATGGTCATCGGCACCGGCACCGGATCGGAACTGCGCCGTCCGCTGGGCATCGCCATCGTCGGCGGCCTGCTGCTCAGCCAGTTGCTGACCCTGTTCACCACCCCGGTCATCTACCTGCTGATGGATCGGATCAGCCTCGACCTGCGGCGGCGTTTCGGTTCGACGACGCGTAACGTACCGCCATCGCAACAGACCGCGATATGAATCCGGTCCGGCTCTTCGTCCTTCGGCCGGTCGCGACGACGCTGCTGACGATCGCGCTGCTGATCGCAGGCATCATCGGCTATCAGGCGCTGCCGGTGGCCGACCTGCCGAATGTCGATTTCCCGGTCATCCAGGTCCAGGCCCGCCAGGCCGGCGGATCGCCCGAGGAAATCGCAAGCTCCGTCGCCGCCCCGCTGGAGCGGCGCCTGGGTGCGATAGCCGACCTGACGGAAATGACGTCCCAGTCGACGCAGAACCAGGTCCGGATCACGCTGCAATTCGCGCTGAACCGCGACATCAACGGCGCCGCCCGCGATGTCGAGGCCGCATTGCAGGCCGCCCGCGCCGACCTGCCGACGTCGCTGCGCCAGAATCCGAGCTATTTCAAGGCGAACCCCAACGGCGCGCCGATCATGATCCTGGCGCTGACATCGAAAACCCGCACGATGTCACAGCTCTACGACCTGACATCCAACGTCCTGCAGCAGCATCTGTCGCAGATCCGCGGCGTCGGCGAGGTCGAGGTCGGCGGCAGCTCGCTGCCGGCGGTGCGCGTCGAGATGAATCCGCTGCCGCTGTACAAGTTCGGGATCGGATTCGAGGACGTCCGCGCGGCCCTGGCCTCGGCCAACGCCCATACGCCCAAGGGCTTCATCGACCATCAGGGCACGCGCTACACGCTCGATACCAACGACCAGGCCCACAACGCCCAGGCCTATCGCGACCTGATCATCGCCTATCACAACAGCCGGCCGGTGCGCCTGTCGGACGTGGCAACCGTCAATGACGGCGTCGAAGATCTGCGCAACGCCGGCTATTACAACCGCCAGCCGGCGGTCCTGGCGATCATCTTCGCCCAGTCGGGCGCCAACGTCATTCGCACCATCGACCAGATCAAGGCTGAAATCCCCGCCCTGCGCGCCGCCCTTCCGCCCAATGTCCAGCTGCATAGTATCCTGGACCGCTCCGTCACCATCCGCGCCGCCCTGGCCGACACCCAGTATACCCTGGTCATTTCGGTCTTACTGGTGGTGCTGGTGGTGCTGGTCTTCCTGCGATCGCTACGCACGACGCTGATCCCCGCCATCGTCGTGCCGACATCGATCATCGCCACCTTCGGGGCCATGCAGCTCCTGGGCTATTCGCTGGACAACCTGTCGCTGATGGCGCTGACGGTCTCCACCGGCTTCGTCGTCGATGACGCGATCGTGGTGATCGAGAATATCAGCCGCTACCTGGAAGAGGGCAAGGGCCGGCTGGAAGCCACATTGCTGGGTGCGCAGGAAGTCGCGTTCACCGTCTTCTCGATCACGATGTCCCTGATCGCGGTCTTCCTGCCGATCCTGCTGCTGGGCGGGGTCGCGGGGCGGCTGTTCCACGAATTCGCGATGACGATGTCAGTCACGATCCTCATCTCGATGATCCTGTCGCTGACCCTCACCCCCATGATGGCGGCACTGTTCCTGCCCGCGCACGATACGACGCGGACCGCCACCGGCCCCTGGGAACGCCTCTGGGGGCGCATCGCCGCCGTGCTGGAACGCATGCTGCACGCCATGCAGCAGGGTTACGGCCGCACGCTGGATGCCGCGCTGGCCCATCCGCGCATGGTGCTGCTGTCGCTGCCCTGCACCGTCGTGCTGATGGTGGCGCTGTTCATCCACATGCCCAAGGGCTTCTTTCCCGACAGCGACACCGGCATGCTGATGGGCCATCTGCAGGGCGACCAGTCGATCTCGTTCCAGGCCCTGGTCGGCAAGATCGACGAGGTCCAGAAGGCCGTGATGACGGATCGCGATGTCGTCTCCATCACCGGCTTCACCGGCGGTCGCGGTTCCTCCAACCAGGCCAACATGTTCATCGTGCTCAAGGACAAATCGCAGCGCGCCGGGCCGCCCAGCACCACGATCGCCCGCATCGGCGCCCGCCTGCGCAACATGGTGGGCGCGCATTTCTACACGACGGCACCCGGCACGCTGCGGATGGGCGCGCGCCAGTCCAATGCCGCGTACCAGTACACGCTGCAATCCGACTCGCCGACCGAACTCTATGCGTGGATGCCCAAGCTGGTCGCCGCACTCCAGAAACATACCGAACTGACCGATGTCTCGTCGGACGTACAGCAGGGCG
Source organism: Gluconacetobacter tumulicola (assembly GCF_014174215.1). GTDB lineage: Bacteria > Pseudomonadota > Alphaproteobacteria > Acetobacterales > Acetobacteraceae > Gluconacetobacter > Gluconacetobacter tumulicola. The sequence goes on along the minus strand of NZ_JABEQL010000002.1, from coordinate 134,252 downwards.
GCTCGGCCCTCAATGTGGCCCTCGACCGCGAAACGGCGGCGCGCACGCTGATCACGCCGCAACTCGTGGCCAATACGCTGTACGACGCTTACGGGCAGCGCTCGGCATCGACCATCTATAACGCGCTGAACCAGTATCATGTGGTGATGGAGGTCGAACCGAGATTCTGGAAGGACCCCGCCAGCCTCCAGCAGGCCTGGATCAGCACCGCCGGCGGGTCCGCCGGAGGCGGGACACGGTCGAACACGATCCGGGTCCCCGCCTCGTCCGCGTCCAGCCAGGCCACCAGCCTCAGCAGCCAGTCCTTCCGCAACCAGATCGCCAACAGCCTGGCCGGCGGCACCTCGGCATCCAACGGATCGGCGGTTTCGACCAATTCCGAGACGATGGTCCCGATCGGCATCGTCTCGACCGTCGCGTCGCAACTGACGCCGCTTTCCGTCAATCACCAGGGCCAGTCGGTCGCCGCGACCGTCTCCTTCAACGTCGCGACCGGCGTGCCCCTGCAGCAGGCGATCCAGATCGTCGGCGCCGAAATGGTGCGCCTGCACATGCCCGCGACCATCCATGGCAGCTTCGCCGGCAATGCCGGCCAGCTCCAGAAATCGGTCAATAACGAGCCGCTGCTGATCCTGGCCGCGCTGGCGGCGGTCTATATGGTGCTGGGCATCCTGTACGAAAGCTACGTCCACCCCCTGACCATCCTCTCCACCCTGCCCTCGGCCGGCGTCGGCGCGCTTCTCGCGCTGGATCTGGCAGGCGAGGATTTCTCGCTGATCGCGATGATCGGGGTGATCCTGCTGATCGGCATCGTGAAGAAGAACGCCATCATGCTGGTCGATTTCGCGATCGAGGCCGAACGGCGCGGCCAGCCGGCGGCGGACGCCATCCATGCCGCCTGCCTGCTGCGCTTCCGGCCGATCATGATGACGACGCTGGCCGCCGCCCTGGGGGCGCTGCCGCTGATCCTGGGCCAGGGATACGGTTCGGAACTGCGGCGCCCACTCGGAATCGCCATCGTCGGCGGGCTGGTCGTCAGCCAGGCGCTGACGCTCTACACCACCCCTGTCGTCTATCTGTATCTCGACCGTTTCGGCCTGTGGTGCCGACGCCATTATCGTTCCCTGGCCAACGCCCTGAAGGGCCGGCGGGGTCCCCTTTCCCAACAGGATGCCTGACCCGGATGTCCCTGCCGCGCTCCCCATCGATCGCCCCCTCATCCCGCCCCGGCGCCCGCGCGCCGCGCCGGCATGCCCTTCTGCTGGGCGCCGTCCTGTCCCCGCTGGTGCTGGCAGGCTGCATGGTCGGCCCGTCCTACCACCGCCCCACCGCCCAGGTTTCCGCCCGGTTCAAGGAGCTGGTGCCGGCCCCCGGGTGGGAAAAGGCCCAGCCGGCCATGGCGGAACTGCCCAAGGATGCCTGGTGGACGATCTATAACGACCCCATCCTGAACGATCTGGAATCGCGGGTCGCGATCTCGAACCAGAACGTCAAGATGTACGAGGCGAATTACCGCCAGGCCCGCGCCACGATCGACAGCGTGCGCGCGCAGCTGTTCCCGACCATCAGCGGCAGCATCGGCTTCAACCGCAATGCCCATGGCGGCTCGTCCGTCTCGTCCTCCGGCAGCTCCTTTGCCAATTCCGGCACCCAGTACAATTCCTACAGCATCGGCCCCAGCGCCAGTTGGGACCTCGACCTGTGGGGCAAGATCCGCCGCAATATCCAGAGCCAGGTCACCGCCGCCCAGGCCAGCGCCGCCGACCTGGCCAACGCGACCCTGTCCTACCAGGCACAGCTCGCGACGGCCTATTTCAACCTGCGCTACCAGGATTCGCTGCAGGACCTGCTGCGCCGCTACGTCGCGTTCAATACCCGGGCGCTGGAAATCGCCCAGAACCAGTTCGATGCCGGCGTGTCCGACCCGACCGCGGTGATGCAGGCCCGCACCCAGCTGGAACAGAACCGCGCATCGCTGATCCAGGCCGGCATCGCCCGTGCCCAGTACGAACATGCCATCGCCGTCCTGGTCGGCCGCTCCCCCGCCGAACTCACGATCAAGCCGGGCGAACTCAGCCGCGCGATCCCGCCCATTCCGGTCGGCGTGCCGGCCAACCTGCTGCAACGCCGCCCGGACATCGCCGCCGCCGAACGCGCGATGGAGCAGTACAACGCCCAGATCGGCGCCGCCATCGCCGCCTTCTTCCCCAGCGTCACGATCAATGCCAGCTATTCACAGAGCGGCGGCGATCCCGTGACCTCGCTGATGAGCGTCGCCAACCGCGTCTGGTCGCTGGGCGCGTCGGCAACCGAAACCCTGTTCAGCGGCGGATCGCGCACCGCCGCCGTCCATTCGGCCGACGCCCAGTACGACAGCGCGGTGGCCACCTACCGCCAGACCGTGCTGACAGCGCTGCAGGGCACCGAGGACCAGTTGTCCAACCTGCGCATCCTCGCCCAGCAGGCCGCACAGCAGGACATCGCGCTGGACTACGCCAACAAGGCCGTCCAGGTCTCGATGAACCAGTATGAAGCCGGGACGCAGATCTACACCACCGTCATCACCAACGTGAACACGGCCCTGGGCATTGCCGAGACAACCCTGTCGATCCAGCAGCAGCGCATGGTCGACAGCGTGTCCCTGATTCAGGCTCTGGGGGGCGGATGGAACGCAGCGCGCCTGCCATCGAAGGCATCGCTGCAGACCGACAATCCGTTCCTGCCGTCCTTCATCCAGAAGGACAAGAACCAGTAGGGCCCGCACTCTCCCGCCTGGCCGAAGAACAACACCCCGGGCCGCCAGCCGGCCCGGGGTGCCGCGTCACAGGATCGTCTTGGCGGTCAGCAACGCGATCAGCAGGAAAACGACAAAGGCGAGAATGAAGAGGAAGAACAGGATTTTCGCGATACCAGCGGATGCCGCGGAAATTCCGGTAAATCCGAACAGGCCGGCGATAATCGAAATCACCAGAAAAAAGAGTGCCAGCTTCAACATCATTCACGCTCCATCCTTAGTGCTTGCAGGTCGAACGCGGGGTCGCCCCGCCGGTTCCTCAGCGGCGCACCCACGCCATGGCCAGGGCAAACCCCGCCAGACCGGCCGTCACCACCGCCACCAGCGGCTGATCCACCGTCAGATCACGCACGGCATCACCCGCTACGAAACAGGCGGAACGGGCCTTGGCACACAATACCCGCCCCTTGCCCTTCACCTGGAGCGCGGGATCGCCCAACAATCCGCCCAGCCCATCCTGAAGCCGGCCGACCCCTTCTTCCAGCTTCGTTTCAAATTGTCCGTCCGTCATGATGACGCCCCAATCTTCTTCGTAAACATAGCGACGCAGGATATATGAGGGACGCAGGCAGCGTTTTCAAATCGCAGCCGCCCATCGAGGCAGCCCCCTCCAGCAGGCTGTCGGCCCATCCCATCCATCCCTGACACCAACGTTCCAGCACGGGATCTCCGCGTGAACAGTTCCGACAGCCATCCTCCGCGCGGCACCATGCCGGTCTGCATCCTGCTGTCTGTCCATAACGGCGTCGCGTTCCTCGAAGATCTGCTGCGCTCACTCGGGCAGCAGACGCATGCGGACTGGCGCCTCCTCTGGCGGGACGACGGCTCGACCGACGACAGCACCCGGATCATGCAGCGCTTCGCCGACAGCCAGCCCGCCGGACGCTGCGTGCAGATCACACAGAACGCGGGCCGCCTGGGCGTGGCCGGATCCTTCGGCCTCCTGCTGGACCATGTGCCGGCCGGCCACGCGGCTGCCTTCTGCGACCAGGACGATGTCTGGTTTCCCGACAAGCTGGACCGCGCCGCGCGCGCCCTGTCGCCGTTCCATGAGGCGGACAGGCCGGCCCTGTACTGCTCCCGCCAGATCCTGACGGATTCGGCGCTCGCGCGACTCGGCCCGTCACCCGCATTGCCGCCCGAGCCCGCTTTTTCCATGGCACTGACCCAGAATATCGCCACGGGCTGCACCGTCATGCTCTCGCCCGCGGCGATCCGGCTGGTGCGGGCGGCCATGCCGCCACCGGCCGGCACCCTGCATGACTGGTGGAGCTACCTGCTGGTCAGCGGCGCCGGCGGCCAGGTGGTCACGGACAACCAGCCCACCCTTTATTACCGCCAGCATCAGAGCAACGCCGTCGGCGCGCCCGCGCATGTCGCGGCCCGCGCGCTGGCAGCCCTGCGGCGGGGGCCGGCCCTCTTCATGTCCACCTTCCGCGCCAACGTGGCACAGCTTCTCCACCATGCCGACCTGCTGACGGCGCAGAATGCAGCCCTCCTTGCCAGGCTCCGTCAGGCGCTGGATATCCCGGGCCCGGCCGGCTGGCTGGCACGCTCCCGGCTCCTGCGGCGGACGCCGGAGATGCAACGGGTCACCCCGGCCGAGCAGATGATCTTCCGCCTCTGGTTCGTCCTGGGGTGAGGCCGGCTCACCGGCCGGAACCGGTTTGCCTCCCAAGCTTCGATCCGCGTATGGTCGCCCCCCTGGCGGATATAAGGGTATCAAAGGCTCCATCATCATGACAAAAGCAGCCCCCACGATGCAGCGCGACGGAGCCTTTCGAAAACCGATCCATTTCCATCTGTCCGCCGATCGCGGATGGAAGCAACGGTTTCATCTGGCATGGACAGACCTGCGCGAAGGGATGCATCTCTGGAGACTCATCGCGGTCCTCGGCTTTCTCGACATCAAGCTCCGATATCGCGGCTCCGCGCTCGGCCCGTTCTGGCTGACCATCTCGATGGGCGTGCAGGTGGCGGCCATGGCCTTCATCTATGCCGACCTGTTCCATACCGACATCCACAGCTACCTGCCGTTCCTGTCCCTCTCCCTGATCGCATGGAATTACCTGAACGCGCTGGTGACCGACGGCTGCGCCTGCTTCATTGAATCCGACACGGTCATCAAGGGCATGCGCATGCCCTTCACGGTGCATGCGGCACGCAGCATCGTGCGAAACACGATCATCCTCGGCCATAATATCGTCATCATCATCGCGGTCTTCGCGATCATGGGCATCCACCAATCCCTTCATTCCTTCATGGCGGTGCCGGCATTCGCCCTCTGGCTTGTCGACGCCTTCGCCTTCTCGCTGCTCTTCGGGGCCCTGTGCGCCCGGTTTCGCGACGTGCCGCAGATCATCTCCGCCGTCATGCAGATCGCGTTCTTCGTCACGCCGGTCATGTGGAACACCACGATCCTGACCGGTCATCGCGAGGCCCTTTTCCTGATCCGCTTCAATCCGTTCTATTATCTGTTCGAAATTCTCAGGGCCCCTCTCCTGGGCACGCCCCTGACCGCCGACGTCTGGGCCTGGGCCCTGATCATCTCCGGTGCCCTTATCCTCTTCTCATGGATCGCCTTTGCGCGAACGCGCGGCCGGATCGCCTTCTGGGTCTGAATACAATGGCAAACCTCACAGCATCCAATGTCACGATTTCCTTTCCGCTCTATCACAGCGACAGCCGATCCCTGAAGAAGACCATTCTCGGACAGGCCTCGGCCCGCTTTGGACGCGACACCAGCAACCGCCCCGTCGTCCAGGCCCTTCAGGACATCTCCTTTTCCCTGAATTCCGGCGACCGTCTCGGGCTGATCGGGTCGAACGGCTCGGGAAAGACGACCCTCCTGCGCGTTCTTTCAGGCATCTACCAGCCAACGGGCGGCGTCCTGTCGGCAGAAGGACGGCTGACGGCGCTGCTGGACCCGGGACAGGGCATGAACCACCAGCTCACCGGGCGGGAAAACATCCGGCTCCGTGGCCTTTATCTTGGCCTGTCCCCCTCGGAAACGCTGGAACTGATCAAGGATGTCGAGGATTTTTCCGAACTCGGGCATTTCCTCGACCTTCCGGTCCGCAACTATTCCTCCGGAATGACCATTCGGCTTGCCTTCGCCATGGCAACCGCATTCCCGCCCGAGATCCTGCTGATGGACGAGTGGATTCTCGCCGGTGACGCCGTCTTCATGGAAAAAGCGAAGAAACGCGTGGAAGGCATGGTACGCCACGCCGACATCCTGGTGCTGGCCAGCCACTCTCCTTCGATCCTGGTCGAATGGTGCAATCGACTGCTCTGGATCGAGAACGGACAGATCAAGGGGGACGGACACCCGATGGATATTCTCGAACGCTATCTGCCCCCTTCGGCATTCAGGGAACTGGCAAAACTTGATCCAGTGCCATAAGGCACCATCGAACCGGCAGGCGCTTTCCGCGTCATTATCCCGGCTTGAGAAAAGCGGCATGCGGAAACGTCCCATCCAGGCCGCCTCCTGCCGCTCGCGCAACCCTGCCAGCGGGCGGAGACAGACACGCTGCCGCCACCTGCCGATTTGGTCGAACCCCAGGGAAAGCGATCCATGACCCGATCCACCGGATGGGTGCCGCCAGCAATCCGCAGGCTGGCCGCCGACAGCGTCCATCAGGTCGTCAATGCGGCGCATCGCTTCGTGCGGCAGCATCCGCGGTTGAAACGCGCCCTGCGTCCCGTCACCCATCTTGTCCTGCCGTCGATCATGCCGTTCCGCTCCGGGCATATCGCACGTGCCGATTACGAACGCTGGGTGGCCGAACAGGGAACGATCACGGCAGCGGACGAAGCGGCCATCCGTGCCGATATCGCCCGTTTCCCATACCGTCCGCTGCTTTCGGTCGTCATGGCCACCTATGAAACGCCCGAACCCTATCTACGCGCCGCGATCGCATCGCTCCAGTCCCAGATCTATGCGGATTGGGAACTCTGCGTGGCCGACGACGGTTCAAGCGCTCCCCATGTAACCCGGATACTCGACGAGATCGCGGCATCCGATCCGCGCGTGCATGTCATCAGGCGCCCCGTGCGCGGCCATATCTCGGCGGCCTCCAACTCCGCGCTGGGCCTGGCGCAAGGCGCGTGGGTGGTCCTGATGGACCATGACGACCTGCTGCCGCGCGATGCGCTGTACGAACTGGCCGCCGAGATCGTCGATCATCCCGAAGCACGGATCATCTACACCGACGAGGACAAGATCGACGGCCAGGACCGGCGCTACAGCCCCTATTTCAAGCCGGACTTCGATCCCGACCTGTTGCTGGGCCAGAATCTGCTGAACCACCTCACAGCCTATCGGCGCGATCTCATCCAGTCCGTCGGCGGCTTCCGCGAAGGGTTCGAGGGCGCCCAGGACCACGACCTCGCCTTGCGCGCGACGGCCGCCTGCGGACCGGACGCCGTGCGCCATATCCCGCGCATCCTCTATCACTGGCGCCAGCAGACAGGCACGCAATCCTTTTCGGAAACCGCGATGGCCCGGTGCGTCGCCGTGGCCGGTCGCGCCATCGCCGACCATCTGCGGGCACGCGACGTCGCGGCCGACATCCTTCCCACCGCAGGGATCTATCACCGGATCGTCTTTCCAGTGCCGGAACCCGCCCCCCTGGTATCGATCCTGATCCCCACGCGCAACCGGGCAGACCTGCTGCGCGTCTGTCTCGACGGATTGCTGAAGCGGACGGATTATCCGGCCATCGAAGTCCTGATCGCCGATAATGGCAGCACCGAGCCCGATGCGCTGGCCCTGCTGCAAGCCGTCCAGTCCGATCCACGCGTGCGCGTCCTCGCCCTGCCCGGCCCGTTCAATTTCGCGCATCTCACCAATCAGGCCGCCGCCGAGGCACGCGGAGACATCCTGCTGCTGCTCAACAACGATATCGAAATCATCGATTCCGGCTGGCTGCGTGAAATGGTATCGCACGCGATCAGGCCCGATATCGGTGCCGTGGGTTGCCGGCTGCTGTACCCGAATGGCCGGCTGCAACATGGCGGGACCGTCCTGGGTATCGGCCGCATCGGCGGGCATTTCCTGGTCGGCGCGCACCGCGAGGAACCGGGTCCGTTCGGGGTTCTGAACCTGCTGCGCAGCGCCAGCGCCGTCACCGCCGCCTGCCTCGCCGTACGGCGTGCCGTCTGGCAGCAGGTCGGCGGCATGGACGAGACCAACCTGGCCATCGCCTTCAACGATGTCGATCTCTGCCTGAAAATCCGCAAACTCGGCCTGCGTATCGTCTGGACCCCGTTCGCGGAACTCTATCATCATGAAAGCGCATCGCGCGGACATGACAGGATGGGTCCGAACGCGGCGCGCTTCCAGCGCGAGGCAGACATCATGGTCGCCCGCTGGGGCGACATTCTGTTGAACGACCCATATTACAGCCCGAATTATACTCTGGAGAACGCGGACTGCACCCTCGCTTCCCCTCCCCGACGCCAACCGCGCTATCGCACCGCGCCCGCGACGAACCGATAGCCTGTCAGCGCGTCTGATCCGTCGTGGTTTCGACGATGAACCTGGGCCGGCGCTTCGTTTCCAGATAAATCTTGCCGATATATTCGCCCAGGATACCGATGGAGAGAATCTGGAGGCCGCCCAGTGCCAGCAACGGCAGCATCGTCGATGCCCAGCCGCTGACGACGGAGGCACTATGGACAAACCGCTCCACAAGAACCCACAGGCCCGTGATTGACGATACGAGGAAGACCACGATACCGAACAAGGCGATCATCCTGAGCGGAAGGACCGAAAAGGATGTAATGCCGTCGATCGCGAGAGAGAGCATCTTTCCCAGCGTATATTTGCTGCATCCCAATTCCCGGGCCTGTCGCACGTAGGGAATGATCGACGTCTTGAATCCGATGGCCGGAATGATGCCGCGCAGGAAAAGATTGACCTCGTGATGCGCCAGCAGCGCACGGAGCGCCCGCTGCGACATCAATCGGTAATCGGCATGATCTTCGATGATATTGACCCCGAAAAGCGTCAGCAGGCTGTAATAGAGGCGTGCGGTGCCTTTCTTGAAAAACGTATCGGACGCGCGGGAAGATCTCACACCCAGGGCCAGGTCGAATCCGCTCTGATAGGACAGCAGCATCGCCTCGATCGTGTTGATATCGTCCTGCAGATCACAGTCCATCGTAATGACGGCATCGGCACTGGCATATGTCAGTCCGGCAAGCATCGCATTCTGATGGCCGAAATTACGGGATAATTTCACGCCAACGACCCGCTCCGCCTTGCCGTGATCCTCGATGATCGTCCAGGTCCGATCCCTGCTGCCGTCATCGACGAGAATGACGCGCCAATGTCGCAGCGCAAAGCGCGGATCGGATTGCAGACCCTCGAGATAGGAAAGAATGCGCGGCAATGTGACGGGTAAAGCCTCCTCTTCGTTATAACACGGTATGACGACATCTAGATTATAAGGGATCATAGGGGTGGTCCGCATGGCAGGGGCATTCAAGGGATAATGCGTGAAGGGCCCGTCACATCAGAAACCGGGAGCCCTGGTACCAGAGAATGACGAAAAGAGCCTGCACCATGGAAAAGAGGCAGAGAATGAGCGTGCAGGTAGCCCGAGGCATTTTCTGCATCAACGCGGCCACCAGCATCAATGTCACCGGATTTGCGTAAAGATATCGCGTGCTGGACCACAAGCCTGTGGATGTCGAAAGCAGAAGCGTGACCGCGACGAGGCCAGCCTCCAGGATCAGGCCCGACCAGAATGCCCACAGGATGAGTCCGGCTGCCACGACGCAGGCCAGCGCGAAATATGTCAGGCTTTCCTCGTGACCGGGCAGGAACGACGCGACGCTCAGGTCGCGGGCTCGCAGCCCGTGCCAGATATTCGCCAGAGGATTGCCGGGATGGCGCCCCCAGGCGACCTCAATATGCTGGAAAGCCAGCGCATCTCCGACATGGCCACGAAGATAGAGCATATAGGCCACAAGCCCGACCCCACCCACCAGTCCCAGCGCAATACATTGCATGACGGCACGCACTATCAGCCGCCTGACATCTCCCCCCGCAAGGCGGGCGTGCAGGCATTGGGCGATCATGCGCGTGCCCCCCATGACGGCCAGTAACGGCGCGGCCGTGGGACGACTGGCGGTAAAAAAGGCAGCCACCACGGATGCCAGCCAGATTCTCTCGCTGCGGAGCAGAAACAGCAGAGCGACCAGAAGAATCCCATAGAGCGTTTCAGTGAATGGAACCCGGAAATACAGGCTGAATGGTGACGCAAAGAAGACCAGAACGGTCACATACGCGTTCGTCTCAGGTCGCCTTGCCTTGAGATACAAGGCAGCCGACCCGGCCATCACGGGAAAGAGGGCATTGTTCAGAAGAACGCCGGAAAGCTGGTAACTGAAGCCTGTTACGGCATGGATGGCCCGCAGGAGCAAGGGAAACAGCGGAAAGAAGGCCCAGTTGGCCTGCCCATTGTCGGCGCCCCCCACATGAGGCCGCAGATCGTACCCGCCAGACGCAATGCTGATATACCAGCCGCAATCCCACTCGCACGCCGAATAGGAAAAGCCGCTAAAGGCTTTTGCGACAATGACATAATATAATAATATTCCCACATAGGAACCAAAACAAAACAGGAAAAACCGCACAAGATCGGGTGCAGTTCCCTCATAAAAAAATGCTCCGCTTTCTTTCTTCAATTTCCTGCCATGCTCAGGAAAAAAAATTCGGCTCATATGGCGCTTTCTCAGGGAACATGTCGTTTTTATATTCATCCTTTCAAAGTCATATCCTGATTTTTATCCATTGCCAATGTTTCCGACGCGTTACATACCCGCCCCTTACCTGACGACAAATGGGAACCGGTCCGTCACGACCGTGTTATCCCACCTTCTCCATACGAGGTGCGTGGATACATGCTCAGAGAAACGCGGCATCATGACGGGTCCGGTCGCTGTCCGCCCCTTCCCCGGCATCCGATGGTCCGGCCTCGCCTGGCGACCGAATCAGGCTCAACGTCCGGCTCCGCTCTGAGATCAGGTGGTTGCCACGCGCCATATATCTGGCACGATTGAGTGCGCTACTAAGGCGAAATGACTATGAGAGACGAGATGGGCGAGCTGATTCGTCTGGAAACCCCTGAAAATTCAATTGCGTTCAGCGGGGAACGATTCTCTTCCGCCATAGCAGGACAGATCGAGACGGAACATTACCACCGCTATCTGCTGGCGCGGACCTTGTGTCATGGGAAGGCGGTGCTCGACGTCGCATCCGGCGAGGGATACGGGTCGGCGCTCCTCGCCCAAGTGGCATCCTCGGTCACGGGCGTGGAAATCGACGCCGCATCCGTCATTCACGCGACCCGGGAATACCGCCACGCCAATCTTGCCTATCTGCAGGGCGATGCCCGCGCCCTACCGCTGCCCGACGGAAGCATCGACGTCGCGGTTTCCTTCGAAACGCTGGAACATCTGGCCGATCAGCACCGTTTCCTGGGCGAATTGAAACGGGTGCTGCGCCCCGACGGGCTGCTGGTGATCAGCACGCCCGACCGGAATGTCTATTCACCGCCGGGGGCCCCGCCCAACCCGTATCACGTCGCCGAATTGAGCACGGTCGAATTCAGGCAAATCCTCGCCGGCTATTTCCCGAACATGGCGCTCCTGGCACAAAAGCCGGTCATCGGGTCCGCAATCCTCTCGCAGGAGAGCGGCGTGCCGCTTGTCTTCGAACGACAGGGAAAAACGCATTTCGAGGCAACGGATCATCTCCCCGCAGCACCCTACCTCATCGCTTTCGCATCTGCGGGGCCGCTACCGGATCTACCGAATTCGCTTTATATCGATCGCAGCGATCTTGATACCGATCGGGACATGCGGGCCGCAGCCGAAAGCGCGATGGTCCATATGCGCGGGGAACTGGAAAGCGCGCGGCAGGATCGCGATCGCGCGGTCGCCGCACAGGCCGACGCCACCCTGCGCGAACGGGCCGAGGCCGATCGGGCACGAACCGCGATAAGGGAAGCCGCCGCGCGCGAACATGCCGCCCAGATGGCGGCACGGGCGACCATTGCGGAATATGAACATGCACTACGCCACGCGCAGGAAGAACTTTCCCAACTCCGCGCCAACCTGAATCCCTCTGAAAGCCCGTCCCACCTGGAGGCTGCCGAAGCAGCCCGTGCCAGCCACGAGGCGGAAATCGCTGCACGACAGCGTATCATAGACGATCTCTCCCGATCACTGGCCATGGCAGAGGGACGGTTGCAGGCGATCGAGAGCAGTTCCATCTGGCGAGGCAGCGCGCCCGTCCGTCATTTGTTCGGCCGCAGCCCCAGATTCGCTCGGGCAACGCGTATCCTGCTGAAGGCCGCATGGTGGACGATCACGGGCCAATTGGCGGCCCGGCTGGGCGCATGGCGCCGCCATCGTGCGATGCGTCACCTTTCGGATCACAGTGCCGATCAGGCAAAGGCCCTGCCACTCCTCACGGCAATGCCCGATTTCCCCATTCGTCTGGTCACAAGCGCGACGCCACGCGTGTCGGTGATTATCCCCACCTATGGGCAGGACGATTACACGCTGCGCTGCCTCGCCTCCATCGCCATGCGGCAACCGCAAACATCCATCGAAGTGATCGTGATGGACGATGCCTATCCCACGCGGCAGGACCATTCCTTTTTGCAGGATCGCGTGGAAGGCGCGCACATCATCCGCAATCCGGAAAATCTGGGGTTCCTGAAAACCTGCAACGCGGCCGCCCGGCAGGCGCGCGGCGATTATCTCTTTTTCCTCAACAACGACACCGAACTCATGCCGGGCGCCATCGATGCGCTGGCGGACCTGCTGGCCCAGCGGCCCGACATCGGCATGACCGGGTCAAAACTGGTCTATCCCAACGGACAGTTGCAGGAGGCCGGCGGCATCATCTGGCAGGATGCCAGCGGCTGGAACTGGGGGCGCAACCAGGACCCGTCGCGCCCGGAATATAATTATCGACGGTCTGTCGATTATATCTCCGGCGCCGCCATCATGATCCGCCGCGACCTGTTCGAAACGCTGGGCGGTTTCGATACCGCATTCTCGCCGGCTTATTACGAGGATACCGATCTGGCCTTCCGCGTGCGCGAAACCGGGGCCAAGGTGGTCTATGAGCCCCGCTCCGTCGTCGTCCATTATGAAGGCATCTCGCACGGAACGGACATCGCGACAGGGGTAAAGGCGCACCAGGCCGTCAATGCAAAATTGATGCGGACCCGCTGGGCATCGGTACTGGACCGCCTGCATTTCCGCGATTCAGCCGATCTCCTGCGGGCGTCCGATCAGGCGCATGACCGCAAGATCATCCTCGTCGTCGATCATTATGTCCCCGAACCCGATCGCGATGCCGGCTCCCGCACCATCATGGGGGTCCTCTCCAGCCTGGTCGATGCCGGCTGGGTCGTGAAATTCTGGCCGCAGAATCGATTCTATTCCCCAATCTATACCCCTCTCCTCCAGGATATGGGCATCGAGGTCCTGGACCATCGCTGGCCCGGCGACCTGCGGGCCTGGCTCGCCGAACGGGGCAATGCGCTCGATTGCGTGCTGGTCAGCCGTCCATCCGTGGCGAATGACCTGCTCCCCATGCTCTTCACGCACAAAAAGGCACGTATGTGCTTCTACGGCCACGACCTGCATTTCGAACGGATGCAGCGTGAGGCAGCCCTCACCGGCGATGCCGACCTGATGCGGGCCGCGGAGAGCATGAAGGCGCAGGAACGCCAGTTATGGCGGATGTTCGACACCAGCATCTACCTTTCGCAGGACGAAGCCCTTACCGCCCGGCAGCTTGAGCCCTATTGTGATTTCCGCGTCGTCGTCCCCTATTGCTTCCGTGATTTCCGCCGTCGCGAGCGGCCGACCGCAGACAGTACGATCCTGTTCGTGGCGGGGTTCGCCCATCCACCCAATGTCGACGCGGCAATCTTCCTGGTCCGCGAGATCCTGCCCCTGATCCTGGCCGAACGACCGGATGCCCGCGTGTTGCTCGTGGGGTCGCATCCCGCGGCTGGGGTCAAGGCGCTGGCCGGCCCCACCGTCACCGTAACGGGCTGGGTCAGCGACGCGCAGCTCCACGAACATTACGATACCAGCCGGGCAGCGGTGGTACCGCTGCGTTTCGGCGCCGGCGTCAAGGGCAAGGTGGTCGAGGCCCTGTACCAAGGGGTCCCGCTGACCGTCACCCCGATCGGCGCCGAAGGAATCGCGGGGCTGGCCGATATCCTGCCGATCGTCCGTTCGCCCCGAGAGATCGCGGACGACCTGCTGCACATGCTGAATGACGACGCGGCATGGCTGGCGCGCTCGCATGCCCAGACCCGCTTTGCCCAGGATCATTTCTCGGCAAAAGCGATGCAGGATTCCGTCATTGCCGCTCTGGCATGATGGGCGGCCACTCCACCTTCCGCAACCGTCACGCACGCCCCTGTGGATCGGCCATGACCGCATTCAGGGCGACGAGACGGCTTTCCTCCGATTCACCAGCCCTTCGACCGATACCAACAGGCACGCCCGCGACGGAAGCACCTTCCGGAGGGGCCGCTTCCACGCGGTTGCGCCCCCGCTGCTTGGCGCAATAGAGGGCAGCATCCGCCAGCGCCATCTGTTCGCCCAGCGGCCTGTCGGGGATCGTGGCAGGGGCATAACCGACGCTGACGGTCGCCAGCAGATCGTCGGACAGAGGCGTCCGCTCGAAGGCGGCGCGCACGCGCTCGGCCAGGGCTCCCAATGCGTCGGGTGACAAACCACTGACCGCGACGGCGAATTCCTCGCCGCCGATCCGTCCGAAGACGGCATCGCCCCCCACCACCGCCGTCGCCACCATGCTGAAATGCCTGATCACCCAGTCGCCTGTGGCGTGACCGAACGTATCGTTGACGCGCTTGAAATGGTCGATATCGAACAGCAGCACGCCGCGCTCCGGCACGGCCTCCGCCATCTGCCAGAATCCCCGCCGGTTCAGCACACCGGTCATATCGTCCCGCAATGCCGCCGCCCGCGCCTCAAGAATGGCCCGTTCGGCAACCAGCGTCAGCATCAGGCCCGGCCACAGGACAATATAGATCAGCATCTCGAAGGGAATGCTCGCCAGCATCAGCGGCACCCAGCCCGCCAGAGACGGCAATGCAACCAGGATGCCCCGCCCGACGCAACTGAGGATATGCAGGCCGGAAATGAGGATCAGTATCCGACGCGCGCGGGTTTCACACGGAAGCCGGATCAATTGACGCCGTACCAGCACCACGAGGGTGATCGCCATGGCCATCGCGATTTCCACCCGCATGACGAACGAATGCCGGAACAGCGGCAACGCGCACAAGCCCAGCCATGTCAGAACCGGAACCACCAGCCCGATACGGGAAAGCGGCCGGCCATTGAGCTGGCAGGCGGCCTGCCAGAACAGCGCCAGCGAGAACATCAGCGCACTGTTCCCCACCGGAACCGCCAGAAAATCCGGGACCGGCGGACGCATCACCACCAGCGGAATCCCTATGGCCGCGCTAACCGTCGCGATTTCCAGCAGGCGCAAAGCCGGGTCAGGACGATAGCGACGGGCAACGTGGCAGAGAAAGCCGATCAACAGGCAGACAAGCGCGATGGCGGGACCGGCGGGCAGCGTGGAAGTGGGCATAAAAACGGATACCCCGATCCATTTCGAGGCGTCATCATACCGCGATCCGGTCCTGCCTGCCACACCCGTCCCGCACCCTGCCCTCAGGTCACGGAGCCTGCCCGGCGGCACGCAGCCTGCGGGTCACCGCGCCGGGCCGATATCGTCCAGGCGATCCAGCCGCCGCAGGTCAGGGAACAGGCGCATCCACAGAAGCGTGACCGCAATCGTTCCGATCCCGCCCAGTACCACGGCCTCCACCGGGCCGATCAGGCTGGCCAGCATGCCGCTTTCGAACTCGCCCAACTGGTTCGACGACCCGATGAACAGCATGTTCACCGCCGACACCCGGCCGCGCATGTCGTCAGGCGTGCGCAACTGCACCAGCGCCCCGCGCACGACCACGCTGATGACATCAGCGCCCCCCAGCACGGCCAGCGCCACCACCGACAGCACCAGCGAACGCGAAAGACCGAAGATGATCGTCGCCACGCCAAAGACGGCGACAGCCGCGAACATCGCCTCTCCGGCCCGGTGCTTCAGCGGCCAGCGGGCGAAGATCACGGCAACCAGCAGCGCCCCCAGCGCCGGCGCCATCCGCAACACGCCCAACCCGGTCGGCCCGGCATGCAGGATCGAGTCCGCATAAAGCGGCAGCATCGCGGTCGCGCCGCCCAGCAGCACGGCAAACAGGTCGAGCGAGATCGCCCCCATCATCTCGGGATGCGCGCGGATGAAATGGAGCCCCCCCATGACCGTTTCCAGCGTCATGGGCCGCCGCACCCGCGCCGGCGCTTCCAGCCGCATGCACAGGGTCGCCACCGACGCCAGCCCGAACCCGACCGTGCAGACGCAGTAGCAGATCCCGGCCCCCACGCCGTACAGCAGGCCACCAACCGACGGCCCCATGATCGAGGCCACCTGGAACAGCGACGAGGACAGCGCCGCCGCACGCGCGAACAGGGCGGGCGGTACCAGCGCGGGCAGGAATGTCTGCTGGCTGGGCATTTCGAACGCGCGCGCCGTACCGAACAGCGCGACCATGCCACAGATCATGCCAGGGGTCAGCCAGCCACCCAGCGAGCCGACCGCCATGACCAGCGCCCCGCAGGCTTCCAGCGCCTGGCAGGCCGCCGTTATGAAACGCCGGTCGAAATGATCGGCCACATGCCCCGCGACCAGCGTAAAGCAGAACATCGGCATGAACTGCGCCAGCCCGACCCAGCCGAGCGCGCTCGCACTATGGGTCAGCATGTAGATCTGCCACCCGACCGCGACGGCCTGCACCTGCGACGAGAACGAGGACAGGGTCCGGGCCGTCAGGAAGACGGCAAAGCCCCGATGGCTGAACAGACGTGCCGGCACTGGCGTCGGGGCGGACCGCTCCCGCGTTTCGTCCGCCTGCTCGGAATGATCTGGCATGATGGGCGGACAATAGCCGGACGGACGTCTTTTACCATCCATTGTCTCTCGTGTCCGCCATCACGCCCACGGGACCGTTTGCAAATCCGCCGCCGCGCGGGCAAAACCGTTCCATGACAGAGACCGTCCCATCCGCGCCGCTTCCCCCCACGGATTTCGAGACCTTCGCACGCCTCGACATCCGCGTCGGCACGATCGTGGAAGCCCGCCCCTTCCCGGCAGCCCGCAAGCCGGCCTACCAGCTATGGATCGATTTCGGGCCGCAGATCGGCGTCAAGCGTTCGTCGGCCCAGATCACCGTCCACTACACCCCCGACACGCTGGTCGGGCGGCAGGTCTGCGCGGTGGTCAACTTCCCGGTACGCCAGATCGGCCCGTTCCTGAGCGAAGTCCTGACCCTGGGCATGCCCGACACGAAGGGCGACGTCGTCCTGATCAGACCCGACCTGACCGTGCCAGATGGAGGAAAGCTGTTCTGATGGCCACCAACTACGCAACCGTAACCTGGGACCAGCTTCACCGCGACGCCCGCCAACTGGCCGAAATCCTGATCCCGCGCGGCCCGTTCAAGGGGATCGTGGCGGTCACCCGTGGCGGCCTGATCCCCGCGGCCATCATCGCCCGCGAAATCGATTGCCGGCTGATCGAAACGGTCTCCGTCGTGACCTATGACGAGGAAGAACAGGGCCAGCCCACGGTGCTGAAGGCGCCCGCCGCCGCCGGCGACGGCGAAGGGTTCCTGATCATCGACGATCTGGTCGATTCCGGCGTCACCGCCCAGATCGTGCGCCAGCTCCTGCCCAAGGCCGTGTTCGCCTGCCTGTACGCCAAACCGTCCGGCAAGCCGCTGACCGACCTGTTCGTGGTCGAAGTCCCGCAGGAAACCTGGGTGCTGTTCCCGTGGGACACCGCACCGCTGTTCATCCCGCCCCTGGCCCGCAAGGGCAGCACGGCAGGCTGATACGGGCCCGGGCCAAGGAAAAATTTCGTGGGGCGCTTGCCAGCGCCCTCAAGGACTCATAGCTTCGCGCCCAGGTTCGGGGCGTGGCGCAGCCTGGTAGCGCGCGTGTTTTGGGTACACGAGGCCCCCGGTTCGAGTCCGGGCGCCCCGACCAGAAGAGAATTAAAGGGAGTTTCGTTCCATGCGGGCCCGAATCTACAGGCAGGCAAAGACGGCGACCCAGTCCGGCCAGGCGAATACCCATGACTGGATTCTCGAATACGGCCAGGCCCAGGCCCGCCAGCAGGACCCGCTGATGGGCTGGACCGGCAGCCGCGATACCCGCTCCCAGCTCCGCCTGCAGTTCCCCGACCGCGAGAGCGCCGTCGCCTATGCCGACCGGCATGCGGTCCCCTACGATCTGGAACTGCCGGTGGCCCGGGTGCGCAAGCCGAAACTCTACGCCGACAATTTCCGCCACGACCGGGTCCAGAACTGGACGCACTGACCGCGCTCTGGCAGAAGAAACGCCACTGCGCATGCGCCCTTAGCTCAGTTGGATAGAGCAACAGCCTTCTAAGCTGTGGGTCGCTGGTTCGAATCCAGCAGGGCGCGCCATTTTCAATAGGTTAGCGCCCAAGAGGTTTGCAGGTTTGCAAAACGGTTTGCAGATGACTGTGGGTCGTTTCCCGTTCCGCTCACCCCGGGCGTCGGCGCGGCGGCGATCGACACGATCCTGGATGTCGCGCGCGCCTGCAGCCGCTCCCACATCTCCATTCCCGACATCATGATGTTTCCAGACGCGGTCTTTCGAAGGCGCCGGCCTCCGATCCGGGGTCAGAGTCTGATGACGATGTTGCGACGGTAGAGAACCGCAAGGGGCAGGGCCATTGCAACCATGAAGGCCAGCGCGAAGAGGAACGAGGCCAGGTCCGGTGATGGAATCCGGAATGCGAAGAACCGCGCATAGAGCCAGGCATAGACCGAGCGGTCGGTACCGGAAGGGGCCGGGAAGAGCATCAGTGTCTTGACGACGAATCCGTTGAGCAGGAAGGCGACGATGGCGTTGGTGCCGAACACGCGCAGGAAGAGCAGCGTGCGGGACGCAACCCGGCTGCCGTCCTGCACCCGCCGGATGTCGAACGCCCAATCGAATGCCGCCAGCATCAGCAGGGCCGCGCCGGATGTGACCAGCACGAAGGAACTGCTCCACAATGCCTTGTTGATCGGCAGGACCGTGCCCCAGGCCAGACCGGCCGCAAGGCTGACGATACCGGCCACCAGAAACAGCAAAGGCCTGCGTTGCACGGGCAGGCTGCGGTTCCGGAATACCTGCCCCGCCAGCACGCCAGCCAGCACCGAGGCACAGGCCGGCAGCGTGCCGAGCAGCCCTTCCGGGTCCCAGGTCTTTTCGTACAGCACGCCCGTATGCAGCGTACGCAGCGTCCAGCCCGATACGATACGATCCAGCCATGCCGCCAGATTGGCCTGGGGGTCGAACAGCGGAACATCGCGCCCCGGCAGGCCCAGGCCCGGTATGGGAATCGCACAAAGCATCAGCCACCAGCCCAGCAGGATGCCGCAGGTTACGGCAAGCAGGGGCAGGGATTGACGGATCGTCATATAGAGCAGCGCCACAAGGCCGTAGCACAGCGCGATGCGCGTCAGAACGCCGAACAGGCGCAGATGGCCGAGATGGAAATGGGGATAGGCGCTGAGCAGGAGCTTGAGCGCAATCAGCAGCAGAACCCGCCGTGCGATATGCCCGGCCAGCATGGCCCGGCTTTCGCCGGCGGCAAGGCGGCGGTCGAGCGCGAACGGAATGACGCAGCCCATCAGGAACAGGAAGAACGGAAAGACGAAGTCCGCCGGCCGACAGCCGTTCCAGGGGGCATGTTCCAGGAACGGCCAGACATGGTTCCAGTCACCGGGCGTATTGACGACGATCATGAACGCGATCGTCGCCCCCCGCATCGCATCGATCGAGACGATGCGCGGGGCAGCATGGGACGCTGCGGCACCGGTCATGGGCGCCAGAAACCGCCGACCCGCGGACATTCCTGTTTTTGCCATGCCCTGCGTTCCTGGCGACGGGTTGTGTTTCACTCCGATATTGTCTCTATATCGTATCGAATGCGTCCATTTTTAAAAGATTGTCTCCCTATAACCGCAGGCTAACCACCCGGCTCCCCGACGCGTCGTTCCGAACGGTCTTTCTCCGCTCTTCGCGCCTGCCCGATCCCATGCCGAATGACCGGAAATCGACCGATATGTTCGCGTTTTTCCACCGAATCGACATGTCCTCGTACCACAACAGCACGAAGACGGATCAGGCCCGCGCCATCGCATGGAAGACGCCCGGCGGAGACACTGGCTCCCACTTTCGCCGAAGCCCCCGCTCGGGGAAGGAACGATGCTGGCGGCCGATCATCCCCGCCATCGACAGCGTATCCACGCCCTGCCCCACGCAGTTGCGATTCGATGGCTGAAATCGGGAAGTGACGTCCATCGCCCGAACCGGCATCCTGAACGGACATCCGCGAGGACCACGGAATCCATCCGTCAGCACCTTGCGGGGCAGAGCTTGACATGCTTGCCAATGCTGGCACAAAAGTCGGGCTCAGGGTATAAGGTCAGGCAGCGGTTTATTTTTGGAAATATGGCACCAAGCCACTGAAATAAAACGCCAATATCCGACCGGAGAGGTGGCCGAGTGGTTTAAGGCAGCGGTCTTGAAAACCGCCGTGCGTGCAAGCGTACCGTGGGTTCGAATCCCACCCTCTCCGCCACTTTCCTCCCCGGCGCAACGAAGCTCCCGCAGGACAGGCCCCCGGTCACGGCGCGTTCCATCGGTCCCACCCCGCAACAGGGTCGCCCGACAGAGAAATTTAACGGAACGCGACCGGGGAAAGACCTTGCCATGAACGCCGCATGATCGTAGCTCTGTCGGTGGCAATGCAGAAATGGACGCACTTCGCCGGACCATGGCCTCTGCGAATATTATGGACTTACATTCGTTATAGTGGGTAACCGCCCGGCGCGGCACACCCGGAGGACTATCATCCCATGATGCGTTCGCTTGATATCGCCAATACGGGCATGCAGGCCCAGACGACGAATGTCGAGACGATTTCCAACAACATTGCCAACATGACCACGACGGGCTACAAGCGCCGCCGCGCCGAATTCCAGGATCTGATCTATCAGGACCTGCGACGCGCCGGCACCATGAGCTCCGACACCGGCGACCTCGTCCCGGCCGGCGCGCAGGTCGGCCTGGGCGTCCGCACCGCCGGCATCTACCGCATCAACGAACAGGGCACGCTGGAACAGACCGGCAATTCGCTCGACCTCGCCATCGAGGGGCGCGGCTATTTCCGGGTCACGCTGCCGTCGGGTGAATATGCCTACACGCGCGACGGCACGTTCTCCCTGTCGCAGGACGGCACCATCGTGTCGGCCGACGGCTATCCGCTGTCACCCAACATTTCCCTGCCGAACAACGCCGAGAACATCACCATCGACCAGTCCGGCCAGGTCCAGTACACCCTGTCCGGCCAGACGACGGCCCAGGTCGCGGGCCAGATCCAGCTCGCGACCTTCCAGAACGAAAACGGCCTGGCGGCGATGGGGCAGAACCTGTTCACCGAAACCACGTCGTCGGGCACCGCCAATCTCAGCACGCCCCAGAGCGAAGGCTACGGATCGGTCAGGCAGGGTTTCGTGGAAGAATCATCGGTCAACGTGGTGACCGAAATCACCGACCTGATCACCGCGCAGCGCGCCTACGAAATGAACAGCAAAGTCATCACCGCTTCCGACGAGATGCTGCAGACGCTGACGAACCTGAGATAGCATGTCGGCACGGGTGGCAATTGCGGGAGTGTTCGCGCTCGCCCTGATGGCAGCGGGCGCCACGCATGCCCGGGCGGCAACACTTCGGAATGCCGCAATCATTACGTCGGGCACCGTCCGGCTGTCCGACCTCTTCGCCGATCTCGAACCGGGCCAGGACCGCCCCCTCGGCCCCGGCCCTGCCCCCGGGGCAAGCATCCAGGTGGGCGGCGCGCAATTGATCGCCATCGCCGACGAATATGGCGTCGACTGGCTCGATCAATCGCCGTCGGCCATGGCAACGATCACCCGGGCCAGCCGGATACTGGACCAGGCCTATTTCGCCGATCTTATCAGGCAGAACCTGCCGGATCTCGGCAACGGCCCCGTCTCCATCGACCTTCGCGATTTCCATCCCATGATGGTCGCGCCGGACGACCCGAAGCCGGTCGTCCTGTCCGACGTCAAATGGGACCAGCGCAGCGGATGGTTTTCCGCGACAGCCTATCGTGGCCAGCCCACGGGCGATATCACGCGGGATTCCTTCATGCTGACCGGCGTGATCCACGCGGCGCGCCGGCTGCTCGTCTATGCGCATGCCCTCCCCGCCGGCAGCGTGATTTCGGCCTCCGACGTCCAGCTCGACGAATCCTATGCCGGACACATTGGCTCCAGGGCATTCACGAACGAAGCCGATATCGACGGCATGACCGTGACGCGCGGCGTGGTCGCCGGTTCCGCCGTCCTCGACCAGGACCTGCATCGGACAGTGCTGATGCATAAGGGAGACCCGGCAGTCATCACGTTCGCCGCACCAGGCGTTCACCTGACGGCGACCGGCCGCGCACTGGAAGATGGCGGGGCAGGCCAGTACGTGCACATCCTCAACCTGTCGAGCAGCATGATCGTCACAGGCCGGGTGGTCAGCGCATCCGAAATCGAAGTCGAAGCCGGGAGCAACCCGGTCCCCTCCGACTCGAATACCCTGCGGCACCTGACGACATCCTCGCGCGACGCCTCGCGCGCGGACCTGTCCCTTCGATAGCCGCCGCTTATGCGCTGGAGCCTGTCTGCGATGAAACGTCCTCTGTCCCGGGCAGCTCTGGCCGGATTGCTGTGCGTGTCCGGATGCACCGGGCTGGCCGATATGAGCGAGATCGGCCATCCTCCCCGCATGACGAAGACGTCGGACCCGACCCAGGCGCCCGATTACCGACCGATCACGATGCCCATGCCCCCGCTCCAGCCCCCGCCGACGGAAGTCGGAAGCCTGTGGCGGCCCGGTAGCCGCGCCTTTTTCAGGGACCAGCGGGCATCGCAGGTCGGCGACCTGCTCACGATCAACGTCAATATCGCCGACAATGCGGCCGTGACCAACAATACCAGCGCCGCCGGCAGCGGCTCGCAGACCTTCGGCATCCCGAGCTTCTTCGGCGCCCAGGGCAAGACCCTGTCCAGCTCGTCGGCCCTCGACACCAGCAGCGCCAGCGCCAACACGGGCACCGGCTCGATCCGGCGCAACGAATCGGTCACGCTCGCCCTGGCAGGTACAATCACCCAGGTCCTGCCCAACGGCAATTTCGTCGTGGTGGCCCGTCAGGAAGTCCGCGTGAATGGCGAACTGCGCCAGTTGATGGTCAGCGGCGTCGTCCGTCCGCAGGACATCACCGAAGACAATATCGTGACCCACGACAGGATTGCCGAAGCGCGGATTTCCTACGGCGGCCGTGGCCAGCTCAGCAAGATCCAGACACCGCGCTACGGGCAGCAGATTCTCGAT
This sequence comes from Gluconacetobacter tumulicola, assembly GCF_014174215.1. GTDB lineage: Bacteria > Pseudomonadota > Alphaproteobacteria > Acetobacterales > Acetobacteraceae > Gluconacetobacter > Gluconacetobacter tumulicola. The sequence continues at coordinate 110,830 of NZ_JABEQL010000002.1, read as the reverse complement.
AGCGTCCTGCCGTTCTGACCGCTCGTCGCAGCGCGGATCATCGGCGGTGCCCACATGCCATCCAGGCAATGGCCTCCTGAAGCATCAGGCCTAGAATGCGACGCTGACGGTGCCATAATATGTGCGCGGGGAGCCCGCCAGAGCCGACTGATAATCGCCCGAGAGCGGAAGGCCATTTTCGCCAATCTGGGAAATGTACGATATGTTCGTAAGATTATAGATATTCAGATCGAATTTAAGATCATGCAGTGGGCCGATCTTTCCGAATCGGTAGCTTGCCCCCAAAGACGTCAGCCAGTAACCCGGCACCGACATATCGTTGACGTAACTGAAATAGCGCTTCGACATGTAATTGGCATTGGCATAAATACTTGCCGGACCCCAATTATAGGAAATATCGGCTTTGTACATCAATTGCGGAAAAGCGACCACCCTCTTGCCCGCCAGCGCATAGGTCACGCCTTCCGATATGATATTGTCGTCGTAGGTCGAATGATTATAGCTGATACTATTCGTAATCGAGAGATTCCTGACCGGGCGAAGCGTGAGCGCGGCGTCGACGCCGTACATGCTGACGCCACCTACGTCTATGGGCGTGGAAACCGGGTCGGTAATCGGGCCCGATGTCAGGTTCTGGATACGATTGGAAAAATCCGCATGATACAGGTTGAGCGAACCCCCAACGATCTGTGAAATATAGCGATATCCAACATCGTAGACCCAGGCCGTCTCCGGGCGCAGGGTATTCCTGATACTGTCGAACGTTGCCTGATTGGCGAACCCTCCAAAGGTCGATCCCAGCTGATATCCGCCATAACTGTAAGCGCGCATATTGCGGGCGACGTCGAAATAGACTTCATGCCCCGGCAGGAAATGCCATACTCCATTGACATGAGGCAGGAATGCCTTCGCGCTGGTCAGGCTGCCATTGGCAAGCTGCTCCTGCCCGGTATAGGCGGCGTCGTTCGCCGTGGCTCCCCCGACCGTCGTCACCAGCATGGATTTGAACCCGGCCCTGAAGGTCAGGCTGGAAATCGGCCGATAGCTATCCTCGAGGTGGAACTGAAAACTGTTGGTATTGAAATTCTCACCCCAGTTACGCTGAAACGGCGTACCAAAATTGCCCAGCACACCGCTGACAGGAATACCCTCACCGGGCACTGGTTGCTGGAACATATCCTGTACAACATGGTAACGGTTGTTTTCGTACCAGACACCCGCATCGATCGTATGTTTCCTGAACTTGTATTCCAGCGCGGTCGTAAAGCCGAACTTCTGGTTTCCGGAAAAATTGATCTGCTCGGAAAGCGGCACACCATTGGGAGAACTGACATAGGGGGTCGTCCAGGTACCCCACTGGTTCGCAGCCTGCCCATAGACCACGGAATTCCACGCCAGACGCCGGTTCAGCACCAGATGAGCATTCACGCCACCCAGATAACTCGACGAATGCGTCACGCCGTCAAAATAGGATGCATCCAGGGCATCCCCACCTGCCGCGTCGTAAGCCGCCAGGGCACCACTGAATTCCCCGACGGCAGCGAGATAGGCGCGCGTATAATCAGGGTAGTAATAATCGTTCCGATGACCAAGCGTGTTCAGCATGTCGATCGTCTGGTCGGCGTAGTTGAACTGGGTGGCATCGTTCCAGTTGAAAAACACCTTCACATTGCTGTCCTGCCCGATGGGCTGGACAAGCTTGGCATTCACCTGCTGATCAAACTGCTCGCCATCCCCCTTCCATTTATTGCCGTCGGATCGGGCGTAAGACACCGTGAATTTGGTACCCGATGCGTTCAACCTGCCGCTGTCAACGCGTCCAAAAGTACGAAAAGCATTGTAGCTGCCGAACATCTGCGAAATCCTGCCGCCGAACTTGTCCGCCGGATCGCGCGAGACGATCTGAATCGCGCCACCCAGATTCGTCGTGGCAGGCAATGCCACATCGCCACCACCCTCGGAGACATCCATGCGCTCGATATTGTCCGACAGGATCGAGAAGTTGATGCTCTGGCCGTTATAGGGAAGGTATGTCTGCGCGCCCAGCGGCACGCCATCCAGCGTGACGCCAAGCTGATCCTGCTGGAACCCGCGCATATACAGGCTGGAGCCCCAGCTATCGACCCCCAGCGGATCGTTGGCCACGAAATTGATACCCGGCTTGCGCGACAGCATCATCATCGGGCTGCTGCCTTGGACGAACCTGTCCATCTCGGTGCGGGTCATGCTTTCCGTCGCCCCATTGGCATGATGCCGCATGGACGTCACCATGAGGTCTTCCCCCGCGCGCGAACGGGCATCCGTATGGCTCGCAGCCGGGCCGGACGCGGGCGCATCGGTCTTCGACGCATGACGATGCCGTGACCCGCCTGCCTTGCCGGCCCCATTCCCCGCCTCGGCCGAAAACGCCGCATCCGGACTCGTGACGATGCAGGAGGTCAACAAGAGAAAGGATAGGAATGTTCGCGAGACCATGCCGGTCGGCAGCGGACATCTCGGAAGACACGAGGCATGTCTCATTGTTGGCTGTCCCATTGTTCAGGCGGCCGGTCCGACGGAACCAAGCGGAGAGCTGAATGTTCGTTCAATCATTGTCATTTCGGAATGATGAATCCGTCAGACACTTGAAGAAAAGCGACCCACCCGAAATGGGGCCCGACGCGCGCTATCCTGCTCGAAAGCGGGCTTCCCCGCACAGGGCCTGAAGAATGTCCGCATCGTCACACAGCCCGACAAGCCGCCCTTCGACCTCGACCAGCACGGGCAGGCCGCTGCGCTGGCGCAAGGCGATGATTTCGCCCAGGCTCAATTGGGCCGGAACCACGCAGAGCGCCCCCTGCGTCCACGCGCCATGCGGCCGGATGGCCAGGGCCCGATCGGCGATCGTCGCGGTCGCGGCGTCCGGCGCTATGGCGATGCGCCCGCCATCCAGCATCCCGTCCGGCCGGCGCGGCAGGTCCTGGAAGCGCCGCATGACGGCAGCAGCCACAATGGTCGGCAGCGGATTCATGTGCCGGATGAATTCCGCGACATAGTCATCCACCGGCCGCAAGGCGATATCATCCGGCGTGCCGGTCTGGACGATCCGCCCCTCGCGCATGATCGTGATACGGCTGCCGATCTTCAGCGCCTCGTCGATATCATGGCTGACGAACAGGATCGTCTTCTTCAGCCGTTTCTGGAGGTCCAGAAGCTCGTCCTGCAATTTCCGGCGGATCAGCGGGTCGAGCGCTGAAAACGGCTCGTCCATCAGCAGGATGTCGGCATCGGTCGCAAACGCGCGCGCCAGACCGACACGCTGCTGCATGCCACCCGACAGTTCATGGACATGGGCATCGGCCCAGTTCGCCAGACCAACCAGTTCCAGCTTTTCGGCAACGATGTCCCGCCGGATCGACGGCGCCATGCCGCGCAGTTCCAGCCCGAACCCCACATTGTCGCGCACGGTCCGCCACGGCAGCAGGCCGAACTGCTGAAACACCATCGCGATGCGCGTCTTGCGCAGGGTGCGCAGCGTATCGTCATCACAACGCGCGATATCCAGCCACGCCAGGCCGTTGCCGATCCGCACTTCGCCCCGTATCGGCCTGTTCAACCGGTTGGCCGCCCGCAGCAGGGTCGATTTGCCCGAGCCGGACAGCCCCATCAGCACGCTGATCTCGCCCCGCGCCACCGCGAGGTTCGCCCCCGCCACCCCCACGGTCACCTTCAGGGCGCGACCGATCTCCTCGCGCGTCTCGCCGGCATCAAGCCGGGCCAGCGCAGCCTCGATCGCGCCGCGACGATTGCCGCGATCGAACAGGATATCGACATTGCGGAACTCCAGCGCCGCGTTGATCCCTTCGCTCACGAAGCCGAATCCTTCGGACGACAGACCCGATCGAGCATGATCGCCAGCAGCACGATGACGAATCCGGACTCGAACCCGGCATCGACCTGCACGGTATTCAGCGCCCGCACCACCGGCACCCCCAGCCCCCCGGCCCCGACCAGCGCCGCGATCACCACCATCGACAGGCTGAGCATGATGCATTGCGTCAGCCCCGCCTGGATCATCGGGAGTGCGGCAGGCAGTTCGATCTTCCACAGGATCTGCCGCCCGGTGGCGCCGAAAGCCTCGCCGGCCTCGATCAGCGACCGGGGCACCCGGGCAATCCCCATCTGCGTCATGCGGATCGGCGCGGGAACGGCGAAGATGATGGTGGAGATCATGCCCGGCACGGTGCCCAGGCCGAACAGGATCAGCGTCGGGATCAGATAGACGAAGGTCGGCAGGGTCTGCATCAGGTCCAGAAGCGGCTGCAACGCCTGCGCCAGCCGGGGACGATGCGCACAGGCGATCCCCAGCGGAACACCGACCGCCATGCAGAAGACGGTCGAGAACAGGATAAGCGACAGCGTCGCCATCGTCTCGTTCCAGTATCCCTGATTGATGATGAACAGCAGCCCCAGCGCGACCAGGGCCGCCAGCCCCACCGACCGGCGGAGGAACCACGCCCCCGCCATGGCGGCCACCACCAGCAGCAGGGGCGGCAGATCCAGCAGCAGCGTGGTCAGACCATCGGCACAGAAGCCGACGCTATCGGTGATCACGTCGAAGACACCCAGGCCATGCTTCCGGACCACATCCACCACGGCCGCCATGACGGCACCCACCGGAATCTTGTGCTCCGCGATCCATTGTTCCGGCGCCATGATCCGCGCAGCTCCCGTCTGTCGGTGTTCGATATCGCGGACGTCGATACCCCTGCGAACTGAATGAACATATAACGAAATGAAATCGGAAAGTGATAGAGAGAATTCCGACTTTTACAGGAACGAAATCGACATTGAACAGACGTTCAATACATGCCACATTCCGCACATGAAACAGCCCCCTCCCGCTCTTACGCCGGTCGAACTGAAGCGCCGCAGGGAACTCGTGGCCGCGACGCGCGACGTGCTGGTCGATCACGGCTTCGCCGGCGCCACGGTGGCACGCATCGCCCGTCATGCCGGCGTTTCTCCTCCGCTCCTGGTCCATTATTTCGGCGACAAGGACGCGCTGCTCGGCCTGGCATTCCGCGGCACCGCCGCCGCCCTGTCGGCCGACGTCGCGCGCGCGCTCCGCGACGCGCGGGGGCCACGGGCCCGGCTGGAGGCCCTGATCGGCGTCTGCCTGGGGGGCGAACAGTTCACCACCCGCCAGGTCGCCATCTGGCTGGCCCTATGGGGGCAGGCCGTCCATAGCCCGACGCTGGGCCGCATCCAGCGCGCCTACCAGGCCCGCATGCTCTCGAACCTGCGGCACGATCTCGGCCACCTGCTGCCCCGGATACGCGCCCATGCCACGGCCGACACGCTGGCCTCGCTGATCGACGGCACATGGCTGCGCGCGGCCCTGGCCCCACCGGCGGCGTTCGACAGCCGCATGCCCCGCCAGCAGGTCCTCGCCTTTCTCGACAGCCAGATCGACGCCGCCCCGTCACTCTCCCCACCCCCCGCGATCCTGCACGGCCCGCCGGAGGGGCTGTGTACAAGCTGGATCGACGGCCGCCCCGCCACCGGCAACGGCGCACGGTTCGAAACCCGCAATCCGGCAACCAACAATGTGCTGGCGGAAGTCGAGGAAGCCGGCGAGGCAATGGTCGCACAGGCCATCGAGGCCGCGACGCGCGGGCAGGCCGCATGGGCCACCCACACCGGCGCCGAACGGGCCCGCATCCTGCGCCGCGCGGCCGACCTGCTGCGCCGCGACAATGCGGATCTGGCCCGGATCGAAACGCTGGACACCGGCAAGCCGATCGCCGAGACATCCAGCGTCGACGTGCTGTCCGGCGCCGACGCGTTGGAATATTTCGCCGCCCTTGCCGCGACGATGACCGGCGATTGCGTCGATCTGGGGCCGACGGCGTTCGGCTACACACGGCGCGAACCGCTGGGCATCGTGGCCGGGATCGGCGCCTGGAACTACCCGATCCAGATCGCCTGCTGGAAGGCCGCACCGGCCCTGGCCTGCGGCAACGCGATGATCTTCAAACCCGCCGAACTCACCCCGCTCACGGCCGTGCGCCTGGCGGCCATATTCCGCGAGGCCGGCCTGCCCGACGGCGTGTTCAACGTCGTGCAGGGTACGCGGCAAACCGGGCAATTGCTGACCCGCGCACCGCAGATCCGAAAAATATCCCTCACCGGCGAGGTCGGCACCGGCCGCCGCGTCATGGCGGACGCCGCCGCCACCCTGAAATATGTCACATTGGAACTGGGCGGAAAATCGCCGCTGATCATCTTCGACGATGCCGACCTGGACAATGCGGTGTCGGCCGCCCTGCTGGGCAATTTCTATTCGGCCGGCGAGGTCTGTTCCAACGCAACGCGCGTCTTCGTCCAATCCGGCATCCGCGACCGGTTCCTCGAACGGCTGAAGGCACGGGTGCAGGCCATGACGATCGGCGATCCGCTCGACCCGAAAACCGATGTCGGCGCGCTGATCTCCGACGATCACATGCGCAAGGTCCTGTCCTACATCGCCGCCGGGAAGAAGGAGGGCGCCGAACTCCTGATCGGTGGCCGGCGGGCCACGCGCGGCGCCCTGCGTCAGGGCGCCTTCGTCGAGCCGACCGTGTTCGTCAACTGCCATGACGGAATGACGATCGTGCGCGAGGAAATCTTCGGCCCCGTGATGGCGGTCCTGGATTTCACCGACGAGGAGGAGGCGATCGCCCGCGCCAACGCCACCCCGTTCGGCCTGGCCGCCGGCATCTTCACCCGCGACCTGGCCCGTGCACACCGGGTCATCGCGCGGCTGGAGGCCGGCACCTGCTGGATCAACCAGTATAACGTCACGCCGATCGAGCTCCCCTTCGGCGGCTACAAGCAATCGGGCCTGGGCCGCGAGAACAGCCGCGCGGCGCTCGATCACTACACCCAGATCAAGAGCGTCTACGTGGCGCTGGGCGATGTCGAGGCACCCTATTGATGCGGGACTATGATTATATCATCGTCGGCGCCGGCTCGGCCGGCTGCGTGCTGGCCAACCGCCTGACCGAGGACGGGCGCAGCCGCGTCCTGCTGCTGGAATTCGGCGGCAGCGACCGCTCGATCATCGTGCAGATGCCCAGCGCCCTGGCCATGCCCATGCATTCGAAACGCTTCAACTGGTTCTACGAAAGCGAGCCGGAGCCGCATCTGGACAATCGCCGCATGCACACCCCGCGCGGCAAGGGGCTCGGCGGCTCCTCCTCCATCAACGGCATGGTCTATGTGCGCGGCCACGCGCTGGATTACCAGGAATGGGAGGAAAGTGGTGCTGCCGGCTGGGGCTATCGCCACGTCCTGCCCTATTTCCGCCGCGCCGAGGATTGCGCGGAGGGCGAGGATTCCTATCGCGGACGCGGTGGCCTGCTGCACACGCAATACGGCACGCTGGACAATCCCCTGCACGACGCCTGGATGAAGGCGGGCGAACAGGCCGGCTACGGCCGCACCGGCGATTATAACGGCTTCCGCCAGGAAGGCTTCGACCGGATGAGCATGACGGTGTATCGCGGCCGGCGCTGGAGCACCGCGAACGCCTATCTGCGCCCGGCGCTCAAACGCCCCAACCTGACGCTGGAAACCCATGCCCGCGTCACGCGCCTCCTCTTCGACGGCCGGCGCGCCACCGGCCTGGCCTATACGCGCCATGGCGTGTCCCATACCGTTCGCGCGATCCGCGAAATCATTCTCTGCGGCGGTCCCATCAACTCCCCGCAGCTTCTCAAACTGTCGGGAATCGGCCCGGCGGCGGAACTGCGCGATCACGGCATCACGGTCCTGGCCGACCGGCCGGGCGTGGGGGAAAATCTCCAGGACCATCTGGAATTCTACTTCCAGGTCGCCTGCCGCCAGCCGGTCACGCTCTATTCCGCCATGTCGCCCTGGGCCCGCGCCCGGATCGGCCTGCGCTGGCTGCTGTTCAAGGACGGGCTGGGCGCCACCAACCATTTCGAAAGCTGCGGCTTCATCCGCAGCCGCGCCGGCATCCGCTATCCCGACATCCAGTTCCATTTCCTGCCCCTTGCCGTCACCTATGACGGCAAGGGCCTGGCGCAGGGCCATGGCTACCAGGCCCATGTCGGCCCGATGCGCTCGAAAAGCCGGGGCCGGGTCCGCCTGCGCTCGGCCGACCCGGCGGAAAAGCCGAAGATCCAGTTCAACTACATGAGCCATCCGGACGACTGGACCGACATGCGCGCCTGCGTGCGCCTGACGCGCGAGATCTTTGCCCAGCCCGCCTTCGACCCGTTCCGGGGCCAGGAACTGCAACCCGGCACCGACTGCACGAGCGACGACCGGATCGACGCCTTCATCCGCCGGAAGGTCGAAAGCGCGCTGCACCCCTCCTGCACCTGCAGGATGGGGGCCACGGACGACCCGATGGCCGTGGTCGATCCCGAGACCCGCGTGATCGGGGTCGAGGGCCTCCGCGTGGTCGATTCCTCGATCATGCCCCGCGTCACCAACGGCAACCTGAACGGCCCGACCATCATGATCGCGGAAAAAGCCGCCGATCACATCAGGGGCCTGCCCCCCCTGCCCGCCTCCAACGCCCCGTTCTTCGAAGCCCCGAACTGGCAGACCCGGCAGCGCCTCGGCAAAGCCTGACCTCCGGCGCGCCCTCTGTCGTTTTCCGCCGTACAGATGGCGCGCGCCTCCTTGTGCCGTGCCGCTGGCAGGCGCACCATCACCGCCCATGATCAGCCTCTTCGACCTCTTCAAGATCGGCATCGGCCCCTCCTCGTCCCATACGGTCGGGCCGATGCGCGCCGCCCGGCGCTTTATCGCGCATCTCGATCCCGCGATGCCCGTCGCACGCCTGCGCGTCACGCTCTACGGCTCGCTGGCATGGACCGCCAGCGGCCACGCCACCGACAAGGCCGTCATCCTCGGCCTGGCAGGCGAAACGCCGGAGAGCGTCGATCCCGACGCCGCCGACGACATCGTGCGCACGATCGGCGCCGACCGCACGGTGCCGGTCCATGGCCGCGCCGTCGCCTTCGACCCCGCCCACGACATCGTGCTGGACCGCGACACGACCCCGCCCGTCCATCCCAACACAATGCAGTTCCAGGCCCTTTCCGCCGACGGCACGGTGCTGGACACCGCACGCTTCTGTTCGGTCGGCGGCGGCTTCATCGTGCCCGAGGACGCGACGAAACAGGCCGGCTACGCCCAGCCCGACATGAAGCTGGATTTCACCAGCGGCATCGAACTGCTGGACCGCACGCGCGAAAGCGGGTTGAGCATCGCGGAAATCGTCCTGGCCAACGAGGCAAGCCTCCGCCCCCATGCCGAACGCCCCCATGCCGAAATCACGGCCTATCTGGACCGGATCATCGACACCATGATGGCCTGCGTCGAACGCGGCCTGGTCCAGCACGGCACGCTGCCCGGCCGGATCAAGGTCCGCCGCCGCGCGGCGGCACTGCACGAACGCCTTCAGGAACGCGCCCGCCTCAACCAGCGCCCCCCGCACGAGGCGATGGACTGGGTCAGCCTGTTCGCCATCGCAGTCAACGAGGAAAACGCCGCCGGCGGCCGCGTCGTCACCGCGCCCACCAACGGCGCGGCGGGGGTGATCCCGGCCGTACTGCGCTATTACCGCGATTTCTGCCCCGACGCCTCGCGCCAGGGCATGCATGATTTCCTGCTGACGGCAGCGGCGGTCGGCGGATTGTTCAAGCTCAACGCCTCGATCTCCGGCGCCGAGGTCGGCTGCCAGGGCGAGGTCGGTGTAGCCTCGTCCATGGCGGCGGCGGGCCTGGCGGCGGCGCTGGGCGCGACCCCGCTCCAGATCGAAAACGCCGCCGAGATCGGCATGGAACATCATCTGGGCATGACCTGCGACCCGGTCGCCGGCCTGGTGCAGATCCCCTGCATCGAACGCAACGCCTTCGGCGCGGTCAAGGCCATCAACGCCGCCTCGCTGGCCATGCATGGCGACGGCGCCCATCATGTCTCGCTCGATCAGGTCATCCGCACCATGGCGGAAACCGGCCGCGACATGAACCACCGCTACAAGGAAACGGCGCTGGGCGGCCTGGCGGTCAATTTCCCGGAATGCTGATCGTCCCCCCGCTGCCCGACGGCCCGCTCAACTGCCGATGCGGATCGGCGAGACCAGATCGCGCAGGCAGGCGACGATCGAACGCGGAGTCAACTGCCCGCTGCGGGGATTTTCCGCATTGGGCACGATCTCGATCGTCGCGGTAAAGCGCGCGGAATCGGCCTCGACCGTAATCGTGTGGATATTGCGGTCCACCGCCGGGTCGGCAATCACGCGAACATCCGTGCGCGCGGGCCCCAGCCCGGCCAGCGCCAGGGCGGCGGCGACATTGGTATTGGCCGGAAAGGCGATGGCGGCCTCATCCGCCGTGCCGGTAAAAATCACGGTGGGCGCGGCAATGGCATGGATATCGATCGCATTCGCGACGATATGCGGCGCACCGGCCAGGCTGGCGGGCGATTTGCGGGTGTCGATCCGGATCGACGCCACCCGGCTTTCACAGGCGGCCTTGATCGCATCCAGCCCCAGGATGGCGCCACTGGGCACCAATATCCGCCCCCCGCCGGCACGGGCCAGGTCGATCAGCTCCATGTTGGACAAAAGCGCGCCGACCGAGGCCACGATCAGCGTCGCCCCTCGCGCCAGGGTCGGCCGCGCGATATCCACGAACAGGCGCGAAGGCAGCATCTCGACCACCATATCGCATTCCCCCAGCATGGCCAGGTCGCCCACGGGCGGCGGATTCGCCAGGCCGGCCAGCCGCGCGCGGGCCCGATCCTGGTCCCCCGCCGCCACGGCGGCCAGTTCCAGGCCGGGAATCCCCGCATCCAGCAGGCGCGCCACCTGAATGCCGATCGAGCCGAGGCCAGCCAGCCCGATCCGCAGGGGGCGCGACCGGGCATAGGGGGCAAAATGCATGGACGGGACTCCGAAAATGGGAAAAACCAACAGCAAGACCGGCGCGGAATTTCCCCCGCGCCGGCCCGCCATTCCCGGACCGGACGGTCCGGCGCTATGCCGTCAGAACGTCGCGGACAGGTCGAGCCCGACCGTCGCCGGCGGCGAGGAGTTATAATAGACCGGCATCACCGAATTGACGTGGCCCGACACGCGCGTCTGCCGGTTCAGGATATTGCTGGCGAAGATCTGCGCACTGTAGCGGCCGAATTTCATGCCCAGATTGACGTTCGCCAGAAACCAGCCGCCCAGATAGATATAGTCGGGATTGGCGCGGTTGAAGGCCGTGCTGCGCCCGCTCTGGTAGGCGATATCGCCGCGCAGATAGGTCTCGTGGCCCAGTACGTCGAACGTGTAGGTGGCGTTGGCATTCAGCGTCCAGCGCGGCACGTAGGGCAGCGGGTCGCCGGCATGCGTCTGGTTGACCGCCAGCGGCTGATAGGGCTGGCGCCCGACCAGCTGGGCGTCGGCATAGTTGGTACCCAGCCCCAGTTGCAGCGCGCGGATCGGCCGGGCTGCCAGTTCGGCCTCGAACCCCGTCGCGGCGGCCGACCCGGCATTGACGATATAATCGAAGGCACCCGTCGGGTCTGTACCCTGCTGCTGCACGTTCGACCAGTTCATCCGGTAGAAGGCGCCGTTGAAGGTCACGCGGTTGTTCCACCAGCCGGTCTTCCAGCCGAATTCATAGTCCCACACCGTATCCGGCTGATAGGGCGGGGCCTGCTGCACGGTAAAGCCGATCGGCAGGTTGGGCCCGCCGATGCGATAGCCTTCCGCCGCCTCGGCATAGACCATCGCGTTCGGCGTGATGTCATACGACACCAGGAACTTTCCTGTCGCGGAATTCTCCTTCGCCGACAGCTTCGGGTAGTAGGTGGGCACGGCGCTGAAATCCATGAAGGGCATGATCGACAGCGTGTTCAAGGTGCGCGAAACCTGGAAGACGCGTACCCCGCCAGTGACTTTCAGCTTCGAGGTGATGGGATAGGTCAGTTCGCCGAATTCCGCGATCTGCTGCGTGTCGTCCCAGTTCGCCCGGGCATATTTGGTGGTCGGGGCATAACCGTCCGACATCCGGTCGAAGAAGCCGGCGGAATCCACCCCGCCATAGTACAGATTGAACATGTTCTTGCGCATCTGGTAGAACACGCCGCCCGTCCACTGGATTCGGGCATGGCTGGGCGCGGACAGCCGCACCTCGGCCGTCCAGGCGCTGACGCGCTGGCGGTCGTTCACCGCGTTGATCTGGCCCGATGCCAGACGCTGCTGGTACTGCGCCAGCGGATAGCAGTTCCAGAAATCGCCACCACTGCAATCATTTCCGTAATTGAATGACGTATCATGCGTATATTCCATCTTGCGTTCCTGCCAGGACGCAATGGCGGTCAACGTCGTCCAATGCATGTGATTGGTGGAAATGAGGTTGTAGGCCTGGAACTGGTCCGTCATCGGCTGCTTGACGAAATTGGCCGCTGCCCATTTGCTGTGGGCGACGGAATCGAACTGGGGGTTGAGGTTGAACAGGTCGCCGGTATTCGTGTTCTGGCGATAGCCGATAAAGTCAATCGTCCAGTTCTCCATCGGACGATAGCGGATGTTCAGCCGCCCGCCGGCATTATGCACCCAGTTGGTACCGTTCTGCTGCAGGTAATATTCCTTGATCCATCCCGCGTTGCTGTCGCGATAGGCCGAAAGGCGAATCGCCAGCTTGTCCTTTATGATCGGAATATTGATCGTTCCATTCTGTGAATTATTGAATCCGCCCGTGGCATAGGTCGAAACCGACGTGTCGACGCGGCCGCCGAACTTCGCCAGGTCCGGCCGTTCCGAGATGATGCGGACGGTGCCGCCTTCCGAGCCCGAGCCATAGAGCGTGCCCTGCGGGCCCTTCAGCACCTCGATGCGCTGCATGTCCCACAATTTCACGTCGGGCTGGGCCGACCCCGCATCCGTATTCTCGCCGGTAAAGCCGACGATCGGAATTTCGTCGAGATACATGCCCACCTGCGGCTCGCCGGCCGCGGTCAGGTTGCGGATGGCAAGGCGCTTCTGGCCAGGCCCCTGGTCCTGGATGCTCAGGCCCGGAATCTGCGTGGCATAGTCGGAAATGCCCTGGGCATGCATCTGCGTCAGCACGCGGCCGCTGATCGCATCGATCGCCATCGGCGTATGCTGGACGCTGGTGGTGCGCCGCGTCGCCGACACGGTCACTTCCTCCAGCCCCTGCGCATCATGGCCCGCCGGCTTGGCCGGCGTGGTGGCGGCTTCCTTGCGGGCCGGGCCGGCATCCGTCGAGCGGGCCGGCTGGCGGGCGGTTGCCGGGTGGGGGCCATGGCCCGGCACCTGATGCTGTGCCGTCGCCGCCAGGGCGGGAAGTGCGAGCGCGCAGGGGCCGGCACCCATCAGCAGGACCGTCCGCAGGCTCCGGCGCGTTATACCGAAAATGGTCTTACGCATGTTTTCACCCCGATCATCATGTGATCCAGATTATACCGCATACCGAAACGATATGTCGATATCATTTTGATGCCGTTACGTAGACACAGACTCGGAAAAACACTTTTTCCGTCCGTTTTGTATACATAAGAGCAGTAAAAAATCCCGCCGCGCCCATCAGGCATGCCATCTGCCGGCCTGATGAGCGATTCACGCGGATCGCGGACACCGGCACCACGGCCGGCGCAAAGAAATTTCTTGGAAGAAACGAAATCCCCGGCCCGTGTGCCGGGGCACGCGTCAGTGGGCGAGGCGCCCGTTCCGACCGGTCTCGGGCAGCAGGATCGTCGCGATCAGCACCAGCACATAGCTGGCCAGGCAGACCCACAGCAGCGCGGCGCCGATCCCCACCCCATGGGCCAGCGCGCCCACCAAGGCCACGCCCGACGCCGCACCCAGGCGCCCGGCGCTATAGGCGAAGCTGGTGCCGCTGGCACGGATCGCCGTGGGAAACAGTTCGGAAAAGAAGGTGCCCATGCCGCCATAGAGCCCCTGCGAGAAGAAGCCGAGCGGAAAGCCCGCCACCAGCAGCGCCCAACCCGGCATCGGCAGGCAGAGATAGATGGCCAGGATGGCAATGCTGCCCGTAACATAGACAAGGAAATTGGGCCGCCGGCCCCAGCGATCCGACAGATAGGCGCTGCCGATATAGCCAAAGAAGGCACCCGCCGTCAGCACGATGACATACAGCCCGGTGGCACCGTGCGACAGGTGGCGCGACAGCGTCAGATAGGCGGGCAGCCAGGTCGAAATGCCCAGGCCGCTGGTCTGCACGCCCAGGGCCAGCACGGTGGACAGCGTCGTCCGCCGCAGGATGGCGGGGCGGAAAATGTCATGGATCTTCATTCGCGCCGCACGCTCGATCGCCTGCTCGCGACATTCCTTGTATATTGCGGGCTCGTCCACATGCCGCCGGATCACGATCAGCAGCAGCCCGGGCAGGATGCCCGACCAGAACACCGCGCGCCAGGCAATGGATTCCGGCAGCAGCGCAATCGCGACGCTGGCGATGATGGCGGCCAGGGCCCAGCCCACGGCCACGCCGCTTTGCAGGCATCCCACGGCGCGGCCCCGGTTCCGATGCCCGACGATCTCGGCCATCAGCACCACGCCGGCGGTGATTTCACCACCGAAACCGAACCCCTGGATCGTCCGGCAGATGAACAATTGCTCGTAGCTGGTGGCGAAGCCGCTGAGGAACGTGAACAGCGAATAGATGACGATCGTGAACTGCATCGCCTTCACGCGCCCGAACCAGTCGCCCAGCAGGCCGGTCATCCACCCGCCGGCCGCCGCCGCGTACAGGGCCGCGCTGCCCAGCAGCCCGGCCTGGGCGGGCGCGACATGCCAGGCCTTCATCAGCACAGGGATCAGGAAGCTGAAGATGCGCAGATCCATCGCATCCAGCGCCACGCCGCCATAGCAGCTCCAGAAGGTGATCTTTTCGACCTTCGACAGGCCCGTATACCAGCCAAGGGGACCGGCGCCGGGCTTCGTCCTGGGGGCCGACGTCGCCGGAATGGCGGACGTCTCGACATTGGCGAGGGGCATTCTGCGATCCTTGTCTGGGGGCATGGCACGAAGCGGGCAGAAAATCAGGTCACGGAAGCCGCCGCCTTCAGGCTGTCGGCCAGCGACGCGCGCCGCATGAAGGCCCGGGCCCGTTCGGGGTCGGCGGCCGCGTCGCGCAGGTCACGCAGATGCCGGGCGCGGATTTCAGGGTCGCGTTCTTCCAGCAGGCGCTTGTTCTGGATGGTCTGGGCCTGGACGAAATCCACCGCGGCCTTGCGCCGCTGCCGGCTGTACAGGTCCAGCACCGCCGCATCGGCCTCGCCGCGCAGAACCTGGCCCAGCTTCTCGCTCAGATTGACGGCGTCATGAATGCCGCCATTCATGCCCATGCCGCCGATCGGGTTGTTCACATGCGCCGAATCCCCCGCCAGCAGCACGCGCCCCCTGCGGAAGGTGGCCGCGACACGCTGGTTGACGGCATACATGTTGGAATAGGCAATGTCGTAATCGCCGGCCTTGGGGAAGAATTTCTGCAACCGCCCCTGGATGCCGGCATGACTCAGCGCCTCTTCCTCGGACTCGCCGACCCGGGTGGGAAAGATCGCGCGCCACAACCCCTTGCCGTCCGCGCCGCGCACCTTGAACAGGTTGCACCACTCATTCGGGTCCGAGAAATAATTGCGGAAGGCATAGTCCGGCCGCTGCGCGCCGAAATCGAAGAAGGTCGCGATCTTCACGAACCGCTCGTCATAGGTAAAGCCCTCGAAGGCAATGTCCTGCGACTTGCGCACGATGCTGCGTCCGCCATCGGCGCCGATCAGATAATCGTACTCCCGCACCTCCTGCGCACCGTCATGCTCCAGCGTGACGGTCACGCCGTCCGCATGCTGGACGATCTGCGTCGCTTCGGTCGAGAACAGCACCGCAATCCCGATCTCGTCGGCATAACGGGTGCTGACATCGTCGGTGAATTTATATTGTTCGTATTGCAGCACATAAGGATAGCGGAATTCGTCGGCCATGGTGGACAGGTCGAATTCCGCCACGATCTCGCCACTGACACGGTCGTGGAACTGGTATTTCGGCGCGATCAGCCCCTTGTCGATAATCGTCTCGCCAATGCCCAGCTCGCCCAGCATGGCCAGCGTGGTCGGGTGCAGCGACGCCGCGCGCTGGTCCATCACCGGTCCGGCCTCGCGTTCGACGACGGTGACGTCGAATCCCTGCCGCCCCAGGGCCAGGGCGCAGACCATGCCCACAGGGCCGGCGCCGACGATCATGATCCGTTTCTGCATCTGTCCTACGAGGCTCCTGTTCGGTTCCGTTCCGAATCGGACACGGAATCATTTAAGCGGAAGAAGGCATCGAGCGCGCGGCCAAATCCTTCCTCTCCGGTGTTGAGATGGGCGACGATCGACGTGTGGTTGTGGCCCGCCAGGCGGACCCAGCGCACAGGCACCCGGCCTGCCCGCGCCACGGCGTGCGCAAATTCCGCGCCGTACGTATCCAGGTGCCGGTTCTCGAATTCCGCAACGGCCACCAGCACCGGCAGCGGGCAGTCCGCGGCACGGCTCACGGGCGATCGCGCGGCATACAGGCTTTCGTCCGGGCCGAAATAGGCCGCCACATTGCCCGCATTGGGGTTGTCGGGGCGCCGGTCGGCACGCAGTCGGCCGCTGACCAGCGCCAGGCTGCGAACCCCCGCCGGCAGCCCGCCCAATCCCGGCTCCAGCGCGGCGGTGGCCAGATGGCTGCCGCCCGCCGAATGGCCGATCACATGCACCCGCGCCGGGTCGCCGCCATGGGCGGCAATGCTGTCCCGCACCCAGGTCAGCGCGTCCAGCACGTCCCACGCGCCATCGGGCCAGGTGACGGCAGGCGCCAGACGGTATTCGACATTGACGCCGACATAGCCCAGCCGGGCGAACCAGTGCAGGACATTGTCATAGATCTCGCCATTCGCGCTCTTGGCACCACGGGTAAACGCCCCCCATGGATAAAGACGACGACCGGCCGCGCCCCCGCCTGACCGTCGGGGCAGAAGATGTCGAGCACCTGCCGCGCGTCGGGTCCGTAGGCAATGTCACGGACAACCTTCGCGGCCTTGGGCGCGCCGGCGGCCAGCGGGGAATACAGCGCCACCATCTCCGCACGATGGGCCACGATATCGTCGTTCCAGCACGCCCCGATCGTCCGCATGCGAGCGCGCTGCTCCGGCGTCAGCTGGGCAAAACCCGTCGGATCGCACAGGAAATCGTCACGCACCAATCGCCCGCCCTCACAGATCTGCATCTTTTTCAATCATGTGATCCATTTGACGGCAGGCTTCGACCGATCGTCGACACGCACCCCTCCTGCCTTGCTCGCAGGCTAGGCAAAAATACAATTCTCTGTCAAAGTATTTTGTAGCGCAGAATTGTATTCCTATGCATAGTGAAGCTCCGCCCTGATGAGGCTCAGGCGGCACGTGCGTATATCAAGGACGAGAGTGACCCATGAGTGAGACGAGCAAGCTGAGACATATCGCCCTGTCCGTGCCGGACCCCGAGGCGGCGGCGACATTCTTCGAACAGGCTTTCGGCATGCAGCGCGCCGGCCGCGCCATGCGGGGCATCTATATGTCGGACGGCATCGTGAATATCGCGCTGCTGAATTTCGGCGACGAGCCGGTACCGGGCTTCGAAAATCAGAAGGGCTATTACGGCCTGATCCATTTCGGCGTCTGGGTCGACAGTCTGGAAGAGGCCGGCAGCAAGGTGACCGAGGCCGGCGGCGCCTATGTGACCGGCCGCAAGGAAACCGATCCGAACGTGTTCTACGAGGTCAAGTACAAGACCCCCGAAGGCATCGTCTTCGACATGACCGAGAGCGGCTGGCGCGGCGCGGTCAAGAACGTGGTCGCGGCCTGACACCGTGACACGCCTGTCCCACCCCCCGTCCCGGCCCGGACCCGATGACGCCATGGCGATCCTGACGCGCGTCCCGCTGGCCGAGCCCGCCTGGATGATGCTGGCGCGGCATGGAAACGTCGTCGAATGGCCGGGGCCGGCCACACCGGTCGCGCTGCTCGACCAGGGGGTGCGGGCGCTGGTCCGTCTTGTCGTCACCAACGGCTCGGTCGGGCTGTCGGCCGACGACATGGCAGCACTGCCCGCGCTGCGATGGGTCTTGTGTACCGGGGTGGGGCACGAGAATGTCGATCTCGGTGCGGCGCAGGCGCGGGGGGTGCTGGTATCCAATACCCCCGGCGCAAACGCCCACACGGTGGCCGATCACGCCATGGCGCTGCTGCTGGCCATCTCGCGCGACCTGCTCCGGCTGGACCAGGGCGTGCGCGCGGGCCGGTGGGAGGATCTGCGCCAGCCGCGCCCGGCGCCGCACGAGCGCACGCTGGGCCTGCTGGGTTTCGGGCAGATCGGCCAGGCCATCGCCACCCGCGCGCTGGGGTTCGACATGCGCGTCCTCTATCACGCCCGCGCCCCGCGTCCCTTCAGGGGCGCGGAACATGTGGCCGACCTGACGGCCATGGCCACGCGCGCCGACTATCTGGTGGTGGCCTGCCCCGGCGGGGCGCAGACGCGCCATCTGGTCGATGCCGCATTGCTGCGGGCACTCGGGCCGCAGGGGTTCCTAGTCAATATCGGGCGCGGCAGCGTGGTCGATACCACGGCCCTGATCGCGGCGCTGGAGGACGGCGTCATCGCCGGCGCCGCGCTGGATGTGTTCGAGGGCGAACCGCTCGCGCCGCCACGGCTGCGCGCGCTGCCCAATCTCATCCTCACACCCCATCTGGCCGGCCGGTCGCCGCAGGCGCAGGCCGCGCAGCTCTCGGCGCTGGAAAATCATATCGCTGCTTGCATGCAGGGCAAGTCTCCGCCGAATCTGGTACACAGTTGAAGCGGGATTGAACGCAAGGAGCCCTTCATGTCGACATATGCCGAAGATATATATAACCGCCTGGCCGAACAGATCATCCATGGCCAGCTGCAGCCCGGCCAGAAACTGGACGAGCAGGGCCTGGCCGCCAGCTTCGGCGTGTCGCGCACCCCGGTGCGCGAGGCGCTGAAGGAACTGGCGGCAAGGGGACTGATCGAATTCCAGCCCCGGCGCGGGGCGGTGGTCACGCAGATCAGCCTCGACCAGCTGGCCGACATGCTGGACGCGGAATGCGAGATCGAGGCGCTGTGCGCCCGACTGGCGTCGCAGAAAATGAACGCGCTGGAAAAGAGCCTGCTGCAGGACCTGTACGAGCAGGGCAAGGACGCCTCCGCGCGCGGCGACCGCAAGGCGTACTGGGCCATCAACCAGCAGTTCCATGATCTGATCGGGCGCGGCGCCCACAACCATACCCTGGCGGAACTGATGCGCGACCTGCGCACCCGCCTAGCCGCGTTCCGCCAGGCCCAGCCGCTGGAAAACGGCGAACGCCTGACCCGGTCGCATGACGATCATGGCGCGGTCATGCGGGCGATCGTCGCGGGCGATCCCGAGACCGCCTACACCGTCATGCGCGACCACAACGCCCGGCTGGCGGCCGGCGTGCTGCAATTGCTGCGTAGCCGCGAACAGGATGGCGCGCGGCCATACGCCACGCTCTACGCCACCGTCTGAGAGCCTGACCGTAAATGCGTGCTGATGGCGATCCGACGCGCGTTTTCTGCGCTTCACTGCTCACGGCCATAGAGGCCGCTGCGCTGCGATGCTCGAAAACACACGCCGGCCGCGGCCCTGTCGGGCCGCTCTCGCTCACCAGCCCACATTTCCGGTCAGGCTCTGACACCGCCCGGCTGCGCCGGGCCTTCCAGAAGGAGCATCGATGTCGGTCACTTTCAGCCTCAACGGCAAGCCCGTCACCTTCGACGGGCCCGACGACGTGCCCCTCCTGTGGGCGGTGCGCGAGCATTTCGGCCTGACGGGCAGCAAGTTCGGCTGCGGGATCGGCATGTGCGGCGCCTGCACCATGCATCTGGACGGCGAGGCCGTACGCACCTGCGTCATGGCGGTCGGCCATGTGCGCGGGCGCGCCGTGACCACGATCGAGGGATTGCCGACCGACGAGACCAATCCCGTGCACCAGGCCTGGAACGAACTGGACGTGCCGCAATGCGGCTACTGCCAGTCGGGCATGATCATGGCCACCACGTCCCTGCTGGCCCGCAATCCCAACCCCACCGATCAGGATATCGACCAGGCCATCACCAATCTCTGCCGCTGCGCGACCTATATCCGCATCCGCGCGGCCATCCACGCCGCCGCCCGGCGGGCGTGACAGGAGGCACGGTCATGTCGCACCACCCATCCCCTGTCCTGCTGGGCCGGCGCCGTTTCCTTGAGGTCGCGGCCGCCTTCGGCGCGGTGCTGGCCGTCCCGCTGGACGCAGCCATCGCCCGGCGGGGCGAGGTCGCGGAATCCGAACTGACGGACTGGATCTTCATCGACCAGGCCGGCACCGTCACCCTCGGCCTGTGCCAGCCGGAGGTCGGCCAGGGCTCGTACACCGTCCTGCCCAGTATCCTGGCCGAGGAGCTGGATGCCGACTGGCCGGCCGTCGCCGTGCGCTGGGTGATGGGGCGCGACGCCTACAAGATCCAGTTCCGCAACGAAAAACCGTCGCAGAAGGAAGGCGCCTCCACCTCGACCACCAAGCTGTACGCCCGGCTGCGCACGGCCGGGGCGGCGGCACGCATCATGTTGGTCAGCGCCGCCGCCACGCGCTGGGGCGTGCCCCCCGGACAGTGCGAGACGCGCGACGGCTGGGTACACAACCGGGTGACGGGGGAAAAGCTGGCCTACGGCACGCTGGCCCCCGACGCGGCGAAGCTGCCCGTACCGTCCGATCCGCCGCTGAAGGACCGCAGCGCCTTCCGGCTGATCGGCAAATCCCTGCCCCGCCGCGACACGGCGGCCAAGACCAATGGCTCGGCCATCTTCGGGCTCGACGTCACGCTGCCGGACATGCTCAACGCCGCCATCCGCATCGCGCCGGCCATCGGCGGATGGCTGGTCGCCGTCCGCAACGAGGCCGAGGTGCTGAAGCAGCCCGGGGTGCGTCACATCCTGAAACTGGACGACGCCGTCATCGCCGTCGCCGATCGCTACTGGCAGGCCCAGCGCGCGATCGACCTGCTGGATGTCGTCTTCTCGGCCGGCGAGAACGGCCACCTGTCGACCGCGCTGATCGACAATCTGGCCGAAGCGGGGCTGGAAGCCGAAATCGGCGTGCCGGCGCTCTCGCAGGGCGACGCGCTCAAGATCATCGGCCAGCATCCGGACCGGGTGATCGAAAGCCGCTTCAGCGTTCCCCACCTGGCCCATGCCGCGATGGAGCCGATGAACGCAACGGTCCATGTGCAGAAGGACCGGGTGGATGTCTGGGGCTCGATCCAGAGCACGGACGCCACCGTCACGGCCGTGGCCAAGATCTGCGGCATGCACGAGGACCAGGTTCACCTGCATGTCGGCTTCCTGGGCGGCAGTTTCGGCGGCAAGATCGTGCCGGCCTTCGTCGCGCAGGCGGCCAGGGCGGCCAAGGCGCTCGGCCGCCCGGTCAAGCTGATCCGCACGCGCGAGATGGATATCCAGCACGATCATTTCCGGCCCAACAACAAGGGCCGGCTGCGCGCGGTGCTGGATGCCGAGGGCTACCCGCTGGCGGTCCACGCGCGGGTCTGCGGCCAGTCGCTGTTCGCCACCACCCGGCCGAACTGGCTGACCAAGACACCGCTGGGCGACTATGACGAAAGCATGGTCGACGGGCTGTACCAGCAGACCTACGCCATCCCCAATTTCCATGTGGACGTCATCCAGACGCCGCTGCCGATCCCGGTCTATTTCATGCGCTCGGTCGGGTCGAGCGCCGGCGTGCTGTTCTGGGAAAGCTTCATCACCGATCTCGCCCATCATGCCGGCATCGACCAGTACGCCTATCGCCGACACCTGCTGCGCAACTACCCCGCCGGGCTGCGGGTCCTGGACGCGGCCGCCCAGGCGGCGGGATGGGACCGGCCGGCCGGCCCGGACATCGCGCGCGGCATCGCCTTCAACACCTATTTCGGGCGCGGCGGCTCGTTCGTGTCGGAGTGCGCCGAGGTGGTGGAACTCAAGCGCGTGGGCGACCGCTGGAAGGTGGCCCGCGTGGTCTGCGCGATGGATGCCGGGCTGGTCGTCAACCACAATACCTTCAACGCCCAGATCCAGGGCGGAATCGGTTTTGCCCTGACCTCCGCGCTGAAAAGCGAAATCACCTTCCGCGACGGCGCGGCGGAACAGTCGAACTTCGTCGACTATCCGCTGCTGTCCATCGCCGAAATGCCCGAAATTGTTCCGGTCATCGTCGAAAGCGACCGGCCGCCCCAGGGCGCGGGCGAGATCATGGTGGCGCCGCTGGCCCCCGCCATCTCGCAGGCATTGCTCCACGCCACAGGACGACGGCCGGACCGCATGCCGTTCCGCGCCGAATGGTTCCAGGCGCGCGCCTAGCGCCACACCGCCGCATCAATAACAGAATCATCCATAAACCATCAGGAGAAACAGAAAATGTCTTCGCCGTTCCATCTTGCCTTTCCCGTGGACGATCTCGACGCCGCCCGCCATTTCTATGGCGAGGTCCTGGGCTGCCCCGAGGGGCGCAGCTCCGATAGCTGGATCGATTTCGACCTGTTCGGCAACCAGATCGTCACCCATTGCACCGGCCCCCGCGACCCCCATGGCGGCGGCACGGGCAGCGGCGCGGTCGATGGCCACAACGTGCCGATCCCGCATTTCGGCGTCGTGCTGGACATGGAAAGCTGGGAAGCCCTGGCCGAGCGCGTGCGCGCGCACAATATTCCCTTCGTCCTGGAACCGCAGGTCCGCTTCAAGGGCCTGCCGGGCGAGCAGGCCACGATGTTCTTCTTCGACCCGGCCGGCAATGCCCTGGAATTCAAGGCCCTCCGTTCGATGGACCAGCTGTTCGCCAAACAGTGACCGGCGGCCGCAACCGCGCGCGCCGCGCCGCCTGCGCGGCCCTGCTGCTGATCGGGGCCGGCGCATCGCCGGCCCGCGCAACGGGCCAGGCCACCACCCCCGACCAGGGGGCGGTGGCGCGTGGCGCCTATCTGGCGGCGGCCGGGGACTGCGTGGCGTGCCACACGGCACCCGGCGGCCGTCCCTTCGCGGGCGGACGGGCCATCCGTACCGCCTTCGGCACCCTGCTGGGCAGCAACATCACGCCCGACACCGCAACCGGCATCGGCGGCTGGACGGACGCGCAGTTCCTGCGCGCGGTCAAACGCGGGATCGGCGGCAGGGGCCAGCGGCTCTATGCCGCCATGCCGTTCAATACCTATGCCAGGGCCAGCGACCGCGATATCCTGGACATCAAGGCCTATCTCGCCAGCCAGCCGCCGGTACGCAACGCGGTGGCGACCAACCAGCTACGCTTTCCCTTCAATATCCGCCTGCTGTCGGCCTTCGTCTGGTCGCTGCTCTATTTCGACCCGGCACCGTTCCGCGCCGATCCCACGCGCGACGCGCAATGGAATCGCGGCGCCTATCTGGTGACCGGCCTGGGTCATTGCACAACCTGCCATTCGCCCAAGAACCGCCTGGGGGCCGACGATGTGCGCGCCTATCTGGGCGGCGCGCCGCTGGAGGGCCTGTTCGCCCCGGCGCTGGATGACGCCGCCCGCACCGGATTGGGCGGCTGGACGGAGGAGGACATCGTCGCCTACCTGCACACCGGCACCAGCCGCCGCGCGGTCGCGGCCGGCCCGATGGCCGAGATCGTCAGCCGCTCGACCCAGTTCCTGACCGACGCCGACCTGCGGGCAATCGCGGTCTATCTGCGATCGGTGCCCACCCCACCCGGGCAGGAGGCCACGCCGCCCGCCCCGCCGGCTACGGCGGCGATGGAAGCCGGCGCGCGCCTCTACGGCGAAAGCTGCCGCGCCTGCCACGGCGCCGACGGGCAAGGCATCCCGGGCATGGTCCCGGCCCTGGCCGGCCACGCGCGCGTCCAGTCGGCCGATCCGGCCAGCGCCCTCAACGTGATCCTGCAGGGCGCCCAGTCCGCGATCACGCACGGCAACGACCGCGGCACCAGCATGCCGGCCTTCGCCTGGAAACTGACGGACGCCCAGGTCGCCGACGTCACGACCTTCCTGCGCAACAGCTGGGGCAACCGCGCCTCCCCCGTCACCCCGGCCGACGCGGCCCGCGCCCGCCAGGCACTCAACGCTCCCCAATCCCTTCTGCGCTGAACGGCAATTTTTAAATCCGCATTGTACGGATCGCGATGCAGGCTCCTACCCGCCTGTAACCTGCCGCGTCCATTCCGGCAGGTTGTAGTAATTCGAAATCCGCGCCACCTTGCCTTCGCGCAGGGTAAAGAACGCCCCCGCCGGCAGCACATAGGTCTGGCCGGCGGCCTCCGGCAGCCCCTCGTCGGTGCTCAGATAGGTGCCATGGACGACGAATTCCGCCGCCGCCCGGCTGCCATCGTCATTGACCATCACCACCACGTCGCGGATCTCCTCGCGATAGCAGCGGTCCATGCGCTGCAGAAAGGCACGGAACGCCGCCACCCCGTTCTCGCTGCCGCCCTGGTTGATGTCATGTACGACATCATCGGTCAGCAGGGCCAGAAAGGCCGCACGGTCGCCGGAATTGAAGATGCGGTAATAGCTCTCGATGACCGCGCGCGCGGTGGCAATGGACATGACGGGCTCCGATCGGTCAGGCAGGATATCCGACAGTCTGATAAGGCCCTTGCCACGGCGAGGGAATGTCGGGGCCAGCCCAGCGACACAAAAAAATCGACCCGATCCGGTTTTCCTGTGTTTCATGTCGGAACCGAACCGTCATCCGACGCGAACATTCGGGTGACAGGCCGACAGGCCCGACATGATAGCCGGGAGCCCTGCCGGTCAGAAGGGGAATGTCCGCATGCCCAGCCGCACCGCCCGCCTGTTCGCGATTCTGATCCTGCTGGCCCTCCCGACGGGTGGGGCGCATGCCGCATCCGGCGATCCGGCCGCCTGCGCGCCGGTCCGCCTGTCCAATGTCGGCTGGACGGATGCCGAAGCGGTCACCGCCGTCGCCGCCACCCTGTTCGAGGCACTCGGCTACGCGCCCCGCACGCCGATGCTGGCCCTGACCATGACCTACGTGGCCATGCGCGACCGGCGCGTGGATGCGTTTCTCAGCAATTGGGAACCCTCGGGCAGCACCCCGATCGCGCCGTTCCTGGCCGACGGGTCCGTGGAACGGCTGGCCACCAACCTGTCGGGCGCGCATTACACGCTGGCGGTGCCCGATTATGTCTGGCAGGCGGGCCTGCGCGATTATCGCGACATCGCGGCATGGGGCTCGCGCCTGGGCTACATGATCTTCGGGCTAGAAGCCGGCAATGACGGCAACGCGCTGGTGCTGGACATGATCCGCGCCAACCAGTTCCAGCTTCAACGCTTCCGCCTGGTGGAAAGCAGCGAGCAGGGCATGCTCAGCCAGGTCGACCGCATGATCCAGAGCCACCGCCCGATCGTGTTCCTGGCGTGGGAACCCCATCCCATGAACCTGCGCTTCGCCCTGCGCTACCTGACCGGCGGCGACAAGGTCTTCGGCCCCGATGGCGGCGCCACCGTCAATACCGTGATCCGGCGCGGCTACCGCACGGACTGCCCCAACGCGGCGCGCCTGCTGGCCCGGATCCGCTTCACGATCCCCGACGAGAACATCATGATGCTGGCCATCCAGCGCGACCATATGCCCCCGCCCCAGGTCGCCCGGCGCTGGCTGCGCGGCCATCCCGACGCCTGGCACGCCTGGCTGGACGGCGTGACCACCCGCGATGGCGCGCCGTCCCTGCCCGCCATGCAGGCATTTCTCGCGCCCGGCGGATGAATCTGACGGATCGAATGAAATTTATGTCGTATCGGGACAAGAGGCACGCGCTTATGGTTCCGTATCCTCGTTTCGGACAAGCAATCAAACCGCCCGGCACGGGCCGGCCACGATCGGGAGAATGATCATGTCAGAAGGGGCATCGGCCGGCATCAAGCCGCGCCTGCGCGTCGGCTTCGTTCTGGCCGAGCATTTCACGCTGTCCGCCTTCGCCCTGTTCGTCGACCATCTGCGCCTCGCCGCCGACAAGGACGATCGCAGCCGCCCCATCCACTGTTCCTGGCAGGTCCTCTCCGCCTCGGTCCATCCGGTGCGCTCCAGTTGCGGCGTGGCCATCGCGCGCGACGCCCCGTTGGGCGATCCCAGGGCCTTCGACCATATCGTCGTGGTCGGCGGCCTGCTGCACGGGCAGGAGCAGATCGATTACGTCACCACCGCCTGGCTGCGCCGCGCCGCCGCGATGGGCATCACCCTGATCGGCGTCTGCACCGGCACCTTCGCCCTGTGCCGCGCCGGGCTGATGGACAATCGCCGCGTCTGCGTCAGCTGGTACCATCGCCAGGATTTCCAGGAGGCCTTTCCCACCCACGAGCCGGTCAGCGACCAGATGTTCCTCGACGATGGCGACCGCATCACCTGCTCCGGCGGCGGGGCGGCGGCCGACGTGGCCATGCACCTGATCGAACGCAGCATCGGCCGCCCGGCGGGGCTCAAGGCCAGTCATATCCTGCTGATGGAACGCGCCGGCGCCGCCGGCAACCAGACAAGGCTGCAACCCCAGCCGCCGACCCTGGCCTCGGCCACCCGCTTCGCCGACCCTCGGGTGCGGCGCGCGGTGTTACACATGGAACAGAACATGGCGCGCCCGCTGCCGATCGCGCAGCTCGCCGCCCGGCTGGGGATCTCCAGCCGCCAGCTCGAACGGCTGTTCCAGACCACGCTGGGCCGCAAGCCGCAGGATTTCTATCGCACATTGCGCCTGCGCCACGCCCGCGCCCTGCTGGAAGCCGGCGAAATGAGCGTGACCGAAATCGCCATCGAGATGGGCTTTTCCGACTGCTCGCATTTCTCCCGTCATTTCAAGAACATGTTCGGCATCAGCCCCAGCGCCTGCCATCGCACGGCCCTGCCCGACTTCGCCGCCCGCCGCGCCGCGCCGGACGTGCTGTCCCATGCCGGCATCAGGCTGTTCTCCGACCGGTAAGGACACCCCGACCATGGCCTATGCCGACGCCCATATCCTCATCGTCACCTGCGCCAGCCAGACAGGCCTGGTCGCCGCCTGGTCGGGCTGCCTGTTCGATGCGGGCGCGAACATCATCGAGATCCATCAGCATGCGGATCTGGCGGAGGGCCAGTTCTTCATGCGCATCGCCTTCACCGCCGCCACCCCGCCCGACCGGGCAATCCTGGTCGGGGTGGCGGCCCGGTTCGACGCGCACTGGCAGTTCTATCCGGCCGGCGCGCGGCAGCGCGTGCTGATCATGGTGTCGAAATTCGACCATTGCCTGGCCGACCTGCTCTATCGCTGGCGCATCGGCGAACTGGCGATGGACCCGGTGGCCATCGTGTCGAACCACCCGCGCGAGGCCACCCGCGCCGTCGCCACCGACGACATCCCGTTCCACTACCTGCCCGTCACCCCCATGACCAAGGCGGCGCAGGAAGAGCAGCTATGGCGCCTGGTGACCGAAATCGGGGCCGACCTGGTCGTGCTGGCCCGCTACATGCAGGTATTGTCGAACGAGATGGCGGCGAAACTCTCCGGCCGCTGCATCAACATCCACCATTCCTTCCTGCCCAGCTTCAAGGGATCGCGCCCCTATCACCAGGCCCAGGCCCGCGGCGTCAAGCTCATCGGCGCCACCGCCCACTACGTCACGGCAGACCTCGACGAAGGCCCGATCATCGAACAGGATGTCGAACGCATCTCGCACGCCGACACGCCCGACGACCTGATCCGCAAGGGCCGCGACGTGGAACGGCGCGTGCTGTCCAAGGCCGTGCATTACCATCTGCAACGGCGCGTGATCGTCAACGGGCATCGCACGGTGGTGTTTCCGGACTGACCGGACCGGTCATGTCTTTCATCCCCGGGGACGTGTATAGGATCGCGGACATTTCCCGGAAGATGAATTTTTTCGATGAAAAAAGTCATTATCATTACAAACCCGACGGCCGGACATCATAGTCGTTCAAGAATTTCCCGCTTCGTACGCCATCTGGAGCAGGCCGGCCCGCGCACGACAATCGCGCGGACACAATATCCCGGCCACGCGACCATCCTTGCCCGCGACGCCGCCGCCAGCGGGCTCTATTCCCACATCGTCGCGGCGGGCGGAGACGGCACGATCGCGGAAGTCGCGGCGGGCATGATCGGCACCTCCGCCATCCTGGGCATCCTCCCCCTCGGCTCGGCCAACGTGCTGGCGCACGAGCTGAAGATCCCCTTCAACGAGATCAGGAACGCCGCCCTGATCCAGGCCGGCCATTTCACGACCATCTGGCCCGGCTATCTCCACACAAAGGCGGGGCGCCAGCTTTTCGTACAGATGGCCAGCATCGGGTTCGACGCCCACATCGTCCACGGCACCTCGACGCGGCTGAAAGCATGGGTAGGCCGCGCCGCCTATGCCGTCAGCACGCTCTCATCCCTCTTCCGGTTCGAATTGACGGAATTTACCGCGCTGATCGACGATATTCCCCATCGCGCCACGACCGTCATCGTCTCGAAAGGCTCGCTCTACGCCGGAAAATACGAGCTGACGCGCCACTCCGCGCACGGGGACAGGAATTTTTCCGTCATCCTGTTCGAAACATCCGGCAAGCTGGCCCTGGTCAGGACCATTCTCTCGCTGTTCCTCGGCAGAATCGAGCAGCAGAAGGGCACGCGAACCCTGACCGCCTCGACCGTCCAGATCCCGTCCCCCGCCGCCATTCCCATCCAGAGTGACGGCGACCGCAAAGGATTTTCCCCGGTTCTTCTCGATATTTCCGCATCGCCACTGCACGTGGCGACGGGCCCTACCCCTCCGCCGGCAGGGTAAAGACCACCGGTTCCACCCCCAGATCGGCCAGCAGGCGGATCAGCACGGCGCGGGGAAACACCCAGGTTTCGGTATTGTCCAGCGGATGACAGGTGATGGCATCGGCCTCCAGCAGCGAGGATTCGATGGCAAAGCGGACCTGGCGCTGCGTATCGGCCACCAGGCTGAGCGGCCCCAGCGCCCCCGGTTCGGTATCCAGCACCGCACGCATCAGCTCCGGACTACCGAAGGACAGGCGCTTGGTCCCGATCAGCCCCGGCAGGGCCTTCATGTCCAGCCGCCGGTCCGCCGGCACACTCACCAGCACCAGAACGCCCTTTGCATCCTTCAGGAAGGCATTCTTGGTATGCACCCCATCCAGCCCCGCATAATGCAGATGCGCTTCCTCCACCGTGCGGACGGGCGGATGGCTGACGCCGCGCGGCTGGAAATCCAGCCGCTCCAGCAGGGCACGCAGATCTTCACGCATCAATGGATGTTCCTTCTCATGCGCCCAGCATGCCGAGCGCCCGCAGATGGTCAAGCAGCACCCGCGCCGCCTCGGCAGGGTCCGGATTGTCCAGCACCCGCCCTCCACCAGCCGGCGCGGCCGACCCGATCAGCCGGGGGCGCGCACGATAGGGTCGCTCCGTCCCTTCCAGCGGGGCGATGGTCTCCGCATCCGCCACAGCGACCGTATGCATCGCCACCCGCCGCGCGCGGTCGAAGACAAAGGGCGGCGCCGGCGCCGCATCATGCGCGCACAGGATGCAGGGCAGCCTGATCCGCGCGTCCTGCCGCGCCCCCAACGGCAGGCCGATCGTCACCGGCAGCCAGCCATCCGCCCCGGCACCGATCGCCATCACGCCGGCAAGCAGCGGCCAGCCAAGCCGCTCGGCCAGCAGATAGGGCAGCATGCCGCTATCCTCGCCACCACAGGCCCGCGACCCCGCCAGTACCAGATCGGGCGGCGCGGCAGACAGATGCGCCGCCAGAATCGCGACGGGATCGCCCACCCCCCGCAGACACGCGATCTGTCCCAGCCCATGACCGGCCGCCTGCCCCAGGGCCGCCGCCGGCAGACCCACATGCAACCCACCGACCGCCCCGCCCGCCGACAGCGCCAGCCCGATCGCCGCAATCTCGCCGCGCGGCGGAGCCGAACGGCCGGAGACAGGGTCGATCCCGCCCGAGAGCAGCACCACGCTGCGCATCACCCTTCCCCCCGCAGCAGCGCGATCAGCGCCGGCATGACCGCCTGCGCATCGGCAATGATCGACAGCCCCGCCCGCGCGACGATCGCCGCATGCAGGTCGGTATTGACCGCCACCACATGCTCCACCTTGCCCAATCCCTGAAGATGCTGCGGCGCACCGGCAATGCCGAACGCCAGATAGCAGCGCGCGTCCAGCACCGTGCCCGACGCACCGACCTGCGCCGCGCGCGGCATCAGCCCGGCATCGCACACCACACGGCTCGCCCCCTCGGTCGCACCCATAAGTCTAGACAGGGTATGAAAACTTTCAAAATCAACCACCCCCTGCCCCGCCGCCATCACAAACGGCGCCTCGGCCAGGGGAATGCCGGCAGCCTGCGCCGCCATCACCGGCCCGACCTGCATCCGCGCCGCCATCGCCGGCACGTCCGGCGGCGGGCATGGCCGGCCTTCGCGCCGCGTCCCGCCATAAGGCGCGACACGATCGATCGGCAGGGTCAGTACTCGGGCCGGCACGGCCGCCCGCTCGCGCCGCACGGCCCCAACAGGCCGGATCGCCTGGCGCGCGCTCAGCATTTCAATTCCGGTCTGGATCGGCCACCCCGACCGCGCAGCCAGCCGGCGCGCCCAATCCCCCCCCGCCGGCGTTTCCGCCAGCACCACATGGCGCGGCGCAAACGGCGCCAGCGCCGCCAGCATCACCCCCGGCATCGCGTCCGGACCAATGGCCGTATCCAGCCACACCACACGGTCCGCACCCGCCTCGCCAACTGCCTCGCCCGCATCTCTCCCAGCCAGCAAGGCAACGACGCCACCATCCGCCCCCGCCAACACACGCGCCGCCCCCAAAGTCTGGCGCGCCCAGCGATCCAGCCGCCCATTCGGCGCCTCGACGACCGCCGCAACCCAGAAGACAGGCGTTTCGACGCGAATCATCACGGGCTCACGCGGCCCGGCATCCGGCGCAATCGCCATACCATCCCGGCCGGCACGCGCCAGACGCGGCCGGGCACCGCCCGGCACCAGGCAACGCGCCCGTTCCGCACGTGGATCGCGTCTGGGCCGCCCCGTCATCACACCATTGCTCATGCCACCACCGCCGCCAGCACCAGTTCGGCCACGTCACGGATCTCGGGGCGCGGGCCGGTCACGCCTTCCAGCATCGCGGTGCAGCCGGGGCAGGCCACCGCCACCAGGCTCGCTCCCGCCGCCCGCGCCTGCTCCATCCGCAGGTCCGGAATGCGGGTGACGGCATCGACATCGCTGACCGGACTGCCGCCCCCGCCGCCACAGCACATGGCGCGCATGCCATGGCGCGCCATTTCCACCCGGTCGGTGCAGGCTGCATCCAGCAGGCGGCGGGGCGCATCGATCTCGCCATTGTACCGGCCCAGATAGCAGGGATCGTGATAGGCGACGCGCGCACCTTCCCGCCGCTCCAGGCGCAGCCGCCCGTCGCGCACCAGTTCGTCCAGCAGGCCGGTATGGTGCTGAATCTCCCACCGGCCGCCCAGCGCCGGATACTCGTTGCGCAGCACATGCAACACATGCGGATCGGCGGTAACGATCTTCGTAAAGCGCCGCGCATTCAGCGCCGAGATGGCTTCCGCCGCCAGAGCCTGGAATGTCGCCTCATCCCCCAGACGGCGCGCCAGATCCCCGCAATCGACCTCGTCCCCGCCCAGGGTGGCGAAGCGCAGTCCGGCCCGGCGCATCAGCGTGACCAGCGCGCGCAATGTGCGGCCATAGCGCGCGTCGAACGCCCCCTCACCCAGCCACAGCAGGATGTCCGTCTCGCCCCCCGGCGGCACCACCGGCACATCGAGGGCCGCAATCATGTCCCCCCGCGCCGCCAGATCCCGGCCGCCCGGCTCGGCCCGCTCGCGCGAAGCCCGCAATGCCTGCGCCGCGCCGTCACGCGTGGCCCCCAGCATCAGGGTTTGTCCCCGACGCAGCGCCACCACCGCGTCGACATGCTCGATCAGCATCGGACACTCCTCGACACAGGCGCGACAAGTGGTACAGGCCCACAGCGTGTCGCGATGCAGCACATTGCCGACGATAGGCTCTTCCATTCCCCCCTTGCCCCGCAACACCGGCGCCGATGGTGCCGGCCGCCCGGCATAAGGAGGCGGCACGGCACGCATCGCCCCCGACAGGGCCTGGATCAGCGCCTTGGGGTTCAGGCGCTGCCCGGCGGCGAAAGCAGGGCACGCCTCCTCGCACCGCCCGCACTGGATGCAGGCATCGAAACCAGCCAGTTCCGGCCCCGAAAAATCGGCAGGCACCAGCACGCCCAGACGCGGCGCCGCAAGATCGAGCGGCCGTAACCCCGTATCGCGCCCCTTCCCGCTGAAGCGGCCCGGCCGCGTATGACCGGCCAGCCATGCCACGCCCGCCAACGCATGGCGCATCGGCCCCAGCGCCACCAACCGCAGCAGCGCCACCCCGCCCAAGCCGCCCAGCACCACCGACAGGATCACCGGCAGCGCCGACGCGCCGATCGCCATGAACAGGGCGGCCAATCCATTGCCCACACACCATGCGGCCAGAGCTGCCGGCAGCCACAGGAATACGCCTCCCGACAAGGCGGGCGGCGTCTTCGGCACCCGTCGCCGCCACACCAGCAGCGCACCGATACCCCCCATTCCAAAAGCCAGCGCCGCCAGCGCCCAGACGATCCCCCCCGCACCCAGCAGAGCCGCCAGCAGCGCCAGCGCCAACCCACCCAATACGCCCCCGGCCGCCATCGCATGCATCCGCGCCGCCGCCGGACGGCGCGCGACGACATGATGCACATCCACCAGATAGCGCCCGGGCACCTGACGCAGCCCGGCCAGCCAACCGGTCGCCGGGCGCCCCTTCAGCCAACGCGCCAGCAGCACCAGCCAACCCACCGCCGCCGCCAGCGCAATGCCCCCGATCTCCCCCACGATCAGCGCGCGCATCAGGCTAGAGATCCTTGCACAGCCGCAGCGCGTCATAGAGCGCGGCATGGACGTTACGCGCCGCCACGGCATCGCCGATACGGAACAGCGCATACTCCCCGACCCGGATCCGTTCCATCACCGGCTGGGGCCGTCCGGCGACCAGCGCGTGCACGTCGGTCTGCCCTTCATTGGCCGAGGCCGCCTTCAACCCGTCATAAACAATCGTATCCGGCGTCCCGCCGCGATCGACCACGATGTGATCGACCACCCGCTCCTCTTCCGCACCCGTCATGGTGTTGCGCAGCACGGCGACCAGCCGGTTGCCCTCGCGCCAGGTCTCGGTCAGCTCCATGTTCGGCGTCGTCACAACGTTCAGCCGATAGAATTCGCGCAGATGCACCGGCTGATTGGTGGTACCGACCTCCTGCGCCACCAGCCGATCATGCGTCACCAGCTCGACCAGACACCCCCGCGTGGCCAGCAATTCCGCTACCGAGGACGCATTATGCTGCCCCATTTCGTCGAAGATCAGCACGCTGCCCGTCGGCGCAACCCGTCCCGCCAGCACGTCCCGCGTCGTATGGTGCAGGTCGCTGCCCGGATCGTCACCCCGGATCGCATCACCGCCCGTCGCCACAATCACCACATCCGGCGCGCGCAGCAGGATGTCGGTCGCCGTCGCGTCCTCGCCCAGTCGCAGGTCGACCCCCAGCTTGCGCACCTGCCCGTCCAGCCAGCGCACAATGCCTGACAGCGCCTCGCGCCACGTCGCGCGGGCCGCCAGGTTCACCTGCCCACCAGTGCGGTCCTCTCGTTCGAACAGCGTCACCTGATGGCCACGCTGGGCACAGACCCGCGCGGCCTCCAGCCCCGCCACGCCGGCCCCGACAATGACCACGCGCCGCGTCAGCGGCGCCGGCGCGATCTCGTGCGGCATCGTCGCCTCGCGGCCCGTCGCCGCATTCTGCAGGCACAGCGCGTCGCCACCGACATAGATCCGGTCGATGCAATAGCCCGCCCCCACACATTGGCGGATATCGTCCTCGTGCCCAGCCGCCAGTTTCCTGACCAGATGCGGGTCGGCGATATGCGCGCGGGTCATCGCCACCATGTCGACATGCCCCTCGGCCACCGCGCGGGCCGCCGTCGCCAGGTCGGTGATGCGCTGGGCGTGAAAAACGGGAATATCCACGGCCCGCTTGATCGCGCTGGCCAAGCCGAGAAAAGGCGCGACGGGAAACGCCATGTTAGGCAGCGAGACCGCATGCGCCATCTCATCACGCGCCTGCCCGCCGATGACATTGACGAAATCGATCAATCCTCGACGCGCGTAGTCCTCGGCAATCGCAATACAATCCTCCTGCGTAAGCCCCCCCTTCATCAGTTCATCGCCCGACATGCGCATGCCGACCACGTAATCATCCCCGGTCGCCTCACGGATCGCGCTCAGAACCTCGATGCCGAAGCGCATCCGGTGTTCCAAACTGCCACCATAGGCATCGTGCCGGTGATTGACCGATGGGCTCCAGAACTGGTCCAGCAGATGACCATGCGCCCCCGAGATTTCGAGCCCGTCCAACCCGCCCTCGCGACATCGCCGCGCGGCAGCACCAAAGGCACGGACGACACGGGTAATATCCTCCGGCTCCATCTCCTTGGGGATCGACCGCGATGCCGGCTCGCGCCGGACCGAGGGCCCGATCACCGGCAGCCACGCATCGGTATCCCACCGCGTACGGCGCCCCATATGGGTCAACTGGATCATCAACCGGGCGCCATGGCCATGCACCCGGTCCGCGAACTGGCGGAAATACGGGATCACGCTGTCGTCGGAGACCGCGATCTGGCTCCACGGCGTGGCCGGGCTGTCCAGTTCGACCGAGGAGGAACCACCGAACATGGTCAGCCCGATGCCGCCCTTCGCCTTCTCGGCGTGATAAAGCTGGTAGCGCTCCTGCGGTTTGCCATCGACGCCATAGCCCGGTGCATGGCTGGTGCTCATCACCCGGTTGCGGATGACCATCGACTTGATGCGCAACGGCTTCAGCAGGGCGTCGGCATAGGGGATCATATTCGTTCCTTCAGCCTGCCTGCCGCTGACGTTCCTGGCGCGGGGCATAGCCGAACCGGTTACGGAAGGCGGTCGAGAAATGGGCCAGGGACATGAAGCCACAGGCAATGCCGATATCCGTGATCGACATGCCGGTCTGCCGCAGCAGGCGCCGTGCGCGCTCCAGCCGTGTCGCGGCCAGATAAGCGACCGGCGTGGCACCGGTATAGGTGCGGAACAGCCGTTCCAACTGGCGTTCCGACAGGCCGGCGGCGCGCGCGATCTCACCTACGCTCAGCTTCTGGTCGATACGGCTTTCCATCAGCTGCACGGCGCGGCCCATCGATGGCGGCAAGGGGTCCAGCGTGGTGACGGGCTGAACCTCGCTCCCCGCCCGGTCGCGCTCCAGCAGGAACTGCGTCGCGATTTCGCGGGCGCGCGCCGGGCCGAGATGGGTGGCGATGATCCGCAGCATCATATCCAACGGCACCGCGCCACCAGTGCAGGTGATGCGATCGCGATCGATCACGAACATCTCGTCCACAATATCGATCTCGGGAAATTCCTCGCGGATCGCGCCCAGATTTTCCCAATGGATCGCACAGCGATAACCACGCAGCAGCCCGGCTTCAGCCAGGGCAAAAGTGCCGGTACACAACGCCCCGATCACGATCCGCTGCCGCGCCAGCCGGCGCAGCGCCACCCGCAGCTCCTGGCTGGTGGCACCGCGGACATCGATCCCACCGCACACGAACAGCACATCGAGCCCCTCGGCGTCCCCCAGCGCTTCGGTCGGATGCAGCGACAATCCGTTACTGGCGGCAATCGGCGCGCCATCCAGGCTCAGCACCCGCCAGGCATAATCCTCGCGCCCGGTCACCCGATTGGCCATGCGCAACGCCTCGATCGCGTTGCTGACAGCGATCAGCGAATAGGTCTTCAGCGTCAGGAACCCGAAACGGCGCAGGCTGGCGAGGTCGCTGGCGCGTGGAGCCATCGCTCTAACGCTCGATCACGAGATCGCTGGTGGGGCGCGCGCAACAGATCAGGATCATGCCCTGGTCGATCTCACGCTGGCGGATGCCACCGTCATGTTTCATCTCCACCGTGCCGGATACCAACCTGCATTTGCACGTTCCGCACATGCCCCGCGCGCAGGACGCCGGCAGGCGCATCCCGGCAGCCCGCGCGGCGGACAGAACCGGCGTATCACCGGCACAGGCAATCTCGCGCCGGCTTCGGGTGAAGCTGACTGCATATCGCACGCCACCGGGCACAACATCCTGCTCGGAATCGTCGGCCTCCTGTGGCACCAGTTCGCCAAAATCGAAACTTTCCTCGTGGAAGCGCTCCATATCCAGCCCGGCTTGCGTGGCCAACGCCCGCACTGCCTGGCGATAGCCCTCGGGCCCGCAGACGAACCAGCGGCGGGCGAGAAGATCGGGCACCTCGCGCATCAGCAGCGCCGCGTCGATCCGCCCCATCGCACCCGGCCAACGCCGCCAGGGCGTATCGTGCTCGCAGATCATCCGCACCCGCAGCGACGGTGCCTGGCTTTCCATCCATGCCAGTTCGCGTTCGAAAATCAGGTCGTTCGGCGAGCGGGCGGAATGCAGGAATACGGCATCGACATCGAAGCGCGTATCGACCATGTGCCGCGCCATCGACATCACCGGCGTGATGCCGCTGCCCGCCGACAGAAACACATATCGTTCCGCCGCACCGTCCGGCGGCACATCCAGCACGAAATCCCCCGCCGGGCCCAGCGCCGCGATCTCCATCCCCGGCCGCAGATGATCATGCAGCCAGTTCGACACCGGGCCGCCGGCCACGCGCTTGACCGTGATCGCCACCGCGTCCGGCCGGCTGGGTGAGGAGGAGAGCGTGTAGCAGCGATGATACACGACATCCCCGATCATGATGGTAAAGGTCATGAACTGCCCCGGCCGGTAGCGGAACCGGCGCGGCGCAGGCGCGGTCAGAATAAAGGTCGCCACATCATGGGTCTGCCGCCGCACGGCGCGACAGACCAGCATTTCGTCCTGTTCCGGGTCCCAGAAGGGCGGCAGGGCCTCGACGGTCGTCATGCGGCGCTCAGCCCAGATGTGCGCGCAGGCGCGCCAGGTACCAGAGCATGAATTTCTCGACCAGTCCTTCGGTATAAGGCGAATAAGGGCCGGGCACGTAAGCCGGGTCCGCGACCCCGCGCTGCGTCATCTCCACCAGATCGGCATCCTGACGGTTGGTCACGTTCCAGATGTCGGTCAACTTCTCCAGATCATAATCCACACCTTCCACGGCATCCTTGTGGACCAGCCATTTGGTGCGGACCAGCGTGCGTCCCTCATCCAGCGGCAACGCGGTGAAGGTCACGACATGATCGCTCATGAAATGATGCCACGAATTGGGCTGGGTCCAGAAATGCAGCCCTCCGGCTGCCTTGTCGCTGATCGAACCGAGCGGAACGCGGCAGGCCGCCATCGTGTCCATCGTCTGGCTTTCGCCCGCGCCGTCCAACGGCAGGCGTTCGGTGCGAAAACCGGTGGGGCGGTCGTCCAGATGCTCGATCAGGCGCGAGGGCAGGCCCGCTTCCTCCCAGGCCGCATGAGAGGTCTGGCGCAGCGTTTCGTACCGTGCCGCCTGTTCCTGCCCTTCCGGCGTCAACTCCTCAGGAGCGAAGCCGAACCCGTAGGCGAAGAGCGGAATCGTCAGTTCCGGATGATTGGGCGTGCAATGGTAGCATTCGCGATTATTTTCCATCACGAGCTTCCAGTTGCCATATTCGACCAAGTCCGCCGAATGCGCGACGCGCGTGTTGCGCAGATCATGCGGTGCCAGATACGGCTCGATCTGCCGCGCCAGATCGTCGATATCGTCGGGCGGCGTTTCCGCCAGGCATATGAACAGCAACCCGCCGACCGAGCGCATCGCCACCGGGCGCAGCCCGTGGCAGGACGGATCGAAACCGTCGCCCATATGTTCGGCGAATTTCAGGTCGCCATCCAGCCCGTAGGTCCAGGCATGATAGGGGCAGACCAGATTGCCGACGATGGACGGTCCCGGCGGCAACAGCCGCGCGCCGCGATGGCGGCAGACATTGTGGAAGGCACGAACCTGCTCGTCGTCGCCGCGGACGATCACGACGGACGACGCACCGATATCCACCGCCAGCGCATCGCCAGGCTCCGGCACCTCGCATTCCACCGCCACATAAATCCAGTGCTGGTGAAAAATGGCATCGATATCGGCCCGGAAGATTTCCGGGTCGGTGTAGAACGCGCCTTCCAGCGCATGTCCCGGTCGACGACGGGCAATCAGGGCCCTTACCGCCTCGGCATCGTATTTCGGCATGGCACAACGCTCTCCATCGGCCGGCGGCCGTCCTGTTGCGAAGGGCGACGGGCACATCCGCCTCCTAGTCCCCACCCAGGACATTACGATATCGATATGCTGTCCCTATTTCCTTTTTCCGTCATCCATTTTTTTCAGACCGCCAGAAGCGAGAAAGAAATGCCCTGCGCCACTTCGCGCAGTTGCGCCTCGACATATGGCCCGAACGACCGCCAGACCTCGATGTGAAAGGACTGGGCATCCGTGCGCCAGATCATCGCGCCGGCCTTGTCCAGCAGTGTGCGCGTCATCATCCCGACCGGGAAGGACGACAGCGCGAAATCCAGCGGGCAGAGACCGGCCAGAATGTCGGCTGCCCGTGCGCCCTCCAGCATGAAACCGACATTGCGGTCGCTGACTTCCACCAGACTGTGCGGCACCGTGGCCAGCGCGGTATCCACCCCGGCGCGTCCGTCCGGCGTAGGCAGGATCAGCAGTTCGAACGGCCCCAGCCTCAGCGCCGTTCCACCCGTGCCCGATGCCGCACGCAGCATCGGCGGCGGGGCCGCCAGCCCCAGCGATGTGGCGGCGGCATCCAGCGCCGCCGCGCGTCCCTGCAATACCAGCCGGACCATGGGGGGCAGGCCGGCAAGCGCACAGCCTTCGGCGATCTCAACCATTCAGGCGCGCCCCCTCGGGATCGTAGAAGACAGGATCAACCAGCGTGACCTTCAGCGCCGGCCCATCCAGGCGCAGCGCATACAGGGCGGCGCCCATCCGGCCACGGCCGCCCTTCACCATCGCAATCGCAATGGAGCGGCCCAGCGCTGGACTGAAATAGGAGGACGTCACATGCCCCTCCGCCGATGTCGGAATCGGGGTTTCGGCGGCGGTGACAAGTTGCATGCCTTCTTCCAGCATCGTCCGGGGGTCGTCGGTCAGCACGCCGACCATCTGCAACCGGTCCGGCGCGTACATGGCCGGCAGGGCAAGGGCCCGCTTGCCGATGAAATCCGGCTTGACCTTGCTGACCGCCCAGCCGCAGCCGACATCGGCGGGGGTCATGGTGCCATCGGTTTCCTGCCCGACGATCAGGTAGCCTTTCTCGGCCCGCAGCACATGCATTGCCTCGGTACCATAGGGCGTCAGGCCCAGTGACGCCCCAGCCTGCCAGACACGATCCCAGACCGCCTGCGCCTGGCTGGACGGCACATTGATCTCATAGCCCAATTCCCCGGTGAAACTGACGCGGAACAGCCGCATCGGCACGCCGCCGATACTGCCCTCGCGCAGCGTCATGTGCGGCATCGCACCGGCCGAGATATCCAGCCCGTCCACCAGCGGCGCCAGGATGTCGCGCGCGCGCGGCCCCTGAAGCGCGATCACCGCCCATTCTTCGGTGATCGAGGTCAGCCATACATCCAAGTCGGCCCACTCGGTCTGGAGGTAATCCTCCATCATGTTCAGCACGCCTGCCGCCCCGCCGGTGGTCGTGGTGACATGGAACCGGTCGGCGGCAATCCGCCCGACCACCCCGTCATCATAGACAAAGCCGCTATCGCGACACACCAGCCCGTAGCGGCATTTGCCGACGCCCAGCTTCGTCCAGACATTGACGTAGAAGCGGTTCATGAATTCCGCCGCGTCCGGGCCCGCCACTTCGATCTTGCCAAGGGTCGAAGCATCGAAGATGCCGGCCGCCGCACGCACCGCGCGGCATTCGCGCGCCACTGCCGCCGCCATGTCCTCGCCCACGCGGGGGAAATAGCGCGCCCGACGCCAAAGCCCGACATCCTCGAACACCGCCCCCTGCGCGCGCGCCCACGCATCCATCGGCGGCAGACGCAGCGGATCGAACTGGTCGCCGCGCGCATGGCCGGCGAAGGCGCCGAACGTCACCGGCGTATAAGGCGGTCGATAGGTCGTCAGCCCGATCTCCTCCGGCCTGCGCCCCAGCACGTTGGAGACAATGGCCAGCGCGTTGACGTTGGAGCCCTTGCCCTGGTCGGTCGCCATGCCGGTGGTGGTGTAGCGCTTGACATGCTCGATGGAGCGGAAACCCTCCCGCACCGCCAGTTTCACATCCTTGGCCGTGACATCGTTCTGGAAATCGACAAAGGCCAGCGCCAGATGGCCGGGGCCACGACGCGGCAATGCGCCCGCGAAGCCCCCCGTCCCCGGCGCGTCCTGGCGCGTCACCGCCCATTCCGGCCCGCTTTTGCCACCCGTCGCCGCCAGTCCGGCAGCGACCCCGTCGCGCAGGACGTCGTCCAGCGCAAACATGCCCCGGCACGACCCGGCCGACCGCACGCGCTCGATCGATTCGCCGGGGAGATAGACTCCCAGCGCATCGTCGAAACGCAGCGCCCCGCGCGCCTGGCTATGCAGATGCAGGCTGGGCGTGAAGCCACCCGACATCAGCACCAGATCGCACGAGACAGTCCGTCCCTTCCCTACCCCACCATCCGCCCCGACCGGCGCCAGTTCGGCCCCCGTCACCCGCAGATGACCATGCGCGCGCTGAATGGTGGTCGCAGGCAGAATTTCGATTCCCCGTGCCCGCACGGCCTCGACCAACGGGCCACCCGGCGTGGAACGCAGATCGGCAATCGCCGCGATTTTCACTCCGGCCTCGGCCAGATCCAGCGCTACGCGATAGGCCGCATCGTCAGCCGTCACCACCACCGCCTTGCGGCCACAGGCGACGCCGTAGCGATGCAGATAGGTCCGCGCGGCGCTGGCCAGCATGATGCCGGGGCGGTCATTGCCCTCGAAGACCAGCACCCGTTCCAGCGCGCCCGCCGCCAGCACTACCTCGCGCGCCCGCACCTGCCAGATCCGCTCACGCGGCATATGGGCCGGCGGCGTCGCCAGATGGTCGGCCAGGCGCTGGTTCAGCGCCACCATGTTGTGCGGACCGTAATTGAAGGCCGAACAGCGGGTCAGCAATTGCACATTCGGCAGCCGCTCCAGTTCGGCGACGATGCGCGCCACCCACTCCCCACCGGGTAAGCCATCGATGAGGCTGTACGTATCGGCCAGCAGGCTGCCGCCGAATTCGGCATTCTCATCGCACAGGATAACCCGCGCCCCAGCCTGCCCCGCCGCTAGTGCCGCCGCCAGGCCGGCCGGCCCGCCGCCCGCCACCAGCACGTCGCAATGGGCATAATGCAGCGCATAATGGTCAGGGTCCGGCTCCGTGGGCGCGCGGCCCAGCCCGGCAGCACGACGGATCAGCGGTTCGTAAACCTTGTCCCAGAACCCGCGCGGCCACATGAAAGTCTTGTAGTAGAACCCGGCCGGCAGTAGCGGCGCCGCCAGCGTGTTCAACGCCCCGATATCGAAGCGCAGGCTGGGCGCGCGATTCTGGCTGACCGCAACCATCCCGTCATGGATCTCGACCTGGGTCGCGCGCAGATTGGGCGTGTACCGCCCTCCCTCGCCAACGCCGATCAGCGCGTTCGGCTCGTCCGACCCGGCGGAAACCGGGCCGCGCGGCCGGTGATATTTGAAGGACCGCCCCATCAGATGCCGGCCCTCTGCCAGCAGGGCGGAAGCCACTGTATCGCCAGCATACCCCCTGACCATCCGCCCGTCGAAGCGGAAGACGACAGGCCGCGTGGTATCGATGCGGCCGCGACCGGCCAGCCGGAAAGCGCCGCTCATGCCGCGTCTCCCACGTCGGGCCGAGGCGTCCCGATTTCATAGAAGGCGTGGAACCGGTCGGTCCGCGTATCGCGCAGCGCGTTGAAGAAGCGGCCACACCCATGAGAATGGCGCCAGCGCTCGGCCAGAACACCCTTGGTATTGTCGCGCAGATACAGGAACGCGGCCCATTCCGCCTCGGACACATCGGCGGCGGGGCGGGCGATATGCGCCTCCCCCCCATAGGCGAATTCGATTTCGGCCCGGGGACCGCAATAGGGACAATCGATCAGAAGCATGACAGTCTCCGCCGCGTCAGTGCGCGACCGCCGCCGCAGCGGCTTCGTCGATAAGGGTGCCGTCGCGAAAACGCTCGATGGTGAAAGGCGCGTTGATCGGGTGCGGCTCATCGCGCGCGATCGTCCAGGCGAACAGGTTCGCCGCCCCCGGCGTCGCCTTGAAGCCACCGGTGCCCCAGCCGCAATTCACATAGAGGCCCGGCACCGACGTCTTCGCCGTAATGGGCGAGCGATCGGGCGTGTTGTCGGTAATCCCGCCCCACGACCGCAGCATCCGCAGCCGGCGGAAATCCGGCACCAATTCGCAGATCGCCTCCAGTGTGTGGGCCGGAATGTGCAGGCCCCCGCGCTGGGTGTACGACACATAGGAATCGGTGCCGGCACCGATCACCATCTCGCCCTTGTCGGACTGGCTGATATAGGCGTGGATGGTGTTGGACATCACCACGCAGGGAAAGGCCGGCTTCACCGGTTCGGACACCAGCGCCTGCAACGGATTGACCTGCAGGGGCAGGCGGATGCCGGCCATCGCCAGCACCACCGAACTATGGCCCGCCGCCGACACGCCGATCTTGCCCGCACGGATCGGTCCCCGCGTCGTCTGCACGCCCGTCACCTTGCCCGATGGGTCGCGGTCGATGCCCGTGACCTCGCAATTCTCGATAATGTCGACGCCCAGGTCGCTGGCCGCCCGCGCGAACCCCCAGGCCACCGCATCATGCCTTGCGGTACCGGCGCGGCGTTGCAGCGCGGCCCCCAGGACGGGATAGCGGATGTTGGGCGAGATGTTCAGCGGCGGACAGAACGCCTTGGTCTCTTCCGGCGTCAGCCATTCATTATCGATGCCGTTCAACCGGTTGGCATAGACATGCCGCTTGAAGACCTGCACGTCATGAACCGTATGCGCCACCATCAGGCAGCCGCGCTGGCTGAACATGACATTGTAGTTCAGCTCTTCCGAGAGGCCTTCCCACAATTTCAGCGCATGTTCGTAATAGGACGAACTCTGCTCGAACAGGTAATTCGACCGGATGATGGTGGTATTGCGCGCGGTATTGCCGCCCGCCAACCATCCACGTTCGACCACCGCAATGTTACGCAGCCCATGCTGCTTGGCCAGGTAATAGGCCGCGCCCAGCCCATGGCCACCGCCGCCGACGATGATAATGTCATAGCTCGGCTTCGGCGCGGCCGAACGCCACTGAGGTCGCCACCCCAGATGACGTCCCACTGCCTGACGGGCCAGGGAAAACGCGGAAAATTTCTGCATGGCGATCTGACTTCACCTCCGCACCGACACGCGCGATCGTGGGCGATGATGGAAGCCGCACCCGGGAAAATCTTTTACAAAAATGACACGCCACTTGCATGTTCGCGACATCATGGCGATCGCGTGGATCACCCCGTCATGGGCCGCGACAGACGACGTGTAGCTTGTTGCCCTCCGGATCGCGAACATAGGCGCCAAAATAATCGGGGCTATAATTGGGGCGCAGTCCCGGCGCACCCTCGTCGCTGCCGCCATGAGCCATGGCGGCCTCCCAGGCAGCGCGCACCGAATCATGGCTGTCCGCCGCCAGCGCACACATCCCTCCATTGCCCGGGGCCGCCGGCCGGCCATCGAACGGGCGGGTGAGGTATGGCTTCGGTCCCGCCTCGTCCTTACCCCAGCCGGCAAAGCCACCGTCCTCGTCGGTCCAGATCCGGGCAATGCCCAGCGGGGCCAGAAATGCGTCATAGAACGGGATCGCGCGGGCAACGTCGTCAACACCGATGGTTACATGGCTGAACATCGATCAAGCTCCCGCTGCCAATGGTCAGGTCTCCACGGGCACATCCTCAAGATCGACGCACCAACCCGCCTGCGAGGTGGTGAAGATCTGCCGGCGCGGCCGTATACCAGGGTCATCGTCCCGCATGCCGGCCGGAACGATCATCAGTTGCCCGTTTCGCGTAGCGTGCGGAACCGGCGTGCCACAGGCACGACAGAT
This sequence comes from Gluconacetobacter tumulicola, assembly GCF_014174215.1. Classification (GTDB taxonomy): domain Bacteria; phylum Pseudomonadota; class Alphaproteobacteria; order Acetobacterales; family Acetobacteraceae; genus Gluconacetobacter; species Gluconacetobacter tumulicola. Next base: position 66,467 of record NZ_JABEQL010000002.1, on the reverse strand, counting down.
CGCAGTGGCAAAGCTGCTGGCCTTCAGCAGGTCCCAGCGCATGCTCCCATCCGGACCGTCGGAGATCCAGACCATAGCCTTCGGATGGGCAATCAGGTTGGCGGCGAAAGCCGACCCCGTCGTTTTGCGGCAGCGGCCGCAATGACACAGCACGAAATCCAACGGCGCACCGTCGGGACGATAGACGACCGCGCCGCACAGACAGCTTCCGGTCAGGGGGCGGCCAGCGCCCACGCTCCCGTCAGCGAATGACGACATGAATGTCGGTCGTCCAGGACTGTCCCAGCGGCGTTACGACCAATATGGAAAAGCGATCCTTTCCCAGCGCGCCGGGAGCCGGATGATAGATAGCCCGCACACCCTGCTGAGGTCGCAGATTGCAGGTTCGCCGCTGACTGCCGACCGCATAGTTGGGATAATACGCGCCCGGTTCGATCGTCACCGTGCCATGCGTCGGCGCCTCATGCACCCGCACCGTGATTTGGCCCCCGACCGAGCAGTCGGGATTCAGCATGAACCATGTATTGATTATGCCGGGCTGCCCAGCAGCCACCGCGAAGTCCCGGACGAAATGGGCATCGGCCGCCGGGCCCGCCAAGACATCGGACCTGGCAACGATCCCATCGGTACGCCGCTCAACACAACTGGCGAGCATGAGGGATGCAGCGAATAGAAGAGGAATGGCGGCTCTCATCGGCAACGCTCTCCACCGGTCACGTCCAGGATGCCAGATTCCCTCCCTGCCGTCAGCCATTCTCGGCCGCATTTCACGGATCATGAGGGCGATTTTAGAATCGCCTCCCCCACACCATCAGCGTCGGCGGGTCACCTCATACAGCGCGACCGCCGCAGCATTCGAGACATTCAGGCTTTCCATATCGCCCGGCATCGCCAGTCCAGCGATCTCGTCGCAATGCTCGCGGGTCAGGCGCCGCAACCCGTCTCCTTCGGCCCCAAGGACCAGGGCGGCGCGTCGCTGCCCGAACGTTCCTCCATCCAGCACGCCCCCGCCGGCATCCAGTCCCACGACCCAGAAATTCTGTTCCTTCAGTAGATCCAAGGTACGGGCCAGATTCACCACGCGCACCAGCGGCACGACATCCAGTGCGCCCGAGGCGGCCTTGGCCAAGGCCCCAGTCTCGTCGGGTGCATTGCGGTCCATCACCACGACGGCGGCGGCGCCGAACGCGGCGGCGGAACGCAGGATCGCCCCGACATTGCGTGGATCGGTCACCTGGTCCAGCAACAGCAGCGGACCAGGCCGCTCCACGGCATCCTCGATCGCCAGGGGCGGCAGGATATCGGTCAGAATCGCGATGCCCTGGTGCACGGCATCACGACCGCACAACGCCTCGAACCGTGCCCGATCGGCCCGCTGGGGCTGCATCGGCAGGGAGGAGCCCAACCGCTGGCGCAACGCGGCCTCGCCCTCTTCGGTCGTCAGAATCTGGCGGATTCGCCGCTCCGGATTGGCCAGGGCCGCCAGCGCTGGGTGCAGCCCATACAGCCAGTAGGTTCCGCGCGGCGTGGTCCCGCCACTGCGCCGGGGCGAGCGGAAAGACTCCCGACCGGCGGTTTCCGCCCGGTTATCGGTCGAATGAGAAGCGATTCTGGCGTCCGGACGACGCGGGGGACGGGTGCGCATTTCCTCGATATAGGACGAACCGTTCCCCCCGTCACGACATGCAGCAAGAGAACGTACGACAAGACCATTGACACGTCCGGCCGATGGCCTTAACCACCCTCTCCAGCACGGAAGGGTGCCCGAGTGGCTAAAGGGGGCGGACTGTAAATCCGCTGGCGTGCGCCTACGTTGGTTCGAATCCAACCCCTTCCACCATTCTTTCAAGAAAAGATGGTAAACAGAATTGTCACAATAAATGCAGAAGAACGCCATCTTCCTCTGCAATAACCAGACAATCTGCACAGAGCCAAGCCGGGCAGCGCCTTTAAGTCACGCCCCGCTTACTCGACACAAGCGCACGGCCACTTGGCGGCTTGAAGCATCGCACATCAGAAATGCATACTGACATCGCCCCTTGCCTTTCCACAGGCTACACTTTATCCGGGCCGGGAGAAAATAGGCCGTCAGGCCATGGTCCGGCTTGACAGAAACCTTCATTCCCAGCATTTTTATTGCGCGGTATTAAAAACATGTGATTACGGTTTCCGAATTACAACGTCCGTTGCATTCAATGCCTCCGGAGACCCTATGACTTGCAAAAACGCAAGACAGTTACATACTTTACGAGAACTCGCAGCGAATAGATCGCAAAAATCTGCGCCGAATTGTTTGTTTAAATCCAGTTAATTGCCCGCATTCCCGATTTGGGCCAACGCCATGTCATCGACACGAATCCGAAAGCCGATCAGGTTAAGATGCTGATACCTCGCCTGTCATTCGGGAAGCTTGTGCATGTTTCGTCAATTCTGATGACTCTGCTGCTGGCGATGAACATGCACGCCCTCGCCGGCCACCTGAAAGGCGACGCCATAGAGGCCGATGACCCGCCCACGCAGGACACAGTCCCGCAGCCACGCCAGAGCAGATCCGCAGAAAACACAGATCCAAATCCAAACGCCGAGAGGAATGCCACCGAAGGGTGGATCTCCGCCCTGCCCTCCGATGATCGCGACGCGGGGACGCGCCCCGCAACCGCGCAGGCAACCGTTGCCCGTCGCGCTGAAGCATGCGCGGACGGCGATTGCCCTGATGTGGCGAAGGCAGCGGTGGCGACAGTAACGCCGAAACAGGGCGCCGATCCCGAAGTCGACAGGGTGGAAACGGATCTGGTCCAGAATATCCTGGCGAGACAGTCGACCTTCGAGAATGAACAGAAAAACCTGGAAGAGCAGAAACACATCCTCGATGCCGCCCAGGCGGCACTCAATAAAAAGATGCGGAGCCTGGATAGCTCGATAGCCGCGCTAGCCGAACGGCAGGCCGCGCATCGCGAAACGATGTCGGCCGAGACAGACAGGCTGGTACGAATCTATGAGGAAATGCCTCCCAAGGAGGCCGCCGCAGTCTTCAACATCATGGACATCCACGTCCTCGTTTCCGTGGCCAACAAGATGGCTCCCCGCAAGATATCGGCCATCATGGGGTACATGATGCCCGAGCGGGTCAATATCGTTTCGCAATACATGGCGGGGGTCAGGACATTCCGCCCCCTTCGCACATCCTTCGACGGCACGACCGGACAGCCTGTGGATTCGGGGACATTGACCTGGTGGTCCCAATCCAAAGCCAACCAGAAGCAATCCGAATCCGACAAGGACGCACTGAAATTGTCGCGCCAGTGACCGCTTCCTGCGCGACCAGGCGGATCCCTAACAGCTCATCCAGATTGGAAATAATCATAGCTGAAGCCCAGGATTCATTACGTTCAAGAATTTCGCGAAAGGGGTTGTTTTCCTTGCGAAGGTTTTGCACGGGAAAAACGACGCCGCCAGTTGTGAAGGCGCACGTGCACGGGCATATTCCGTGTCATTCATCCATGCTGTATTTTGGATCGACCAGGCGCGACGCGACCGGAACGCAGTGTTACTGAGGGGCAGGAACTAGCAGTCATGACAATCAAGCGCGGGGCGATGGTTCTGATGACCGCACTTCTCGCGGGCTGCTCCGCCGACACCGTCACCCAGCACCTCACGGGCCGTGAGTGCAATGCCGGTTATATTCAGGAAGGCGAGGATTGGTGCGCGCCGCCGGCAAGACCACCCGTTCCGCAGCCATACTGTACGCAAAGCTGGAATGGCGTAGATTGCTGGGGTCGTCCGGACCAAATGCCAAATGTCGCGCGGCAGGTAGCCCAAGGACCCACAGGCCTGACTCAAGACCAGAATGCAGACCGACTGAACATGGACGTCAAACAGGCCCCGCCGACCAACGACTATCTTCCCTGATACAGTGAAACAGAAGCTAAGTTTCGGAACACGCGCCCCCGCGCGGCAGGCGCCCCATCCGCCTGTCGTCTCATGATGAAATCCGGTTTTTTGGGGTTTTCGTCATGAATTGCCGTTTCTCCCTTCCTGAGAAGACGGGCTGCGCTATGATGGCGACACAGTGCTTCCGGATCGCCTTGATGCGCCTGACAGCGCGATGGCAACGCGAACTGCAGAGATTTCGAATGATCAAACTTCCTGGGGATTGCGTGAAGTCCCGGTCCAGCACTGTATCAACGTAGCGGTTTCCTTATGCAGAATTTATTGGCCGGCCTTAAGGGGCTGGGGCGTACACGATTGATGGTGATGGGGGCTGCCGCTGCAGTCCTCCTTGCGGCGATCGGTATCTTTGCCTCCCGGACCAGCGGCCAGTCGATGGCCCTTCTTTATGGTGGTGTCGACCTCAACGAAGCCGCCCATATGGTCGACGACCTGACCAAAGCCCATATCGCCACCAGAACGAGCAACGACGGCACAAGCATCTATGTGCCGCAGGACCAGGTTGCCAATGCGCGACTGCTGCTCGCCAAGGACGGCCTGCCGAGCGGCGGAAGCATCGGATACGAACTGTTTGACAAGAGCGCGACTCTCACCAGTACGCAGTTCGAACAGACGATCAACGAAACTCGGGCCATGGAAGGCGAACTGGAACGATCCATTCGTCTCCTCCAGGGGGTGCGCAACGTTCGGGTTCACCTCGTCCTTCCTCATCGCGACCTGTTCTCGACCCAGACCAGCCCGTCCCAGGCCAGCGTGGTACTCGATATCGGCCGCGCGGGCCGTATCGCGCCGGACGGTATCCAGGCCATCCAGAACCTGGTGGCGGCAGCCGTCCCCGGCCTGCGTCCGCAGAATATCTCGATCGTCGACACCCGCGGCGACGTCCTGGCCAAGCCTGGCGATCCGGACAGCACGGATGGGCAGGAAGCCTCCCTCGACAAATTCCGCCACGCGGAAGAACAGCGCCTTGCACAGGCTGCCGAAGAGATCCTGGTGCCCACGCTGGGCAGCGGCCATGTCCGCGCGCGGGCGGCCGTCACCATCAATACGGACGAAATTCGCGAAACCGAGGAAAGCTACGACCCCAATCAGCAGGTCCTGAGATCGCAGCAGACGACATCGGACAAGAGCGTCAATACCGAAGCGACGCCGAACACCTCAGTCGCGAACAACCTTCCTAATGCCAGTGCGAACCAGAACAATCGCACCGGATCCAACGATGACCGCGAGGAAGAGACCGACAATTACGAAATCGGCAAGCGAGTCCGGATCATAAACCAGACTCGGCCAAGAGTCTCCAAGATCAGCCTGGCCGTTCTGGTGGACGGCACATACGCCAGGGACAAGAACGGCAACGATATCTGGAAGCCGCTGGACACCGCCGAGGTCGACAGGCTGACAGCCTTGGTCAGGACGGCTGTCGGCTACGACAAGAGCCGTGGCGACGAAGTCAGTGTCGTTTCCATGCGCTTCATGTCGGACCAGGAAGGCAGCTTCGCAGCGGACAAATCCAGCCTGTTCAGCCGCGATAACATGCTTTACGTGGCCGAATGGGTTGTTCCCATCCTCCTGGCGGTCGGCGCCATCTTTCTGGCGGTCCGGCCCATGCTACGACGCGGCAAGGACCTGCCGGCGCTTCTCGCGACGACGCACCTGGAATCCTTGCCGGGCGGGCCACCGGCTGCCGCTGCCGACCTTCCGGGTCAGGGCGCACCTGCCTTGGCCGCCGCCAAGGACGATGAAGACGAGACTATCTCTATTGCAGGGATCGAAGGCAAACTGCGGATGGCCGCGCTGGCAAGAGTGTCGGACCGTATAGAGCAGAGCCCCCGCGAGACCCTCTTCATTATCCGCAACTGGCTGTCGGCTCCCGATATCAAGAAAGGACGCGACCGTGAGTGAAACCGCGATGGAAGCCACGTCGGGACTCATGGCGCCCTCACCCCTTGTAGCCCGTCTGTCCGGCAAGCAGAAAGCCGCAGTCCTTATGCTGGCCATCGGACGCGACAAAGCAGCGAATCTGCTGAAACTGCTGCATGAAGACGAAATCCGCGACATTTCCATTGCGATGGCCAGCCTCGGTATCGTGACGGCTGAAACGGTCGAGAGCGTCTGCCAGGAATTTACGAAGAACTTCGAATCGCCGGACGGGCTGGTGGGTACATATGAAACCACCGAGGAATTCCTGCGCCGGGCGTTACCCCCCGACCAAGTTGAAAAGATCATGGACGAAATCCGTGGCCCCGCTGGCCGGACGATGTGGGACAAGCTGGGCAACGTGCAGGAAACCGTATTAGCCAACTACTTGCGCAGCGAATACCCGCAGACCGCCGCGGTCATCCTGACCCGTCTGCAGCCCGCACACGCCGCCCGCGTCCTGACATTACTGCCGGACGATTACGCCACCGATGTCATGATGCGGATCCTGCATATGGAGACGGTGCAGCGCGAAGTTCTGGACAGCGTCGAAGCCACGCTGCGTTCCGAATTCATCTCGACCCTCGGTCGGCCGGCCCGGCGGGATAGCTACGAATTGCTAGCTGAAGTCTTTAACAATTTCGACCGCAAGACTGAGACCCGCCTGATGGAGGCGATGGACAAGCGCAATCACGACGATATGGAAAAAGTGAAGGCGTTAATGTTCACCTTCGAAGACATCAAGCGGCTGCCGCGCGACTCGCTCATGCGGATCATCAACGAAATCGACCGAGAGAAATTGCCGCTGGCCCTGAAGGGCGCCTCCGACACCATCCGGAAGCTCTTCCTGCAATGCATGTCCAAACGTGCCGGTAGCATCCTCCTCGAAGAGATCGCGTCGCTAGGCCCCGTCCGCGTCAAAGATGTCGAAACGGCACAGGGCGAAATCGTCGGCATGATCAAGAACCTGGCCAACGCCGGTGAAATCGACCTGACCGAAACCGCCGGCAATGACGAGATCATTCCGTGACCTCTCCACTTTCCTCCGGCTGGTCGGATGTGCCTGACATGGGGGGAGCAGACGCCCGCCCCAAGGCCGCGCGAGCGGCCGACAGTAGTCGCGCGCCCCGTCCATTGATCGACCTGGAGGATTTTGGCGCGGCCCCGGGGCTCGACCCGGACCGCATCGCGGCAACCGAAATCCCTGCCGCCGAGCCCACACCCGATCCCAACCTTGTCACGATGCATTGCGACGACCTCGCGTCTCTGCGCGAAGCAGCGTTCCGCGAAGGCCTCGAGCAAGGTGCGAAGGAGAGGGAAGAGGCCCTGCACAGTGAATTCATATCCCGTCTGTCATCTCTCGCCGCGGCGTTCGAAACCGAGAACGTCCGGCGGCATCAGGTCGTCGAGGACGCTACCCGAGCCTTCGTCGCTGCCGTGGTGGAGATCGTCGGGGGCCTGCTGGCTCTGGACAGCACGATGCTTGTCGGGCTGGAGCGCGACCTAGTCGCGGACGCGGCGTGCTTCGCCAGGGAATGCGAAGGCGATGTCACAATCCGCTGCCGGGAGGCCGATGCGCATTCTCTGGGACAGGTCGCCGGGACAGACGGGCGCATTCGTATAGAAACCGTACCCGATACCGGACCCGCCGCCATCAGTATCGTTTCGGCGGCGAATAACATTGTCATCGATCCGCAACAGTGGCGAAAATCAATTGCGGAAAAAATTATCACCGCCGTCACGGCACTGGCCGGACAGCGCGCAGATCAGCCAACACCGAAAGCTTAGACCAGGCGGAGAGAAACATGAACTCGGATAGCGGACATATCGGACTGGAGGATTTCTCCACCAACGCGTCGGCGGCGTCTCCGGCCGCCAGCGCACCGGAACAGGGCGACAAGGACGCGAGCACCGTCGGCGCCAGCCAGATGGAGGCTGTCTACGACATCCCGGTCCGAATCACGGCCGTCATCGGCACGGCAACGATGCCGGTCAGCCAGTTACTGCGGCTGGGCCGCGGCGCGGTCGTGGAACTGAACAAGAAACTGGGCGAAGCGGTAGACATCTATGCGAACAACCGCCTGATCGCGCGCGGTGAAGTCGTGGTCGTCGATGATAACCATATCGGCGTGACGATGACGGAAATCCTTTCCTCGTCTCCGACCGCGCAGGGCTGAAAGGGGCAGAATATGTCTGGGACAGGCCTTCTTACCACGTCCCAGACGGGATCACTGGCGTATGGTATCGGGTCGTTCGCATGGCTCGCCTATCTTGCGTCGTTCGCGATCGTCATCGCACTCATTCTCCTCAGCCGCCACGGCCTGAAATATCTGGAGCCATATCTGCTGAAAGGGCGCCAGACCCGCACTCTGGCGATCGTCGAAAGCCTGGCCGTCGATCAGCGTCGCCGGCTCAGCATCATACGATACAACAGGAAAACGGGACTGATCCTGACCGGTGGCGGAAACGACCTGTTCCTGGGATGGGTGGACGAGCAGGGCGCCTCCCCTCCGCCCATTCTGCCATCGGCCGCCCAGCCTTCGGATATCCATGCCGGCTGATTGCGTACCAGCCCGAAGCGCGGGAGCCTGCGCGGTCACCGGAGGGCCGCCATGGGAATATCTTATGAAACCGTGCCGAACGTCCCAGAATGCGGATTCGGAGCTTCATCGCAATCGAGATGAACAGAGGAGCATGACGCGTTGACAGTCCGACTGCTCACGAGCCGTCCTACCGGTTCCGGGGCCATCATCACCGGCACTCTGGCCTTCGTGACGCTAGCTGTCATTCCGGATCTGACCCACGCGCAGGCTCTGACCCTCGATCTCGGCAAGGGGCTCGGAGACGCGGGAACGACGAGTCGCCTCATTCAGTTAACAGCGCTCATCACCGTGCTGTCCCTCGCCCCCAGCCTGCTGGTGATGGTCACCGCGTTCACACGCATCATCATAGTCCTGTCGCTCCTGCGCGGCGCCATTGGCGCGCAGGGAACACCGCCGAATACAGTGATCATCGGACTCGCGATGTTCCTCACCTTCTTTGTCATGCAGCCGGTCCTTGAACAGTCCTGGACCCACGGCATCATCCCCATGATGGAAGGACAAGTCAGCGAGATCGATGGTCTGAAGGCGACGGCCGAACCCTTTCGCACCTTCATGCTTGCCAATGCCCGACCGGCCGACATCGCGACCTTCCAGCATCTGGCCAATCTACCGGCGCCGAAGACGGCGGCCGAAACACCCTGGCGGGTCATCATGCCGGCTTTCATGATCGGTGAACTCAGTCGCGGCTTCGAAATGGGTTTCCTGCTTTATCTTCCGTTTCTCGTCATTGATATCGTCACGGCAAGCGTGCTGATGAGCCTGGGCATGATGATGCTGCCCCCGGCGACCATCTCGCTGCCGTTCAAGCTCATCTTCTTCGTCATGGTCGATGGCTGGCAGATGGTGGCGGGCGGCTTGGTCCGAAGCTTCGGCGGATGAACGAATCATGGTGGTCCCGCCATGTCGGGGCCGCATGAATGAACGCGTTCCCGCATCATCCGATTGTTCAGCAGGCGGGAAAACATATCCACCGCGACTCGCAGCCGAAACCCGAAGCCGGTAGAAGCGGCACCCCACTCACGATAAGATTTAACGACTTATTAATTGATTTACGTCATGCCCGATATCAACTCCTGAAGGGTAAAAGAGGCCTTCTCCCTGGCCCTTCTCTCGGGAAATGCTCCGTTCCGGCGGCAGCAGACAAAGCGGGAATGGCCAACAGGCAATGCAGGCGTTCGAAGTTGGCGAGCAATCTCATGCAAGGACCACGTCCTGCCGTCCGGCTCCAGGCGGGCCGACCGGAAAGCCCGCCACGATCCTGCATCGCGCGCCACAGACCGACATTCAAATAAAAACATCTCTTTACAAGCGCCCCCAAGGGCCTTGGAGAACAAGCACCAGCCTATTATCCTCGGCGCAGGGCAGAAAGACGCCGTGAAAAACCATCAGAATCCGGCGTGCCATCGAAGCGAGACCGCGCGTAGCTCCACATGACGGCGCCCCGCCAGGTGTGTAAGGAAAGTTAGATCAGCATGTTGAATTGGCTGTATCGGGACGCACCGTTCCGGAGCAAGATCAGAACCGTGATGCTGGGTCTGGAAGCCTATCTGTTGCTTCAGATCGTTATAGAAGCCTTCGGATATTTCATCCATGAGCCGATCCAGCACATGTTCTTCGTGAACATGTGCGCCCTCGCCTTTGGCGCGGTCGTCGTCCAACTGATCTGGTTCATGCTGACGCGCGTAGTGACGGAGCCGCTTGAGACGCTGACCGATCTCGGCGAACGGCTTGGGCGCGGCGAAATTTCCGGCAATGTACCGTTTCTTGAAAACCAGGACGGTACCGGGCGCATGGCCCGTGTGATGGTCGAATTCGCCCGCATCGTTCAGGAGCAGAACGCGGCGCAGGCCCGCCAGGCCGCCATGGCCGCGGAAATTCAGCAATCGCTCGAACGCAGCCAAACCCGCGACAAGCAGACCCACGAAGTGATCGACGCCCTCGGTTCCGCCTTGGCAGACATGGCGCGCGGCGATCTGCGGACCCGGATCACCTCCACGATTTTCAACGGCGAATTCGCCCCCCTGCGCGACGCGTTTAACAATTCGGCGTCGCACCTGAACGATGCACTGCGCGCCCTGGCCAGCAATTCGGAACTGATCGCGACCGGCGCCACCGAGATTTCGACCGCGTCCGACGATTTGGCGAAACGAACGGAGAAGCAGGCCGCCAATCTCGGTCAGGCCGCGGCTTCGGTCCGCACCATTACCGATGGTGTCCAGCGCACGGCCAAAGCCAGCTCCGAGGCCAACTCCGAAGCGAAACAATCCCTGGACAAGGTGAAATCGGCCACCGATATCATGACCGAGACGACGCGGGCCATGGATGGCATCAAGAAATCATCCGACGCGATCGGCGAGATCATTTCGGTTATCGACGGTATTGCCTTCCAGACCAACGTGCTGGCCCTGAACGCAGGCGTCGAGGCCGCCCGGGCCGGGGATGCCGGGCGAGGCTTCGCCGTGGTCGCGCAGGAAGTCAGGTCCCTTGCCGAAAAATCCGCCAAGTCGGCCAGCGAGATCAAGCGCCTGATTTCCGTCTCGGCGGAGCAGGTCGACAAGGGCGTCGACCTGGTGCAGCAGACCGGACGGTACCTGAGCGAATTCGCCGGCAGCACGCAGAACATTTCGACGCGGGTTGAAGAGATTTCCGTCTCCACCCGCGACCAGGCCCAGCGTCTGTCCGAAGTCACCGCGTCGATCGGCGACATGGATCAGGTGACTCAGCAGAACGCCGCGATGGTCGAGGAAACGACAGCCGCCAGCCATAATCTCACGGCGGAAACCAGAACGCTGACCCAGACCATCAGCCGGTTCAAGGTCGACGATGATCATCGGGAACGCCTGTTCGACGAAAATGCCTTTACCATTTCCTCGGGACGGGCGCCGGCGTCCAAGCCCCCGCGGTCGGCCAACGCCAGCGTGTCAGCCACACCGCTGCTGACCACCTCATCCGATCAGGGATGGGAAGATTTCTGATGATCGCTGAAGACGAAGCGGGCCCCACGCTCTCCATCGCCCCAGTTCCATTGCCAGAACGCCTGGACACTGCGGCGGTCGAGGCGCTCAAGGATCTTGTCGCGCAGGCCGAGGCGGAGGGTTCCGCTCTGGACGCCTCAGGCATTGCGTATATCGGCGGCCTGTGCCTTCAGGTTCTTCTGGCAAGCGGTCGCCCCCTGGTCGCGCCGTCAGAGAAAGTCAGGGAAGCGTTCGCCCTTTTCGGGGTCAGTGAGTTCCTGTCAGAACCTTCCACTTCCTCCAGCGAGCTTTCAGCATGACGGAAAAAAAGATTTTGCGTGTTCTGACGATTGATGATTCCCGAACCATGCAAGGCATGCTGCGCAAGGCGCTGGAAGAAGCCGGCCACGATGTGATTCAGGGCGGGGACGGCGTGGAGGGCATCGAGGTCCTGGAAAGCGCCAGCCCCCCTCCCGACGTAATCATTACAGATATCAACATGCCGCGCATGGATGGTTTCGGCGTGATTGAGTCCGTTCGAAAGATGGCCGCGTTCAAGCATCTGCCGATTATCGTCCTGACCACGGAAAGCGATCCGGAGAAGAAGGCCAGGGCCAGGGCAGCCGGGGCGACGGGATGGATCATCAAACCGTTCAGCTCCGACAGTCTGGTTGCGGCAATCCGTCGGGTAACGGCCTGAAAAAAGCGGGGACGGCATGAGTTCCGATATGGACGATATCCTCCAGATCTTCTTCCAGGAATGTGACGAGCAGCTACAGGAGCTCGAACGCGGGCTCTCGGCTTTGTCGGACGGCGAGTCCGAGCATGAAACCGTCAACGCTGTCTTTCGCGCCGTGCATTCCATCAAGGGCGGGGCAGCGTCTTTCGGGCTCGATAACCTTGTGCGGTTTTCGCACGTCTTCGAAAATTCTCTCGATGGCCTGCGTTCGGGGCGTTTCGCGCCGACCCACGACGTCGTCAAGACCTTCCTCAAGGCGATGGACGTCCTGAGCGATCTGGTCAACGAGGCCCGTGGCGGCGCGGCGGTCGATCCGACGCGCGTCGCCGAGAGCCACGCCGAACTGGCAGCCATCAACAGAACCGGAGGGGATCATGACGGCACCGCCTCGGCAGCGACGACCGAAGACGTCATTCCGGTGGATTTTTCCCCTGTCCCCATAGATTTCGAACCCGTCACGGCGGATTTCGAACCGATTCCCTTTGATTTCGACTTCGGCGAAGAGAAACCCGCGCCGGCCGCCGCCGCGCTGCGCGTGACCTTCCATCCTCATGACGCGCTGTACGAACGCGGCGACGATGCACGAAACATCCTGATCGGCCTGGCCGACATCGCCCGGGAATGCGGTGGCGAGATCCAGACCAGTTGCGACTGGTCAGCACTCCCTCCCCTCGCCGATCTGGTTCCCGACAAATCCTACCTTACCTGGCATATCGTCCTGCCACCCGAAGTCTCGGAAGAAAGCACCAATGCGGTCTTCGACTGGGTCAGCGAAGACTGCGATTTCTCGATCGTCCGCGAATCCACCGAGGACGAAATCCCCCCGGAACAGGACGGAGGACAGGCCGAACCGGCGGAAACGGAAGCCGCAGCCGCTCCCCCGCCCGAGGAAGAACGCGCGGCAGAGCCCCCAGCTCCCGAGCCTGCGTTGCCGCCTCCGGTTGAAGCACTTTTCCCCATGCCGGTTGCGGCGGCGCTCGATCTCCCTCCCGGCAGCACCGCCACGCCGCCTCCGGTCACCGGGGCCGCGCAGGCCGCCGCCCGCAAGCCCGAGCAGGCATCGATTCGTGTCGACCTGCATCGGATCGACGACCTGATGGATCTGGTCGGCGAACTGGTGATTGCACAGGCAGCGATCGAATCCCTCTCCCGCCGGACCGATGCCGCGGGACAGCATGAACTGGTCCAGAGCATCAGCAGCATGCAGTCCCTGACACGGGATATCCAGGATGCCGTCATGGCGGTACGGGCCCAGCCCGTCCGCGCCGTCTTCCAGCGCATGCAGCGCGTGGTGCGCGAAGCCTGTTCCATGACCGGCAAGGACATCGTCCTGACGCTCGAGGGCGAGGATACGGAAGTCGACCGGACGCTGGTCGAAAAGCTGACCGATCCGTTGACCCACATGCTGCGGAACGCCGTGGATCACGGCATTGAAAGCACGGAAGCCCGCATCGCCGCCGGCAAGCCGGCGGAAGGCCACATCGTCCTGTCCGCCGAGCACCGTTCGGGTAGGATCCTGATCACCATCAAGGACGACGGCGCCGGTATCAACCGTCAACGCGTCTTCGAAACGGCGGTCAAACGGGGCATCATCCCGCCCAATGCGGTACTGTCGGATGACGAGATCAACAACCTGATCTTCATGCCGGGCTTTTCGACGGCAGCGACGGTTTCCAACCTCTCCGGCCGCGGCGTCGGCATGGATGTCGTCAAACAGGCCATTCAAAGCCTGGGCGGCAGAATCACGATCAGCAGCACCCCCGGCAAGGGAACCACATTCGGTTTCAGCCTGCCTCTGACCCTGGCCATTCTCGATGGCATGCTGATCGTCGCCGGCGGATCGACCATGGTCATTCCGATCTCGTCGATCATCGAAACCATGATCGTCAAACAGAGCGATATTTATGCCCTGCCCGACGGCAGCAACGTGATTTCCATCCGCGGCGACTGCATGCCGCTGATTCCGCTGGCCACGGCGCTGAAACTGTCCGACGCACCGCCACGCGATTCCCTCGATGCCTCGATCATTCTTGTCGTCGAGAACGAATCCGGCGCCCGCGCCGCCCTCATTGTCGATGAAATCCGGGACCAGACCCAGGTTGTCATCAAGAGCATCGAGAGCAACTACCGGCAGATATTCGGCGTATCGGCGGCAACCATTCTCGGTGACGGCAGCGTTTCCCTGATCCTCGATGTCTCGGCGCTGGTGGCCTCCGCCATTGGACATATCGACAGCAAGCCATCAAACACCCGCCCGGAACTGGCAGCCTAGCCGCGCCATACGGCAATCGACATTTAAGCAGGGAAGCAAGATGACGGAGCAGATCGAACTCAAGAGGGCCACGGATCCCAAGATCGTCAAGATGATCGTGTTCGCCATCGGTGTGCAGGAATATTGCATTCCGATCCTCAGCGTTCGCGAGATCCGTGGGTTCGAAAAGACCACGACCCTGCCTTTCGCTCCCCCCTATGTCTGCGGGGCCATCAACCTGCGCGGGATCATCCTGACGGTGATCGACCTCGCGATCTACCTGAACGTGCCGCCACAGCCCGACAATCCCCGCCGGGTCGCGGTCATCGTCGAATCGAAGGACGGCGTCGTCTGCGGATTGCTGGTGGATCGCGTCATCGACATGGCCGATATCGACCTCAAGGACGTGCAGGCCGTATCTGAGGAAGGCAGTTGCCTGGCCGGGCTGGTACTGGTCGATGACCGGATGATCGGTATCCTGCGCCTGGACACCGTCGTCGGGCAATTGGTCGGGGATACGGTTTCCGAATGAAAGACCTGATGCCGGCCAGTGAGTCTGAATATACGGATGCCGATTTCCAGAGAGTCCGGCAGATCGCGCGCGAGCAGGCAGGCATCCATCTTCCCACGACCAAGAAGGCCCTCGTCTATTCGCGCGTTTCCCGCCGGGTGCGGGAGCGGGGGCAGGGTTCATTCCAGGCCTATCTGGATTTCGTGACGTCGTCCGCCGGCGAGGGCGAAATGCAGAACCTGATCTTCGCCCTGACCACGAACGTCACGAGTTTCTTCCGGGAAAAGAACCATTTCGATCATCTCGAATCCGTCGTGATCCCCCATCTCGCCCCGCAGGTTCGTGCGGGCAGACGGGGACGCGTGTGGTCGGCCGCCTGTTCCACGGGTCAGGAGCCCTGGAGCATCGCCATGTCTGTCATGACGGCCTTTCCCGACGCGGCCTCGCACGATTTTCGCATCCTTGCGACCGACATCAACGCCAATGTCGTCGCCCAGGCCACCGAAGGCGCCTACAATGCCGAAGAGGTCGAGGCCATTCCCGCCGGCAGGAAATCGCAGTTCATGGAGCCGTCCGACGACGGGGATTACCGGTTTGCCGGCCCGATTCGCCGCCTGCCCGCATTCCGCGTCCTCAATCTCAATGCCTCCTGGCCAATCCAGGGGTCTTTTTCAGCCATTTTCTGCCGGAACGTCGTCATCTATTTCGATGACGCCACCCGCGAACGCCTTTGGCAGCGCCTGGCCGACAAGCTCGAACCAGGTGGCTTTCTGTATGTCGGCCATTCCGAGCGCGTATCCTGTGCAAGCGCGTGCGGTCTGATACAGGTTGCGCCGACCATTTACCGAAAGGACCATTGAAGCGTGGAGAAGCCGATAAAGGTTCTCGTGGTTGACGATTCACGAACGGCAAGGGCCCTGATCCGGCGCTCCTTCGCACAGCATCCCGATATCGTCATCTGCGGTGAGGCGGCGAACCCGATCGAAGCCCGGGACCTGATCATCAAGGATCAGCCGGACGTGATCACGCTCGACGTCGAGATGCCGAGCATGAACGGCCTGCAGTTTCTCGACAAGATCATGCGGCTGCGCCCGATTCCCGTCGTGATGGTGTCGGGCTTGACTGCGCGCGGAGCGGATATCGCGATCACCGCCCTGCAGATGGGCGCGTTCGATTGCTTTCCCAAACCCTTGTCCGTGACGCCCGGTGGCGACGCCTTTGCTGGCCTGGCCCGCCTCGTCCGGCAGGCGGCCCATTCCCCCGTCGCGAAATTCCAGCGCAACGATCCGGCCTCCGCGCAACAGCACCAGAAAGCCTGGTCCCACGATTTCAGGCTGGTTGCGATCGGCGCGTCGACGGGCGGGGTGGAAGCCCTGGAACAGGTGCTGTCGGGTTTCCCGCGCCAGAGCCCGCCCATCGTCGTCTGCCAGCACATGCCGGCCTTGTTCACGGCGAGTTTCGCCAACAGGCTGAACCAGAAGATCGAGGCCCTCTCCATCAGCGAAGCCCGCAATGGCGAAGTCCTGCTGCCCGGCATGGTCCGCATTGCCCCCGGAGGCGACCGCCACATGTCCGTGGAACGGCGCGACGGCCAATATGTGACACGATTGCTGAAAGCCGCCCCAGTCAATGGTCATTGTCCATCTGTCGACGTCCTCTTCGACTCCGTCGCGGAATATGCGGGCAACCATGCCATGGGCATCATCCTGACCGGCATGGGGCAGGATGGCGCCGAGGGCCTGCTTGCAATGCACCGGGCCGGAGCCTGGACAATTGCGCAAGACAGGGCATCCTCGGTCGTCTATGGAATGCCGCGGGTTGCCGCCGAACTCGGCGCAGCCTCCCAGATCGTCCCTCTTGATCAGATCAGTGCTGCCGCCATGAACGCCCAGATACGCTAATACGAGCCGAATAGCGCGCGATGACGCATTGCTGCCATGCGCGCTCACCATGCACGACGACTGATACCGGCGCGCCTCGCCGGACCTCAAAGGGAAAGAGGAAGAAAAATGCCCGCGGCTTCACAAATCAGGGTCCTCGTTGTCGATGACCAGTCTTCCATTCGCCAGATTCTGGCCAACAGCCTGCTGCAACTGGGCTTCGCCCATGTCGCGCAAAGGAAGGACGGCAAGGAAGCCATCGAGTACCTTGGCCAGAATCCGACGCATCTGGTCATCTCGGACTTCAACATGCCCGTCATGGACGGACTTGAACTGCTGCGTGCGGTCCGGGGCAATCCCAAGACGCAGAAGGTCGCGTTCATCATCCTGACCGGCGAAGCCAGTCGGGACCTTGTTCAGGAAGCAGTCAAGGCAGGGGTGAACAATTTTCTCGCCAAGCCCTACACGGTCGCGAAACTGCGTGAAGTTCTCGAAAAGGTGTTCGGACCCATCACGTGACCCCCCCCCTGACACCGACGACAGTTGTACAAGGCGAAGTCATCGTTTCGAACAATCCGTCCGCACTTCTCGTGACCCTCCTGGGGTCCTGCATTTCGGTGTGCATGTTCGATCCGGTGACCGAAGTTGGCGGCATGAATCATTTTCTCTTGCCCGGCGGGGGCGAGAGGCATGGCGGCACCGCCATGCGTTTCGGTGTCAATGCCATGGAAAAGCTCATCAACGGCATCCTGAAGGCAGGCGGCAAACGCGACCGCCTGCGCTGCAAGGCTTTCGGAGGCGCGGCCATCGTCCCGTCCCTGGGCCGCATCGGGCAGGAAAACAGCGTCTTTGTCCTGCAATATCTGGCGGACGAAAGCATCCCCTGCATCGCACAAAGCCTCGGCGGCACCCAGGCCAGACGGGTGCGGTTCTGGCCGACATCCGGAAAAGCCCAGCAGAACCTGATACAGGATGGCCAGGCCATCGTCCGTCAGGAAGAAGCCTATAACCGGCAAGAGGCCGAAGCCGAACGCAGATGGGCGCGCGAGGCCAGTTCCAGCGTTGAACTGTTCTGATCACCAGAGCATGGAGAGAGACACCACGATGACCATGCGTGCCACCGCCACCCAAGGACCGTCAGACCTGGAAATCACGGTGCATGACACCGTCCTCAAGGTCATGCGTCTCCTGGACATGGCCGGCGAGGAACTGGCAGGCGCCCAGCAGGTCGTGGCGGAATGCATGCATGACACCTCGATGACCAGCGCGGAAATGTGTCGCCTGCAAAAACTGGACCTGGCGACGCAGACGGTCGCATCCGTGGCAACAGTACTGAGAAACCTGATGTCTCTTGCTCCGACCGGGATCGCGGACACTGTAAGCGTGGCTCACTTATATGAAGGAGTCACGCTGGGGGACGTCATACAGGTCCTGAAAGGTGGGGACATGCCGGATCAATCCACGATGGCTGGTAAAATAGACCTCTTCTAAATCTCGCCATATCCCAAGACCGCTGCGCCAACCCGTATTGGAATCCCTCCGGGCAACTGCCTTCGAGCAGCGCAGGCGCGGACCGGGGCTTTATTCAATTCCTCCCGACACCGTTTCCAATCCGGCAAGGACGTTTTCCGCAATCTCGATGAGGGGCATCAGAGACAGGCCGGAATCCAGGATGGCTCTGATGCCATATTTCTGTGCCTGATCGGCCATCCTGACAAAAAGCTTTCGATCCTCCTCGACCGCCAGGCCATTATCCGGAATGTTTGCCCTCATGATCATCGACCACAGGCGTTGATGCCTGTTCAGAGCCCGATTGCGGACATGCAGATCAGAACTCTGGCTGGCGGCCTCCAGCTCATCGATAAGCATTCTGAAACAGATAGATTCGGCTTCCCTTCCCGTCAGGGCGGACTCCGTCACAGTCTGATAAGCACGAAGTGCTGGATGAATCATCGTCGTACCATCTGCGATTTGTCATACTCGATACTGGTCGTTTTAGCCTATTCCGTCGTCCAGGGCCATCCCGTCCGGGTCGCCGGAACAGGGAACCCCAGCCCTGGCTTGCCACATTTTACGTGAAAATTCTCTTCGGGGTCGCGCTGGTAACCTTCTCTTAGCCATTTCCCGATTTTCTGGCGTTGACCTGGTCCACCCCAGGATAGCCAGCATGGAGAAAATGCCGTGAGCCTTTCCATCAACAACAACGCCTCTTCGAAAATCGCTATCGAGACGCTGGATGCCGTCCAGCAGAGCCTGAGCAACACACAGAACGTCGTTTCGACGGGCCTGAAGGTTTCCACTGCCGCCGACAACGCCGCCGCCTTCGGCATCGCGCAGCAGATGCAGGGCAACGTGTCCGGCCAGAGCGCCGTGAATGACGGCCTGTCCTTCGCCGCCCAGACCGTCAGCTCGACGGCCAGCGCCGCCAACCAGATCATCAGCGTACTGCAGGAAGTGCAGACCGCCGTGACTTCGCTGGGCAACAACCAGGGCAGCCCGGCCTCCATGGACCAGATCGGCACTCAGATCACAGCCTATCTCGCTCAGATCGACACCATTGCCCGCAACGCGACGTTCAACGGCGTCAACCTGCTCAGCGGCAGCACCACGGACGGCCTCGGCATCACCTCCGGCGATCTCACCTACATCACGGGCCTGCAGGGTGACAGCTCGACCATCACCGGCTTCAACGCGACGATCGCCTCCTATATGGGCGGTGCCGCGGTCGCGGGTGCATCTGCGTTTACCACGGGTACGACCGTCACCGGCGCAGTCGGCACGACCCTGACGGACGCACTGGGTCTGACGGCAAGCGGCACGGCAGGCGTCGCTCCGACCTCCAACGTGTTCGAAGCGATCGGCGGCAAGCTTGGCTCCAACTTCACCGGCACCTCTGCGGTCGCCGACATGATCGCCCAGGTCCAGTCCGCCATCAAGGCGATGACCTTCGTCACCTCTTCGCTGGGCGCGAACACCAACAACATCACCAACATGAGCACCTATGGCTCGACCATCTCCGACAACCTGGGCAACGGCATCGGCGCGCTGACCAACGCAGACATGGCGGCTGCCAGCGCGAAGCTGACCTCGCTGCAGACCAAGCAGCAGTTGGCCATCAAGTCGCTGACCATCGCGAACTCGCAGTCGCAGAACATTCTGTCGATGTTCCAGTAATCCCGTCCTACGCTCACGGCGTAAGATGGTCAGTGCCCCCGGCAATCGTCGGGGGCACTTTTTATTTATGCCTTGTCAGGGCCAGTTGAGAAAAGGGACAGCGCGCGCATCACATGTCCGGTCGCGCTCCCGACCGGCATCAGACCGTCATTCCACAGGTCCGTTCATGATCCTGACGGCCAGGACGATCGGGTTTCCGGCAGAATCCGTGCCGGTCTGAAAACTCTGCCATTTTCCCGCCGAAAACACCCATGTGCCGGCAAAACTCGCCACGAATCCATGCGGCCGGCATGGTCCGCCCGTGCCATCCTGCTGCGGGGCGTCATCCCTTGAGGTACATTGCGCGATATCCGCCGCGGCAAGCGGAACATAGACGGTGGCGTCCATCTGCGCGGTGCGGCCACGAATCTGTATCGTTCCGTCGACACCTGTCTTCTGTCCTACCGAACCGCCCGTCACCGCTTCATCGGGCGCGCCACGCGTCACGACATCGGTAAATTTGGTTGCGTCCGTCGAGCAGACCTCCACCGAGGCCGCGCCGATCGGCAGGTTCGGATCCGCTTCATTATTCTGTCGTGTAATCGCCTGAATTTCGGCGATACGGACCGGCCCCGATGGACAGCGGAGACCGTCGTCTCCAATATGCGCGGTCGCGCTGCCACCGCTGCTGCCCCGAGCCATGGCTGCCCCGCAACCACCCACACCCAGCAAGGCAACCAAGGCGGTCGCACAGGCCAGCAATCCCCTGCCGGAGCCGGCGCGGGCACCGTTCACCAAACGTCGCATATCGACTCTATATGACCTGTCAACGCCGTACTCCATGCACATGCAGCCCGACGATCTTCTGTCGCCATGCCACGACGGCTTCGACGCCCCACGATATACTGGCGCGCACGTAAACACCCTCTATCACGATACATATCCGCAGCACAGCACCAGACAAGTCTCGATTCCCACGAAGATCTGCCCATCCCTCAATCGTTCAACCAGCGATTCCGCCTCGTCAAAGCGGTTCAGATCAGTCATGATATTTTAATAAAAGGTAAAAATACCGATCTTGCCGTCATGACTAGAGTGGGTTAGGCAATGAGGCGCAATAGCCTGCCAGGGATATCCTGCAAGGCAGAAGGGGCGCGGCACGTACACGATGATCAGCGACATCACCACACGCAGCTTCGATGCGCTCAATGCCTACGGGCAGACACAGAAGGCCCTGCAGCCTTCCACCGACGACACGCAGAACGACCTCCCCACCGACAGCGTGTCCAGCTTCGGCAATGTTCTGGACGGCGCGCTCAAAAACGCGATTCAAACCGGCAAGACGGCCGAAACGATGACGGCCCAGGGCCTCTCCGGCAAAGGCAGCCTCACCGATATCGCGACCTCCGTGGAAGAAGCGAAACTGACCCTGCAAACCGTCACCACGGTTCGGGACCGCATGGTGCAGGCCTATCAGGACGTCATGAAGATGTCGATCTAAGCCCTCGCACATGCATCATACGGTCGATGTTCACGAAATACTTCGTCAGACCCTGCTCGTTGCAGTCAAGATGGGCGCACCTTCCCTTCTGTCGTCCCTCTGCGCGGGCATCCTGGTTTCGTTACTTCAGGCCGTAACCCAGGTGAACGAGGCGACATTGTCTTTCGTGCCGAAATTCATGGCCGCGACAGCCGCCCTCATGCTGACGGGTTCGTTCATGTATGCCACGCTCCATACATATGCGCAGACCATCTTCGACCAGATGATCATGGTGGGCGGTTCGTGAAGACAGGCCGCACTCTGGCGGCGACCATTCTGGAATGACCGGGGATCTGGCCTTTCCCGGCGGCTCCATCCCCGTACTGGCCGCGATGTTCCTGCTGACCCTGTGCCGGGTCAGTGCCATGGTGATGACAGCCCCCGGCTTTGGCGAAACCACGTCCCCCATGATGGTCCGGGCGGGAATTGCGCTTGTCATCAGCATCACCATCCTGCCAGTGGTGCAGGATCATCTGGCAGCCATATCCGGGCCGGCGCTTCATCACCCGTTCATGGTGCTGGCCGTCATCGCGGGCGAGCTTTTATCCGGTGCATTCATCGGGCTGCTGGCCCGACTCGTTTCCATGGCAATGATTATTGCGATGCAGATCATCGCCATCCTCGCGGGCCTGGCCAGCATCCTCCAGCCGGATCCGGAACTCGGGGCATCCAGCACGGCCATCAGCCACATGGCCTCCTCCCTCACGCCGGTCATCTTTCTCTCGACCGGCCTTTATGTCCTCCCCCTGGCTGCGGTGACGGGCTCGTACCACCTGTTTCCCCCGGGCCATATGCCGATGCTCGGCGACATGACAAAAAGCATCGTCACCGCCACGGCGCAGACATTCGTCCTGGCGCTGCAACTAGCCGCTCCCTTTATCCTGATCGGCACCTTGTGGCCTGCCATGCTGGGAGTATTGAACCGCCTGATGCCGGCGATCCAAGTCTACGGCATTGCCATGCCGGCCCAATTATTGGGTGGCGTCCTCCTGCTGGCCATGCTGATCCAGATCATGACCGGCGTCTGGCAGGAAAGGATGAGCGACCTGCTTGTCGCCCTGCCCGGCGTAGGCGCCCCGCCGTCGCTGCACTGAGTTACCATGGCAGAAGAAGGATCCAGCAGCGAAGACCGGTCGCAGGCCCCGACCGGAAAACGGCTGCAGAAGGCGCGCACGGACGGAAACGTCGCGCAATCCCGCGAAACGCAGATGCTCCTGGTCCTGAGCGCGTTCCTGACCGTCTTCACCGCGACCACGACCTCCGCAGGCGGCACATTTCTCCGGCACATGCGCGGACTGATGGAGCATTTCGATACCATCTCGATAGATGGAGGATCGCTCTTCCTGGTCTTCCAGCAGGCTGTACGCGAAGGCATCCTGCTGGTGGCGCCCCTGGTGCTCGTCTGCGTGGCGGTTGTCATCGCCTGCGCCATGCTTCAGACGGGTCTGCTGTTCCGCCCCCAGGCCCTCATCCCCGATATCGGGCGCCTGTCTCCCCTGTCGGGGATCAAGCGCGTGGTCAGCACGAACAACCTGATCGAGATGCTGAAAAGCCTGGTCAAGTTCGTCGCCTTCGGCGCAGTGCTCTACGATGTGGCAAAAGGAACATTGCACGTCGCACCCGAGGCCGAACGCTGGACCCTTCACCACCTGACCTCGGAACTCATATCGTGGTTCGTGTACGCCACGCTGACCGTCCTGACGGTCCAGGCCGTGATCGCCGTCCTCGACGAAGTATGGACACGATACCATCGGCTGCAAAAGCTGCGCATGAGCCATCAGGAGATCAAGGAGGAAGTGCGCCAGGACGATGGCGACCCCAAGGTAAAGGCCAAACAGAAGCAGATCCGCATGCGGCGCGCCCGGCAGATGATGCTCCAGGCCGTGAAGAAGGCCACCGTCATCGTCACCAACCCGACCCATTATGCCGTGGCGCTGTCTTACGAAAACGGTACGGACGCGGCGCCTAAAATCGTCGCCAAGGGCGCGGACGAACTCGCCACCCGCATCCGCGAGGCAGCCGAGGATTCAAAGATCCCGATCGTCTCCAACCCGCCCGTGGCCCGCGCCCTTTATACCCTGCCGGTAGATTCCGAAATACCGCCGGAATATTTCCAGCCCGTTGCCGCGATCATCGCCTACGTCATGAAACTCAAGACACCGGGTTCACGCGTGCCTCGACAGTAATCGCCGCCTCTCCGTATCGCGTGATCGGATAGGAATCCTTCCCGGCGGGTCCGTCATCCGGAACCGCATCGACCGCGTAGCCACTGAATCCACCGGCGGAAACAATTCAGTAACATCTTTCATGTACCCGTAGTACAAAAACGACACATGAAGTCCTTGCGTTTCACGCCGCGCATGCTACTCAGAAAGCCAGCAAGGCACAGATGTCGCGCGGGGAATGTTTCAGCCGCCATTCCATGTCCGTAAGATCACTGACCCGAAATCGCGTCACGCCGGAAATGGTCTGACGGGCATGACGTCATGAGCTCCCAGGCCATGATCGGGTTGTGATTTTCCTGCTTGACGGTAGGCGGAACAGATAGCTGCGCGCACAGGCAGGGACGGCACATGTCAGTTTTCAATGCCCTTACCACGGCTGTCAGCGGTATCAACGCCCAGTCGACCGCATTTACGAACCTCAGCAACAACATCGCCAACAGCCAGACGGTCGGCTACAAGGCCACCACGACGGCATTCCAGGATTTCGTTGCCGGTTCACTCGTCGGAAACGCGGCATCGGCCGATATCTCGGACTCCGTCTCCGCCGTCACCATCCAGCATGTGGACACCCAGGGTACGGCAGCCAGCAGCGCCGACAGCCTGGCGACATCGATCTCCGGCAACGGCCTGTACGTCGTGTCCAAGGAAACCGGCGCGTCCACAGCTGCCCAGACCCAGTTCCAGAACGCGCAGTATTACACCCGAAACGGTGAATTTTATGAAAACAAGAACGGCTACCTGGTCAACACCAGCGGCTACTATCTTGATGGCTATATGGTCGATCCGAGCGGGACGCTCAACACGAACCTGACCCAGCTCAACGTCGCGAATGTCGCTTTCCGTCCCACGCAGAGCACCACCCTTTCGACAACCGGGACGCTGTCATCCACAGCCGCCGTGGGCGACACGGTTACCACCGCCGCAGCAACAGTGTACGATGGCAGTTACGCCAGCGCCAACCCGACCCACAATTCGGGCGGCGTTCGACTTCAATGGACGAATACGGCCCCCAACACCTGGAATGTGGTAGCCCAGAGTACAGCCGTTGCGGGCGCTGGCACCGCGACGCTGACCAATGCCGGTCCATATACCGTAACCTTCGATGCCAACGGCTCCATCGCCTCCATCACGAACGGCGCCACGCCCGTCGGCTCGACTCTGTTCGGTGCCACCGCCAACATTCCGATCACAGTGTCGTATCAGGATGGCTCGCAGCAGACCGTCAATCTTGACCTGGGCACAATCGGCGGCACAACCGGCATGACGACCGGCACCACCCCCACAGCGACTCCGTCCCTGGCCAGCGATAGCGTGACCAGCGGCACCTACGAGGGCGTGTCGGTCCAGAGCGACGGCTCTATCATGGCCATTTTCGATAACGGCGACACCCAGCTCGTGGGCAAGATCGCCATGGCGAATTTCGCCAACGTCGACGGGCTGAATGCCGTCGACGGTCAGGCGTATACAGCCACGGCATCATCCGGCAACGCCAAAATCGGCAATGTCGGGGAAAATGGCACGGGCACACTGTCGGTCGGATATGTCGAGTCTTCCACGACCAATCTGACCAGCGATCTGTCCGCCCTGATCGTCGCGCAGGAGGCCTACTCCGCCAATACCAAGATCGTCACGACCGCAGACCAGCTGCTGCAGACCACGATCGCCATGAAGCAGTAACGAGCTTGACCCGCGGCTGGCTTGTGGCAGACACAGGCCAGCCGGCGCGACCTGCCAATCGCCGCCCGCCGATCCGGCATTGCGATCCGAAAAAATCGACTGCCGGGCGTCCGGTTTCTGTCCCTCTCCGGCAGACGAACGGATGCAGTCCTGACATTTGCGCGTCCCCTGGCCCGCGAACCGGGGCGATCATGGCCTCGACCTTCGGCCGGGCGCCTCTCCCGATACAGATCGACCACACCAGCCTCCTCGCAAGACGTCCTGCGCGTTTCATCCATGCTCCATGATGGCACGAGCAACGGATCGGCGATCCGTATACCGACCTGCCCGCGATAGAGAAGCTGCCCAGGCGCCCCGCGATATCATGACAACGTCACACGAGACCGCTTATCGGCCCGATTGATGGCGGCGGCTTCCCTCTATCGTCACAAACGCCCCACCCATGCCATTGAGCATGCACCCTCCAGTAGCTACACTATCAATAAATCGTTTACCTACCCCCGGGGAGCCACCTGCATATGAGCGAAACTGCAACCGGCGGCGTACCCGAACCCTCTTCCCGAGACGAAAAGCGGCGATCCATGGCTACGGAAACGACCCCCCGGCGTTCCCCGACGAAACTCCTCTTCATCGGTCTGCTGGCTCTTCTTCTCGCTGTCGGCGGTGGCACCCTGTTCATGAAGAGGGGCCATCTGTTCCATTCGGTTCGAACCGAGGTGGTAACCCGCACGGATCAGGTGCTGCATCCGCCGATCATCCTGGGCATTCCGCCGATCGTTTCCAATCTCGACAATGGCGATGGCCGGCCGGTCTATGTAAAGCTGACGGCCAAGGTCGAAATATCAGGCGCACGCGACGAGGCGTCGCTCCAGAACATGATCCCGCATGTTCAGGACATATTTCAGACCTACCTGCACGAGACACGTCCGCAGGACATCCGGGGCGACGGAATATACCGGCTGCGCGAGGCGATCATGCGTCGTCTCCGGGCGGAATTGTTGCCCTTGCAGGTCACGAATCTGTATCTGGTTGAATTCCTGATTCAGTAATCAAAGAATTTTACGTGATATTCAGACCAAATACAGTTCAAACCGCGGCGAAAACAATATGCAGGACGTAAACGACACACCGGACGCTGGCCAGTCCGACGAAACCAGTACCGAGGCGCCGCCCGAAGCGCAGAGCCACGCGTCAGGGACGAGCCATGACGCACGGGAAGATGCGTTCACGGGGTTTGAAGACAGCATGATCAGCAGTCACATGCTGGACCAATCTGAAATCGACAGCCTTCTGGGCAATACGTTCGCCGGACTTCCCGACCGGGAAGAGACCGGCATGGAACGCGTCATCAAGGCCGGCTTCGTCGCGTATGAGCGCCTGCCGATGCTGGAAATCGCATTGGATCGGTTTGTCAGACTCCTGTCGTCCACATTACGCAGCTTCACGAACGACAACGTCGAAATCACCATGGAGGGCACGCGCTCGATGTGTTTCGGCGACTACATGAACACCGTACCGTCATCCTCCTTGTTCGCGGTCTTCAAGGCCGTCCAATGGGAGAATTATGGCCTTGTCGTCGTCGATTCCGGATTGTCCTATTCCATTATCGATATCCTGATGGGCGGCCCCCGCGGCGTAGGCCACGCAGGGACCGAGGGCCGCCCACATACGGCGATCGAACGTTCCCTGATCGAAAAACTGATCACGTTGACCCTCAACGACCTCTCGGCGGCGTTCAATCCCGTCTGCACGATCGATCTCACGTTCGAACGGCTCGAGGTCAGTTCCCGTTTCGCGGCAATCGCGCGAGCATCCAATGCCGTAGTGATGACGAAGCTGCATATCGATATGGAGGACAAGAGCGGCAACCTGGACCTCATCATCCCCTACGCAACCCTGGAGCCAGTGCGTGACCGCCTGTCCCAGCAATTCATGGGCGAACGGTTCGGCCGAGACTCGATCTGGGAAAACCATCTGATGTCCGAGATTCTCGAGACCGATGTTGAAGTATCCGCCGTGTTCGAGGAAAATTTTCTCCCCCTCTCCCAGGTCCTCAATCTGCGCCCCGGTACGCAGATCGCATTTCCCTACCGGAGCGACACCCCGATTCATGTCACGCTGCAATGCGGGCAGAACTCCTTGTTCGAAGGACGACTCGGCCAGTTGCACGGCAAGGCAGCCGTGAAAATCGAACGACGACTGGTGCCACCCGACAGTCCGCATCCTCACACCCCCCCTTCCCTCGCATCCCGCGAATAAGAGAACAGGACAACCCCAATTCCTTCCTTCTTTATCCGCCCGTCGCTTCACAATCGGGCCAGACTGGAGACATCTGGCAAATGCTGACTCAGATCCAGCTGATCATCGAGATCGTCTTATCGTTCTTCCTTCTCCTGGGGATTATCTACAGCTTTTATCTCAGTCGGATTCTCTCCAATCTGAAGCACGACCGCGAAAGCCTGATGGGACTGGTCGATAAACTCGAAGCCAGCGTGAAGAGTGCGGAAGAGGGCGTGGAGAAACTGCGCGTGGCCGGGGAAGTCAGCGGCCGCCCACTCAACCGCATGATCGAACTGGCCAAGGTGACAAGCACCGAGCTGGGCACCATGGTCGGCAAGGCGGATGCGACGGCAGATCGCCTTGAGACAGCAACGATCAAGGCATCCCCCCACGAAAAGAGGCTTGAACGACTGCTCGAAAAGGCATCCGAAATTGAGCTGAAGCAGAATGCCGAAGCACGAAACGGCCTTGCTGCCGACGGCACGCAGCGAGAAGCTGCCATCACGCCTCCAGTGGACGCAGGGGAAAGCAACTCCGAATCCGCCCTCTCACTCCCACAGGACACGGCGCCCACAAATACCCTGTCTTCGACCAATGACGTGCCACTCAGGGCAACCCGCGAAGAAGGCGACACACCCCGGGATTGGAGCCCGGACGCACCATCGGCACAGCGCACCGCCACTCCCGCCCCGACCAAGGGAAATGACGGATCGAAGAATGTCAGAACCAGGGGCTCAGCCCGGGAGAAAAATCAGCAGTTGAAAAGGTTTGAGAACACCTTTCTCAGCCGGCCCTCCCGGTAGGAACCCCCGCTTCTACCAGTATCCGCCAATGACATGCCGGGGCTGGGTGGGGCCGGGGTCGGCATTGGGCGACCACGCGCTCCAGTCCCACAAAGCCGTATCACGCCTGTTCTCAGCCGCCATCGCCGGGATCTCCGACACGGCGGAGGGCGATGTCCGTTTATTCTTCCCAGCAGCGACCAGCGACACATAATAGCTGTATGCCGTCGCCGACCCCATATACACACACCCACAACCGATCGGATCGGCATAAAGATAGACCGGGCCGACCGAAGACGGTCGATAAGTGAGTTCACCGGGCGGAAGCGTATTCATCATGGCATAGCGCGCCGTGGTGTCCGCCTTATGCGCAACGAAGCCAACATCTGCCAGGCGCCGGCCCATATCCAGATAGGGCTTGGCCGGCGACAGGCAGCCCGCCAACCCGGCGGATGCCACGACCACTGCACCCACCCGAAATGCATGCTGCCGGATATCAGGCAGCCGGGCCGCGAAATGACGTCGTAGATTCATGAATTCTCTTTTCCGGGTATCGAGAAGCCGAACAATTCGAACCCCATTTTTCTGGACGCCCCAGGGCCTGAAGTGGGCTCTTCACTCTATGCGGCATACCGTCCGATCGCATACCAACGACACGGAAAAAAGGAACGACAACCTGCGTCAGACATCGCTGCGCAATGTCAGTGCCGCCTGCGCGCCTGTGCTCGGCATATATTGACCCGACGCACCATAACCGACGCCTACGTCCTGCACCGCATCCACGACGATCAGCCGGATCAGGACGTTCTGCGCGTCGATCGCGTTTTTCAGCAATGCCCGGTTGGCGTGGATCAATGCGCCGAAGCGACCAGCCGCTTCTTCGGTTTCCGGCGTCATCAGGACAGGCGGCTGATCGGCCAGCAGTGAATCCGTCCCGTCGACCGAGAGAATGCTCTCCAGCGTGTCCATTTCTCTCTGTTTCGCTGGAAGCATGTCCACGACCTCCTGCAGCTTGCCCACTTTCAGAAGATCGTTTTCAGCCTCGAGAACGGTGCAAACCGCCTGGAAGCTGGCCAGGAGAGAATCCGCGGTTCTGGCCGGGGCGCTGCTCATGACTGGCTCGTTTCCTTCTGGGCCTGAGCTTGTTCCTGCATGGCCAGGATCTGGCGATAGACACTGTCGGCAATGCCAATACCGCCGTTATTGGCGATCTGCTTGCCGAGTTCCAGCACCTGGAGCGAGCGGAACTGCTTCTCCGCCGCGCCGCCTCCGAACATGCCATCAGAGGTATCGACCGTATCGAACATCGGTTGCAACAGTTCGCCGATGGTCACGCTTTCAAACGAAACGGCTGCTTTGCGGGCCTGCTCCGTCTGGGTCGAATCCGGCTGCCCAGCCGACATCTGCTGCCGGCCGATCACCGACAGCGAAGACGCGACACTGCCTACACCACTCATGCCTCGCTACCTTACTTCAAGATCGGCCTGAAGAGCGCCATCGGCTTTGATCGCCTGAAGGATACTGATCATATCCCGCGGCCCCATGCCCAGAGCGTTCATGCCGGACACGAGACTGGCAAGAGTCGGCCCCTCGCGCAATATCCCCAGACGGTGGGAATTATCAGTATTCGCGGTGATCTGCGTTCGCGGCAGGATAGCGGTCGTTCCGTTGGAAAACGGACCGGGTTGCGATGCAATAGGCGCTTCCGTGACCTGGATCGTCAGATTTCCCTGCGCGATCGCGACCGTGCTGATGCGCACATTGTCCCCCATGACGATCGTTCCGCTGGCTTCGTCGACGATAACCTTGGCCATCGTATCGGGTTCAATGCTCAGGTCGCCGATACGGTACAGGGTTTCCGCCGTACCCCGCCCGGACAAGTCGATGGCGACGGTACGCGGGTCGTCAACCCGCGCCATGCCACGCCCGATATGGCGGTTTATCGCATCGGCAATTCTGTTCGCGGTCGTAAAATTGGAATTATGCAAGGAGAGATGGATGATGCCGCTCGCCCCCAGATTAACCGGCACCTCACGTTCAACTACCGCGCCATTGGCGATATGGCCACTGGTCGGAATGTTCTGCGTCATGGCAGCCCCGGCACCGCCAGCCGCGAACGCGTTCGTAACCAGCGATCCTTGGGCAACGGCATAAACCTCGCCGTCCGCGGCCTGAAGCGGTGTAACCAGCAACGTCCCGCCGGCCAGGTCGCGCGCATCACCGACGGCGGAGACTGTCACGTCGATCCGTCCGCCACCATGAGAAAAAGGCGGCAGGGTCGCAGTCACCATGACGGCGGCCACATCATGCGTCTGAAGCTGCACCTCGCGGTCACGAATATTCACACCGAGTCGGTTCAGCATGCTGATCAGCGTTTCGCGCGTGAAAATCGTATTGGTCAGACGATCGCCCGTACCGCGCAGGCCGACGACAAGGCCATAGCCGACAAGCTGGTTGTCACGCACGCCCTCATAATCGACGATATCCTTTACCCTGACCATCGCGGCATTGGCCGATGGAAACGGGAACAGCCCTGCCAGAAGAAACGCTGTCGAAACAAACGCCACAATCCGTCGAAAACGGGGCGCCCACCTGCTCTCCCTGCTGAAAAACGCGGCACTCATTCCATCGCCTTTACCGAAATGGTTGCGATAGAGGCTGGCCACCCTGAGGCAAGTCCTCATAGACACTGGTCACCTTTTGCACTTCGGCCCATGGCATTCCGCGAAGTGACCATGGCGGTTTTGGAGAATACGCCGCCGGACCATGACATTCAATGGCCCACCGGCGCGAAATAGGAAGGGCAGTTCGCCTTCTGCCTTGCAGGTTCCGCCAGGTTGTGGACCATCGCGGAAATGAGGTAAAGCCGAACCGCTGCATAGACTTCATAGACTTTCGTGGTTCGATACGTCCGGCGATGCTTTCCTGCTCCTACGCAGGACCGAGCGGCCACGATACAGGGAGAGACGGCCCGTGACAGGTCCAGCCCCGACACCGGCCTTGCTCTACCATGCTCCGCGACGTCAGGCATGTCGGGTGGCAGTGGTCGCCATCGCCCTGCTTCTGCCGGCACGAATGGCGCTCGCCCGACCACCCGAAGCATCGCTCTGCATCGCGGCAACGGCACAAGCGGAACGGGATCTACATGTCCCGGATGGCTTCCTCAATGCCATGAGCCGTGTCGAAAGCGGCAAGCCTGGTCCGGACGGCACCATTTCCGCATGGCCGTGGACGATCACAGCCGCAGGAATCGGCCATTATTATTCAACGCGCGCCAAAGCTGTCGCGGCCGTGGAGGCATTTCGTCAGCAAGGCATCCAGTCGATCGATGTCGGCTGCATGCAGGTCAACTTGCAACAGCATCCGGATGCCTTTGCCTCGCTCGACATGGCATTCGACCCGGTGACCAATGCGCTCTACGCCGGCCGGTTCCTGCTCCAGATGTATGACAAGACGGGAAGCTGGCCCAGGGCCGCCGCCGCGTACCATTCCCAGACGCCGGGCATCGGCACACCCTACCAATGGAAAGTGCTCGAGGCCTGGGCGATCCCGCAGGATGGACGGGACCAGCAGCCCCCATCACGCCAGTCCTCACACGCGCCCGCCCTTTCCACCCCGTTCTTCCCCCATCCCGCCGCGCCCAGGACGATACAGCAACCGACCCTCACGGCCGACGCGCAACCCGACGCCGCCGGCGGCGCGGCCCCTGCTCCGGCCAAGGTCTTTCACCCGTTCCAGGGATTCGCGCATTTCACACAACCCACGATGCACCGGCCCTCCTCTGCAGGCATGCGGGGGCGCACCCTGGCCTCGTACCGCGCCAACCCCATCGCCTTGGCAGGCCCGACAGGCTGACGCCTCTGCCCCCGACAGGCGCCTGGCTATAGCCAGTTACGCAGGGCCAGCCCGACCTCCTGAAGGACAGCTGTGAACGACCGCTCCTTCGCCCTGAACACGCGCATGTTCGGGTACCAGGGAGAGCTCCTTCCTTCATCGCCCCATCGCCAGCAGGCATCCCAACGGCTGACCAGCCACACCGGGCAGCCGAGAGCCCCCGCGAGATGCAGCGGCGCCGTATCGACGGAAATGACCAAGTCGAGATTTTTGGCGATCGCGGCCGTGTCGGCCATGTCCCGGACATCGCCCATCGGGTCGAATAGCGCCTGACCGTGCCACGCCTCAATTTCTGCACGCGGCGGGCCGAATTGAAGACTAACCAGCGTCGCCTCGACGGGCATCAGAGCGCTCCCCATGTCCGCCAGCGTGACCGAACGGCGCTTGTCCGCAAGCACATGCTCGGACTGCGTCCTCCGGTCACCCGCCCAGACCAGGCCGATACGCGGCCGCCGGCCTGGCAGGCGAGACGCAAACCGCGCGACATCCCCGTCATCGGCACGAAGATACGGAATGCCATCCGGAATATCCCGTACCGACATCACGCCGGCGATGTAGGGCAGGTCCGGAATAGGTGCAGCGAAGCTATATCCGTCCTCCCTGCCAAAATTCTCCTTGTTCCGCACGGACACACCCGGGAAAGACAGGGTCAGAAGACGGACCAGCGTTCCGGGCACGACGATGGTGATCTCGGCCCCCCTTTCCAGCAGGTAAGGGACCAGGCGAATGAACTGGATCGTATCGCCCAACCCCTGTTCGTCGAACAGGAGGACCTTCCGTCCCGACACGTCATCTCCGGGCCGCAGACGCGGCAGGGACAGGAACCATGCCGACTTGTCACTGACAATCAAATCGCGCCTGCAATAAGCTTCCCATCCCTCACGCAGTCTCCCGGCCTTCAGCAGCGTGCAGGAATAGCCGAAGCTGATCGCGGGCGAGGACGGCGCAAGCGCCAGGGCCTTTTCATACCAGGGCAGAGCGTCAGGGGAGCGATTGAGCCGTTCCAGGGCGCACCCCACATTGTTCAGAAGTGCTGCGGTCACATTCCCGCCCTGGAGATGAGACAGCAGGATCTTCAGCGCTTCCTCCGGATACCCGGCTTCGAGAAGAGACATCGATATATATTCGCATATATTCGCATGCTCGGCCGGGTAGCGCTGCATCATACCGGAGAACAGGGCGCACCCTCCGGCGACGTCTCCAGAGGCCACTCGGATATGCGCCAGGAACGCCTGCGCAGCGACATTGTCCGGTTCGCATCGGAGCACGTTACGCAACAATGTTTCGACAATATCGTAATTGGAACTGTAGCGCAGGATCACCGTCGCGCCGGCCAGGCTGAGCTGCCAGTCATCCATGCGCAGCGACGTCATCTCAAGAACCAGGCGGAAGACCTCGACGAGTTGCCCCTGGGCCGCCAGCCTATCGCAGAATTCGATCAGATTGGCCGGCGTCGGCGATTGCGACAGGCTTTCCTTCGCGAACGCGACCGTCAGGAGCCGCCCGGCCTCCCCCGCGCCGGACTCCGTGCGTACCTTCATGTCTGCTTCCGTCACAAATCCCACCCTACCTTGTCCGGAGCCGCATCCCCCCAGCCCCTGCCTCGCGCCACCCGGCGCATATATCGGCCGAAAGAGTCCCGATTCCCCGCCGGCACCATTTTCGCGCCTTGCTCAAAGCCGACTATAGCGGTACTTATCAGGCCCAGAAACCGGGTCTGTACCCTTCCATGCCACAGAACAGCCGCCCAGGCTTCCCGGCCATGGCGATCATGCCGAGATCGTCATAACCACAGCCGGCATACGAAAGGAAAAGCGGCATCTTGGACCCCGTCAATGGCAGCACAATCGCACAGCCCGGCGACGGTAAGCTGACCGACAGGAACCGCTCCGTGCGGCGGTTCCTGTCGCTTTCCCGCGGCATGGCGCTTTCGAACAATGTGCTGCGCGGCAGCCTGAATTCGCTTTCCTGGCGGTCCCTGATCCCGGGAACGGACATCGGCCTCGCGATCGGTGTCCTGCTGCTTCTGTCCATCCTCATTGTTCCGCTGCCAACCTTTGTCCTCGACATGGGGCTGTCGCTGTCGATCACCGCCTCCGCGCTGGTCCTCATGGTGTCGCTGTTCCTTGAGAAGCCGGTCGAGTTCACCTCCTTTCCCACCCTTCTCCTGTTGACGACCCTCCTGCGACTGGCACTCGAAATCGCAACCACGCGGCTGATCCTCAGCCACGGCAATGAAGGCGCATATGCCGCCGGCCATGTGGTGGCCGCGTTCGGCGGCTTCCTGATGGGCGGGGACGTCGTCATTGGCGGGATCGTGTTCTGCATCCTGCTGGTGGTGAATTTCATGGTCATCACCAAGGGCTCGGGCCGCATCGCGGAAGTCGCGGCGCGCTTCTTCCTCGACGCAATGCCGGGCAAGCAGATGGCGATCGACGCCGAACTCTCCTCCGGCGCGATCAACGACCGGACGGCACGCCTGAAGCGCAAGGAACTGGAAGAAGAAAGCGCGTTCTACGGGGCCATGGACGGCGCCGCCAAATTCGTGCGCGGCGATGCGATCGCGGCGATCATCATTACGGGCATCAATATCGTCGGCGGACTGGCCATCGGCGTGCTGCGCCATGGCATGCCCGTGAACGAGGCCGCCAGCACCTTCACGACCCTGACCGTGGGCGACGGGCTCGTATCGCAGATTCCCGCCCTCCTGGTCTCGACCGCAGCCGGCATCGTCGTCACGAAGGGCGGTACGGACGGGTCCGCCGACGTCACCCTGGTTCGGCAACTGGGCGGCAATCCCAAACCAATGGCCATGGCCGCGGTGCTGGCAACCTGCTTCGCGCTGCTCCCCGGCCTGCCGGCCTTTCCCTTCCTGACCATTGCCGCCCTGGCCGGCGCCGGAGCCTGGTGGCGCCACAAAACGCCCACCCAAGATAGTGACGGGGACGTGACCGAAGTCACGCCAGCCCCGACGACGGCTCCGATTTCCGACGTTCTCAAGCTCGACCTGCTGCGTCTCGAACTCGGCTTCGGCCTGCTGCCCCTGACCAGCGGCGAGAATTCCCAACTGACCGAGCAGATCAAGGCGCTGCGCAGGGCGATCGCGACCGAAATGGGCTTCGTGACGCCGCCCATCAGGATACAGGACAATATCCTGCTTCCGTCGGACAAATACATCATCAAGCTCAAGGAGATCGAAATCGGTTCGGGCGAGGCGAAGCCCGGCAAGCTGATGGCCATGAGCCCGTCCGGCGGCACACCTCCCCTTGTCGGCGACAAGGCGACCGAACCCGCATTCGGCCTGCCCGCCGTGTGGATCGACCCCTCCCTCAAGGCCAAGGCCATTGCCTTGAAATGCACCGTGGTCGACCCCGCCAGCGTCATCGTGACGCATCTCAGCGAGCTGGTCAGGCAAAATCTTCCCGACCTTCTGACCTATGTCGCCACCCAGTCACTCCTCGACGACCTGCCCCGCGAACAGCAGAAGCTCGTCAACGACCTGATTCCATCCCAGGTGACGCTCAGCACGGTCCAGCGCGTCCTGCAATCGTTGCTGGCCGAACGCATTTCGATCCGCGACCTTCCGACCATTCTCGAAAGCATCCAGGAAGGCAGCGGCCTCGGCCTGCGTGGCATCCAGAATCTGACCAACCATGTGCGCGTCCGCCTCTCCCGGCAGATCTGCAGCACGCTGGAAGGTCCGGGCGGCTATATTCCGATGATCACCCTGTCTCCGGAATGGGAGGCGGAATTCATGAACCACATCGCGGGACAGGGCGAGGAACGGCGCTTGGCCATGCCGCCGTCCCTGCTGAACCGTTTCGTCGCGCGCCTCCGAGAGGTCTTCAATACCGTCTCTTCCACCGGCGAGGTACCGGTCATCGTCGTTTCGACGCCGGTCCGGGACTCCATGCGCTCGATCGTGGAACGCGTACGACCCAGCGTATCGGTCCTTGCACAATCCGAAATATATCCACGCGCCCGAATCAAGACGATCGCAACCATTACATGACATCGGGGCAGGAGAAATTGCACGCCACCCCACAATCTTTCTCGCTCTTGCAAGAATGAACGTATGGTCATGCCAGGCTGGAGGCCCTATAAAGATGCGATCAAGATCATAGTCGCGTCTTCCATGCCATGGCAGTGTATCAAGGATCGGGCTGATGTCCATCTCCAACGCCTCTCCGATTTCGACATACATTTCTGCGATCAAGAACGAGGCGACGGCCTCGGCGACCTACGCGAAGACCGACGCCACCACCAAGCAGGAAGTCGCAAAGTTCGAAAAGGATGCGGCGTCGATTACGTCCGTTGATGGACTCTTGAAGGATTATTCGGTCCTGCAGGTGGTGCTGGGCGCCTATGGGCTCAGTTCCCTGTCCAACGCAACCGCCATCATCAAGGACTTATTGA
The DNA here is from genome assembly GCF_014174215.1 of Gluconacetobacter tumulicola. Taxonomy (GTDB): domain Bacteria; phylum Pseudomonadota; class Alphaproteobacteria; order Acetobacterales; family Acetobacteraceae; genus Gluconacetobacter; species Gluconacetobacter tumulicola. The sequence goes on along the minus strand of NZ_JABEQL010000002.1, from coordinate 29,697 downwards.
CGCAGGACCCGACATCATCCAAGTCCCTCGCCAAATCATCCAATAACGCCGCATGGCTGGCCTTTGCCGATGCCTTCAAGATGTGGGGGCAAAACAAAGGCACGTCCTCCGTGTCACCCTTTGCTCCCGACGCAACCTCCGCCGTAGTCAGCCAGACCTACAGCGCGACGAAGACCATTTCGGTAAACGCCACCCTTCCCGCTGCCGACGCGACCGGCCAGACCTATACGACGGCACCCGTCACGACTTATGATTCGCAATCCAACGCCCATCAGGTGGCCCTTAAATGGACCCAGGATTCAAGCAATCCGCGGATCTGGACCGTTAATGCCTATGACGCGGACGGCAATGCCACAATCGATACGAACGCCTATCAGGTCGTCTTCAACCAGGACGGTAGCCTGGCGTCCGCTACCGACATGTCGACCGGCAAGGCCGTAACCTCCGGCGGAGCCGGAAGCACCGTGTCATTGCCCATTACCCTGAATATCACCCCATCCGGCAGCACCGGCACCACGCATCAATCCATCAGCCTTGATCTCGGGACGCTTGGGGGAACCGGCGGCGTCACCATGGCTCCGTCCAGCACGTCCAGCACCATCAGTAAAAGCCAGGTCGCCAGCCTGACATCACCGTCAGGCTCCAGCATCAGCCTGACACTTCCCTCCATTACGCTGGGTACCCTCTCGGGCACGAACCAGACCTACGTCACGGCACCGTTCGACCCCAACGAAACATCGGACGACGCCAACGGCGTCGCCGCCGCCAACCGGGCCACCCTGTCCGTCAAATGGGTTCAGGACTCCGCCTCGCCCTCGACCTGGCAGGCCTATATCATCGATCCCTACGGCGCGCAGGTCACCAGCACGACATTTACGACTTCATTCGACAGCACCGGCAATCTTCTAAAAGTCAACGGGCAGTATTCGCATACTATCCCCGCATTGCAAGCGAAGATGAACGGCGTCACCTACACCGTCGATGTTCAGCCCCCCAATCTTTCGACTTCGACGCCGAGCCAGAATTCAACCCTGACGACCGACAGTAAAGTCACGAACACCGTGACCAAGATCAACATGAAAGATGTCGTGTCGCAGTTCGAATTGAGTCAGTACGAAAATAGCAACGATTTCCAGGATAACGGGGTCGGCAACGCCCTCTACTTCACGCGCAAGATGAGCAGCATCACCTCCCTGGCGCAGTTGATGTCCGATCCCATCTTGCTGAAAGTCGCGGAAACGGTCTCCGGCTACGATCCGTCGACATTCGGCACATTGGATTACGACCAGCAGATCCGGATGCTGAAAAGCAAGGTAGATTTCACCAAGCTGCGGACTCCAAAGCAGATCCAGCAATATGCGGAACGTTATCTGGCCATGCTCCAGATCACTCCGCAGACGCCGGACAAACCGGCAACCATGATGGATCTGTATGGTGGCGATTCGAGCAAAGCGGGCATTGCCGCACTCTTCGGTGTCAATACATCGTCATCCTCGTCGAGCGGAAATCTTTATTCCGGCATGTTTTGAGGAGGCTGTCGCAGAATTACAGAAAATGCACCGCGGAACGTCGGACGCAGAAACCTCGATGCCACTCCCAGGACATCGGTCTCCGAGCCTCGCGATTTGCGCAGGCGCAACCTGTCTGACAGGGTAAGCGCAATATGCAACCTGCCGAATCGACTACCGGGACAGCAAGAGCGTCCGACGATGATACGCTTGGCACCGGAATGGCCCGCACCCTGGATGCGATCCGCAATGTCGTGGCCGGCCCCTTTCACGATATTCCCGTGGGCGTGCTGGAAGGCCGAGTGACCGGATTGACCGGCCTTTCCGTCTCCCTCAGCGGCATGCGCGACTTCACCGGAGTCGGGGACAGGGTCTGTATTTTCGGACTGGACGGACGTGAGACGGATGCGGAAATCGTCGCGTTCCGAGGTGACACGGCCGTTGCCATGCCTTTCGGGGCATTGGCGGGCATAGGGTCCGGCTGCCGTGCAGCATTCCGGCTATACGACCCAGAACAGCGAAAGCGTCGGGCGGGCGGCACACTGGTCGTCAATCCCCTATGGCAGGGACGCGTCATCGACCCGATGGGGCGTCCCATCGACGGCAAGGGCCCACTGCCCCCGGGCGGGGAACCATGCCGACTGCATGCTCCACCTCCGGAAGCCGGGCTGCGGGCCCGCCTCGGGCCACGCATCGATCTGGGCGTACGGGTGCTCAACCTGTTCACGACGTGCCGCGAGGGGCAGAGGCTCGGTCTGTTCGCTGGCTCCGGTGTCGGAAAATCGACCCTCATGGGCATGCTGGCGCGCAATACCGACTGCGACGTCGCTGTTATCGCGCTCGTCGGGGAACGAGGCCGAGAAGTCCGCGAGTTCGTGGAGGACGATCTGGGCCCTGAAGGCCTGGCCAAATCGGTCGTCGTGGTCGCCACCTCGGACACCTCCCCTCTGATGCGCCGGGAAGCCGCCTATTCGGCCATGGCCGTGGCTGAATATTTCAGGGATCAGGGCAAATCGGTCCTGCTGCTCATGGACAGTGTCACCCGCTTTTGCCAGGCCCTGCGAGAGATCGGCCTGTCTTCCGGCGAACCACCCGCCACCCGGGGCTATCCGCCCAGCGTCTTCGCGGAACTGCCACGCCTGCTGGAACGGGCAGGCCCCGGTCTGGCCGGCCCGGATGGCAAGGCCGGCCAGATCACCGCCATGTTCTCAGTCCTCGTCGAAGGCGACGATCACAACGAGCCCGTCGCTGACGCTGTCCGAGGCATTCTCGACGGGCATGTCGTATTGGAACGGCGGATCGCCGAAGGCGGACGATATCCGGCCGTCAATGTCCTCCGCTCTCTCTCGCGCACGGTTCCCGGCTGCAACGCCGCGGAGGAAAACGCCCTGGTCCTGGAAGCGCGCACCGATCTTTCAACCTGGGACGATATTCAGGACATGGTTCGCCTGGGCGCCTACCGGGCGGGAAACGACGCCATAACCGACAGGGCCATCCGCGTCGCGCCCGCAATCGAAAACATCCTGAAGCAGTCACGCAATGAAAGCGCGACGATCGCCGAAAGCTTCGATGCCCTGCGTGGCGCGCTCTCGACCACCGGCACATCGCGATGAATTCCCGGACACGCGCATTACGGTCCCTGATCCGCCTTCACAAGACAAAGGTCGACCAGGCAAAGGCGATCATGGCCGAGGCACTCGCCAGAGAGCACGCGGCACGCAGCCAGGTGGAAAGCAGCCAGGCGGCGATCGAAACCGAACGGCTGGAAGCCACGTCGGGGCACGCGTCACTGGACGATTTCCGTCAGTGGCTGCCTTATGGACAGCAAGCTGTTGAACGCGCCCGGAGTGCCCTGCATGCCGCCAGCCGGACCTCCGACCAGGCGCGCCAAACCCTCATGCAGGCCAACGCGGACCTGAAGGCGGCTACCTCCATTCTGGACCGTCGGGTGGAAGAGGAAAAAGAGATCCGCACCCGCCGGGAACTGGCCGAAATCGACGATCTGTCGCGCCGCGTTCGCATGACCCCAGGTTGACGTTCAATGTTCATGCATCATTCCAACAAAATGATCGTCGGTTTTGTCATGTTTCATCCTTGAGTAAGTGGAATGCCCCCGCTATCGCTATTTATCGAGGTCGGCACATGACGGTGCCTGATACGATACGATACGATCATCTCCATGGACATAAGCGACCAGGAAAGCGCATGGAACAGACAGAACAACAGACCGCAAAGATATTCATTGCCACGCCCTGTTTCGGCGGTCAGGTAACGCAGGAATACATGGAGTCCGTTATCGCCTGCACCGGCGTCATGCGGACGCCGATGACTCTCTCCCTGCTCGGCGACGATGCGATGATCAGCCGGGCACGCAACACCCTGGTTCACCAGTTTTTCACGCGGTCCGACGCCTCGCATCTGCTTTTCATCGATGCCGATATCGGATTCGCCGCAGAAGCGCCGGCACGCCTTCTCGCGGCCGACAAGGACCTGATCGCGGGCATGTATCCGATCAAGGATCGGTTCTGGGACAAAGGCACGCAAGAAAACATCCTGCGTGGCGAACCGCAGGAATCGGCCTCCCTTCGTTATGTCGGAGAGACCGATGCCATGCACGAGACATGGGAAAAAGGGCCGCTCATCCGGACGCATTACGCCGGTACCGGCTTCATGATGATCAGCCGGAAGGCGATCGCCCGCATGATCAAGCACCATCCCGAAACCGCATACCGCCGGATCGACGCCGCGGGCAGCGGAGACGGCAGCCCGCACCATGCACTGTTCGACGCCAGCATTGATCCCGAGACCGGAACCTATCTCAGCGAGGATTTCACCTTCTGCCGGCGCTGGCGCGAACTCGGCGGAGAAGTCTGGCTCGATACCTCTCTTTCCTTGACGCATGCAGGACGCGCAGCCTATCGCGGAGACCCGTCCAGCCGCGTCGGCATGGTCCATCACAAGGGCCTGTAAGGTCACGGTAATCCCTCATGGCGAGAAACAACAAAGCTCCCATCCTCATCAGGCGTAGCGAAGAGTCCGATACGCAGAGCCATCATGGGGGAGCGTGGAAGATCGCCTACGCCGACTTCATGACGGCCATGATGGCGTTCTTTCTTGTCATGTGGCTCCTCAATGCGACAACGGACGAGCAACGCAAAGGCATCGCGCAGTTCTTCAATCCCATGGCGGATACGAAGACCATTGTGCCACCAACGGATGGGGCGCTCGACACCGCGCCCTCCCCTCTCACGGAGGGAAAGTCATTCAAGCTGATCAAGGACGACGCATCCCTGAACGCACCGCAATCCGGAAAGCACGGCGCCGAACGGAACCCCGTCACGTCCACGCGGGGCGGCTCTCCCGACGACATCACCTACGGGATCAGGACACAATTTATCCCACAGGCCCCCACCATCATCCCGATCGGCGGGCCCGAGAGCGGTGGCGGCCAGAACACGGCGTATGTCGGCGCCAACGATGCGGCCGACGAACAGGGCAAAATCGAACATATGGCATCCAGCCTTCGGCAGGCCATCCGGCAAAACCCCGCTTTGCACAACGCGACCCCCAACGTTGCTGTCAGTTTCAGCCGAAACGACATCCGGATCGAGCTTCGGGATGCGAACAACACGCCGATGTTCGATTCCGGATCTCCCGCGCCCAACCGCATGGGCCGACAGATGCTGGCCGAAATCGCCAGATGGCTCGCCCCCATGCCGGAACGTATTTCGATCATCGGCTATACCGACGCCGACACTTACCGCGCCGGCAGGAACTGGAGCATGTCCAACTGGACCCTATCCGCGCTGCGTGCGGATTACGCCAGGGAGGCACTGGTCAAGGCTGGTTATCCGGACACCAATATCCTCGACGTATCCGGAAGAGCCGACCGGTCGCTGGCCATTCCCTCGACTCCGTCGGCGGCAGCGAACCGACGAATCGTGATTGTCATGCACAAGCTGTACGCAGACGCGGCACCTCCCATCGTTCCCTTGCCGAACACGACCGGCACCGTGCCGGCCGGCCCTGCCGGTACCGCCATGAACCAACAGACATCCGGAGCGGCACGGCCGGAATAGCGCCCCCCGGCGAAATCAGAACAGGCCCCAAGGACCTCGGTTTCTCGCCGGGCATAGAGAACTGCACACGACCGCGACCGGCGCATGCCGGCCGGCACATATGGGTGAAAACGGAGACAACTCAATGCTCTTCATCGGGGGCCTCGTCTTTGCGCTGCTCTGCGTCTTCGGCTCGTTCGTGGCCTCCGGGGGTGTCTTGGCCCCTCTGCTCGCCTCCATGCCTTTCGAATTGCTGACCATCATGGGCTCGGCGGCCGGCATCTTCGCGATGGCAAATTCCGCCGACGCGCTCAAAAAGCTTCCCCATGATCTGAAGCTGACGCTGAAGGGCCCCCGTTACGACAAGACGGCCTATCTCGACCTTCTGGTCACGCTGTTCCGATTCATGCGCCTAGCCCATGCGAAGGGAAGCATGGCGCTCGAGGAGCATGTCGAAAATCCGACCGAAAGCAGCATTTTCGCGCAATCGCCCACCATTCGTGACGATCTGGAAACCCGCAACCTGATTTGCGACTATCTGCGGCTGGTCAGCCTCAATCTCGACGATGCCTATCAGCTTGACGACGTCATGTCCCGCGAGCTGAAGAAGAATCTGACCGAGAAGCTGCATATCGCGGAATGCCTGTCGAGCATAGCAGACGCCCTGCCGGCGCTTGGCATCGTGGCTGCAGTTCTGGGCGTTATCAAGACGATGTCCTCGATCAGCAAGCCGCCGGCCGTCCTGGGCGAAATGATCGCCGGCGCCCTCGTCGGCACCTTTCTCGGCGTGCTGCTGTCTTATGGCGTCGTCGCCCCTCTGGCGGCCCGCATGCGGGCTGTGATAACGCAGGATGGCCGCTACCAGGACATCATTCGGGTTGTCTTAGTGGCGCATCTCCAGGGCAATCCGCCTCAGGTCAGTGCCGAAATCGGGCGTAAGGATATTCCACCTGCTTTTATGCCTTCGTTTAGCGAACTCGATACGGCATTATCCGTGTCGCAGCCATCGACGGCTGCCGCGGCCTGACGGAGCGGAATAGCGACAGGAAACACGGGGCGTCCGAATGAGTATTACAATGTCGAAAGTTTCGGCGAAAACGGGTCAGGCGCTCTCTTCTTCGTCATCCAGTTCGCTCCTGCCGGTTTCCCCTGGCACCGCGATCTCCGGAACAGCGGCCGCACAGTCCCATGCAACACGGCGCCCCCCCAATAGGCAGGGCTCCTTCGACGCCCATCTCAAGACCGCGCACGACGAGCAGGCCAACGGCTCACGGAGCGACCGCACGGACGTTCACGATGCGGCTGCGCACGCTTCCCAAACCGCCTCCAAGGACCCGACCGACAGCCCTGCCAGACATTCGGCGCCCCAGAACACCGCCCCGCCACCGGCCACGGACACGGTCTCTGCACCAACTGTCCAGACGGTCGATGCCACGATCGATCCCTCTGCGTCGAGCCCGGCAAAAAAGGCCGCATCCGGTTCGGACACCTCAACCAGCGATGCCACCACGCAAGCCGACCTGACAACCCAGAGCCAGCTCACGGATATCCTGTCCCAGGTCCTCGGGATTCAGCAGGGCCTTCCTTCTTTGGCGTCACAGGGCCAGGACGGTGCGGTCGGCCATGCGGACACGTCCGCAACAGCGAACCCGGCGTCCTTGCCTTCCACCACGGCCGAGACCGCACTCCAGCAGGCACCGACGGCCTCGTCGGTTCTCCAAGCCGACATCGTGGCTCCGGGCGGCCCAACGACAACCGACCAGAACACCTTCGCGACTGCCCTGACCCAGCTCCCAGGTGGCCAGCAGGCCATGGCCGGCCAGGACACCCCCACGGCCACGGCGACACAGACGCCTGACAGCACGCAGATCCTGGCAGGCGCCGGCTCACAGCCAGCAGCAGGAACGATATCGGCGCGCGGCCAGAATACGCCCATGCCCCCCTCGGGGCAGACGCCCGACAGCCAGCATGTCCGAGTGTCCGTCTCATCGCAGCCAGGGCCGGCGACCGACCAGAACAATTCGGTCGTCTCGACACAGACGCCTGGCAGCACGCAGATCCTGGCAGGCGCCGGCTCACAGCCAGCAGCAGGAACGATATCGACGCGCGGCCAGAATACGCCCGTGCCCCCCTCGGGGCAGACGTCCGACAGCCAGCATGTCCGAGTGTCCGTCTCATCGCAGCCAGGGCCGGCGACCGACCAGAACAATTCGGTCGTCTCGACACAGACGCCTGGCAGCACGCAGATCCTGGCAGGCGCCGGCTCACAGCCAGCAGCAGGAACGATATCGGCGCGCGGCCAGAATACGCCCATGCCCCCCTCGGGGCAGACGTCCGACAGCCAGCATGTCCGAGTGTTCGTCTCATCTCAGCCAGGGCCGGCGACCGACCAGAACAATTCGGCCGTCTCGGCACAGACGCCTGGCAGCACGCAGATCCTGGCCTCCACCGTGGCGCTATCGCCGGCAGGCGGGACAGGCGGCGTCAGCCAGGCTGGAGGCACAGGAACAGTCCCGACAACAGCGGCAGCGCAATCGTCGTTCCCGACCACCGCGAAAGCGGCAAAGGACGAAAGCCACGCGTCGCAGGACGCGCCTTCGGTCCTGAAAGCGGCCGAGACCGCCATGACCGCGTCCGCTGCCAGCACGTCGGCCCCTTCGCTCCGGCAGACCGCTTCGGCGAATCAGACTGATCAACGCCGCGCCTCGCCCCCAGCGCCAGCGCTGTCGACCGACAAGCCGGCATCCCCCACCTCTGGCCTCGCGCCCCTCCCCGACGCTACAAACGATTCCCTCGCGCAGTCAGGCGCCCATGGCAGCATGATGGGACATTCCGATTCCGCTGATGGCAATCAGGAGAGGACGAGTTCCCAGACTGACCTGCAGATGGCGACCGGCCTCAATTTGGCCCCAGGCGTCTCCCCGTCCAGTTCCTTTGCGGCCATGTTGAACGACGCGGCATCGGCAAGCCGCGCGGAGCAGACCCAGAAGGCGGCCGGCGCGTCGCATGGAACGGACGGGCAGACCGTCTCACCCTCGATCATGGCGCAATCCGCTGACGGATCGACATCTCTTTCCATGACCATTCTGACCGACGATTCCACACCCGTTCATGTGCGCCTCGAAGGAACGGACGGCCTGACAACCGGCGTGGTTCTCCAAAGCGAAGACCTTGGGACGGCACGCCACCTGGCCGACAACAAGCATGAACTGGTCGCGGCACTCACCGCTGCCGGTGTGGACGTGAGCAACCTGAAAATTGACGTTGTCGCTGCCAGCAGCAGCAACCACGATTTTCAGAACCAGGGCCAAAATCAGAATGCTGACGGCACAGCCTATAATAGCAATTTTTCGGGCAACATGTCCGGCAGCAGTTCTGGACAGAATGGTCAGCAAACCTATGGTGGAAGCACCTGGCGCGCCGATGGCGTGATCTCCGCCCCGGCAACAGGTGATGCCGAGACGCAAGACGGTTCACATTCCAGAAGATCTTCCGGTCCATATGCCGGAAGCGGCATCAACATTACCGCATGACCCCGATGGCTGTCGCGGAGAGAAAGGGAACAGGCAAATGACGACGACATCGAGTGTCAGCAACGAGGCCCAGCTTATCCAGGCAGCAGAAGCCGCCGCCAAGAGTGCTGCGAACACGTCTTCTTCCGGCAGTTCGAGTTCAAGCAGCGGCACCGCAACATCGGCCCTGTCCTCTCTGGCCAATAACTACACCACCTTCCTGTCCCTTCTGACCACGCAGTTGAAGAATCAGGACCCGAGCAGCCCGATGAATACCGACACCTTTACGTCGGAACTCGCGCAATTTGCCGGGGTGGAACAGCAGGTCGAGACGAACTCGAAGCTCGGCTCACTGATTTCGCTGAATGAAAGCGGGCAGATGAGCAACGACTCCAACCTGGTCGGCCAGAAGGCAACCGCGAACACAACGACGCTGCCGCTTCAAAGCAGCTCCGCCTCGCTCAGTTTCTCGGGCACATCCGGGTCCACCGTCGCCATCGCCGTGGCCAACTCCGCCGGCACCATTGTCAAGGATGTTGTCGCCACCGCCTCCAGTGGCACCAATACCTGGACGTGGGACGGAACGGACAATAACGGCAACCAGTTGTCCGATGGCGCCTATAGCGTTTCTGTCCAGACGATCAGTTCCTCGGGCACCACATCCAGCCTGCCCTTCACTGTCACCGGCACGATCACCGGCATACAAAAAGGCGCTTCCGACATGGAAGTCGAGATGGGCAAAGCCACTATCCCGATGTCCGATATTACCAACATCTCTTCCGGAACGAGGACGGGCAGCACCAGCGCGAACAGCGCCAGTTCCTGACAATACTGCTCCTCCGGCATCAGGGCCAGGAGGAGCAGCCCTGCCCTGATACCGGTCTGGGGCAGCATAGCGTCAGCGATGCACCTGCGCCGGATTTTCCGGCCTTGCGTAGTACGGTTTTGAGATCGTGCCAGCCGCCCGGACCTGACCCCGGCACTCCGGGGCAGATCAGGACATGGAATCAGACAAGGTCCAGCGTCGTCGAAGAATTCAGAATGTTGATCCCCGACATGACCGGGATACAGGATTCCTTCGCCTGCCGGTCAGTCCTGCTTTCGGTGACGCTTGCCTTTGCTCCCAGCGGGGTAAAAGCCACCTCATTCAGGCGATAGCCAATCCCCCACAGCGTCGTAAACGGCTCATCAATACCGAAATTACGCATTTTCTTACGTATCTTACAGATCATAACGTCGATAACCTTGCCGTAGGGCTCGCTCTCTCCGGCATACAAGCTATCCAGAACCGTCTCCTTGCTCAGAACCTGTGTCTTGCGCAGGGCCAGCAATTCCACAAGATCATATTCCCTGCGCGTCAAGGGCACAGGCTTGGAGTCGACATGGACCTCTCGCCTGTCGACCCCAACCGTCAAGCGGCCGATATGCAGAGTCAGGCTGTCATGTCCGCTGACTCGTCTGACGATAGCACGCAGCCGGGCCAGGAGCTCCGCGGGATCGACCGAAGCCGACACACAATCATCGGCACCCGTGGACAGCAACTCCGCCACCTCCGACGGGGTGGACGTCCGGGCAATGACCATGACCGGCGTCGGAACACGGCTGTTCCGGATATGACGCAACAGCTTCATGTCCGGCGTCGTCTGCTGGATGACGACGATATCGTAATGGGACCGCCGCAACGTTTCCACAACCCCAGCGGAACCAGATGTCGTTATCGAGACCGATCCGCCCACCGCCGCCTTGGACAATCCCTCGTAGGGTCGACCGTCATTCCGACCCGAATCTTCGCCAACGCAAAGTACGCGCATATCTACTTCCGCCAAAAAGTGTATGGTCGCTAATCGCGAAGGAATACAGGACTATACTTGTCCTCTATCTATTTTTTCTATTCCCACCAGGAAGGGATGCCTGTTCAATTCCGGAATGGATCGAGCGTCTAAAAATCCCTATATGGCTGAAAGTGTCAAGGGCCGACGCTCCGTGATAGCAGCGTTATCATCGATAGAAAGCCACCCTGACCTCAAGTCTTTACATACCTGCCACAGACGGCGGCGCCTGCACAGGCGCTTCATCCGTTAAAGGCCGGTGACAAGACCTGAAAAGGAAAAAAGCACCTTGGCGAAGTCGGATCTATCTCATAAACTGAACGGAGCATAGTTCGGTTATATTATAAGATATGACGGAATCATTTCTGTAGCCTTCATACCGCGCTTCCTCGAAACGAAAGCCGGGGGGCGCGGCCACATATCTGGATTGGGTCCGGGAAAGATGCGATTTGTCTGAGAGAGAACGCCTATCAGGGAAATCTGCCCTGGCCGGTCCTGAACGGACTCTATGACATGATAGTGGGGAACCGGCAGGTTCCAGAATTGAAATATCCCGCGGCCACGTTTCGGCCCTTATTTATTCTGCTTTCTGGTTTTGAAGGATAACGAAATGGTTGACACCACGGCTGCCTCGCTTCTCGCGTCCAGCCTCCGTCAGATGACCTCGGCGGCCTCTCAAGCCGCCTATCACGGCGCCCGCCCCGGACATGCAGCGGCGACAGGCATCGCTATCACCTCCAGCAGTATCGATGGTTCGTCTTCATCCATGAAGTTCGATGCCAGCGGCCAGATCGTGCCCACTGGCACGACGAACAAGAAGGAATCCGCGACCGCGAGCGCCGTTGATCTCTTCGCCTGATCGACCGCGGTCGGGCGGCACATTTCCGCAAGCATGCCTTTTCGTACGCCAGTTCGTATGGTCGGCCTGCTGGCAGATGCGCGCTGCCCGGCTCTTTTCTTTTCCGACCGATCCACAGCTTCCCGTCCGACGACATGGCCACTGCAATCCTGTCTTCGCAGACATCAGCGATGAAGATCCGTTCAGAGACGATGACCTCGAGACAACGGGGATATGAGCCCCGTCAGGATTAAAGACACGTGCCTTTCAGCAGACCTCCCCGCGTAAGACACTGTGTCACGCTTTCAGTCTTCGCTTGTCTGTCCTGTTCCGCCATTACGTCCACCATGGCGGCAGAATCGCACCGGGCAGCACCTCGCCATACCTCCCGAACCGCAACTTCACCTTCAAAACCGCTTCCGGCTCCTCCCACGCCGGCCGCGAACGCAACACCGGACCCGTCGCGGGACGTCGAACTGCCTGATTCGATCCTGCTCAAGGGGCTGCCCTCTTCCTGGCGGGCAACGATCCTGGGCGCCCCCCAATCGCCTGCGGCGACGCCCTCCAGTGGCGTGACCACCGGCAAGAATGGCATGAAAGAGGCATCCCGGGTGCCATCGACGAACACGCTCCAGCTAGGTGGCGGGGATTCCCAGCCGGGCGTGGCGTCCACCAATCGTATTCTACTCCCGGTGCCGCCGCGCATGGGGATCGCCGCCTTCCAGAGCGGCGACAGGTTCATCATTGTCATCGACAATGCTGAACCGATGGATACCAGCGCCCTGCGTGGCGACGGCATTTTCTCGACGCTGTCCGTGAATACCCTTCCCGATGCGACGCTGATCCAGGTCCGTCTTCCGGACACACGGCGCCTCTATCTTTCACAGCAGGCGGAAGGATGGGTACTGGGTGACAAACCTCCTCCGGGCGGTGATTACGACGATAGACGCGTCATCAATCCGCAATATACCGACAGTGGCGTCCTGTACCCGATGCGCCGGTCCGGCCGCGTGCTCTCAATCTCGGACCCCGCATCCGGCGATCGGCTATTGGTCGGCACGTCAGCCATGGATGATGGCGGCATTCTCTCCTTGCGGAACGGCGATGGCTATGACGTCTGGCCGACAACGGAAGGTATCGTAATCGCGGCCCACTCTCCGCGCATCGATCTGAAACCCGTCCCTAACGGCATCCTCCTGACCGAAGACGGCAGGGCCTTTCCCGATCATGGCAGAGCCATTTATGCCAACGATGTCGATCTGAAATGGCTGGGGCTGCAGAACCTGCCTGTTGATGCCCTGATCCAGCGCTATCGCACCTCTCTTCTCGCCGCCGCGGACTCGGATCCGTTCCATCGATTCACGCGGCGACTGGACGCAGCCAAGGCCGCCTTCAACCTCGGTGCCTTTGTCGAGGCCCGCGGCATCCTGACCGTCGCCCTCCAGGACGACCCTGAAGAGGCCGCCCTGCCCGACGTGAGGTTCCTTCTGGCCGCATCGGAACTGCTGTGCGGCACGATGGACGGCGCCTCGATGCTCAACGGCCCGTGGCCGAGCAGCCAAAAGCGCGCAACTCAGCTCTGGCAGGGGCTCTATCTCGCCGCCATCGGCGAGAACGATGCGACTGCGGCACATCAATTGGCCTTGGATTTCGGGCGGTTAAAATCCTACCCGGCCCCGATTCGTGATGCGCTTCTGCCGGCAGCCGCAGAGGAAATCGGCCGTTACGGCACACCGGAGGATCTCGCGGTGCTGGACGACCTGCCCCCCGGATCACGCTATCAGCTTGCCAACGCATTCAGGCAGATGCGCTCCGGCAAGCGAGACATTGCCTATGCGTCATTCCAGAAACTTGCCGACGACCCCAACCCCCAGGTCGCCGAGAAGGCGCTCGAACAGAAAACGTCGTTCGAACTCGCTGATGGCCGCATCAAGCCTGACGCGGCCGCCGAGATCTTTAACACCATGATGCCTGACGCGCGATTGGCCGGGCGCGAGGCCACGGTTCGCCTGATGCAGGCCGACGCTTATATGCAGACGCATAATTGGAGCGACGCACTCCAGGCAATCGACGCGGCTCGCACATATCCCGACATGGCGTCGAAGAACATGGTGGCGCCGCTGGTGTCCCAGGCCCTCACAGGCCTTGCCGATTCCTCTTCCCCCGGATCGGATAAGAAAAGTCTTCTGCACGACACGGCGATGCTGAAGGTCCATCTGCCCGATCTGCCGCCGGGCGCACAAAAGGGTAACGTCCTCGTCTCCTACGGCAGGATGCTTCTCGCCCTCGGCCTGCCGGATGATGCCGCCCAGGCATTTTCCGATGCAATCCCCATGCTCACCGCCCCCGATCTTCGCGCAATGGCAGGCGCGGCGCTGGCGGAAACTGATATCGAAAGAAAGCTTCCCCAGGATGCGGCCCAAGCGTTGGCGATCACGGACAATCCTTCTCTTCCTGACGATATCAGGACCGCAAGGCAGGTGATCGCCGCCCGCGTCGCCCTGGCAACGGGCGACCAGGCCAAGGCCCTCTCCCTTCTGCACAATAGCCCGAACGCTTCCGCTCTCGACCTCACCGCTCGCATCCATGAAGAGAAAGGGGAATGGGCGGCCGCTGCCGGCGATATACGCAAAATGGCCGATGACATTATCCCACCGACCGGCCCATTGACGGAAAGCCAGCAGATTCTCGCCCTCCGCCTGGCATCGGATGCTTCTCAGGCATCCGATCAACGCCTGTTGGGCTGGGTTGCCGATCGCGTCGGTGACCGGATTTCGGACGGGGATCGAGGACGCATGTTCAAACTGCTGACCAAGCCGTCGGGCGCCGCGCTGACGGCTTCGCAGACATCCGCCCCCCTCTGAGAACCCGGCCGAAAATGTGCGCGGGCAGGAGTCCGACACGCGGTTTCGGTCCGCACCCGAAAGGCAACCTGGAAAGTCAGTCGCTCGGCCAGTTTCCACGGCGGGCATCGGGTTACCTCGCGCCCGTCGCCCTCCACTCCACCGCTCATGAAGGCCGAACTAGGCCTTACATCGGGCACGTGTCGCGCAGATTGCCACACTCCAAAAAAAACTGCGCTCGCGCCACAAGCGCACGCTATTCAGGCCCCGATACGCCCTATATACGGAGAGCATGCGCCACAGGTCGGGCGCAAACAGAAACCAGCGGAATAGACAGCGTATGCTGGAAGCATTGTCATCCCAGATATCCCAGGCCCATAATGGCACCGATGTGCTGGACTTGGCCGGGCGCCGCCTGCAATGGCTGCAGAACCGCGAGTCCGTTCTGGCAGGCAATGTCGCCAACGCAAACACGCCGGGCTATGTCCCCAAGGACACCACGTCGTTTCAGGGTGTACTGCAAAACCAGATGGCCATGACGCTGGCACAGACCGAGCCCGGTCATCTGACCGGCCGCAACAGCGGCGGCAGTGCGACACGGACCGGGATCAATACGTCCATCGACGGAAACCAGGTCAATATCGAAGGCGAACTGGAAAAGATCGCGGATACCAATGACCAGCAACGTCTCGCGACGAATGCCTACAGTGTCTATATGTCGATGTTCTCGATAGCCCTCGGCTCACCCTCAGCCTAATCGCACGAGGTCTATCATGGATTTTTCCGACACAGTGGGCATCTCTGCCGCCGGAATGCGCGCGCAGGCAAAACGCCTTCAGATAGCGGCCGAAAACCTCGCCAACAAGGAAACCACCGGCGCGACAGCCGGATCGGACCCCTATCGCCGCAAGACGGTCACGTTCAAGGAAGTCCTGAATCGTACCTCCGGCGTTTCCAGCGTGGACATCAAGGAGGTCGGGCAGGACCAGACCCCTTTCGAAACGCGGTACGATCCATCGCATCCGGCTGCCGACACCAACGGCCTGGTCAAGATGCCGAATGTGAACGCGATGGTCGAAATCATGGACACACACGAAGCGCAACGTTCGTACGAGGCCAACCTCAATACCATGCAGATCACGCGGTCCATGATGACGCGCACGATCAACCTGATGAAATAAGGCGGGGCGGACCGGCGGTGACATTACCCCGCGGGAAGAGGGCATTCCGGTCGATTGGTCTCGCCTGTTGCTGTTGCATGAACAGTTCGTTAATCTGGGCATGCATGCTTTACAGCTATTTCCCCTCGGCGGGACAGGCTGATGAAATGAGTGGATGGGCGCTGGCCTGACCGCACTCGCCCGGTTCCTTCTGGAGAACGACATTGGACAATACGATCTATATTGCCCTGTCTCGCGTCGATACATTGATGCGCGCTCTGGACGTGACGGCCAATAACCTCGCCAATGCCAATACGGATGGCTACAAGGCGAACAGGCAGCTGTTTTCCGAATATCTTGTCAAACAGAAGGGGCCGAACACGCTGCCGGGCGACAAGCAGGAATCCTACTCGCAGGATCAGGCGACCTATCGCGACCAGCTTCAGGGTTCCCTTCGGCAGACCGGAAACCTGACCGATTTCGCCATCAACGGCGAAGGCTATTTTACCGTCCGCACGACGCAAGGGATCAGGCTGACGCGCAACGGCGCGTTCCATCGCCGCATGGACGGTACGATCGTCGACGGGTCGGGCAATCCCGTTCTGGACAATACCGGCCGGAATCTGGTTCTGCAGAACGAAGAAGACCTGCTGTCGGTCTCCGCTGACGGGACCATATCCACCCAGAACGGCGTCATCGGGATGATGGGACTGGTGACGGTCGACAATACCCAGACCTTGATTCCCGAAGGTCATTTTCTTCTTCGGCCGACCACCCAGACCCACACGGTCGCCCGTCCGGAAATCCGGCAGGCCATGCTGGAATCGAGCAACGTCAATGCCGTCTCGGAAACGACGAGAATGGTCGAAATCCAGCGCGACTACGACCTGACGTTCCAGCTTATACAGACCGAGTCGACACGCAACATGAACGCGGTCGACAAGATCACAGCCGAGCCGTCAGTCTGAGACCGACCGTTTTGAAGAAAGGCCACTTCCTGTTCCAAGTGCGGCACAGCGAGTAACCTTTTAGAAACCATTAATGGATAACAAATCCATAACATAGTCTCGGGGTCCGTCCTGCTTCTGGCGGCAAACGCGTATGCTCCATGGACGGTGGCTAGGTACAGGAAACTTGGAACGATGAGTCTGTTATCCTCTCTCTCGATAGCCACCAGCGAACTGAATGCGATTGAATACCAATATTCAGTCACATCCCAGAACGTTTCGAACCAGAGCACGGCAGGCTATGTGAGCGAGACGGCCACCGTCACGAGTGCCGTCACGAGCGGCACGGGCAATGGTGTCCATATCGGCGCGACGCAACTCAATATCAATCAGGCATTGCAATCCGCGCTGTATGCGCAGAATGCTCAGGTCTCTTCCTACACCACGATGGACAATTCGCTGGCCGCGGTCTCGGCGGTCCAGGGCACGACCGCAGCGGCTTCGACGGACGCCGTTTCCGGCACCACCAATACGCTGACCGACCAACTGGGCAACGTGCAAAGCGCCTTGACGTCATTGATTTCCACACCGCTACAGAGTATTTCGCAAACGGCCGTGGTGACGAGCGCCCAGTCCCTGACGGATACGATCCACACACTGGCATCGACTTACACAACCCAGCGCCAGAATGCGGAAGACAGCATCGCCGCGACCATCCCGTCGATCAATTCCGACCTGACGCAGATTGGCGCTCTCTCGCAGCAGATCATAAAGCTCAAGGCGCTCGGCTCCGACACCGCCGATCTTGAAAACCAGCGCCTCGGGGTCATGTCCGACCTGTCGTCGAATCTTTCGGTCACGTTCTCCAAGACGCCAAACGGCGACATGGTCGTCCGGACCGCGGACGGCACGGAGCTTCCGACCCGCCCCGACCAGATCGGACAGAACGACAGTACACGGAAGCTCCCTTCCACCACCTGGCCGCTGAGTACCGGCAACGTGACCATTACGCCGGATATGAGCTACGATCCGACGAGCAGCACGTCACCGATTCCCGGCATCATGCTGGCAGGACAGGACATCACCACGCATCTGACCGGCGGCACGCTCGGCGCGAATATTACCCTGCGCGACGTGACGTATCCGAAGATGCAGGCGCAGCTGGACTCGTTTTCCTATACGCTGATCAACCGCTTCAATAGCGCGGGTCTTTCCCTGTTCACGAACAGTGCCAGCTCGACCGACCCATCCAGCTATCTGGCGACCGCCCATAGCAATCTTTCAAATCCGGCCAATCCTCCATCGACGGCTCCAGCCACGCCTCCCGGTATTGTGGGCCTTTCGTCGGCAGTCAGCGTCAACACAACGTATGTGAGCAGCCCGTCTCTCCTGTCGACGAGCACGGCAAGCGGCGGCACGACGATTGGCGATACGACAGTCATCCAGAATGTACTCAGCCAGACATTCGGCACCAGCGCCCAATATGTCACCGGCCCGACAAGTTCGGGCGGCTCGGATCTCGAAGCACCGACGGACAATCTCGGCTCAACCGGGAATATCTCAATCGGGTACACCGGGAATCAAGGGCTGCTCCAACTGGCCACCGCGCTGACATCGGACCAGGGTGCGACCATTGCAGCAAACAGCAACAGCCTGGCAGCCAGCACCTCGGTCCAGACCGTCCTGCAGGCAAAAGTTGCCGATGTATCGGGCGTCAACGTCAACGACGAACTGGCGAAGGTCGTTGCCTTGCAGAACGCCTACACGGCGAACGCCAAGATCGTATCCACAGTGCAGACGATGTTTACCGCGCTTCTGAACGCCATCAATTAACGCAGGATAGGGATAGGGAACAGATGAGCTCGGCAATCAATCAATATGGCGGTGGCGCTGCATCACTGATCCTTGCCGCGGGCATCAAGTCCATGTCCGTGCAGCAGGAAACGCTGACCTGGCAGGCCGGCAACGGCACGCTGGCCTCGACATTCGCAGGGATAGGTTCGACACGATCGACGGCAATCAGCCTGACGCCGAAACTCACCCAGATCCAGGCCTGGCAATCCAACATCACGAATGCCCAGACCGATCTGTCGGTCACGGCCAGCGCCCTGGCCCAGCTCGTCTCCCAGGCGCAATCCATGGCAACGAACCTGCTGAGCATTTCGGGCACGAGCGATACCAGTTCGGTCGCAGCCGTTGCCGAACAGGCAAAAGGCTCCCTGACGGCACTGAAGACCGTCCTCAATACGACCAGCGGATCGACCTACGTTTTTTCCGGAACCGATAGCAGCACGCCGACAATCCCCGGCACGGACTCGCTCGCGAACAGCAAGCTCGCAACGACGATCTCGAACATCGTCAGTTCGCTCGACATGGCGGGGGCGACATCGGTCCTGCAACAGGCCACGACAGCCGCCGCAACGAACGATTCCTCCTCCAGCAATCCCCTCAGCGTATTCTCGGCGTCCCAGTCCGTTGCTCCCGATTCCGCCCGGAGCCTTCAACGCGTCACCGCGACGAATAGCAATTCGACGACGAATGTCGGCGTTGTCGCAACTCAAGGCTCGACGACATCCGCCGCGTCGTCAACATCGACGGGTTCGCCCATTCGCGACATGATGCGCGACATGATGATGGCGTCAGCCATGGGCGGCATGTCATCCTCGACACCGGGCTTCTCCGACATGGCCAAGCAGCTTTATTCGTCCCTGCAAACCACCATCAGCCAGCTTACCGAACTGGAATCTGCGGTCGGTTCCACACAAAACAGTCTGACGGCACAATCGGGCTTGCTGACCAGTGTCCGGTCCGCGCTGGAAGATCAGCTTAGCGGCGCGATGGACGCCGATCCTGCGGTCGTCGCCACACAGATGGCAGCCGTCAAATTGCAGCTTGAAACCTCCTACAAGCTGGTTGCCGATATGAAGGGCATGACGCTAGCCAATTATATCTGAGACCCTTTCCGGGCGCAGCACCTTCCTCGCAAGCGCGTATCTGCCATCGCAGGCGCCCGTTATCCTGCTTTTCCCTCCCGTACGTGGCGGATCGATCTCAAGCCGCGTCCATAAAAATGCCTTCCGGACACATCCGGTATTCTGTGGGCTTTCATCGCCCCGGCGTACATCCTGCCCCATTGGCCGGCGGGTATCGTGCCGCACGTTCGGCCTCGTGAAAAATCCCGCGTATCCCCGGCCGGGTTTCCCCCTTCACAAGACGATAAGGGTTTGCACGTCATGTCCCAACCAATCGGGCCTTCCGCGGAACAGACGCTTCATCCCCAGGAAAGTGGCGAAGCACTCCAACTCGCCGGACGCCTGAATGAAGCCGCAGCCGCCTATCGGACCCGACTGGAAGCGACCCCGGACGATCCCATCACTTTGAGCAATTACGGCGGATTGTTAAACGAGTTCAGCCGTTTCGACGATGCGTGTGCCGTCCTCTCCCGTTCTCTCGCGCTCGACCCGAGCCAGCCCGATGCATGGTCCAACCTGGGCAATACGTTTCTGCACCTGCAACGCTACGACGACGCGACCGCGGCCTACAGAAACTGCCTGCAACAGAACCCGGCGCATGCCCTGGCCCTGAGCAATCTCGGCGTGGTCCTTGACCATCGCGGCGCGCATGACCTGGCGCAGAAATTTCATCAGGTTGCCGTACAGCTCACACCCGACAACGCAAAGACACGCACCAATTATGCCATCTCGCTATTGTCGCATGGCGATTATCTGGCGGGTTTTCGGGAATATGAATGGCGTTGGACAACGCACAGTTCCCGCAGCTACGGCATGACCGTACCACAATGGAAAGGTGAGGATTTCCAAGACCTTAACCTCATGATCCATACCGAAGGCGGCTTCGGTGACATGATCCAGTTCTCCCGTTTCATTCCATTTTCCGCGCAACGCGGAGGGCGCGTGATCGTCCGGGCAAGAAAGGAATTGCTGACCTTGCTCCGGCAATCCTTTCCCGAACAGATCTTTTTTTCTGAAGATGACGAGGTACCGCCGCACGATCTTCAATGCCCGATTCTGAGCCTCCCTTTCGCGCTGGGCACGACTCTGGAAACCATTCCTTCCGCCGGCGGCTTCCTTCGGGCCAACGCCCAAAAAACATCATTCTGGCGCGAACGACTCCATCAGGATGTTGCCGCGAGCGGGCGGCACGCCCTTCGTGTCGGCCTCGTATGGGCGGGCGCTCCTCATCCCGAGATCCAGGCGGCCGAACTTGCCAACCGGCGGCGCTCGACCGATCTTTCGACTTTCGCACCCCTTGCCGACATAGATGCGGGCATCCTGTTCTACAGTCTCCAGATCGGGGACAAATCCGCGCAGGCCAGAACCCCGCCCGCCGGGATGAATCTGATCGACCACACGCCCCTGCTGCGGGATTTCAGCGATACCGCCGCGATGGTTGCGGCCCTGGATCTGGTGATCGCCGTCGATACCTCGACGGCTCACGTGGCGGCCGGACTGGGGAAACCGGTCTGGATGCTGTCCCGCTACGATCAGTGCTGGCGCTGGCTTTCCGGCCGCACCGATTCCCCCTGGTATGACAGCCTGCGCCTGTACCAGCAGGCCGCACCCCTCGACTGGTCGGACCCGATCCGCCGCATATGCACCGATCTGCGCGTTCTCGCAGCGCACTCCGCCATCCCTCAAAAGCAATCCGGCGCGATGGCATAAGCCACCACGCCGGATCTCACCCGATAGGGTCATGCCGACGGCATGACCCCAAAGCGACTGCAACGATCAGAAATCGCTGCTGAAGGTCGCCAGTGCCGAGAACGGGATGCCGATCGAATAGGTCGGGGCCTTGGCCGAAATCAGGTTGCCGTTGATCCCCTTCATCGCCGTCGCATTGGTCTGGACGCTGTTGATCCAGGTCAGGTTCTTGCTGTCGGTGATGTTCTGCAGGTTCAGGCGGATGCTCGGGCTCTTCATCAGGCCGAAATCGCTGAAGCGATAGCCGACCGCAATGTTCATGCGGGTATAACCCGGGATCTTCTGATCGTTCATGAACGTCGAATATTGCTTCGCCACATATTTCAGGTTGAAGCTGCCGAACCGGTGGCCGTCGTCGTAATCCAGGCCGAACCCGACCTGCCACGGCGGAGCCTGCGGCGCGATCTTACCCTTGGTCGGCAGATAATCGACAATCTTGCCCGAGGAAGACTGCAGATTGCTGTCCGTCACAGCATGCAGATACTCAGCCGACACATAGGGACGGATGTTATGGAACGGCCGGGTGCCGATTTCGAAATCGAAACCGTCCGAATGCTCACCGCCGCCATTGGCGTTGCTCGTCCAGTACGCACCCGAAATCGGATCGACGAGCGTCTGGGTGAACAGACGATCCGTGAAGTTATAATGGAAATAGGTCAGCGACGAGGAAATCAGGCTCCCCTGGTAACGCCAGCCGGCCTCCTCGGAAATCGAGACTTCAGGCTGCTGGTTGGGACTGGCCTTGGTCGAATAACCCGTAACCACATTATACGCACCCGAATCATACAGCGCATAATTGGTCGGCATACGGTAGTTGGTCGCCACCGAGACGAAGACCTGGTTTTCGTTATTGATCTTGTAGCGAACGGCCGCCGTCGGCAGGGCCTTGGCATAATCGGTGTTGACATATTTCTGCGAGACGTCGGGCAAATAATTGGTGCCGCGACGCGTCACGATCGAATATTTCAGTCCAGCGTCGATCGTCAGCCGGTCGTGCAGCAGCGACAGGCTGTCGCCGATGAACGGTGTATGGACCTCGGTCTGCGTAGTCGTGTTACGGTACTGCGCCGTAACCCCGTTGTTCAGCACCAGGTTCGGACCACCACCCCAGACATCCAGCGGCGTTCCATCCGGCCCGACCTGGGCATATGGGCCCGTCTGGCGCTGCTTCGAATATTCGAACCAGTAGCCGATCATCAGCCGGTTCGGCCCGTAGGACCAGGTCAGCTTCGTCGTGGCACCCGGACGATAAGTCTCCGTCAAGGACGGGTTATACAACAGCGGCGAACCGGACGAGAGGCCGCCGATCGTTCCGCCGATCTTATGCGCGCCATATTGGTAACCGGTCAGGCTGGTCGCATAGGCGCCACCGCCGTTGCCGTAACCATACCAGAAATAAGGCGTTTCCGTCAGCGTCAGGTGGTCCGTCAGCGTGAAGGTCGACGGCATGCTGGCGTAGATGTTGGTGAACGGATTCGGATGCAGCTTGTAGTAGTTATTGTCACCCCGCACGAAATGCCGCTCGTAGACCGTGTTCGGCGCATCGGTCTTCGCCAGGCCGCTGCTGCCGACCGGGTTGTCGAACCCGTAGCCCCACTGGTTCCAGCTCGCCTTGGTGACGCTGGGATAGGCATCGTTCTGCAGCGAGTTGCCCACGACCGCGAGCGAGATGCGATTGCCCTGCCCCCAGTCGTTCACGATCTTCATTTCGCCGTGCTTCTTGTTCTCATAGCCGGGGCCGCGCCAATGGTCCTGCCGCCCCTGGGAATACGAGAAATAGGCGCGCAGATTGGTATGGCCGATATAGCCGGTATCGAAGCGCGCAAAGCCACGGGTGGCGTTGAACGACCCGTAGGACATGTCGATCTTGCCGCCCATCTGCTTCTTCGGATCGATCATGTACATGTCGACCACACCGCCCGAAGCGCTGATATGCGGGCTGTCCAGATCGGCCGAACCCTGCGCCAGACGGATGCTCTGGAGGTTCTCGGAATCGACGATTTCCTGCGGATAGACGGCGAAGTTCCCGATATCGTTGATCGGAAAGCCTTCCAGCGTGAAGCCCATCTGGCTTTCGGTCAGGCCGCGCACCGAGATGTGGCCGCCCGTCATGCCCAGCGGGTCGGTATCCGACACGTTGGCGCCCGGCAGCAGGGCGATCAACTGCATCGGGTTCTGGCCCGGGTTCTGCTTGGCGATGAAATCGCGTGTCACCTCGGAGATCGATTTCGGCGCGTCCTGGTTCACCATCAGGCCGCCGCCCAGTGCACGGCGCGTCACGCCATCGCCATAGGTATGGGCCGTGACCTCCACCTGCTCGTCGGTCGGCGACGTCGCACCAAGCATTGACGGACGCGCTTCGACCTTGGCCTTGGCCGGGTTCGCCTGTCCTGTCGCCGATGAAGTGCCCATCTCCTGCGCCAACGCCCCCGACGACAGTACAGTCGAAGACACCAGAGCGAACATCGTCGATCTGATATAGTTTGTCATACAATCTCCATTGATGAAATATGACCCCCCCAGGCCATTTTTCGCGGAAACTGACCGAATAGTCTGGTTCTGTATAGAGAGCGTCAGAAATTTCATTAATTGTTCAAACTCATTTTTAAAAAAGAACAAAAAATCCATTGCGCGTGACAAAGTTGCAACAAGCGGCTGATGGTCCCGGGCCTCCATCGGCCAGCACGATATGGGCCCCTTCCCCAGCGGCTTCCAGAATTCCACCGTCAGGCCAACCACGAACTTCAATCTATCTTTTTGTTTTATAGTAATTTTAATTCGATCAGATCAGCCGACCATGCCCCCGGTCTCAGTACAATGCGATCCGAATGCCAGAGCATGCAGCAACCGGCATCGCTTGTTATTACGGGGAATAAAACGATAACAACGACCCACCAACCCGCGTGGCGGCCACCCGGCTCAGAAAATATCCTGTCCCTTGCTGCCGTGCGGCGGGACATGGCAATCATGGCATAGCCGGATCGGGCCGGCGGTAGCATGCTCCCGACGACGCGCCAGATGGCAGCCTTCGCAGAAATCGTGAAATGTCGACAATGCCAGGCCCACCTGATCCGGCCGCGTCCGGTGACAACCGATGCATGTCCGCTTGGGGGATGATGACAGTGCCGGTTCCAGCACGTCATGATGACACTGCACGCAATTATAAGCCGCATGGTCGCGATGCATGAACACGACCGGGATTGGCATCGCCCGGCTGACACCCGATTCGCACCACCAGACCGCCCCGCCCCCGATGCCCAGGACCGCGGCCAGCATGCAGGCGGGGAGCCAGCCCTTCATGGCGCCAGCCACCGGCTGAAATAGAGTCCATAGGCAATGCTGACACCCAGCGCGGCACCACCGGCCATTGCCGCCAGCCGGACGGCGACAGGCGCGGTATTGCGCCGCCGATACCCGGAAGGCCGTGGCAACCTTCCGTGGCGCCCTATCCACGGCAGGATGGCGCAGAAGCCGGCAATCACCGCAATGGTGACCATCTGATTCCGTCCCCGCACATGCAGCCCCGCCCCCATGATGTGAAAGCTGGCCATGCCGAGCAGGCCCAGCGCCACCACCCCATGCGCCTGCCGAAAGCGGACCGCCTTCCGCCAGATCCGGCCCCGCACGGCGTGGAAGGACGGAATGACGGCCAGAGCGGCCAGCAACAGCCCGGCAAGTCCCGCCAGCATATATCCCGGGCCACCTGGCAGCAGGTAACGGGCCGTCAGCGGTTCGGCCCACAGGGACAAGCCGACATGCAGAACGACGAGCCCACCCGCCAGGCATCCGAACAGGCGGTGCGCAACGGCAAAGAACTTGCCGTCATTGAAGGGAATCCGCAGAGGGCGGCCGGTCAGAAGAAACAGAAAGGCCACCAGCACATAGGCCATGAAGCCGCAGGCCATGGCGATATCCCATAACGGACCGTTGGCAGGCAGTTCCAGCCCGGAGAAGAAGGCCGAGACCAACAGGCCGCCCAACACCAGCAGCGGAAGCAGAATGATCACGGCCCCCCCCCCCCGCGCCGGAACGATACGGCCTTCATGTGTCCGTCGCCAGGTCCCCCCCCCCTGCTCCGGCCGGCCGCAAATGATAATGGCATCGAAACAATAAGACGGACAAGCATGCGCTCATGCCCGCCCCGGATCGGCAGGGGACCATTATCACCATATTTGATCGTTGATTAAAAGAAATACCGCATTATGATGCACCCCACTTCGAAGGCCGACCTGTTTGCCGCATATCGACCGTAAATGACGATTTTAACCTCGGGAATTCCCGTAATGACGCTTATTGACACGATCCAGCCGTTATATTCGCTGTCCGGCCTGGGCGTGGGGTTTCTGGTTGGCCTCACCGGCGTCGGCGGCGGATCGCTGATGACGCCCCTGCTGATCCTGCTGTTCGGCGTGCATCCCCAGACGGCGGTGGGCACCGACCTGCTCTACGCCGCCATCACCAAGGCGGTCGGCACGGGCGTGCATGGGTTTTCCGGCGGAGTGGACTGGAAAGTGGTGCGCCGCCTGGCCAGCGGCAGCATCCCCGCTTCCGCCCTGGCGCTCCTCTTACTCCACACGATGGGCGCCCCGTCCCTGATCACCACGCATGTGATCACCCGCAGCCTGGGCGTCGCCCTGTTGCTGACCGCGCCCTGCATCCTGTTTCGCGCCGCCATCATGCAGCGCCTGGCCGGCTTCTCCGCCAGCCTGTCCGACCGCCAGACCCACCTCCTGACGGTCGCGGTCGGGGCGCTGCTCGGCCTCCTGGTCTCGCTGTCATCGGTCGGGGCAGGCGCCATCGGGGTCACGGTCCTGCTGGTCCTGTATCCCCGGCTGTCGACCGCCCGGATCGTCGCGGCCGACATCGCGCATGCCGTGCCGCTGACGCTGGTCGCCGGCCTGGGGCACTGGCTCCTGGGTTCGGTCAACGGCGGCATGCTGCTGTCCCTGCTGGTCGGCTCGATCCCCGGGATCATCCTGGGCAGCCTGTTCGTGGGCATGGTCCGCGAGAATGTCCAGCGCGCGGTCCTCGCCGGCGTACTCACCGTCGTCGGCATCCGCATGATCTGAGAGAGCCCGTCCGGTTCCTCAGCAGTCTTCGGGGCCGGATCGATTACAGGACGGGCCCCTCGTCATCATCGTCGGGTTCGAACGGATCTTCGTCCGGGACATCACCGGGAATCGGGTCATTCGGATCGAACGGCCCCGGAGCCGGGGTCGGCATCGGCCGCCTGGGCCCCGCATGGTCGTGTTCACGCATGGATATCGCAACCTTTCCACCGCTACGGCGATTGAACCGCATCCGCCCACATGGGTTTCCCGATGGCCCCCGGACAGGGCGCGGCGACCCGGTCCCGCGCGTTTGTGAACACGGCATGATTGCCCTGATGGTCCGGAAATGATTAGCGTTCAAGCATAACACATATGCCGGAAGTGCAGAGGCCAAGAGTGACGAAAACAAGATCACTCGACGATCATCATCACGCGTCAGTGAATGTCCATCACGCGGATCGCATCTACAGCATGCTGAAGGACGAATCCGCCTCCGGCCGCTCGGCGCTCGCGGCCTCATGGTCGCGCTCGCTCCGTCATTACGGCCTGAACCCGAACCATGACGACCCCCCGCACCGCCTGGACGCCCAGGCCTACCGCGAGGCCCGCGAACGCAGCGCGCTGCTCCTGCACGCGGCCCAACCCGTTCTGGACCGGCTGGCCTCGGCGGTCCGCCGCGGCGGATTCTGCATGCTGCTCAGCGATGCGCACGGCGTCGCACTCGAACAGCGATGCATGGCTGGCGACGAGGAGATCTTCAGCTCCTGGGGCCTGAACCTGGGCGCGATATGGGACGAAGCCCACGAGGGCACCAACGGCATCGGCACCTGCCTGGCCGAGGACAGGGTGCTGACGATCCATCGCGACCAGCATTTCTTTTCCCGCAACGCGGGGCTCAGTTGCACCATGGCGCCGATCCACGACCCTGCGGGCAGCCCGATCGGCGGGATCGACATTTCCTCATGCCGCAATGATTGCGACACGTCGACATTGTCCTTCCTGTCGCTGGTGGTCGAAGACGCCGCCCGACGGATCGAAACCCGCCTGTTCGGCGAAGCCTTCGCCGGCCATCGCATCATCTCGCTGGGCAACGAGGCCCAGGCCCTCCTGGCCCTGGACGAGAACGAGGTCATCGTCGGCACCAACAAGGCCGCCCGTGCCCTGTTCGGCCTGCGCGCCGGCAAACCCGTGACGCTGCCCGACCTGCTGTCGGATACCGGCCATGAAGATCCCGGACGCGCCGCCCATGCCGCCCTGCAACGGGTGCTGAAACGCTGCAACGGAAACATCTCGGCGGCGGCGCGGGAACTGGGCGTCAGCCGTGCCACGCTGCATCGCCGGCTGAAGCGGCACGAGGCCCACTGAGGCCCCCTGAGGCCCCTTGGCGCCGCCATCCCAGGGCCATCCCCCGATCTGTCGCGGAACTGCGACAGATCGGGCGGCATACCGACCGCGACCGGCTGACAAATCCAGTCCCCATCGCCACCCTTCCGAACGTTGACCGCGCTTCATCCGCGGCGACCAAGAAGGAGAATGACCATGGACTCGCTGGAAAGCCATCGAATCGACATGTCGTCACCGTTCAAGGCGCAGTACGACAATTTCATCGGCGGACGCTGGGTTCCCCCTTTCGGCGGGGAATATTTCGACGATCCGTCACCCGTCGACGGACGCATCCTGTGCAGGGTGGCGCGCTCCAGGGCCGAGGATGTCGAACGGGCGCTCGACGCCGCCCACGCCGCACGTGACGCCTGGGGCGAGACCAGCGCGGCCCAGCGCGCGCTGCTGCTCAACCGCATCGCCGACCGGATCGACGAGAATCTGGAACTGCTGGCCCGCGCCGAAAGCTGGGACAACGGCAAGCCGCTGCGCGAGACGCTGAACGCCGACCTGCCCCTGTGCGTCGACCATTTCCGTTATTTCGCCTCCTGCATCCGCGCGCAGGAAGGCGCATTGTCCGAGATCGACCACGACACCGTCGCCTATCATTTCCACGAGCCGCTGGGCGTGGTCGGCCAGATCATCCCCTGGAATTTCCCCCTGCTGATGGCCGCCTGGAAACTGGCACCGGCCCTCGCGGCGGGCAATTGCGTGGTCATGAAGCCGGCCGAGCAGACCCCGGCCTCGATCCTGGTCCTGGCCGAACTGATCGCCGACATCCTGCCCGCCGGCGTGCTGAACATCGTCAACGGCTTCGGGCGCGAAGCCGGCGTGGCACTGGCCTCCAACACCCGGATCGCCAAGATCGCCTTCACCGGATCGACACCGACCGGCAAGATGATCGCCCACGCGGCGGCCGACAATCTGATCCCCGCCACGCTGGAACTGGGCGGCAAATCTCCCAACATCTTCTTTTCCGACATCGCCGCCGAAGATGACGATTTCTTCGACAAGGCCATCGAAGGCTTCGTCCTGTTCGCCTTCAACCAGGGCGAGGTCTGCACCTGCCCCTCGCGCGCCCTGATCCATGAATCGATATACGACCGGTTCATGGAGCGCGCGCTGCGCCGGGTCGCGGCGATCAAGCAGGGCAACCCGCTGGACCTCACGACCATGGTCGGCGCCCAGGCATCGGTCGACCAGGTGAACAAGATCCTGTCCTATATCGACATCGGGCGGCAGGAAGGCGCGGAACTACTGATCGGCGGCGGCCGGGCCGATCTGGGCGGCAGCCTGGCGAACGGCTGCTACATCCAGCCCACCGTCTTCAAGGGCGACAACCGGATGCGGATCTTCCAGGAAGAGATCTTCGGCCCCGTCGTCTCCGTCACCACCTTCCGCGACGATGCCGAAGCGGTAAAACTCGCCAACGACACGCTGTTCGGCCTGGGTGCGGGCATCTGGACCCGCGACGGCACCCGCGCCTATCGCGTCGGGCGCGCCATCAAGGCGGGCCGCGTCTGGACGAACTGCTACCACGCCTATCCCGCGCATGCCGCCTTCGGCGGCTACAAACAGTCCGGCATCGGCCGCGAAAACCACCGGATGATGCTCGACCACTACCAGCAGACCAAGAACCTGCTGGTCAGCTACGCCCCGCAGAAACTGGGGTTCTTCTGACAGCCCGCCACCGGCACGGGCAGCCGGGTGCCGACAGGCGCCCGGCCTGCGGGCAGGTGTCAGAACGTCACGCGCACGCCGCCAAACCCACCGATCGGCGCGGCGGGGCTATAGCTGCGCGGATTGCTCGCCCCCGGCGCCTGCACCAGATAGACCGAGGAGGTCGGCGA
>NZ_JABEQL010000001.1 GCF_014174215.1 Gluconacetobacter tumulicola | reverse complement strand
TATCGTCCGCCGCAGGTCTTTCGGCGGCGTCTTGCCCCGCGGACGCACCGCTTCGATCAGTGGCTCCCAAACCGCCCACGCTTCGTCGGTGAAAATCTGTGTCGCATTGCTTTCAGTCATTCCTCATATATAGGAATAACCTACAAGATCTAACAGAGCCTAGTCCGGAATCGTCGATGGCGGCCGCGAACGGGCCATAGGCTGGGTCGAATCGCACGGCGTGGCCTTTCGCGACGGCGAAATCGTGCTGGCGGCCTGTGAGGGCGTGCCAGACGGGCCGGTCGAGAGGATGGCCATCCGACCGTTTTCCAAGCTCGGACATCAGGGTGCTTTCGGACGCGTTAAAGCCGGCCTATGCGCCTGCTCCGATTTCTTGACGAAGTCAACAAATCGGCCGGACGACCGGAGTGGCCGCGCTTCAGCCGAATCGTGGAATGAATCCGTCAAAATCTTGTTTCGTTTCGTCATCTCTTCTCAAATGGCTTTGATTCTCTTGGCAGGGAGGTGTTATTGGATGAAAATGTAACGATAAAGAAATAAATTGGCGGCAGGAAGAAGCGACTGTCATAAAATCATAACGAGACCTGATCGGGCGCCAATCATATGAAGGCGGCCATAAGCCCGGAACAGCGTCATGGTGACGCACAGCCAGCAGGACGGAGCGATATGAACAAGAGCGCGGCCCTTTTCGTGACGACCTGTCTTGCCGCTGCCATGATCCATCACGGGGCAATTGCTGCCGCTGCAAGCCACAAGCACAAGGTTCGCAAGCCTTCGTCGCAGGCGGCTCCCGTGCGGGCTCAGGCCGCGCCGGAAGCTGTTGCGCCGGTTGCGGTGGCGCATCCCGCTGTCGTGGCGGCCCCGACGGCGCATGCCGAGAGCGGGAACGAGGCGATCGTCGTGTTGGGTGCGGGGGCCGCGCGCGAAACGCAGACCGTGTCGCATCTGGCGATCCAGCAATATGTGCCGGGTACCAGCCCCTTCAAGGCGCTTTCGAAACTGCCGGGTGTCATGTTCACCTCGTCGGACCCGCTTGGGTCCTACGAATGGTCGCAGCAGATCATCATCCGCGGGTTCGACCAGAGCCGGCTGGGGTTCACGATGGACGGGGTGCCGCTGGGCAATCTGGCCTATGGCAACGATAACGGGCTGTCGATCGGCCGGGCGCTCCAGACCGAGAATAACGGGCGCGCGACGTTGACCCAGGGGGCGGGGTCGGTGGGTGTGGCCGCGTCGAACAATCTGGGTGGCGCGCTGGAGTTTACCTCGATCGACCCGACCAACAGATTCGGTGTGGATGTGGCGGGAACGGTCGGTTCGGCCGGCACCTGGCGCACCTTCATGCGGGTCAATAGCGGGGTGCTGCCGGGCGGCGGGAAGTTTTATGTCTCTTACGATTACCAGGACGCCAACAAGTGGAAGGGTGATGGCATCCAGCGCCAGCAGCAGGCCAATGCCAAATTCGTCCAGCCGCTGGGGGAGCATGTGAAACTGACCCTGTTCGGCGACTGGTCGCTGCGACAGGAGAACGACTATCAGGATCTGTCTCTGGCAACGATCGCGAAATACGGATACCGGGTCGACAATATTACGGGCAATTACAATCTGGCCAAGCAGATCGGTTATGCCTACCAGAACGGCACGGCCTATCCGGCCGGGATCGGCAACACCAATTACGGCAGCTATCCGGACTTCGTCTATTACAACGCGGCCGGCTTGCGCCAGGACGCGATGGGCTACGGGCGGCTGGATTTCGACCTGACCGACCGCCTCAAGGGGTTCGCGACGGTCTACGGCCATACCAATAGTGGCGAGGGCGTGTGGGCTACGCCGTATCAGGCGACGCCGGCGGCGCTGGGTGGCTCACCGCTGTCGGTCCGGACGACCGAGTATGACATCCATCGCGAAGGCTTTCTCGGCGGCCTGACTTACACGGCTGGCCACCACACGATCGAAGGCGGGTTCTGGTTCGAGAACAACGATTTCGAACAGGCGCGGCGCTTCTATCCGCTGGGTCTGGACGGAACGCCGAGCAGCACCTACTGGTACAAGAACAACTGGTTTGCCACCCAGTGGCAGGGTGCGTTCAATACCAAGACCTATCAGGTTCATCTGCAGGATACGTGGCAGATCACTCCCGCCCTGAAGCTGAATTATGGCTTCCGGTCGCTGATTGCGGACAATAATGCGCGTCAGATCGGCAGCAATATCCTGGGTGTGAAGGGGCCTGACGGCTATCCGTCGGGTTCGATCGAGGCGAGCAACGGCTTTCTGCCGCAGGTGGGGGCCAATTACCGCGTCAATGCGCATAATGAAGTGTTTGCCGATTTCGCGCGCAACATGGCGGCGTTCGACAATTCGAACACCGGGGCGACCAGCCCGTTCGCCACGACGATTGCAGGCTATGAAGCGATCAGGAACAAGCTCAAGCCGGAAATGTCCTATTCCGAGGAGATCGGCTATCGCTATCACGACCATAATATCCAGGCATCGATCACCGGCTACTATGTCGAGTTCGAGAACCGGCTGCTGACCATCACGCAGGGAACGGGCGTGCAGGGCAATGCGTCGGCGCTGGCCAATGTCGGCGGCGTTACGGCGCGCGGCGTCGATCTGGCCTTCAACTACCAGTTCGCCCCCAATTGGTCGATCTATGCGTCGTATGCCTTCAACGACTCGAAATATGACGACAACGTCAATAGTGGCGGGACCATCTATGCCACCCGGGGCAAGGATGTGGTGGGCATGCCGCGCAACCTGGCGAATGTGCAGATCGGCTACGATGACGGGTCGATCTGGGGCAATATCAACATGCAGTTCCAGGACAAGCGGTCTTATACCTACCTGAATGATGCATGGGTGCCGGCGAACGATGTGTTCAACCTGAATGTGGGCTATCGCTTCCATAGCAGCAACTGGTTGCTGCGTGGGGTGGATGCCCAGGTGAACGTGAGTAACCTGTTCGACAAGCGTTACGTCGCGTCGGTCGGCACCAACGGGTTCGTGTTCTCGGACCCGACGCACACCTTCGCCACGCTGCAGGCAGGGGCACCGCGCATGGTGTTCTTCACGCTGCGCAAGCATTTCTGACCGGCCCGATGCGTAACGCCCCCGGACGCCGGCGCTTCCTGCAATGGAGCGCGGGGCTGGCGGCCGGGGGTGTGTTGCCCGACAATCTGCGCCGGGCCCTGGCCATTCCCCCGCATCGTGTGACCGGCACGATCGCGGATGTGGCGCATGTGGTGATCCTGATGCAGGAGAACCGGTCGTTCGATCATTATTTCGGCTGTCTGAACGGCGTGCGCGGCTATGGCGACCCCAGGGCCGAGCGCCTGCCGGATGGGAGTTCCGTCTTCGCCCAGCCGGACGGAAAGGGCGGGCGGGTGCTGCCGTTTCGCCTCGATACCGCCCATACTTCCAGCGCCTGTCTGGCCAGCCTCGATCATAGCTGGAAGGGAACGCAGGCGGCATGGGATGACTGGAATAACTGGGTGCCGCGCAAGACGGCCATGACGATGGGCCATTTCACCCGAACGGAGATCCCTTATTATTACGCGCTGGCCGACGCGTTTACGATCTGCGACGCCTATCATGCCTCGATCTTCGGGCCCACCAATCCGAACCGGCTTTATTTCTTCACGGGCACCAATGGTCTGGCGGTGGGCAATCTGGGTCGGCAGGCCATCGAGAATGTCGATGACGGCAACTGGACCGCCGACATGGCGCATGACCGTGCATCGTTCGCGCCATTCCGTTGGATGACCTATCCCGAACGGTTGCAGGCTGCCGGGGTCTCGTGGCGGGTCTATCAAGAATATGATAATTTCGGTGACAATCCGCTGGCATCATTTGCCGCATTCCGGAAACTGGAGCGGCGGTCATGGCGATATCAGCGCGCGCGGCGCGTTGTTCCGGGGTCCAGCCGCGCGAACATGAAGAATTCGGACGGCCGGTATCTGGTCGAGGCGTTCGAACGGGATGTGGCGAGCGGCCGCTTGCCGCAGGTATCGTGGATCGTGCCGCCCACCGCCCTGTCGGAGCATCCCGACGCGCCGCCGGGTTATGGCGAAGTCCTGATCTCGCGCCTGATGGACGTTTTCGTGCGCTATCCCGATATCTGGGCGAAGACGGTCTTCATCCTGAACTACGACGAAAATGACGGGTTCTTCGACCATGTGCCGCCCCCGGTTCCCGCGCTGGAGGCGGCTCAGGGGGGCGGCACCGTTCCGGTGACGGGCGAGGTGTATGAGGGTGTGCCGGTCGGGCTCGGCCCACGGGTGCCGGCCCTTCTGATATCGCCCTGGAGCACGGGCGGCTGGGTCAACTCGCAGATTTTCGATCATACCTCGGTTCTGCGCTTTCTTGAGGCGCGGTTCGGTGTGGAGGTGCCGAACATCACCCCGTGGCGCCGCACGATCTGCGGGGACCTGACCTCGGCCTTCGACTTCACGCGCAAGGATGCACTGTGGCCGGCGGCCCTGCCGGATACCTCAGGCTATTTGGTTCGGACGCGGGCCTCGTGCCGTCTGCCGCCGCCGGTGATCCCCGACCGGCAGTCTCTTCCCCGTCAGGAAGACGGGCAACGGCCGGCCCGGCCCCTTCCTTATGACCTGCATGCCGATCTGGACGCGGGGGATACGCTCCGGCTGGGCTGCGCCGGCACGCAGGGGGCCGTGTTTCGGGTGCGCGACGGGCATGGCGTGCGCCATTATACGGTTGGGGCTGGGGGCGGCCATGCCGTCGCGGTCGACGGGGTGGTGACGGTGCAGGGGCCCAACGGCTTCTACCGGGGCTTTACGGCCTGTGCCGGCGTTTCGGTGGCCTTGCGGGCGGGGACCTCTTTGGACGCGGTCGTGCTGCGGTTGGGCCAGGATGCTGGCGCTGCGCGCAGGGGTGTCGTTGTGGATGTCTATGGGGATAGGCGGTGGGAGGTTACGGTGCCACCGTGGGGATCGGTCGATGTCACGATCGAGATCGGCCGGAGCGACCATTGGTACGACCTGACGGTTGAACTGGACAAGGGAAACCAGCGCATTATCCGGCTTGCCGGTCATCGCGAGACCGGACGGCCCAGCCGCACCGACCCTGCCATCGGCAGCATGGCAGGTCTGCCCGTCTGACAGCCGCATTGCCAACGCGCCCTGATGACGATTCTGTGTGCGTCGGTGGGCGCCGGTACGCAAAAATACATGCCTTACGTGATCTTTGCGGGTCTTGTTTTGCGTATCGGACCATATTTCCATTCAGCTTGTCAGTGTCCGGCCGGATTATCTGCCGTCTGGACAGGTATTGAAAATTTATATAACAAAAGAAATGAGGTGATATTTATGGATTGGGGGCGTTCGTGTCCCGGTGGAGGGTAATAAAGAATCGCCCAATGTTCTTCTGAAAGATGTGGAGCCTGCCTCGCATCCGGCGGGTGAAGGGTGTCGGCGTGCGCTTTATATTTTGATTTTGGTAAAAAAGAGTGCCAGCCTCTTCGGCCGTACGGGGGGCGATTGATAGGCTGCATGCAGTCCGTGTTGAATGGCATTTATTTCTCGCGGTTATCAGGGTACTGGTTGTACTGGATGCGCTGCGCGAGGGGGCAGGGTTGGGCTGGAGACCTTATCGTTCAGCAGAAACCAGACGAGGCATTGGAACGGCCGCGATGCTTGTTGCGGTCTTTGGTGCGAGTTGCCTGATTTCTCGTTTCTTCTTTACGGACGAATTCGGCTATTCCTCCTTCTGGCCACCGAACGCTGCGATGCTGGTCGCGCTGCTGACCTTGCGGCCCCGCCTGGCGATGGGGGTTCTGGCCGCCTGTCTGGCCGTCAATTTCGGGATCAACAGATTCGCCGGTGCGCTGTCGCCGCCCGAGAGCCTTTTGGCGTGCAGTCTGAATGTCATACAGGTACTGCTGGCTGCTCCCATGACGCGCCGCTTCTGCGGGGCGAAGATCGATCTGACGCGCCCGCGCCGTTTCGCGGCGTTTACCGTCATTGCGCTGCTGTCGGCCGCTACCGAGGCGGCGATCGGCGTCGCGATCGAATACTTGTTTCTGGGAGACGCCGCGCCGCCTATTGGCGAATGGATGCAATGGGTTCTCTGCGACGCGCTGGGGCTGCTGCTGGCCACGCCCGCTGTGCTGAATCTGCTTCGCTACTCGCGTCCGGGGCAGATCATCTGGCGGGTCGAGAAAGAGAACGTGGCCTTGCTCCTGTCCTGTGTCGTGCTGACGATCCTCAGCTTCGCCTGGACGCGCTCACCATTGTTCCTGTTCCTCTACCCGGCCCTTGCGATGCTGGCCTTTCATGCCAGGCCCGCATGGAGCCTGACGGCCGTCTTCTTCGTCTCTGCCTTTGCCTCGGCGCTGACGGCGCGTGGATTGGGGCCGATCGCCCGATTATCGCCGGACGGCACGCTGATGCGCGAAGGCATGATGCAGCCTTACCTGTTTTCGCTGCTGCTGGTCGTGCTGCCGATCAACAATGCGGTCGGTGAAAAACGGCGTGATACACGCCGGCTGATGATGATGAAGGCCAATCTGGAACATGCCGCGACGCATGACATGCTGACCTCGACCATGAATCGCCAGAAATTCGAGGCGATTTTGAAGTCGGTGGTCGAATGGCAACAGCCGGGAGTGATTCTCTTCATCGATATCGACGATTTCAAGGGGGTCAATGACAGTCTGGGGCACCAGGCGGGAGATGCATTCCTGAAGGCGTTCAGCGTCCGGCTGCGGGGACTGGTGACGTGGCGCGGAGGTTGTGTCGGCCGTTTTGGCGGCGACGAATTTGCGGCGTTCGTTCCGGGCAGGTTTTCGCCGGAGGAGCTCGATGCGCTGTGTGTCATGATTTCCAGCGCGCTACGCGCACCCTATTGCTTTGCGGGAGTCACGCGATCGGTGACGGCCAGTATCGGTGCGGTGATGACCGGTATGGATCGCATTACTGCCGATGAACTGATTCACCGGGCCGACACAGCCCTTTATGCGACCAAGGCGGCCGGTCGCGATGGGTATACGCTCTTCAGGGAGCCAGCCGCCGACGATCTGGTCCCTTTTCCGGCGGGCCGAGCGCTGTAGGATGGGGCGGGGCGGTTGCCCCGCCGAGATCAACCCGGCGTCAATTGGGTGATCAGGCAAGGGACCAGTCCGTTCGGGCCGGATCGAAGCGGGAGAGGAACGTGCCGTCGCCCGCTGCCGGTTGCATTGCATATGACGGGTCATGTCGTATTCGAAATAAGGGGCGTCGCTTCCGTTCATGAATGGCGCCATCCGGTCCCTTAACCTGGCATTGGTAACGATACGAAGCAGAGCCATTCCGGGTTCATAATGTTGGCGTGATGATCAAATGAATTGGCGCCGATCAGAAGGTATTTCGTGTCCAGTGCGGGAAGCATGGGTAATACTCTCTAATATTGTTTGGTTCTTTGTGGGCGGGGGATGGGAGTTTTTCCGCCATATGTGTCAACATATGCTAGGAGGCTCTCCGTATCTGATAATTAAATCAATATAAACAGAATATTGAGGTGGTCGTTGCGGTTTTTGTCGTTTCTATATTCCTGATTGACAAAACATTGCTAAAATGTAACATTATTCTGGTCCGTAACTGATCTGCGTCACGAACATCGATCCTGGAGTCCTCAGCAGAATGCGACGACTTTCAAAAAACAACAGTGCACGCCTCGCCTCGATGCTTCTTTCTTCAACCGTCACGGTGTCTGCTCTGACGATCGGTCACGGGGTACAGGCCGCGTCGGTCCATGATCCGCATCACAAGAAGGCGCCCAAGGCCGCAAAGGCTGCAATGCCGGCCCCGGCGAATGCGGCACCTGCCGTGCCTCCCGTCGCACAGGTCGGCGGGACGGCCCATGCTGCAGCGACACGGGCTGCGCTTCAGGTACCGTCGCAGGGCGAGGATATCGCCATTTCTGCGCAGCGCCGCGCCCATGGTACGATGATCACCGTTGGGTCCGCCGCTATTGCGCGGGCGGTGCCGGGCACCAATCCGCTGAAGGTTCTGGCGCAGCAGCCCGGCGTCATGTTCCAGGCGGATGATCCGCAGGGGGTCGATACATGGTCGACCCAGATCTATATGCATGGATTCCTGCAGAACCAGATCAGCACGACGCTGGACGATATTCCGCTGGGTGAGCTGGCCTATCGCAACTATAACGGCCTGAACCCCATACAGGCCATCAGTTCGGAAAATGTCGGCCGGCTGGACGTCTCGACCGGCGCGGGTGCCGAATCGGTGGCCAGTACGAACAATCTTGGCGGGTCGATCGAGTACCATTCCTCCGACCCGAAGAAGATGGCGGGTGGCACGGTTGCCCAGACCTTTGGCAGCAATGCGCTGTTCCATACCTTCGTGCGCCTGGACAGCGGTGAGTTGAACCGCACGGGCACAAAATTCTACGTGTCGTATATGCGTAACGACACGGATAAATGGAAGGCGGGTGGCAACCAGTTCTTCCAGCAGGTGAATGCGAAATTTGTCCAGCCGATCAGGGACGACAGCAAGATTTCCGCCTTCTTCGATTTCAGCCAGTATGCCCAGTTCAACTACCAGGATTACTCGCTCGATATCTGGAAAAATGGCGGAAACTATATCGACAATTATTATAATGGCAAAGCGAGTGGCTATATCGCCGCCATCGAGGCCGCGCGGGGCAATTATCCGTCGCGCCTCAACGGCATCAGCGACAAAGCGGACGCCGCCTATTATGACAGCACCTCGGCCTCGACCGATTTCTTTGGTGGTCTGACGGGTGATTTTCGCCTGACGGACAGAGTGCGCTGGAAGACCACATTCTATGGGCACGGCGAACACCAGCATAATGACTGGACCAATCCGTTCTATCCGTCGCCTTCGGGTGCGCCGATGTTCGAGCAGGTGAAGGAACCGAGCATCCGGCGTTTCGGCGCTCTGTCCTCGGTGCAGTACGAGGTCGCCCACAACCATATCGAAGGTGGCGTCTGGTACGAAAACAACCAGTTCAATTCGACGATGTTTGGCTATTCACAGCCGAACGTAGTCGATGGCGTCATCCTGGGCAGGCCGATCAATCCTCTGGGCAATTTCTCGAACAAGACGCCCTTCATGCAGCTTTTTGGCCAGATCACGAACACGAACACCTTTACCGCCTTCGTCCAGGATACCTATAATCCGCTGCCGAACGTTGCCCTGCATTTCGGGTTCAAGTCGCTGCTCAATACGTCGCGCGCTGGCGACGGCTATTACAATACGGCTTATTATGGCCCGGGTGCTTCGGCGGCGGGTACGCTGACGACCGCGCGCGCCTTTCTGCCTCATATCAGCGGCGACTGGCATTTCCTGAGGCATCACGAGCTTTACTTCGATGTTGCGGAGAATGTGCATGCCTATCCGCAGGGGCAGTTCAAGACCGTTTCATCGCCCTTCGCGGTGACGCAGGCGGCTTTCGATTACGCACGCCCGAGCCTGAAGCCTGAAAGCGACTGGGCCTATGCGGTTGGCTATCGCTACTCCGACCATTTCATGGATGCGACGCTGCACGCCTATCACACGAATTTCTTCAATCGTCTTCAGCAGATCACGTCCGGCAACATCGTGAACCCGATCTCCACGGTGCTGAATGTCGGCGATATTACGATGAATGGCGTCGATGCCGGCCTGACCGTGCGGCTGGCGCGCGGTCTCTCGCTCTATAACAGCATCAGCTGGAACCATGCGACCTACGACGACAATGTAACGGCACAGGGCACCACCTATTACACCAAGGGGTCGCAGGTTGTCGCCTATCCCCGCCTGATGTACAAATCGAGCCTGAGCTACGCCTATCGGGGATTCGATGCGAGCATCGACGCCTCCTACATGTCGCAGCGCAATCTGAGTTATACGGGCGACGCGAAGGTTCCGTCCTACTGGCTTGCGAATTTCAGGATGGGATACAAGTTCGGCAATATGGGGAAATATGCCCATTCGCTCGGCTTCATGCAGAACCTGCAACTGGATTTCAACATCTACAACCTGACCAACCAGTTCTATGTCGCGACGATGGGAGAAAACGGGTTCCCGCTTTCAGGCGATTACCAGTCGTTCCTGCTGGGCGCGCCGCGCCAGTTCTTTGGATCAATCCGCGCGGAGTTCTGAGCATCTGAGGCTGCATCCTGCCCCCCGCGTTGCGGGGGCAGGTTCCCAGAGGCTGTTCCAAAAGCTCTGATGGTGAGTGAGGCGCGGCATTAGCCGCGCGTCTGCCGGTGCTTTTTGAGCATCGGAGCGGCCTTGTAGGCCGCCCGCCGCGAAGCGTAGGAAATCGCCAGTCAGGCCGCCCGGATCGGGCGGAGGGGGATGTCTTCAAGCCCGAGGGCTTCGGTCGCCTGAATGATATCGGTAAAATGCCTGCCGCGTGCCGGTGGGTGGGACAACGTGGTGCGGATTGTCAGATCGGGATCGACCACATAAACCGTACGTTCCGCCATTGGCGTTGCCGGAACGATATCGCCGATATCCTGCATAACGCCCTGCCAGACCCTGGCGACGCGGTTTGCATCCTGTGGGGTGACCATCGTGAAGCCCGGGCTATGTGGGCTGTCATTGTCGCGCCGGGGTGACAGGCCGAGCAGCCGCACGGGCTGTGTACGCGCAAGTGCCCATGCGACGGCGCGGCGCAGGCTATCCAGATCGTAATCGGCCGGATGCGTGATGACGATGCCCCAGCTTCCTTGCAGCCATGTATGGAAATGAATCGGGCCCGCATTCGTCTCCGCCGCGAAATCAGGGGCCTGCCATCCTGGGAACAGCGCCATAGTGAATTCTCCTTTTCAGCGTGGCTGCGCAACCAGACGCAGATAGGGACGCAGCGTCTTCCAGCCATTGGGGAAGAGGGCGCGGGCCTGCTCGTCGCTGACCGAGGGGGCGATGATCACGTCGTCGCCTTCCTGCCAGTTGGCGGGCGTTGTCACCTTGTGGCGGTCTGTCAGTTGCAGGCTGTCCAGCACGCGCAGGATCTCATTGAAATTGCGGCCGGCCGAGGGCGGGTAGGTCAAAGTCAGCCGGACCTTCTTTGCGGGGTCGATGATGAAGACCGTCCGGACGGTGACCTTGGGGTCCGCTGCCGGGTGGATCATGTCGTAGAGCGCCGCGACTTTTCCGTCGGCGTCGGCGATGATCGGAAAATTGACCGTGGCCCCCTGGGTGTCGGCGATATCGGCTGCCCACTCGGCATGACTGCCGACCGGATCGACGGACAGGCCGATGACCTTGGTGTTGCGCTTCGCCCATTCCGGGGCGAGTTTCGCGACGGCCCCCAGTTCGGTGGTGCAGACAGGGGTGAAATCCTTCGGGTGGCTGAACAGGATGCCCCATGAATCCCCCAGCCATTCATGGAAGCGGATGCGACCGATGGTCGTCTCCTGCTCGAAATCAGGCGCGATGTCGCCGAGATGAATGCTCATGATGTTGGTACCCTTCCAACCAGGCCCCGCTCTGCTGGGGCGCTCGATAACGATCTTATATCGTTATATGGAACATTCAACGTGCAAATTGGTATTATAGACGGCGTTCGTGATGCGTCTGGCGCAGGCATCCCGGCCTGACCCGTAAGGCAACGCGCCGTGCGAGCCGGACCTTTAAGGGGGTTCTATGAAAAAAACATAATTAAAACAATTATATGAATGGATTTACGTTACGATCTACGCACTAATAACGTTGATAATCGTAATATGATTAATAATACGATCATATGACGTTTTAATCTTGACGCATGCCGGAGAGCCTGTATCGTCCCGTCTGTCGCCATCGCATGATGGCGTGATCATCCGGGGTATGGAGTCCGATGACCCTCATGAGTGCGCGAATGTGTCGCAGCAATCGATGTAGCGTGGGATGGTCCGGCCACATGGGGCCGCCGCCCGCCCGATAACGCGCCGGTGGTGAATGCTGCCGGCGGACCCGCGCAAGCGGAACGACAAGGCAGCAGGCAATGTTTGAATCACGGATCGTCGAAATCGAAGGCACGTTTCTGGGGGCGCTGATTGTGGAGGCTGACCGCAAGACGCGGCGCTTCTACGCAGCGCATGAGAGCGTGCGCCTTCTCCATAACCGTGTCCTGGCTGAGCCGGACGAACTGACGCGACAGGTCCTGTGGCAGTTCCGCCGCGCCCACGCGGACAGCCTGACACTGGCGCGGTAATCCGAACGCGGCAATTCTGAAATCGTCGGAAGGTTTGAGACAATGAGTGGATTTCGTCCTCTGCATGACCGGGTGGTCCTGCGGCGTATCACCCCTGCCGAACGGACGGTGGGCGGTATCATTATTCCGGATTCGGCGCAGGAAAAGCCGGTCGAGGCCATCGTTGTGGCGGTGGGACCGGGCGTGCGGGATGAGCGGGGACAGGTGGTGCCGCCGGGCGTCCATGAGGGCGATCGCGTCCTGTTCGGAAAATGGTCGGGTACGGAAGTGAAGATCGACGGTGAGGATCTTCTGATCGTCAAGGAATCGGACCTGTTCGGCATTATTGCCGACACGCGCTGACATTCGGAGAGCATCATGGCTACGAAAGACGTCAAATTCGCGGGTGACGCCCGGGCGCGGCTTCTGGCGGGGATCGATATCCTTGCCGACGCGGTGAAGGTCACCTTGGGCCCCAAGGGCCGTAATGTCGTGATCGAGAAGAGCTTCGGCGCGCCGCGCATCACCAAGGATGGTGTATCGGTCGCGAAGGAGATCGAACTGGCGGATCGGTTCGAGAATCTGGGCGCGCAGCTTCTGCGCGAGGTCGCCAGCAAGACCAATGACCTGGCCGGTGACGGTACCACCACCGCGACGGTCCTGGCCCAGGCGATCGTGCGGGAAGGGCTGAAATCGGTGGCGGCGGGATTCAACCCGCAGGATATCAAGCGGGGGATCGACCAGGCCACCGCCGCGGTGATCGAGGAACTGCGTGCCCGTACCCGCCCGATCGCAACGAAGGAGGAAACCGCACAGGTTGCGACCATTTCGGCCAATGGCGAGGCGGCGATCGGCCGGATCATCTCCGACGCCGTGCAGAAGGTGGGCAAGGACGGCGTCATTACCGTCGAGGAGGCCAAGGGTTTCGAGACCGAGCTGGACGTGGTCGAGGGGCTGCAGTTCGACCGGGGTTATATCTCGCCCTATTTCGTGACCAACACGGAAAAGCTGATCGCGGACCTGGAAAATCCTTACATCCTGATCCATGAGAAGAAGCTGTCGTCCTTGCAGGCGCTGCTGCCGCTGCTGGAAAGTGTGGTCAAGTCCGGTCGTCCGCTGCTGATCATCGCCGAGGATGTCGAAGGCGAGGCGTTGGCGACGCTGGTGGTCAACAAGCTGCGCGGCGGGCTGAAGATCG
The DNA here is from genome assembly GCF_014174215.1 of Gluconacetobacter tumulicola. GTDB lineage: Bacteria > Pseudomonadota > Alphaproteobacteria > Acetobacterales > Acetobacteraceae > Gluconacetobacter > Gluconacetobacter tumulicola. Next base: position 309,262 of record NZ_JABEQL010000001.1, on the reverse strand, counting down.
CGGCCGTCAAGGCGCCGGGCTTCGGCGACCGGCGCAAAGCGATCCTGGAAGATATCGCGATCCTGACGGGTGGCGAAGTCATCAGCGAAGATCTCGGCATCAAGCTGGAATCCGTGACGCTGGCCCAGCTGGGCCAGGCGCGCCGGGTGGTGATCGACAAGGACAGTACCACGCTGGTCGATGGTGAGGGCGACGCCGAAGCCATCAAGGGACGGGTCGCGCAGATCCGCGCGCAGATCGAGGAGACGTCATCCGATTACGATCGCGAGAAATTGCAGGAGCGCCTGGCGAAGCTGGCGGGCGGGGTGGCCATCATCCGGGTCGGTGGGTCGACCGAGATCGAGGTGAAGGAGCGCAAGGACCGGGTGGACGATGCGCTGAATGCGACGCGCGCGGCGGTGGAAGAGGGCATCGTGCCGGGTGGTGGCACGGCACTGGCCCGCGCGGCATCGATCGTGGCCCGGCTGCAGTTCCACAATGAAGACCAGCGGATCGGTGGAGAGATCGTGCGCAAGGCCCTTCAGGCGCCCTTGCGCCAGATCGCGGTGAATGCCGGCGAGGATGGAGCCGTCGTTGCCGGCAAGGTGCTGGAGGTCGACGATTATCATTACGGCTTCGATGCCCAGATCGGTGAGTACAAGGATCTGGTGGCGGCCGGCATTATCGATCCGACCAAGGTGGTGCGCACCGCGCTGCAGGATGCGTCGTCGGTTGGCAGCCTGCTGATCACGACCGAGGCCCTGGTGACAGAAAAGGCCGAGGCGAAATCATCCGCCGCCGCACCGCAGGGTGCGGATCTGGGGTATTGACGAAAACGGAGGATCGCGTTCGCCCGCTCGGGCGGACGCGATCCCTTTCGTCTTCGGGGATGGGACTGGAACAGAGGATGGACGCGGACGTCACCAGCCTGCGTGCCTATTTCGAACGGGGCGGGGTGGATGCGGCGGCGATCGGTGCCGTGGCCCCGTCGGTCTCGCCCGCCGGGCTGTGGGAATTGATTCGGGGCGAAGCCCGGGCACACCGTGACCCGGTTCTACGGGACCTGACCCGGCCGAGCATTCTCGATCAGCCGGATTTAGCGACCGCGCTGGCTTATCTACTGTCGCGCAAGCTCAGCAACGATCTGATGCGCAAGGCAAGTGTCTTCGCATTGATCAGGGATTTCCAGATCGGTCATCCGCAGGCGGTCGATATGGCCGTTGCCGATCTGGCGTCGATCCGCGAGCGCGATCCGGCCGCCAGCGGGCTGCTGGTCCCGTTCCTGTTCTTCAAGGGTTTTCATGCGATCCAGTCCTATCGGGTCGCGCATTGGCTGTGGCAGGAAAACCGCCGCCCGCTGGCACATTATATCCAGGGTCGGGCGTCGGAAATGTTCGCCGTGGATATTCATCCTGCCGCGCAACTGGGGCAGCGGGTCATGTTCGACCACGGAACCGGCATCGTGGTGGGCGAAACCGCGGTGATCGAGGATGATGTCGCCCTGTTGCAGAACGTCACGCTGGGTGGGACCGGCAAGGAGGCCGGCGACCGGCATCCCAAGGTGCGGCGGGGGGCGCTGATCGGAACCGGGGCCAAGGTGCTGGGCAATATCGAGATCGGCGAGGGGGCGAAAGTCGGTGCCGGGTCGATCGTGCTCAAGCCCGTTGCCCCGTTCACGACCGTCGTGGGCAATCCGGCGCGGGTCGTCGGTGCGCCGCACAGGGGCCTGCCATCGCTGACCATGGATCAGAGCCTGCCGGCCATCGAGTATGAAATCTGAGAATCCGGCGGTTTTTCCGGCTCACGATCCTGACTGCAATTGGACGATATGCACGATATCGGCCAGGGGTGTGCCGGGGTGTTGCGTCGGGGTCAGCAGGACCGTGGCCTGACGGGTCGTCCGACCGCCCTGGCCGTCCTGGACGATGATCTCGGCCCTGAAACTGCTGGGTCTGTTCTCGTTGCGGGAGGGCGGAGGGGGCACGGCGTCACCTGCCTTCCGCAAGGCTTGTCGCACCGTGGCGTCGGCTTGCGTGATATCCGGATCGTTGGGCTGGATGACGGAGAGATGCGGCGCCATGGCGCGCAGCAGGGCTGGATTCATGCCCAGGACCAGTCCGATCTCGCCGACTGTCTGGAAGGAGCCCTGCGGCGGACGATATGTCAGCCCTGCCGCCAGATAGCGGGCGCGCATGGCTGCGACATTGCCCTGTGCGCTGCTGCGCCATTCCACCATGTTGGCCGCGACCGAGGTCGCCTGGCCGGCGGTCGCGCCGCATTGTTCCATCAGGGCGGCCAGCAGGGAGCGGGGTGCGCTATTGGGGTTGATCAGGCCGGCTTCGCTGCGTAGTCGCGTGGTCAGGGTCAGGCCGTCCATGTGCGTGACATAGGCGCGGCCGTCCATCGCCCAACGCGCCGGGGATCGGTCCAGGGCGTGAAAAATCGCCTGCCAGATTGCGCCGTCCGCTTCCTCCTGCATCTGGGTTGCGCTACGCAGCGCCCGGATTCCGCGCAATTCGGCGTCGGCTGTGGCGATGACGATGGAGACGAGCAGCGACAGCCCCACCAGCGTCCACAGCACGATCAGCAGGGCGAAGCCGCCCTGGCGGTCGCGCGTGGCCGATGTCGGGGCGCGGCATGTCACCGGTCCAGCCCCACCCCCCGTCGCAGCGGCCGCAGGGGGTCGGCGCTGCCGGTCGTGTGCATGGGCGTCAGTTCATCGGGCACGTTTGCGGCATTCGGATGGGTGTCGCGCAGATCTTCCATCAGGCTGACCGCATCGCGCTCGTCATGGATGACGTGGGGGGTGATCAGGATGAGCAGTTCGGTGCGCTGGCGGTTGTTGTTCTGGTTGCCGGCCAGGAAGCCCAGAACGGGGATGTTCTTCAGCCAGGGGATGCCGCTGTTGGCGCGGCTGGAATTCTCGGTGATCAGCCCGGCCAGCCCAACCGTCTGCCCGTCCTGCACCACGACGCGCGAACTGACCGAGCGGTCGTTGAAGGTGGGGTTGGTGGTGGTACTGGTGGTCGTTACCGCCGAGGTGCTGCTGACCGAGCTGACCTCCTGCGCGATGTCCAGCGTGACCAGGCCGGCATGGCTGACATGGGGCGTGACTTCCATGATCACGCCGGTCGGCTGGTAGGTGAACTGGTTGTAGATCGACGTGCCGATGGTGCTGGACTGCGATCCGATCTGGACCGGCACCAATTGCCCGACCTGCAACCGGGCCGGGTGATTGTCCTGGACCATCAGTTGCGGCGAGGACAGGACATGCACGGTGGTGACGTTCTGCAGCGCGTCGATGGCGAACGGTGCGCCGCCGCCGCTGGCGCCGCCGATGATGAAACCTGGCAGGGTGTGGCTGAATGCGGCGGTCGCCAGCGTGCCGGTGGTGATCGTCTGGCTGTTGGTGCTGAGCACGCCATTGATGCCGCCGGATTTGAAGAAGAACTGCGTGCCGTATTGGAGCGCGTCGTTGAGCTGGACCTCGGCGACCACGGCGTCGATGCGGACCTGGAGCGGCATGACGTCGATGCGGTTCAGCATCAGTTCCACATTGTCGCTCTCCTGGTCGGTGGCGTAGACGAGGATCGCGTTATGCTGGCCGTTGGAGATGATCCGCATGCCCTGCGTGCGGGAGGACTCGCTGCTTGCGGAATTGTCCAGTCCGCCCAGCAGGGGATTGTTGAAGGACGCGGCCTGCTGCTGGCCCGTGCCTGTCGCCCCCTGGGTTCCTGCCGGGGCTCCTGTCTGGGTGCCGGTCGCACTGTTGGTGCCCAGGCCGCCGGTCGTGCCTGCATTGCCACCCAGTCCGCCCAGGCCGCCGGTGGTGCCACCCGTGGCGCCACCGCCCAGATTGCTCATGGCGTTGCCCATGCCGCCGGTGAAGCTGGTCTGGGTGAGTTGTGAGGTCGTGCCCGGTGTGGTGCCGGGCGGCAGGGCCGTCACATTGTCCGGGGTGAAGGCCTGTTGCAGCGTGTAGGTGACGTCGTTCACGTTGGAATTCTGCACGTAGAAAATGTGCCAGGAGCGGATGGTGGCGCGGCGGTTGCGTTCGATCAGTGCGAACAGGCGGCGTGCGTCGTCGATATAGCGTGTATTGCGTGCCACGATCAGCACGGCGTTGACGCGGGTGAGGGGCAGAACCTGCACGATTTGCGCCAGGGAGCCGCCGCTGCCGTGCAATGCCGTCTGCAGGGCCGACGCCATGTCCTTGGCATTGCCGGAATCGACCGGAAGAAGCGCATAGGATTGGCTGCTGAGCCAGTCGACGTCGAATGCGTGGATCACCTCGACCAGGGCGTTGCGTGCCGCCGGGTCGCCGCTGACGATCACCGCGTTGCCGCTGTCGACCGGCGTGAGGTGCGCGCCGGACTGCACGAATGGCTGAAGGGCGCGTGTCAGGCTGGCAGCCTCGGCGTAGCGCAGCGGGACCATCATGTTGCCGCCCAGCGCGGGGTTGTCGGCCATTCCGGCCATGCCGGCCGGGGAACCGCCGCCCTGCAGACCGCCGGGTTGACCCTGGGCGGGGACGATGCGGTACAGCCCGTCGCTGTGCAGCAGCACGGCCTGGACCTGGGCCAGGAGCATCTGCAAGGCCGGCAGTACCTGCGCGTTCGTCAGCGGGGCGGAGGTATGCAGCGTCACCGTCCCATGCACCGCCGGGTCGATCGCGTAGTTCACATGCAGGATATCGGTCAGGATCTGCGCCACGGCATCGCGTATGTCGGTATCGGCGAAGTTGAGGGAAATCTGTCCTTCGCCGGCCGCGATGCCCGAGGAGCGCAGGGACGGCAGGGTGTTGCGGCCGTAACTATACTGCACCTGCCCGGACACATCGGTCGTGCCGATCCGCCCCTGGGCGCCCTCGGGAGCCGGAGAGGCCAGTGGCAGTGCGCCGGAGAGGGGTTTGACCCGTGGCGGCCCGTTGTCGCACCCCGCTACTGACAGGCAGAGGGCCAGGCCGGTGCAGAGGGAAGGGGCATGACGAGGCATCGTGCCCTCGGGCAGGCGGCGACGCGTTGTCATGCCTGCCAGGGAGCGGAGCAGGATATTCATCGTGTAGGGCCTTGTCATTGGTCTTCAGGGCTGGTGTGGGGTGGGGTGGATATGGACGCGTTACCGTGCGTCCCGCTGTCGGTGCGGCGATCGCGGTCCGGGCGCATGGCCTGTTCGCCCGTCGCGCCGCGAACCCGGATCGTACCGTTCTCGATCGCGAGGACCCGCCATGGGCCGACGACGTCGCCGACATCGGCGATTCGGCCGCGCGCCTGTCCCGGGATCATGAAGATGGCGTGCCGCCTGCCATGGCTGACGACGATGCCCGCCAGGCGGGGGAGGCTGTCTTCCGTCGCCTGGGTTTCGGCCGGGCGGCGGGTCGGGTTGAACAGGGGGCGCGCCAGGATCGTCTGCCGCCATGAGTCGATCTGCGTGGTATCCGGGGGGTTCTGTGCCTTCTGCGGAGGCGGGGCGGCGAGGGCCCGTGCCGCGCAGGCGCCGAGCATCAGCGCCGCCAGGCAGGCGGCGGGGGCTCGGCGCGGTCGGGATGCGGTGCGGATCATGGTGCGTCCTTCCGCGCCGGCGTGCCGTCCGTGCGCCGGAACGCATGAACCACCATGTCGCAATCCATGGCGGCGGCCGAGCCGCCGTCCGCATCGGCGCCATGCAGATGCAGCCCGTCGATCACGATCGCGGGGGCGGATTGCTCCAGCCGGGCAAGCAACTGGATGAGGGGCGGAAACGGCGCGGTGACCACGACATGCAGCCCGATCCGCCGGTAGCGCCCGGCGATTGCCGGGGCCACGTTTTCGGCACTCGTGATCTCGGTCCCCGTCGTGCTGGCGAGCTTTTGCAGGATGTCCTGCAAATTGGCGCTTGCGACGGCGTCGGTGGTGCCGTCGATCAATTGCGACGGGCCGGGCGCTGAGGTGGTGGCCGCCTGGCGCAGTGCCGGCAGGGCGGTGGCCAGCCGTTCCATGCGGGCGAGGGTGGCGCGTTGCAGTTCCAGCCCCTGTGCGCGGTCGGCATGGAGGTTCCAGACCGGTCCCAGCACCAGAAGCCATGCCAGCCCCAGCGCGACCGCCAGCATGCCCAATGCCAGTGCCTGCCCCCGCCGCCCTTCGGGGAGGGTGCGTACCCATGTCAGCAAGGATGTTGTCCCGTGATTCATGTTTTTTCCGCTCAGTGGCCGACATCGACGCGAATGGAAAACACGCTGGCATTCTGCCCCGTCACGCGCGTGACCGGGGCGACGAAGGCGGGATTGCGGAAAAGCGGCGTCCGGCTCAGCACCTGGATCAGCCCCGTCGCCTCGGGCGACTGGCCGCTGATGATCAATTGTCCCTGGCGGAGGCTCAGATCGGTCAGGAAGCTGTTGTCGGGCAGCATCTGCGTGGTTGCCGCCAGTACCGCCATCGGGTCGCCCCATTGCCGGCGCGTCGCGGCGATGACGGTCTCGCCGGCCTGGCGATCTTCGGCCTCGCGGCGCAGCATGGCCGCCTGCAGGGCGGCCGGGCGCAGCGCCGCGATCCGCGCCGACAGTGCCGCCTGTTCGGTGGCCTGGCGCCAGAACAGAAGCGCCACCACCAGTGCGGGCAGCAGGGTGGCACCGGCCGCCACCAGGATGCGGGTGTCCTTCAGGCTGCGCCAGGGCGACCGGTCCGTCTTCAGCGGGATGGGAACCGACCGGGTGGCGTCTTCCAGCCGGTCCGGCTGGATGCCGAGCGACGCGAGCATCCCCAGGGGGGAAGCGATGGATGCCCGGAGTACGAGCGACAGCAGGATGCGCACCTGATTCAACGCGGTGTCCCGCCGGATGATGGTGTGGCTGTAGAAGAGCGCATCGGCGGAAAAGGGGGTCAGCCGGTCCATCTCATAGGCCAGGGTTCCATCCAGGTCGGTCTCGGTCGCGGCGGGCAAGGTCACCTCGCGCTGCATCACCATGCCGGGTGACAGGAGCAGGATCGTTTCGGTCGGGCGATGCCGGCCTGCCTGCATGGCCTGGCAGGCGGCATGTGTTTCGGCATCGGTGGCTTCGGACAGGCCGAGCGTGCCCAATGGCGTGGAATGACCTTGCCGTTCCAGCGACAGGGAAAGCGATTGCCCGTTCCATGCGGCGACCAGCCGGGGAGGCGACGGGAGCCGTGCCAGCCGCACCCGTTCCGGGATCAGGCTGCTGATCTGTCGCCACCACCAGGCGAACAGGAGCCTGGCAATCATGAGGTGCGCTTCATGATGTTGGCTCCTATCACGGCATCGGGTCCAGCAGGGGGGAAGCGACGATGTCCGGCCAGTGCCGGGGATCGCCGTCGGGGAAGCGGATGCGGATGCGCACCAGCGCCGGCAGGTGGTCGCCGTCCCATGTCGTATTCCAGTGTCCGTTCGAGAAATAGGAGCAGTCCAGGTCCGTAACGTTTGTCAGCAGCGTTTGCTGCCGTTCGCCTGCTGCGGGTTCGATGACGTGCCGGTAGGGAATCCAGATCAGCAGCAGGCGGTGCCTTGTATCGACTGACAGGCGGATGTCCGCCTGGGCGTCTGGCTGGTTGCCCAGTGCCATCGGCAGCGTGCCGCGCAGCACCAGCCCGTGCGCCTGTCCGACGAAGAGGGGCCCTTGCCGGCCCGCTCCGGGATCGGCGCGCGTGATCAATCCGCGCAGCAGGCGATCGACGGCGCCCAGTTCGGCCTGCGACGCCAGCATGCCGTGCTGGCGTTCGAACAGCATCGTCGCCGTCTGGAATCCCTGTTGCAGGACCAGAAGCACCAGCGAGAACACCACCAGTGCGATCAGGATTTCCAGCAGGGTGAAGCCTGCCTGCCTGTGACATTTGCGGGTCATGGAACTGCCTCGCGCGTGCCCAGGCGGAGGGTGCGCAGTTCCACGGACCGCCGGCCTGATGCGGCGGATGGGTCGGGCCAGGATTCGGTGACCTGCACCCGGTACAGCACGAGGCCGGATGAGGTGCCGGCAGCCGCCTGTGCGGGCACGATCCGGACGTGCCAGTGCAGGGCGCTGCCGTCGTCGCCATCCTGTTCCAGCGGACCGATCCGCATGCCTTGGCCGACGGCTGCCAGATGCGATTGGGCGCGGGAAAGGGCATCCTGCGTGCGGTTGGAGAGTTGCGTGGCGGCGACGCCGTCCAGCATGCCGCGATAGGCGACCGTCAGCGCCAGGATCACGATGACGAAGGCGACCAGGACTTCGATCAGAGTAAAGCCGTCCTGTGGGGTGGGTGGGCGTGGTGGGGTCATGGACCCTCCACGCCGACGGCGCCGGTCAGCCAGTTGACGCGCAGGATGACATGCCGCCCGCCTTCGGCCAGCGCGGCTGTGGGGCCGGCCGCGCTGCCGTCGGGATAGAAGAGGAAGCGCGCCGGCCCCGCGATCGACACGCCCGCCGGCAGGGTGTGGCGGGAGCCGGGTTGCAGCCCGTAATCCCGGTGCGCCGCGTCGAGCGTGAAGAGCAGCGTGGTGCCGGAATAGATGGCCTGCATCCGGGCTTCGCGCATTGCCGACGCGACCTGCCGCGCCGCGCCGTGCAGATCCAGCGTGACGGAATGAAACGGCCCGCGTCCGACCATGATCGCGCCGACCAGGCTCAGGATCAGGACGACCACGATCATTTCGATCAGGGTGAAGCCGCCCTCGCCGGGGCGGGCGGGGCGTCTATTGTGCAAGGTCGTTCAGGCTCAGCATCGCCAGCAGCAGCGAGGAAACGATCCCGGCGACCAGTAGCCCCATAATGATGGTGATCGCCGGCACCAGCAGCGCCACCAGGCGCTGGATGGCGATGCGGGCCTGGTCCTCGTGAATGTCGGCGGCGCGCAGTGCCATCGGCCCGAGCTGTGCCGTTTCTTCGCCCAGCCGCAGCAGGTGGATCATGCGGCGCGGGAAGACCGACGCGCCGTCCAGCGTTGCGGCCAGCCCGTAGCCGGCCTTGGCGCTCTGCGTCGCCGCGTCGATCGCGGCGACGGCGGCGCGATTGGTGGTCGCCTCGCGCACGATCGCCAGTGCCGTCAGGATCGGTACGCCGTTTTCCAGCAGCGTGCCCAGGATGCGGGCGAAGCGGGCGGCGAGGATTTCGCCGATCAGCGCGCCCACGACCGGCAGGGCCAGCAGCCGGCGATCCACCATCAGCCGGATGGGGGGGCGGCGCAGCAGGGCGCGGCCCAGCAGAACCAGCGCCAGCAGGACCAGCGGCACGGCCAGCCCATAATGGCCCAGCCAGGCGCCGGCCCCGATCAGGAATTGGGTCGAGGCTGGCAATGCGACCCCGTTCTGGGCGAACAGGGGCGTGAACTGGGGCAGGACGGTGGTGAGCAGCAGGGTGATCGACCCGATGGCCGCCAGCGTCAGGATGGCGGGATAGATCATCGCCGACTGCACCGTCGCGGTCAGGGCCCGTTCGCGTTCCAGCAGCACCGCCAGCCGGTCCATGGTCGGTGCGAGATCGCCGGTGGCTTCCGCCGCGCGGACCATGCCGAGATACAGGCGCGGGAAACTGCCGGGATAACGCCCCATGGCCACGTGCAGCGCGCGGCCGTCGCGCACCATCGTGCGGACGCCGTCCAGCACGGCGCGCACCCGCGCGCGGGGCGTGGTCTCGGCCAGGAAGCGCAGGGCGCGGTCGATATCCTGCCCGGCCCCCAGCATGACCGCCAGTTCACGCGTGATGGCGGCCAGTTCGGCGCGGCGCAGGCCAGGGCGGCGCAGCGTGCCCGCCAGGCCGCCGAGCGCCCGTGTCGGGGCGAAGGGCGGCGGCGCGCCGATCCGCATCGGGATATGGCCCTGGCGGCGCAGCGCCGTCAGGACCGCATCTTCGGTCTCGGCCTCCAATGTGCCGCGGATCAGCGTGCCCTGGGCATCGACGGCGGTGTAGGCGAATTCAGCCATGTGATTGCCTCCCCGTCAGGTGCCGGCGCGGACGCTGCGCGTGACATCCTCGATCGTCGTCTCGCCGCGCAGGGCGGCCGCCAGGCCGGCGGTGAACATCGGCACCATGCCGGCGGCGATGGCCGCGCGCTCGATCGCCATGTGGTCGCTGCGCGAGAAGATCAGGTGCTCGATCGCCTCGTCCGGTTCCAGCAGTTCGGCGATCGCCTGGCGGCCGCTATAGCCGGTCTGGCGGCAGCGGGGGCAGCCGACGGCATGGAACAGGGTCACCGGTGCGCCGCCGGACAGGCGGCGCAGGTCGAGCCGGTCCACCAGTTCGGGCGATGGGGTGTAGGGCGTCTTGCAGGCGTCGCACAGTCGGCGGACCAGCCGTTGCGCCAGCACCCCGCGCAGCACGGCCGTCAGCAGGTAGTCCTCGACCCCCATGTCGCGCAGGCGGATGATGGCGGCGGCGGCCGAATTGGTGTGCAGGGTGGACAGGACCAGGTGCCCGGTCAGCGCCGCCTGCACCGCGATCTGCGCGGTTTCGATGTCGCGGATTTCGCCCACCATGATCACGTCCGGGTCCTGGCGCAGGATGGAGCGCAGCAGGGTGGCGAAGGTCAGGCCGATCTGCGGCCGGACCTGGACCTGGTTGATGCCGTCGAGCTGATATTCGATCGGGTCTTCGATCGTCACGACCTTGCGTGTGGTGGCGTTGAGGTCCGCGAGGCCGGTATAGAGTGTCGTGGTCTTGCCCGAGCCGGTCGGGCCCGTCACCAGCACGATGCCGTTCGGTTGCGCCAGCAGGGCGCGCATGCGGGTGACGATGTCGGGTGCCAGCCCCAGCGTGGCATAGTCGAAGCGGACGCTGGAGCGGTCCAGCACGCGCAGCACCACCGTCTCGCCGTATAGTGACGGGATGGTGGAGACGCGGAAATCGATCTCGTGCCCGCGCACGGCCAGCTTGATCCGCCCGTCCTGCGGCAGGCGGCGTTCGGCGATGTCCAGCCGGGCCATGATCTTGATGCGCGAGATGATGGCGGGGATCAGTTGGGCCGGCGGGCTTTCGACCTCATGCAATACGCCGTCATAGCGGTAGCGCACGCGCAGCCTGTCCTCGAACGGCTCGATATGGATGTCGGATGCGTGGCTCTCCACCGCGCGGCCGATGATCTGGTTGACCAGGCGGATCACCGGCGCCTCGGAGGCCAGGTCCTTCAGCCGCTCCGCATCGTCCTCCAGCGGGGCCTCGTGATCTTCGGGCGGGGCCGATTCGGCCTCGGTGCGTGGATAGAGGCGGTCGAGCGCGGCTTCCAGTTCGATCGGCACGCCGACCTGGCAGGCCACGCGCAGGCCGGTGGCGGCTGCGATCGATGCCGGCGTGAACCCGTCCAGCGGGTCGCGCAGGGCCAGTGTCAGGATATCGTCGCGCACGGCCAGCGGCACCGCGTGCGCGTCGCGCAGGAAGCGGGCGCCGAGCGTATCCGCCAGCACGGGGTCATCGGGATAATGTTCGGGCGCTATCAGCGGGATGTGCAGCAGGTCGGCGTAGCTCTGCGCCATTTCCCGTTCCGACACCAGGCCCAGTTGCAGCAGGATCTGGTCGAGCCGGCCGCCGCTCTGCTCCGCCGCGCGGCGCGCGCGTTCGACGGCGCGTGGGTCGCAGCGGCCGCGCGCGACCAGCAATTCGGCCAGGTCCTCGACCGGGGGGATGGTCTTATCCATGAAGCGGGCAAGCCGTCTGCCATAGCCAGGTTCCCCACATCGACGCGGCGAGGCCGGGGCCGAAGGGAATGGCCATGTCGCGGCCGATCCTGCCGCGTGTGATGACGAGAATGAAGCCGAGAGTCAGGAGCGCTGCCGCGAACACCACCATGGGCAGCGCGGCCGGCCCCAGCCATGCCCCGCCGGCCGCCAGCAGTTTCGCGTCGCCCAGCCCCAGCCCGTCATGGCCCCGCAGCCGGCGGTACGCCAGCGCGATCCCGGTGAACAGGGTATAGCCGAGCAGGGCCGCCGTGCCGTGCGCCAGGAACGTGGTCCATCCGTCCGTTGCCGCCAGTACCAGCCCCGCCGCCGTCAGCGGCAGGGTCAGGATGTCCGGCAGGCGGAAGGTCTTGAGGTCGATTGCGGCCAGGACCAGCAGCCACCACCCGAACAGGCAGCCGCGCCAGATCGCCGCCGCTGCGAGCGGGCCGCTCGCACCACCCGCCAAGGTTGCCAGCATGGCCAGGGCCGTGACGGCCAGGGCCAGGATTTCCATGGCCGGATGGGAAGGGTCGATCGGGGCGTGGCAGGTGCGGCAGCGCCCCTTCTGCGCCAGGTAGCTGAGCAGCGGCACCAGCTCCCATGGGGTCAGGATCGTCCGGCAGCGGGGACAGGCCGAGCGGGCCAGGACCACGGGGTCGGTACGGGGCAGGCGCCAGGCCAGCACCCCCAGGAACGACCCGATGAAGGGGGCCAGAAAGAGAGGCAGCCAGGGGGACGGCAGAGGGGGAGGGAGCTGCATTGCCGGGGCGTTCAGGGGTTGCAGATCATCGTTGCACGATCGGCGGCATTGCCGCTGGAGCCCGCCGAGCACAGGTCGTACTCATGCCCCGGCCGCTCGGAGGGATTGCGATAGATATAGGGATGGTGCCACGGATCGAGCGGGTCGGTGCCGTCCTTGACGTAGGGGCCGTTCCAGCTCTCGGTGCCGGCCGGCCGGGCGACCAGGGCGTGGAGCCCGTCTTCGGTGCCGGGATAGCTGCCCATGTCCAGCCGGTACAGATCCAGCACCTCGCCCAGCCGCTGGATCGACTGCCGGGCCACCGAATTGCGGGCGCCGCCCAACTGGCGCAGCGCGGCCGGGGCCACGAGGCCGATCAGCAGGCCGAGGATGGCGATTACGACCAGCAGTTCCAGAAGGGTGAAGCCGCCGTCGCGGCCCTGCGGCGCGGAGGAAAAGGCGTGAGAAGATTTCGGCATCTTGAACCCGCTTTGCTGTGATAGGAAACGAGGCCGCCGCATCAGGGCCGGCATTCAGGATGGAAGGGCAGAACCCCGCCATGGCGATTGCGTATGTCGGCTGCATGGTGTTTGCGGCGTCGCTGTACCATCTGCCTCCGCGCATCCTGCCGTCCATCCAGGCGGTGGAGAACGGGCGGAACGGGCTGGTGCATCATAATGCGAACGGTACGGACGATCTGGGTGTCATGCAGGTCAATACGCTCTGGATCGATCCGATCGCCCGTTTCACCCATGTTGCGCCGCAGATCGTCTATCGCAACCTGCTGGACCAGCCTTGCTATAATATCAGCGCGGCGGGCGCGATCATGCGTGTGTATCTGAATGAAACGCGCGGCGACCTGATGCGGGCGGTCGGCAATTATCATTCTCATACCGTCCTTCTGAACCAATCCTACCAGGCGCTGGTGCTGGCCTGGGCGCGGCGCCTGTTCCAGCCGACCCTGCCATAGATGGGGCGTGCGATCATCGGGCGGGTGCGGAGATGCGGAGGCCGGTGAACTGCGTGTGACCGCCATCGGAAAACAGCGACACACCGTTGCTGCCCGCGGGTGGGAAGACCAGATCGGTCATGCGCAGCACGCCGCCATTGGCGAAGAGTTCGACCGAATTGCGATCGACCACCAGATGCAGCGATACCACCCCGCCCGGTGCGGACAGGTGGGCGACATGCGCCAGGCTGAACCGGGGCGAGAACCCGACCTGGCCGGAATGGCTGCGATCGAGCGTGAGATTTCCCGATGTGAAATCGTAGCTGATCACGGTTCCTGTCCGGCTGTCCGGCGCCTGCCGCACGACGATGCCGGCGCGTGGCGCGTCGCCCCGCCGCAGGGTCAGGTGGATATCCAGCACGTCTCCGCCCAGCGGGGCATGCCAGGTCTGGCCGGGACCCAGTTGCCGATCGGAAAAGGCAGAGACGCCCTGCCGATGCACCAGATCCTCGTACGTTGCGGTTGGTGTCTGGATCAGGACGGGTTGCCCGTCGACCGTCTTCAGCGCCAGCTGGACGGGCAGCGTCATCTGTCCGCGCCAGGGGGATGTCGGGAGAGTGTCCGCGTAATCCCAGTTGCTCATCCATCCGATCAGCAGCGGCGCACCGGAGCCGGTATTGGCGAAGCGGATCGCCGCATACTGGTCGGCGCCGTGATCCAGCCAATGATAGGCCGATGGATCTGACCCTTCCGGCGGCAAGGTGTCGGGCGTGAAACGGGTGCCGTCGAAGCGCCCGATGAAATATTGCACGCCCGATCCGCCGGCGATGCTCCAGGGATTGACGCTGACGATCATCGCCCAGCGTGTCTCATGCGGATTGCCGTCCAGCGAAAGCGGTATCAGCAAGGGCATTTCCCACAACATGCCCGGCTTGCGGTAGCCGGACGGCTGGAAATCGCTCAGGAAGGACCAGTGCAGCAGGTCGGTCGACCGGTACAGCTTGACCAGCTGCGCATCGGCGACGACCGTGGTCATGATCCAGCATTGGCCTTGCGGGTACCAGATAATCGACGGGTCGCGGAATTGTCTTGAATCCGGCTGCAAGGTCAGGATCGGATTGCGATCGTAGGCCTGCCAGTGCGCGCCGCGATCCAGACTGTAGGACAGGGACTGGGCCTGCGTGTCATCGGGGTGCGCGGGATTGCCGTGGAAGACCGAGGTATGAAATGCCAGCAGCGGCGGTGCGGAGGCGCTGCCCAGCCCGGAGCGGTTCTGGCTGTCATAGACGACGGTGCCGGAGAAGATATCCTCCCGCTGGGTGGCGGGGAGGGCGATGTCCTGCTCCTGCCAGTGCAGCAGGTCGGTGCTGATGGCGTGCCCCCATGACATCGGGCCCCAGACCCTGCCGGCCGGATTGTACTGGTAGAAAAGATGATAGGTGCCGTCGAGAAGAAATGGACCGTTCGGGTCGTTCACCCAATGTTCGGCGGGTGAGAAATGCAGGGCCGGACGCCATTGGGGTGTGGGTGGCTCCTGCGCCCGCAGGTGCGGTGGCGGCATCAGAAACAGGCATGCCACGGCGAGCGCGCGGCAGCGAAGGACAATGTCGAACCGGGCCGTATGAACGGATCTTTTCATCTTCCTGGGCATGGTTCCCGCGAATCGGAAAACCGGCCCCTTCCGGGATGGTCCCGGAAAGGGCCGGTCTGGCCTCGTATTATTTGTTCGTGTTGACGAAAGCGTTGACCTGGCCGGTGGTGTTGGGCCCGATCGAAACATTCTGGCTGATCAGGTCCTGGATGAAGGCGGAGACGTTGGTGTCCGCGCGGTTGGCCGGGATGTCGCCATAGCCGCCCAGGCCGCCATTGCCGTAGCGCAGGTCGACCGCCGAGGCATCGGCGTGGATGCCCAGCTTGACCGTCGGTGACAGCGTGCCGCCGCGACGGTTTTCGACCGTGTCGATGAAGGATTCGACCAGGCCGCCCGGCATCACATAGTGGGAGTAGGACTGGAAGGCCCGCGGGTTCTGCTGCGGATTGGCATCATAGTCGGTGCCTGCCGCCTGGTTGAGGTCCGTGGGGTTGCCCAGCACGAGGCCGCTGCCATAGTTCATGGGCTGGAAGTCGCTGCGGATGCCGTTGCCGACGAAGCCGTATACGCCGTCCGGACCATCCACACCCGCCGCGTAGGTCGTGCGGTGGCTGATGGTGAAGATGTAGTATTTGCCGTTCTTGATATACATCTGGGGACGTTCGGTCTGATCGTTGACGCAGTTGGCCGAGATCAGGGGCGTCAGGAACTTCCATTTCGACAGCGATGAATCTTCGGCCACCGCGAGGCCGATCGCCGCCTTCTGATAATAGGCGCCGCTATCGAGGACTTGCTGAACGGTTTCGGCGTGCGGATCGTTGGGGCGGTAGCCCAGATCCTCGGCGGTGCAGTTCGCGACACCGCGCTGGCCGGCGGTATTGCCCTCGAACACCATGTAGTTCACGCCGGGATGGTTCGGGTCCTCGAAGGTGAACGGATCGCGGAAGTTATAGTACGGGTTCTGCGCCCCGTTCTGGTAAAGCACGCCGTCAGGACGCAGCAGCGGTGTGTGGGTGGTGAAGCCGGTGAACCAGACATGGTTGAAATCGGCATGGATCTGACCCAGGCTCTGGGTGATCACCGCCTGGGCGGGGGTGATATCCTGCCCGGACGCGTCGCGGTTGAACGCCATGTCGGTGTAGAACAGCGATACCTTGTTGTCGCGCGGGTCCAGCAGGCGCATCGAGCCCGACCATTCCGCCGTGATCGTGTAGGCCGTCCCCTTGAAGACCTGTTCCTGCGCGCCTTCCGGGATCAGGAGACCACCATAGATCCAGCCGCCATTCGCGGGGCGCTGGTCGGCCCGAATCCCGGCGCGGCGATAGAAGAAGCCGATGCGGGCATGGGTATGGCGATCGTCGAAGCCGTATCCGGCATTCTTGTCCGCCGTCAGGCAGAAGATGACTTCCCAGCCATTATAGCTGAACTGATCGGCATGCTTGTCGATCAGGGTCCAGGTGTCCCATACCCAGACATCCGGATTGATGGTCGGGAAATCTGCAGGAATACCGGGCATGATCAGCTGGGAAGGCAATGAGTTCTGCCCCGCCGAGACCGATGGATTCGAATGCGCCTTGATCTGCAGCGCGTCGGCGCGCGTCCAGCGGGCCGTAAAGTCCCCGTCGGGCGCATAGGCCTGTTGGGTATGGATCGTGGGCAGGGGGAAGCCAGGCACGCCGGTCAGCGACGTCCCCGGGAACATCCGGCCCGCGTGGGGCATCATGCCGGGATGGGGGGCGACACGGAGCGCCTCCTGCTGGGCATTCTGCGTCTGCGCGAATGCTGTCTGGGCAGCCGTGGCGGCGATCAACGATCCGGCCACTGCCATTGTGAATATTGGTTTTTTCCGGCGTATGTTTGCCATATTACCCTCCTTCCGTATGACGCACTCCTGGTCGAGGAGCTGCCTCATGACCGTGGTATTCGTCGACAAAATGTTGTTTTACAACGGCTTATGTCTGTCGCCTTCGGGGCAGGAGAGAGAAGATCACTTTTTGGTTACAGGAGTCAAATTTAATTTGATGACGAATTTGCGGCGAATTCGTGTCGGTTTTCGATAAAATATCAATATTAAACGGTGCTATTCACGCTAAAAATAGTAAATTATTCATTAATACGAATGTATTCAAATGAATATGCTGCTTCGAATCGATCTGAAATATGGCAGATTTATTTTTACTTGATCTCTGTCTGAAGGGCATCGTCATGGCCGTGATTCCAGCCTCCGACGGATATGCGAGAAACGATGCGGGCACCCCCCTCGTTCCCGTCCCACCCGCGAATGGAACATGGCGGTACCATGAACCTGGAGCATCACCAGCCGGATGTGTGGAGGTCCATCATCCGTCGCACTGCGGATCGTTCGATGGTCATGTCTCGCGGCGGGCGGAAGGATGTGTTGTTGAAAGCAGGAAACTGAAGCATTGTCGGTGGGCCGGTGCGGGCGTGCCCGCGTGAACGTGACGGCGGCCGCGATATCGTCGATCGCGGTGCATGGAGGAAATGACCGGACCGATGACCCTGTCCAGACGTTCGACCCTTGCCCTGGGTTTCGCCGGGCTGGCGTTGCCCCTGCGGGCACCGGCCGCGCATGCCGCGGTCACGGCCGTCAGGATCGGCTATCAGAAATTCGGCACGCTGATCCTGCTGAAGCAGAAGCGTTTTCTGGAGGAGGCCCTGGCGCCGCGAGGGATTGCGGTACAATGGGCGCAGTTTCCGGCGGGGCCGCCGATGTTGCAGGCCATGGCCGCCGGTGCGCTGGAATTCGGCCAGACGGGCGACCTGCCGCCGATCTTCGCCCAGGCGAGCGCGCCCGGCATGCTGGTCTATGCGGGGCATGAGCCGCAGGTGGGGTCGAGCGAGGCGATTATCGTGCCTGCGGGAAGTCCGATCCATGCGATCGGGGATCTGCGGGGGCGCAAGGTCGCCGTGACGCGGGGATCGGACGCGCACTGGCTGCTGCTGGCCGCGCTGTCGAAGAATGGATTGAGCCTGCGTGACGTCGATGTGACGTACCTGCTGCCTTCCGCCGCGCGCCCGGCATTCGAGACGGGAGTGGTCGATGCCTGGTCGATCTGGGACCCGTACCTGTCGGCCGCGGGCAGCGACGTGCGTGTTCTGGCGACCGGTGCCGATATCGGGGGCGGGGTCCAGTTTTTCATGACCCGGCGTGAATTCGCGCGTCTTCAGCCCGATCTGCTGAAGACGATCCGCGATGCCGTGGCGCGATGCGATGCGTGGGCGCAGGCCAACAAGCTGGAGGTCATGCGGATTCTCGCCGATGCCACGGGGCTCGATCCGGCGGTGGTTGGACGGTCGGTGGAGAAGATTACCTACGGCATCCAGCCGGTGGGGGCCGATATCCTGGCCGAGCAGCAGAGAATGGCGGATATCTTCCACCGGGAAGGGCAGCTTCCGGTGGCGGTGGATGTCCGCAGCGCCGCGCTGCCGCTATAGGCGCAGCGCGCCAGGGCCACTCTCGGGACCTTTCGCTGTTATCATTCGTTACTCTGTCCATCCTTTCCCCGCAGTCGTCGGATCTGCGAAGGAGGGTAGGAGGCTGGTTCAGAGGCTCTGCTTTGGAGACAGCCTCCGGGATCGGGGATACGACATCATGAAGACCATTCTGGGCAGCGGGTCACGGCGCTGTTGCCGCTGTCGTCGCCTCGGCTGACGGAGGCGGGGCATGGCCGGGACGGTCGCGATCGTCGGTGGGGGGGGCGAGCGGTGCCCTGGCGGCGATCCATCTGACGCGACAGGTGAATCCGCCGAACCTTGTGGTGATCGAGCCCCGGGAGGAACTGGGGCGGGGCATTGCCTATGCGACGCGCAGCCCCGCCCATCTGCTGAACGTCCGCGCGGGGAACATGAGCGCCTTTCCCGACATGCCGGACCATTTTCTGGACTGGCTGCGGCGGGAGCATGATCCCTCGGCCGATGCGGGGAGCTTCGCGCCGCGCATGGTGTTTGGACGGTACCTTCAATCCCTGGCGGCCCGGTCCGGTGCCGTTCATTGCCGGCAGGGGGCGGTGGCGGTGAGGGTGGAGGGCGAGGCGGCGTCGGTCGTCCTTGCGGATGGCGGGAGCATCCCGGCCAGTCGCGTCGTGCTGGCATTGGGGCATTTTCCGCCGGTCGACCTGCCGCGGATCAGCGCCGATGCCCTCTCGGGGGGCCTCTATCATCGTGACCCCTGGGGTGATTTTCCGCTGCCGTCCGATCGCGATTCGCCGGTCGTTCTGATCGGGACGGGGCTGACGGCGGTGGACATGCTGCTGCGCCTGCGGGAAAAGGGGCATCGCGGGCCGGTCACCATGGTGTCCAGGCACGGCCTGCTGAGCCTGGGCCATGCGCCCTGTGCGCCGGGTGCGGGGCCCGCGGTGCCGGATTCGACGGCGCCCTCCGCCGGCGCCTATCTGGCGGCGTTTCGGAGCGCCGTGCGGAATGGGGCGGCCTGGCGGGCGGCCGTCGACAGTCTGCGGGGAACGAGCAACCCGTTATGGGCGCGCTTGCCGACGGGCGAGAAGGCGCGGTTCAGGCGGCATCTCTTTCATTACTGGAGCGTGGCACGGCATCGCATGGCGCCGTGCATCGCGGAACAAGTGGAGCGGGAGCGGCGAGCGGGGCTTCTGGCCATCCGGCGCGGGCATGTGCGGGATCTGGCGATGTCGGCCGGGGTTGGACATCTGACGATCGTGACGTCAGGGGGGACGGAAAGCCTGGCCGCATCATGCGTCATCAACTGCACCGGGCCGGCCACCGACTACCGGAAGGTCCAATCCCCGTTGCTGAGGGCGCTCTTCCTGGACGGACATGCGGTCGCCGGGGATTTGGGCGTGACGCTGGCGACCGGTGCCGACGGGGCGCTTGAGGGGGCATCCGGTGCCTGTTCGCGGGTGTTGTACGCGATCGGGCCCATGCGGGCCGGAACCCTGTTCGAGACGACGGCGATCCCCGAGATCCGGCAGCAGGCCCGGGGCCTGGCCATGCATCTGGCGGGGATACAGTCGTAACCAGGCGGCGCGCGCCGGCTTCTATCGGGAGCAAAAGAGTGGACGATAAAATCGTCCGGATGGTTTTGCGGATCTGATGATCCTGATATGATGTCCGAAATAAAAAATTCTTGTTCAGATCGGATGTACCTGGTCGACTGCGTGAATTCTATGTATTTTTGTTTTTTGATGTGCGAGATGGTCGTAATTCATTGAGCATGCAGTTGAAGGTTCCGCAATGACGATGCTGGAGAATGGCACGGTGGCCGCGCAGACGATGCGCGATATCGCGGCCGTTGTGCCCATCCTGCCGGAAACGGCCGTCGGCGGCGATGTCCAGCAGCATTTCGAGAATGACCCCCACCTGCTGTACGTCGTCATCGTCGATCGGGAAGGGCACCCGCTGGGCCTGGTCGACCGCCATACGTTTCATGTGCGCATGGCCGGACAGTATGGCTATTCGGTCTATCACCGGCGCCCTGTCACGCTGCTGATGGACCCGCGCCCGACCATCGTCGAAGCCGCCGTGCTGGTGGCGGACTTCCTGCCGCAGGCCCTGGGTGCGAACCCGTCGGAATTGCTGCTGGGCTTCATCGTCGTCGAACACGGGATCTGCCTGGGGGTCGGCTCGGCCATCGACCTGGTCCGTCACGCGCATGCCGCCAAGAAGACGGCGCTGTCGGAACTGCGCACGGCGACGGAGAGGCTCCATGAGGCGAATGAGAAGATCCTGCGCGACAAGCTGTTCATCGATCGCATCGTCCAGAATGTGCCGTCGCCGCTGATCGTCCGGTCCGTCGCGGATGGAGAGGTCATTCTGATGAATCGCGCGGCCAGGCGGTTCGGCGATTCCGCCCTCTCTGAAAGGACGTCTCATATGACGTCCCGCATGACGGATGCGGCGCCGGCGGATGACGGGCAGGCGAGCATGGAGTTTTCGCTCGAGGACCCGGAGGGAAAGCGGCGGGACCTGATCCTCAATCGGCTGATGATTGCCGACCGGTCGGGAATGCCGCTGTGGGACCTGTACGTTTTCGATGACGTGACGGTCTATCGGGAGAATGAGCGGCAGATCGAGCGGCTGGCCCATTTCGACAAGGTGACCGATCTGGCCAATCGCCGTCTGTTCAGCATGCGGCTGGAGGCATTGTGCGGCGGGAACAGGCCGGCTGTGCTGTTCTATATCGACCTTGACTATTTCAAGACGGTGAATGACGTCCATGGTCATCCTGCGGGGGACGCCCTGCTGCGCCTTGTCGCGGAACGTCTGCGCGAGCACGGGCGGCCTGGCGACCTGATCGCCCGCCTCGGGGGGGATGAATTCGCCATTCTGTGGTCCAATACCGCCTTGCCGTCGGAAATCGAGCTGCGGATGACGCCGCTTCTGGCGTCGCTGAGCGCGCCCTATCTGGTGGATGGCAAGCGGATCGTGATCGGGGCCAGCATCGGGTCCGCCCGTTTCCCCGAAGATGCCGACAGTGCGGAGACCCTGCTGCAGCACGCGGACATGGCGATGTATCGCGCGAAGACCCAGGGGCGGAATCGTTTCCAGCAGTTCCAGGCCGCGCTGAGCGACGAGGTCAGGAGTGCTGCGATCCTGACCGAGGAACTGCGCGATGCGCTGGCGAGCGAGACCCTGACCCTGCATTTCCAGCCGATCTATGAGCGTGAGGGCCTACAGGTCAGGAGTTGCGAGGCCCTGGTGCGCTGGTGCCATCCGGCGCGCGGCACCGTCCTGCCTGACCAGTTCATCGCGCTTGCCGAACAGAACGGGCTGATCCACACGCTGGGGCAGTGGGTGATGCATGCCGCGTGCCGCGAAGCGATGTCATGGCCGGACGCTATCAGGGTGGCGGTGAATGTATCGTCGATCCAGCTCGGCGATGCGGCCTTTCCCGACATGGTACGGAGAATCCTCCGGCAGACCGGCCTGCCGGCACACAGGCTGGAAATCGAGATTACGGAAACATCGTTTCTGAAAAACGAGAAAGCGAACCATGCGGCGCTGTGCAAGCTGGCCGAGATCGGTTGCCGGCTTGTGCTGGATGATTTTGGAACCGGATATTCCTCGCTGAAATATCTGTGGTCCTTTCCGTTCAGCAAGATCAAGATCGATTGCGGGTTCGTGCAGGCGATGTCTCAGGAGAAGGTCGGCAGGATCGCGCGGACCATCCTCAGCCTCGCGCATTCCCTGGATCTGTCTGTTACGGCCGAAGGTGTGGAAACGGACGAGCAGCATCGGCTGCTCGTCAGGATGGGATGCGATGAGGTCCAGGGCTATCTGTTCGCCCGGCCCCGGCCGGTGGAAGATATTCTGCCGAGTCTGCGGGCCTGTGCCTGATCAGCGGGACTGGCAGCAAGGGGCGGCTCGGTGCATCGTCTTCATGGTTAAAATGAAATTTTCTTTCATGATTTGATCGCGTTGTCGTGCGATTTTGCAACACATTCTTATGATGCTATGGCGTGTGCCTCTACACGCTCGCGATGCGCGGGGCTGCAACTGTGCGGTGGGGGAGGCGTTCCCATGCCGTTATGGCCGACCGGATATTATGCATAAGACAATCAAGAACATTCTGACCTATCCTGTCTGGGCGCTTCAGCTTTTCACCGGGGCGAAATCCTTTCGCGACAATCCGCTGATCGGCAGCCGTCGGCTGAACGAGACGGGGCTGCATGTTCTGCGCCAGAGCCTGGCCCATCGGGCCGCATCCTGGCGGCGGCGGCGGCTGAAACGTGCGATTCCGCCGCATCTCGTGACCGAGTTCGACCGTGACGGGTTTGTCGTCATCCGCGACTTTCTGCCGGCCGCGACGTTCAGCCGGCTTCTCGATGATGTTCGGCAATATCGGGGAGAGGCGCGCGAGACCATTCAGGGCGATACGGTGACCCGCCGTATCGCGCTGGAGCCCCGGCTTCTGGCTCGCATGCCCGGTGTCCGGCAGTTGCTGGCCGTGCCTCTTCTGGGCCGGTTGATCCGGCTGGCCGGCAGCCGCGACTGCGAACCGCTTTATTATATCCAGACGATCCTGCCGCACGCCGTCACCGGCGTTCCCGATCCGCAGCTTCAGCTTCATGCCGATACGTTTCATCCTACCGTCAAGGCCTGGTTCACGCTGACCGAGACGGCGGAGAATAGCGGCCCGTTCGTGTACGTTCCCGGTTCGCACAGGCTGAATCCGGCACGGCAGACATGGGAAAAGCGGATGAGCCTGGAGGCGGCCGGTTCCGCCGATCGTCTGAGCGGACGTGGGTCCTTCCGTGTCGACGAGGAGGCGCTTGCCGCCATGGGCTATCCGGCGCCGCGCGCCGTTGCCGTGCCCGCCAATACGCTGATCGTCGCCGACACCGGCGGCTTTCATGCGCGCGGGGTCAGCGAGCAGCCTGGTATCCGGGTGGAAATCTGGGCGTACGAACGGGGCAATCCGTTCTTTGCGCCCCTGGTCGATCTGTGGCGCATCCATGCGGTCGGACGGCGCCGCGCGCCCGCCTTATGGGCATTCCACGACTGGCTGGAGGAAGGCGGGGTGGGTGTCCATGTCTGGCGGAAGCGCGGAGATGTCGGCGCCTTCGACCAGGATGTCGGTGGACATGCCAGCGTGCATGTTCCCCCCGGCCTGTCCGGCCGGTTCGGGCAGATGACCTCTCGCATGCTTCGGCGGTTCATGCGTCGGTAGGCTGGTCACCCCGGCAGGCTCTTCCAGGTCGGGCCGCCCATGCCTGGGGGGAGGGTTGCCTCGTAGACGCCGCGCGCCACGGCGCGGGCCAGCACGTCGGCCGCCAGTGCGCCCAGCCGTGCGACATGGAGCGGGGGCGGCCCGGCGGGCAGGGGGCGGCGGCCCGTGGACAGGGCGAAGATGACGTCTCCGTCGAAGGGCGAGTGAACCGGGCGAATGGCGCGGGCAAGCCCGTCCTGCGCCATCATCGCCACGCGCTTGAGGTCGTCGGCGTCGATATCGGCATCGGTGGCGATGCAGGCGATGGTGGTGTTGGCGCGGGCCGCCGGGTTGAATTTCGCCCGGCCCCAATCCTCGGGATCGACATGGGCGGCGCTGGCGCCCAGCCCGCCGAATTCGCGGCCCATTTCGAAGGCGCCGGCCCAGAAATGGCGCGTGCCCGGCACGACCACCGAGCCGAGGCTGTTGACCGCCACCAGCGCGCCGACGGTCAGCCCGTCGGCGGTGACGAAGGAGGCCGAGCCAAGCCCGCCCTTGAGGGCGCCGGCCTGGGCCCCGTAGCCCGCGCCCGCCGTGCCGAGATCGACAGTGCGGGAGGGATGGTCCATGGCCCGCAATGCCAGGTCGCGATAGGGCGGGTTGAGGCCCCAGTTCTTGTCGCCGCCATTGGCCAGGTCGAACAGGATCGCGGTGGGCACGATGGGCGAGGGCGGGACGCCGGGCTGCTTCGTCATGGAAAAGCCGCGCCCGCGCGCGCCCAGCCACGCGGCGACGCCGTCGGCCGAGCCAAGCCCGTAAACCGAGCCGCCGGACAGCACGATGGCGTCGACACTGCGCACGAGATTGCCGGCCGTGAGGGCATCGGTCTCGCGCGTGCCGGGGCCGCCGCCGCGCACATCGACCGCGCAGGCCGCCCGCTGGTCGGGCAGGATGACCGTGACCCCGGTGCGGGCCTTCGCGTCATGCGCCTCGCCGATGGTGAGGCCCGCGACATCGGTGATGAGGTTGGTGGGGCCCACATGGCCGGGGCCGGGATGCAGCGGATCGCCCTCTGCCGCGCGGGCCTGCGTCGCGCGGGCCGCCAGCATCGGCAGGGCGGCCGTGAGGCCGAGAAGCATGCGTCTTTTCATCGGGAAAGCGGACCTTGTGCGACGGAGCGTTTGGGGGAGGAGGGCGTTCAGGGGAAGGGCGGGGGCTGGGGGGATTCGCCCGGCCAGTGGGGCACGCGTCCATATTCCCGTTCGAACCACCGGCCCAGGCGGATGGCCTGGAGGTCGGCGAAACGCCTTGTGACGATCTGCAACCCGATGGGCGTGCCGGCGTGCGAGAAGCCGCAATTGAGGGTGAGGGCCGGCTGTTCGGACATGTTCCACGGCAGGGTGAAGGCGCAATGTTCGAACGGGAGGGCCGGATCGTTGGTGGGCGAGGCCCAGTCGGCCGGGAAGGAGAGGTTGGGCGTGGTGGGGGACAGGACCACATCCACCGTGTCGAACAGGGTGGCGCACGCCTGGCGCAGGGTGAAGGTGCCGCCGAAGCCGCGTGCGGCCTCCACGCCCGTGACATGTGCGCCCGCGCTGACCCATTCCAGGATATAGGGCAGGATGCGCGCGCGCCGCGCTTGTGGCAGCCGGCTGACCTCGTCCCAGAATTTGGCGCGCCAGAACAGGTCGATGCCGTCGAGGATGTCCCGCGTGAGGACGGGCGGCGCGGCGACTATGGTGGCGCCCGCGCGCGCGAACAGGCTGGCGGCGTTTTCGATGGCGGCGGCGATTTCCGCGTCGACCGCGAGGCCGCAGCCGGCATCCAGCATCACGCCCACGCGCAGCCCGGCCGGGGAAAGGGGAGCGGACGACCAGGCGATGGCCTCGTAGGGCAGGGAGGTGGCATCGCGCGAGTCGGGCAGGGTGAGCGGCCCCATGGCCAGGGCGGCGTCTTCCATGCCGCGTGTCATGGGGCCGGCGCAGCGGCCGGTATAGTACGGGTCGATGGGGATGCGGCCCAGCGTGGGCTTGAAGCCCACCGTGCCGCACCATGCGGCGGGCAGGCGTACCGAGCCGCCGATATCGGTGCCGACATGGATGGGCCCGTAGCAGGAAGCCGCCGCCGCCGAGGCGCCGGCGGACGAGCCGCCCGGATTGGTGGCGAGGTTCCACGGGTTGCGCGCCAGCGTATGGAAGCTGGAGAGGCCGGAGGAGAGCATGCCGTAATCGGGGATGGTCGTCTTGGCGAAGATGATGGCGCCGGCCTCGCGCAGGCGGGCGGCGCAGGGGGCGTCGGCCGGGGCGGGGGACAGGTCCACCGCCGCCGTGCCCAGGGGTACGGGGTCGCCGGCCGTGGCGATCAGTTCCTTGACCGTGACGGGCACGCCGTCCAGCGCGCCCATGGGCTGGCCCTGCTGCCAGCGCGCGGTGGCGGCGGCGGCCTGGGCCTCGGCCTGTTCGGGCCGCCAGAGATAGAGCGCGCCGAGTGTCGGTTCCCAACGGGCGATATGGGCGTTGAGCGCGCGCATTACCTCGGTGGGCGTGAACGCGCCCGTGGCATAGCCGGCGAGCATTTCCGTCGCGTCGAGCGCGAAGAGGGGTTTCGTCATGACTGGCGCCCTGCCTGTATCAATAGGAAATGGCGGCACGGACGCCCCAGGTCGCGGGCATGCCCGCAAGGGCCACCGTATCGCCGTTGACGAAATAATTGCGCTCAACGTCGTAGCGTTTGTTGAAGATATTGTTGCCGAAAGCCGCGACCGTCCAGCGGTTGTTCTTCGGCCCGAAGGAGAGGTTGGCCCCCCAGAGCGTGTAGCCCGCCACATTGTAGAGCGGCCCGAACAGCGAGCGGTAGGTGGAGCGCAGCGAATAGTTCATGCTCGTGGTCAGCGTATAATCGCCCATGGACCAGCGATAGGCGGCCGAACCGTTGAGCGTGAGCTTGGGGGCCGGCAGGCTGTCGCCCTTGCGGCTGGCATAGACGCCGACATAGGTGCCGTTGATGCGGTCGGCCCGCAGGACGGAGTAGAAATTGTCGAACTGGCCGATGGCCCAGCCGCCGGACTGGGTGAGGGTCAGGCCCGGCAGCGGCGACCACTCGGCCTCGAACTCCAGCCCGTAGAGATGGGAGTGGGGGGCGTTGACGATGGAGCCCACCAGGCCGGTCTGCGGGTTGACCACGGCGGACTGAATCTGCTGGCCGTGATAATCGTAATAGAAGGAGGAGAGGTTCAGCCGCAGGTTCAGCCGCGGCAGGTCGAGCTTGTTGCCCAGTTCCCACGCATCGATGGTCTCGGCCTTGAAGGGTTTGGTGGAGATCTGCGGTGCGGCGGTGTTGTAGGTGGTGAAGCCGCCCGACTTGATGCCGTGGCTGTAGGAGGCATAGAGCATGTCGTTGCGGACGGGGGTATACTGGATCGCGAATTTCGCCGAGGGCTTGGTGTAGTCGTAATGCTGGCGCGGGCCGAACGGCGCGTTGCCGGGGTCGGACCCGGAGAGCATGTAGGACTGGAAACCATAGAGGCTGCGGGCCTCGTGCTCGATCCGCAGGCCGCCGGTGATGGAGAGTCTGTCCAGCAGCCTGTAGGTGGCCTGGCCGAAGCCGCTGATGGTGTTGACCATCTGCGAATATTTCACCACGCGGTCGAAATGGTAGGAATCCATGAAGCCGGAATGGTACTGATCGGACAGGTACTGGTTGGAATAATAGATGCCGCCCACCCAGGACAGGCGTGACGGGCCGCGCGAGGTGAGGCGCAACTCGTTGGAGAACACGTTGGCGCGGGACTGGTAATAGACGTCGGCGATGGCGAGCGACGAGGCATCGTAATTATCGTATTCCTGGCGGGCGGCGGCATCGTAGCTGGCCAGCTCGGTCAGGCGGAAGGCGGCGAAATCCTGGTCGATGCGCAGGGACAGGCCGCCGGTGTCGATATGCGAGAACGGCTTGGCGCTGGGGCTGATGCCGATCTCGCGCGCGAATTGCGGGGAGGTGCCCCAATGCGCGATGTCGCGGTCGGTATCCGCCGGATAGATGGGATAGGCGCTGCCATACAGGATGTTGAGCGACCGGAGCGGCGAATAGAGATGCAGGCCGTTGGCATCCGAGCGGTCGCGGCTGCCATGGATGTTCAGCGTCACCTTCATGCTGTCGGTCGGGGTGGCCTCGACGAGCAGGCGGGCGGCGCCGCGATCCACATTGCCCAGATGCGCGCCCTGGTCGTCATGCTGCCAGGCGCCGCCCTGCTGGGTCTGCCCCGACAGGCGGACCTTGACGTATCGCCCCAGCGGGCCGGAGAGATAGCCCTCGACCTTGCCGGCATCGAAGCGGCCGTACTGGCCGCTCAGCCCGGCGTGGAAACTGTCGGTCGGGTGGTTGAGGATATAGTTGATGGCGCCGCCGGTGGTGTTGCGGCCGTAGAGCGTGCCCTGCGGGCCGCGCAGCACCTCGACCCGGCTGATGTCGAACATCATGCCGTTGCTGGCGAAGGGCACCGGGTTGGCGACTTCGTCGAGATAGATGCCCACGGTGGGCGCGTTGTTGCTGGCATAATCGTTGAAGCCCACGCCGCGAATGGTGAAGGCCGGCTGGCCGCTGCCGAACTGGGGCGTCACCTGCAGGGACGGCGTGAGATATTGCAGGTCGAACACGGTGTTGACGTTGCGGGCCGCGAGGTCCCTGCCGGTGATGACGGCGATGGAGCTTGGCACGTTCTGCGCGTTCTGGCTGCGGCGGTCGGCGGTGACGGTGATGGCCTCCAGCCGGCTGGTGCTTTCGGCGGGCCGGGGCGGCGTCGCCGCCGGTGGATGGATGGTGGCCGTGTTGGGCGCCTTGGCGGGATGGGCGGGCCGGGAGGCAGCCGTTCCATCGGGCGCGGGGGTGGTGGCGGCAGCGGCCACGCCGGGCGCGCCCATGCAGAGGATGGTGGACAGGGCGGCACGCAACGGCAGGCGGACAGTGCGGGCGGGCAGGGCGCCGCCGGGTGCGATCAGGTTCACGGGAGGCATGCGCGGTGTCTCCGGGCTGAGCCATGTCAGCATATGGGTGAGGCGATGGGGCATGGTTGCATGGTCGAAATAAAATGCGTGAGTTCGAAAAGCGGAGCAGAGTAGAACGGTTTCCGTAACACCCCGGCGACGTGCGGTGGTGTATGGTCTGGCGTGCCGACGGTGGCGTATATGACGGGATGCGGGGCGGGGTGCAATAACGGTTGCCTCGGCGGGCGGTCTGCTTCACATTGTTGTTGAATCATAATGATATGTGGCGCGCCACGCGTCAGACTGTTTCCGGGTGGCTGTCATGGATCTGAAAGCCCTGCGTGTTTTCATCGAGGTTTCGCGGACAGGCTCGTTGCGGCAGGCAGCACAGCTTCTGGGCATGTCGCCGGCTGCCGTGGCGCGGAAGCTGGATCATCTGGAATATCATTTTCGCACCCCGTTGCTCGACCGCTCGCCCAGCGGCATGGCCCTGACCGAAGCGGGCGAATTGCTGGCCGCGCGCGCGCGCCTGACCCTGGGCGACATGGATACCACGCGCCAGCTGATCGACGATCTGCGCGGCCTGCGGCGCGGCAGCGTGTGCATCTACGCGGGCGGTGCGCTGGTTTCCGAACTTCTGGTGCCGATCCTGACCGAGATTCATGACCGCTATCCCGGCCTGCGTTTCCGGGTGAGCGAGGGGCGTACCAAGGAGCTGTTCGAGGCCCTGCGCCATGGCGAGGCGGATCTGGGCGTGGCCATTTTCTCGCCCGCGAGCGCCAGGCCCTATGTGCAGGCGAGCACATCGCTGGAGCATGCCGCGATCGTGGGGGCGGACCATCCGCTGGCGACGATGCGGGGCGTTACCCTGCGCGATGTCGTGCGCCATCCGCTGGCGGTGCCCGATGCATCCTATTCGGTGCGGCAGGAGGTGGAGCGGGTGGCCCGGAGCAACGGCCTGAGCATCGACCCCGTTTTCGTCACCGGATCGTTGATCGTGCAGAAGGAACTCGCCCTGCGGGGGCGGGCGGTGCTGATCCTGCCGCCGGAATGTTTTCGCCGCGAGATCGAAGCCGGGTCGCTCAGGAGCGTGCCCCTGCTGGGCGAGGACCGCATCGGCACCAGTCTGGACGTATGCCGCCATCCCGACCGCGCCCTGACCTATGCCGCGCGTGCCCTCAATACGGCCCTGCTGGAGCATATGCGCCGGCGTGAGAAGGGGGTGGGCGGCCCGGATGCATGCTGGCAGACTATGGGCGTCTCCGACCCGACCGGTGGGGGCGGGACCGATATGGCCGGGCTGCGGTATCGGGCATGAACCCGCATGATACAGCCGCAATCCGAACGGGAACGGCACGGACCAGCATGGTGGCCGGATCTTCGTCCGGCACAATTCCGCATGGGAGGGCAGCGCACTGAAGCCGCGATCGACAGAGGGACGCATGAGAGACGTGTGGCGTGTCGGCCTGGGGGTTGGCGTGCCGCTCGGCGCGATCGTGCTGTTGCTGCCCATCCTGAGTTCAAGCCGCCTGCTGGTCTTCGGGGTGCCGCTGGTGGTGTGCTGGCTGTTCGGCTGGTTCTTCCTGACGTCGCTGTGCATGGTCGTCGTCTGGCTGGCGTTCGATCGCGGAGGGGATGATGGCTAGCATCGTCTTTTTCCTGGTCATTCTGCTGTCGATCCTGGTGGCGCTGTTCTCGCGGCGTGGCCATGGCCACCAGGACAGCCGCGATTTCTTCGTGGCGTCGGGGCAGTTCGGCGGCATCCTGGTCTTCATGCTGGCGGTGGGGGAAACCTACAGTATCGGCAGCATCATGGGGTTTCCGTCGGCGGCCTACAGCACCGGAACGTCCTTCATCATCTGGTTCCTGGGCTATATCGTGCTGGCCTATCCGGTCGGTTATTTCATCAATCCGCTGATCTGGCGGGCGGGGCGGGACTATCAGGCCCTGACCATGGCCGATCTGTTCCGTGCCCGTTTCGGCAGCATCGGGCTGGAACGGCTGGTGGTGCTGACGGCGATCCTGTGTCTGCTGCCGATGGGCGAATTGCAGATCGTCGGCCTGCTGCGCGTCATCGACCAGTTCCATTGGGCGTTGCCCCAGCAATGGACGACCAGCGCCGCTGCCGCCCTGACCTTTGCCTGGATCATGCTCTCGGGCATCCGTGCGCCGGCCTATGTCTCGGTGATCAAGGACAGTCTGGTGCTGATCGCGGTGACGGTGGTGGGGCTGGCCGCGTTGCGGGCGGGGGGCATGGCGCACCTGCCGCCCGTGGACTGGAGCGGGCAGCCGGTGGCGCTGCGGGACCAGATCTATGCGCTTTCCACCATTCCGCTCCAGGCCGTGGCGTTCTGTGTGGCGCCGCAGACGGTCGCCTTCGTGTTCACCGCGCGCTCGGCGCGGACGGTGCGCCGCAACCAGATCGTCATGCCGCTCTATATGGTGATGTTTCCGTTTCTCTATCTGGTGGCGCTGTATGCGCGCTCGGCGGCGCTGCCGGTGCCGTCGCCCAATGCGGTGTTCATGGTGGCGGCCGGGGCGCTGCTGCCGGACTGGATGGTGGGGTTGGCCGCCGGTGCCTGTGCGTTGTC
This sequence comes from Gluconacetobacter tumulicola, assembly GCF_014174215.1. Taxonomy (GTDB): domain Bacteria; phylum Pseudomonadota; class Alphaproteobacteria; order Acetobacterales; family Acetobacteraceae; genus Gluconacetobacter; species Gluconacetobacter tumulicola. The sequence goes on along the minus strand of NZ_JABEQL010000001.1, from coordinate 278,177 downwards.
GGGGTTGGTGATCCTGGCCGGTACCTGTCTGGCCATCGGCCCGCTGGTGTCGCGCAACCTGCTGCATGGGCTTTCCGACGCCGGGCAGCGGCGGGGGGCGCAGGCGGTGATCGCGTTCTATCTGCTGTTCTCGATCCTCGCGGCGGGGCATCTGTCCGGCCTGATGGTCACGCTGACCAGCTTCTATTATCTGGGTGTGTCGCAATTCATTCCCGGCATTGCCGCGATCATCTGGCGCTGGCCGCTCTCGGCCCGGGCGCTGGGCGCCGGGCTGGTCGTCGGCGATGTCGTGGCCATGGGCGGTGCGCTTGCGGGCTTGCAGCCGGCCGGGCTCAATACCGGCATGATCGGGCTGGTGGCCAATCTGCTGGTCGCGGGCGCGATCTGGTGGATGGAACGCCGGAAGCGTATCGCGGGACCGGTTTCGGAGACCGTCTGACGAAGGGAGACGCGCATGTATACCAGCCGCGAAGAGGTCACCGAGGCGATCGTGATCGCCCGGGTTCGCAAGGGCCTGAACTGGGCCGATATCGCCCGGCAGGTGGGGCGCAGCAAGGAATGGACGACCTGCGCCTGTCTGGGCCAGATGGTGTTTTCGGAGGATGAGGCGCGGACGGTGATCGGCCTGTTCGACCTGGACCAGACGGCGCTGCCCTGGCTGTGCGCGGTGCCGTACAAGGGGAGTTTTGACGGTGGGGCGCCCGGCGATCCTCTCCTGTATCGCTGGTATGAGATGCTCAGCGTCTACGGGCCGGCGCTGAAGGAACTGATCCATGAGGAATTCGGCGACGGAATCATGAGCGCGATCGATTTTCGCATGCAGGTCGGGCGCGAGGCCGATCCGGCGGGCGATCGGGTTCGGGTCACGATTTCCGGCAAGTTCCTGCCCTACAGGCCGTACTGAGGCCGAGGCGCGCTGGACTTTTTGGTGGCGGCCCGCGGGCCGTGCCGGGGCGCTGAGGGCACGCGTCCGCCATGGCCATCCTGATGACAGATAAAAGAAATTTGTGACGTTTGACTTCGGTCAAACGGCTCCCAGCCTGTTCGATGTTATGACAAATCCGGCGAATCCTTGAGCGGGTGTCCGATCCTGGGGCGAGGGTTTATCTGGATCGGTATCGAAACGATGATCTCGTGATATCGATCGTGCGGCAGGAGGCCTGTCACGCGCTCATAATGCGCGGGCGGCCCCGACGGGCTGGGGGTGGGGATGGCTTTGAAACGCGATGACATGACGCAGGTGCTGCAGGAGACGACGCGGCGCGGGGTCGGCAGCCGACGCTGGCAGAAGCCCGTCTACAGGCATTTCCTGCCGCCCTGTAACCATGCCTGCCCGGCCGGCGAGGACATTCAGGGCTGGCTGGCCCTGGCCCAGGCGGGCGAGTACGAAAAGGCCTGGCGGGCGCTGGTGGCCAACAACCCGATGCCCGCCATCCATGGCCGGGCCTGCTATCATCCGTGCGAAGGCGGGTGCAATCGGGGTGAGCTGGATTCGCCGGTTGCCATCCATGCGGTCGAGCGGTTTCTGGGCGATCTGGCGGCCGAGAAGGGCTGGCAGGTGTCGGTGGCGCCCGCCACCGGCAAGAAGGTTCTGGTCGTGGGCGCGGGGCCGGCCGGTCTGTCCTGTGCGTGGCATCTGGCCCGGATGGGGCATCAGGTGGAAATCCGGGACGCGGCCGAGCAGCCGGGTGGGATGATGATGTATGGCATCCCGGCCTATCGCCTGCCGCGCGACCCGATGAACAAGGACATTGCGCGCATCACCGGCCTGCCGGGTGTGACGCTGCGCTGCGGGCAGCGGGTGGATGACGTGGTGCGGGCGAAGCAGGAGGGGGGCTTCGACGCGGTGTTCGTGGGGGTTGGCGCGCAACTGGCCAACCGACTGAACATCCCGGCCATGGATGGCCGGAAGATGACCGATGCGATCGGCCTGCTGGGCGATGTCAGTCGTGGCGGGCGGCCGGCGCTGGGGCGCGTGGTGGCCGTGGTCGGCGGCGGCAATGTGGCGATGGATGCCGCGCGCACCGCGCGGCGGCTGGGTGCCACCGATACGGTCATCATCTTCCGCTATGATCCGCAGCATATGGAGGCCCTGCCGGCCGAGGCGGCCGAGGCCGTCGCCGAGGGGGCGAAGGTGCGCTGGCTGAGCGTGGTCGATCATTTCGGCGCCGATGGGCTGGTGGTCGAGAAGGTGACCATGAACCCTGACGGCAGCGTGACGCCGACCGGCGAGACGGAGCGGCTGGCGGCCGATGCGGTGGTGCTGGCGGTGGGGCAGCATAGCGACCTCGGCCTGCTGGCCGATGCCGTGGGGGTGAAGGTGCAGAAGGACGGCACCGTTGCCGTGGATGCCGGGCTGATGACCGGGCAGGCGGGCATCTTTGCCGGTGGCGACTGTATTGGCGGTGCGCGGACCATGACCACGGCGACGGGACATGGCAAGCTGGCGGCGCGGGCGATCGATGCGTGGCTGGGCGGCGGGACGTATGAGCATCCGGCGTCGCATCCGCTGGTCCGTTTCGACATGCTGCATCTGCCGGATTATCGCGATGCGCCGCGCAGCGTGCAGGCCGAGCGACCGGTGGCCGAGCGCATGGGCTTCGACGAGGTCGATGCCGGGCTGGACGCGCGCCATGCCCGCTATGAGGCGCAGCGCTGTCTTTCGTGTGGCAATTGCTTCGAATGCGACAATTGCTATGCCGCCTGTCCTGAACAGGCGATTACCCGGTTGGGGCCGGGGCAGGGCTATGCGGTGTCGATGGATCTATGCACCGGCTGTGCCACCTGTTTCGAGCAATGTCCCTGCCATGCGATCGAAATGGAGCCGGAGCCGGCCGGCCAGGATGCCGCCCCGGCGCCGTCGGGATTCAAGGTGCGGGCATGAGCGACATGACAGGAACGGAGAAGGTCGGCATGACCGAACAGACCGCCACGATGGACGGCAATACGGCCGTTGCGCATGTGGCCTATCGGGTCAACGAGATCTGCGCCATCTATCCCATCACGCCGTCCTCGCCGATGGCGGAACTGGCCGATGCCTGGTCGGACCAGGGGCTGCGCAATATCTGGGGCGATATCCCCGAAGTGCAGGAAATGCAGGCCGAGGGCGGTGCCGCGGGCTGCGTGCATGGGTCGTTGCAGAGCGGCGCGCTGACGACGACCTTTACGGCGTCGCAGGGGCTGATGCTGATGCTGCCCAACATGTACAAGATCGCGGGCGAGCTGACGGCGACGGTCTTCCATGTCGCGGCGCGGGCGCTGGCGGCGGGCGGGTCGTCGATCTTCGGCGACCATCAGGATATCATGGCGGCGCGGCCGACGGGTTTCGCGATCCTGGGCGCGGCCTCGGTGCAGGAAGGGCATGATCTGGCGCTGATCGCGCAGGCGGCGACGCTGGCGGCGCGGGTGCCCTTTATCCATTTTACCGACGGGTTCCGTACGTCGCACGAATACAACATGCTGAAGATCATGCCCGACAGTGTGATCCGGGCCATGATCGACGACGATCTGGTGCATGCCCATCGCGGCCGCGCGCTGACGCCGAACAATCCGTTCATTCGCGGTACCTGGCAGAATCCCGATACCTATTTCCAGACGCGCGAGGCGGTGAACCCGTACTATGCGAAGGTGCCGGGTATCGTGCAGGAGGTGATGGACAGGTTCGCTGCCCAGACCGGCCGTGACTATCGCCTGTTCCGCTATGACGGGCCGGCGGATGCCGAGCGTGTGATCATCAGCATGGGATCGGGCGCGGAAGTGGTGCGGGAAACCGCGCTGTGGATGAACCGCCAAGGAGCGAACCGGCCCGGCGAGAAGGTGGGGGCGTTGCAGGTGCTGCTCTATCGCCCGTTCTCGGCCGAGCATTTCCTGGCAGCCCTGCCGCCGGGCGTGAAGTCGATCGCGGTACTGGACCGCACCAAGGAGCCGGGCGCGCCGATGGAGCCGCTTTATGCCGACGTGCTGGGGGTGTTGGCGCAGGCGTTCGGCACCGGGCGGATTGCCGCGATGCCGCGCGTGATCGGGGGACGCTACGGCTTGTCGTCGCGCGATTTCAATCCGGGCATGGTCAAGGCGGTCTTCGACGAGCTGGCGAAGGCGACGCCGAAGAACAATTTCACGCTCGGCATCGATGACGACGTGACGCATACCAATCTGGAGTATGACCAGAACCTGGATATCGAGCCGAAGGACACCGTGCGCTGCCTGTTCTACGGGCTGGGTGCCGACGGCACGGTGGGCGCGAACAAGAACAGCGTGAAGATCCTCAGCGAACAGCCGGGACGGTTCGCGCAGGCCTATTTCGACTATGATTCGCACAAATCGGGCGGCGAGACGATTTCGCACCTGCGGTTCGGCACGGCGCAGATCGCAGCACCCTATCTGATCCGGCATGCGGATTTCGTGGCCTGTCACAAGTTCGAATTCCTGTTCAAGCGCGATATCCTCGGGCCGGCCATCGATGGCGCGACGTTCCTGCTGAACAGCCCCTATGGGCCGGACGCGGTGTGGGACAAGCTGCCGCGCCGGGTGCAGGACCAGATCGTGGCCAAGAAGCTGCGTTTCTTCGTGATCGATGCCTCCGACGTGGCCTTGAAGATCGGGCTGGGGCCGCGTGTGAACACGGTGTTGCAGACCTGCTTCTTCCATCTGTCCAAGGTGCTGCCGCCCGAGGAGGCGGTGGCGCAGATCAAGCATTTCATCACCAAGAGCTATGGCGCCAAGGGCGACGCGGTGGTGAAGCTGAATTTTGCCGCCGTGGACGCGGCGGTGGCGGCACTGCATGAAGTGACGGTGCCGCAGGTGGCTGCCGGCACCGTGGCCATGCCGCCGATCGTGCCTGCCTCGGCACCGCTGTTCGTGCGCGAGGTCACGGGTGAGATCATGGCCAGCCGGGGCGAGGCGATTCCGGTCAGCAAGATCCCGGCCGATGGGACGTTTCCCGGTGGGACCACGCAATATGAAAAGCGCAATATCGCGGTCGAGGTGCCGATCTGGGACCAGGATGCGTGCATCCAGTGCGGCCAGTGCAGCATCGTCTGTCCGCATAGCGTGATCCGCGCCAAGATCTATGACGAGGATGCGCTGGAGGGGGCGCCGGAGCATTTCCGCTCGGCGCCGGTCAATGCGCGTGGCTATCCGGATTCCCGTTTCTCGCTGCAATTCTATGTCGAGGATTGCACCGGTTGCGGCGTGTGCGTGGAAAACTGCCCCGCCATCGCCGAGGATGGCGTGCATCGGGCGATCAATATGGGCGAGAAGCTGCCGATCCTGGAGCAGGAGCGGAAGAATATCAGCTTCTTCGAAACTCTGCCGACGCCGGACCGGACCTTTGTGAACCAGGCCAATGTGCGGGGCGTGCAGTTGCTGGAACCGCTGTTCGAGTTCAGCGGGGCCTGCGCGGGCTGTGGCGAGACGCCGTATCTGAAGCTGATCTCGCAGCTTTTCGGCGACCGGATGCAGATCGCCAACGCCACGGGCTGTTCGGCGATCTATGCCGCCAATATGCCGGCCCATGCGTGGAAGGCGAACGCCGAAGGGCGCGGGGTGGCGTGGGCGAATTCGCTGTTCGAGGATAATGCCGAATTCGGACTGGGTTTCCGCCTGGCGGTGGACAAGCAGACCGGGCTGGCGCGCGACCTGCTGACCCGGCTGGCGCCGAAGGTGGGGCAGGATCTGGCGAATGAGATTCTGGCGAAGACCCAGCACACCGAACGCGATTATGCCGAGCAGCGTGAGCGTGTGGCAGCCCTGAAGCAGCGCCTGGCGCCGCTGGACGGGCCGGATGCGAAAAACCTGCTGATCCTGGCTGATTTCCTGGTCCGGCGTTCGATCTGGATCGTTGGTGGCGATGGCTGGGCCTACGATATCGACTATGGCGGGCTGGACCATGTGCTGGCGCAGGGCCGCAATGTGAATGTGCTGGTGCTGGATACCGAGGTCTATTCGAACACCGGTGGCCAATCCTCCAAGGCGACGCCGCTGGGGGCGAGTGCCAAGTTCGCGGCGGCCGGCAAGCGGGTGCCGCGCAAGGATCTGGCCTTGCAGGCCATTTCCTACGGCACGGTCTATGTGGCGCAGATCGCGCTGGGGGCGAATTCGGAACAGGCGCTGATCGCGATGCGCGAGGCCGAGGCCTATGACGGGCCGTCGCTGATCCTGGCTTATTCGCAGTGCATCGCGCACGGCATCGACATGCGCACCGGCATGAAGCAGCAGGCGCGGGCGGTGGCATCGGGATACTGGCCGCTGTTCCGCTTCGACCCCACGATGCGCAAGAGCGGGTTGAATCCGTTCCGGCTGGATTCGCCGCGTCCGCGTATTCCGCTGAAGGAATATGCCTATCGCGAGCTGCGGTACAAGACCCTGCTGCGCACGCATCCGGAATCGGCCGGGCATCTTCTGCAGCAGGCCGAGGCGGCGGCGCAGGAGCGTTATCGCATCTATGAGGATATGGCCGCCCGTGACGGCAGCCGGTTTCTGCCCCACTGGGAAGACATCCCCTGAGTTTTGGGCCGTAAACGCGCGCTGGTGGCGATCCGGCGCGCGTCCGCTGTGCTCCGGTGCTCACGGCCATCAAGGCCGCTCCGCTCCGGTGCTCGCGGACACACGACGGGCGCGGCCCTTTGGGCCGCTCTCGCTCACCAGCCCACGTTTCCGGCCCAAAACTGCGCGTGCGTTTCGCGGGGTTCCAGGAATCCGCTAGCGGAGAGAGTTAAAGATATGGATTTGAGCACGACTTATCTCGGTCTTGAGCTGAAGCATCCGATTGTCGCTTCGGCGTCGCCGCTCAGTGCCGAGCTGGATGGCATTTTGCGGCTGGCGGATGCGGGGGCGGCGGCGATTGTCCTGTCGTCGATCTTCGAGGAACAGATCATCGCCGAGGAACTGGCCGAGGCGGCCATGATGGATCTGGGCACCGATTGCCAGCCGGAAGCGGCGGGCTATCTGCCGCCGGCCCCCGGCGGCAATGTGCTGGACGGGCGGTTGGAGACGCTGCGGCGGGCCGCCGAGCGGGCGGGGGTGCCGATCATCGCCAGCCTGAATGGCTGTTCGGCCAGCGGGTGGGTCGATTTCGCCCGCAAGCTGGAGCAGGCGGGGGCGTCGGCGATCGAACTGAATATCTATCGCGTGCCGGCCGACCCGATGGAAAGCGGCCCCTCGGTCGAGGCGGCGGCGCTGGAGATCCTGCGCCGGGTGAAGGCGGCGGTGGGTGTGCCGGTGAGCGTGAAGATGGCGCCCTTCTTCAGCGCGCCCGGTCATATGGCGGCGCGGTTTGCCGAAGAAGGTGCGGACGGGCTGGTGCTGTTCAACCGGTTCTATGGTCCCGACGTCGATCTGGCGGCGCTGACGGCGCGTGATGATCTGCATCTGAGCAATCCGTACGACATCCGCTTGCCGCTGATGTGGGTCGGGCTGCTGGCGCGGCGCATCCCGACATCGATCGCGGCTTCGACCGGGGTCTGGAGCGGTGGGGACGTGGTGAAATACCTGCTGGCGGGCGCGGATGCGGTCATGACCACTTCCGCGCTGCTGCGCCATGGGCCGGGGCACCTGGCCACGCTGCTGGGGGCGCTGCGGGGCTGGATGGAGCGCCGGGGCCATGAGTCGGTCGCGTCCTTCAAGGGGCAGCTTGCGGCCGGAGGGCAGCCTGACGAGGCGGCGCAGTTCCTGCGTGCCCAGTACCGGACGATCCTGACCAGCTATGACGCGCAGGCGGCGTCTCAATTATAAAAGCGAGATGGGCGGGATCGATTTGACCGGGATCAACGCGGCCCATCTGTTCACCGGTATCATGACGGGGAATTGATCGTTCGGCCCTTCTGTCCAAAGGAATAAAGCTGGTGGATGAGACTCAGGAACTTGTGACCAACCGGTTGTTCAAGGATATCGCGGTCGGCGAGAAATCCGATCTGACCGAGATCCTGACACGCGACAATGCGGACCTGCTGGGCGGATGGCAGCCCGATGGGGCCGGGGTGGAGACGGCCTCGGTCAGCCAGTCGGTGGCGAGCGTGTGGATCGGCATTCTGGTCATGCGGCTGGTCAGCACGCGTTTTCCGGGGGTCGGCAGTGTGGTGCGCAGCTATGCGCTGACGCTGGAAGGCGGATTGTCGGTCGGCGACCAGGTCGTCGTCACCTGCCAGGTGATGGCGAAGCACGAGACGGATGCGCTGCTCGACCTGTCATTCGTCTGCGTGCGGCAGGATGGGGGCGAGGTTGCGCGGGGCACGATGCAGATCGTGGCGCCCGAGGCGCCGCAATCGGTGATGATGGCCTGTTCGTCGTTCGAGCATATCGTCACGCATCGCCGCTTTCGCGCCCTGTGCGAGAAGGCGGCCCAGTTGCCGGTCCTGCCGATCGCGGTGGCCTATCCGTGCGACGATCTGTCGCTGCGCTCGGCCTGCGATGCCGCCAAGCGCTGCCTGGGGCAGCCGATCCTGGTCGGGCCGAAGGCGCTGATCGAGTCCGTCGCCAAGGAATCCGGCCTGTCGATCGAGGGGCTGGAGATCGTCGAGGCCGAGGACCCGCATACGGCCTCGGCCCAGGCTGTCGCACTGGTGCGGTCGGGTCGGGCACGGATGCTGATGAAGGGGGCGGTGCATACCGACGTGCTGCTGCATGAGGTCGTGGCGCGCCCGACCGGTCTGTGCGGCGAGCGGCGGCTGAGCCATGTCTTTGTCATGGATGTGCCGTTCTACGACCGGCTGCTGATGATCAGCGATGCGGTCGTGAACATCGCGCCCGATGTGCGGGCCAAGCATGACATCGTGCAGAACGTGATCGATTTCGCGCATGTGCTGGGGCTGGCGGAACCGCGCGTTGCCATCCTGTCGGCGGTGGAGACCGTCAACCCGGCGATCCAGTCGACGCTGGATGCGGCCGTGCTGTCGAAGATGGCGGACCGCAAGCAGATTACCGGCGGGATTGTGGATGGCCCGCTGGCCTTCGACAATGCGGTGAACCTGAATGCCGCCAAGATCAAGCATATCGAATCTCCTGTGGCCGGGCAGGCGGATATCGTGATCGTCCCGACCCTGGAGGCGGGGAATATGCTGGCCAAGGAATTGTCCTTCCTGGCCGGTGCGGACGCCGCCGGCGTGGTGCTGGGCGCGAAGGTGCCGGTGATCCTGACCAGCCGCGCGGATTCCGAGCAGGCCCGGCTGACTTCCTGCGCCATCGCCCTGATCATGGCCCATGGCATGACGTGATTCCGGCCTCCCTGCGTGGAGGAGTCCTTTTCGATTCGGTACAATAACAAAAACCCGCCATCGCCTGGCGAGGGGAGGATACGCCGATGAATATGGTTTCCACGTTGCCGCCATCCGCGCCGCCATCGGGCGGCGTGCAGGCGAAAGGGGCCTTTCAGCCCGGCTATATCCTTGCCTGGGCGTTCTGCCTGCTGTTCTATTTCCTGCAATATTCCGTCCGCTCGGCGCCCAGCGTCATGATGGACGAGCTGACCGCCACCATGGGGCTGACGACGGCGGGTCTGGGGTCGTTGCTGGGGCTGTATTACTATACTTATTCGGCCTGCTCGCTGATCTCCGGCGCGTCGATGGACCGGTGGGGTGCCAAGCTGGCGATCCCGGTCGGCACGCTGGTGCTGGCCGTGGGGATCGCCATGTTCGGCGCCGGGCCGGTCTGGATGGCGGAGCTGGGGCGCCTGTTGCAGGGCGCCGGGGCGGCCTTTGCCTTCGTGGGCGCGGTCTATCTGGCCTCGCACGGTTTTCCGGCGCGTTATCTGGCGACCGCGATCGGCGTGACCCAGTGTGTGGGCATGCTCGGCGGGGCGATGGGGCAGTCCACCGTGGCGTGGCTGATCCATGGCGTCGTGACCTGGCGGTCGTTCTGGGTCTATGCCGGGGTGGCGACGGCGATTGTGGCGGTGGCCATCTTCCTGGGCACGCCGCGTCAGGAAAAGAGCGCGTCGGGCGGGCAGGGGTCGATGATGGCGCCCTACAGGGTCGTGCTGGGCAACCCGCAATCCTGGCTGTGCGGCCTGTGTTCGGGCCTGCTGTTCCTGCCGACCACGGTGGGCAGCATGACGTGGGGCGTGTCCTTCATGACGCATGGGTGGCACATGAGCTACCACGAGGCCGTCAGCCGGGCGGCGATGGTGCCGATCGGCTGGGTCTTCGGCTGCCCTATTTTGGGGTATCTGGCCGATCATCTGGGGCGCCGGAAGCCGGTGCTGTTCGGCGGCATCGTGGCGATGCTGCTGTCCTCGGCCGCGATCATCTATCCGCCGCCCGGATTTTTCCCGCCTTACATCCTGGCCTTCATCCTCGGCTTTGCGTCGGGTGCGGCGATGATCCCCTATAGCGTCATCAAGGAGGTCAATCCCGACAGTGTGAAGGGCAGCGCCACGGGGGCGATCAATTTCCTGGTGTTCGTCATGAGTGCGGTGGCGTCGCCGCTGTTCGGATGGTTCCTGCAGAGGCTGGCCGGCGCCGGGGGACTGACGGAGACGGTCTTTCGTGAGGGATTTTCGGTCGGCGTAGTGGGGATCGTGCTGGCCGGCGTGGTGGCCCTGTTTCTCCGCGAGACCGGAGCGGCGGTGCGGGCGGGGTAGTGTCGGATCGGGATGAACAGGGATCGGGCGGAGATGGCGCGGAGAATCCTCATTGCCGCCGGCGTGGCCGGTCTGGTGATCATCGCCGGTGCCATCGGGTGGCTGTGGGTTGCGCATGCGGACCAGTCCGTGCCGGGTCTGTATCATTCCAACGGGCGGCTTGAGCTGACGCGGATCGACGTTGCGGTGAAATATCCGGGGCGGGTCGGTGCGCTGGACGCACAGGAAGGCGATATGGTTGTGCGGGGCCAGGTACTGGCCCGCGAAGACGATGAAGAGGCGCGGGCCCAGCTTGCGGCGGCCATGGCCCGGCAGGGGCAGGCCGAGGCGGCGACGGGCCGGGCGCTGGCGGAACTGGCGGCGCGGACCCGGGCCGCCCTGCTGGCGGGCGACGAGCTGGCCCATGCCCGGACCATGCGGCGCCAGATGCTGGTCTCGGACATGGAAGTGACGCAGCGGCAGACGGCGTTCGACGTTGCCGAGCGCGCGCGCGACGGCGCGGCGCAGGCAGTGCAGGAAGCCGGTCGCGCGGTGGACGCGGCGGCGGCGATGGTGGCGCAGGCGCGGGTGGTGGTGGAGGATATGGTGATCCATGCCCCGGTCGCGGGGCAGATCGAATATCGCGTGGTCGAGGCCGGCAGTGTGCTGCCGGCGGGCGGGCGGCTCTATGCGCTGCTGGACCCGGTCGATCCGTATCTGACGGTCTTCTTCCCGGCGCGGGTTGCCCGGCAGCTCCGCGTGGGGGATGAGGCGCGGATCGTGTTCGATGACCTGGAGACCGGGCCGGTCGCGGCCCGGATTTCCTATGTCTCGCCCGAGGCGCAGTTCACGCCGAAATATGTGGAGACGGCGACCGAGCGCGAGCAACTGGTCTATCGCGTTCGCCTGCGGGTGGAGCGGGCGGCCCAGAAGGCGCTGGGCGGGGTGCTGAAGGCCGGCATGACGGGGGAGGGTTATGTGCGGACCGAGGTCACGGCGCCCTGGCCGGCATCTCCCGCCGGAGCGCATCGGGCCGCGCCGTGAGCGACGCCCCGCCCCCGACCGGCGTGCCGCCTGCCGCGCCGTACGAGGCGGGGATACGGGTTGCCGGTGTGCGGCATCGCTATGGGCGGGCCGAGGCGCTGCGTGAGGTGTCGATCGACCTGCCGGCGGGCACGACCATCGGCGTCATCGGGCCGGACGGGGTCGGCAAATCCACGCTGCTGGGGCTGATCGCCGGGGTGCGGCGCCTGCAGGCGGGACGGGTGGTGACGCTGGGGTGCGACATGGCCGACCGGCGGGCGCGGGAGGCTTTTCTGGGCCGTGTCGCCTTCATGCCGCAGGGATTGGGGAAGAATCTCTATCCGACGCTGTCGGTGCGGGAGAATATCGATTTCTTCGCCCGTCTGTTCGGGCTGGATGCGGCGACGCGGCAGGCGCGGATTGCGCAGTTGCTGGACGCGACGGGGCTGGCGCCCTTTCCGGATCGTCCGGCGGCCCAGCTTTCGGGCGGGATGAAGCAGAAGGTCAGCCTGTGCTGTGCGCTAGTACATGACCCGGACCTGCTGATCCTGGACGAGCCGACCACCGGCGTCGATCCGCTGTCGCGCCGCCAGTTCTGGACCCTGGTGGACCAGTTGCGCGCCCGGCGGCCGGGCATGAGCGTGATCGTCTCCACGGCCTATATGGAGGAGGCCGAGCGGTTCGACTGGCTGGTGGCGATGAATGACGGAAGGGTGCTGGCCTGCGACCGGACCGCGTCCATCCTGCGCCGTACCGGGCGCGCCACGCTGGAAGAAGCCTATGTGTCGCTGCTGCCGGAGGCCGAGCGGGCGGGAGCGTCCGCGCTGTCGATCCCGCCCTATCGCGACCCCGGTGGGGGGCCGGCGATCGAGGCGGATGGGCTGACCAAGCGGTTCGGGCGCTTCGTTGCCGTCGATCATGTCAGTTTTCATATCGGACGGGGCGAGATCTTCGGGTTTCTCGGCTCCAATGGCTGCGGCAAATCGACCACGATGAAGATGCTGACCGGGCTGCTGGATGTGAGCGAGGGCAGTGCCAGGGTCTTCGGCCGGCCGGTGCGGGCCGGCGATCTGGAGAGCCGGATGCGCATCGGTTACATGTCGCAGGCGTTCTCGTTGTACGAGGAGCTGACGGTTCGGCAGAATCTGGTGTTGCAGGCGCGGCTTTTCCGTTTTTTGGCCGGTGAGGCGGAGCGGCGGACGCAGGCGGCGCTGGCGGATTTTGCGCTGGAGGGGGTGGCGGACCTGCGGCCGGGGGGATTGCCGCTGGGCATTCGCCAGCGTCTGCAACTGGCGGCGGCGTGCATCAACGACCCGTCGATCCTGATTCTGGACGAGCCGACATCGGGCGTGGACCCCGCCGCGCGGGAGATGTTCTGGAAACATCTGGTCGCGCTGTCGCGCGGGAAGCAGGTGACGATCTTTGTCTCCACTCATTTCATGAACGAGGCCGCGCGCTGCGACCGGATCTCGTTCATGCATCGTGGCCGGGTGCTGGCGGTGGGCGCGCCGGAGGCGCTGGTGCAGGCGCGGCATGCGGCGACGCTGGAGGATGCCTTTGTCGCCTGCCTGGAAGAGGCCATGGCAGGGGACAAGGACAGCGTGCCGGTGGGGGAGGCATCCGCCCCCGCCATGGCCGCGACCGGTCGGCACGTGCCGGCGACGGGGATCGGTGGCTGGGTGGCGCGGGCCTATGCGTTCGGTCGGCGCGAGGCGGTGGAATTGCTGCGCGACCGGCTGCGGCTGCTGTTTGCCGTGGGTGGGCCGGTCGTGCTGTTGCTGATTGCGGTCTTCAGCATTTCATTCGACGTGAACACGATCCGTTTCACGGTCTGCGATCATGACCACACGCAGGCCAGCCGGGAGCTGGTGGAGCAGTTCCAGGGATCGCCCTATTTCGTGCAGCAGGCTTCGTCGCCGGATCGTGACGCGCTGGAGGCGCGGCTGCGGCGTGGGGAGGTGGATATCGGGATCGATATTCCCGCCGCCTTCGGCCGCGATGTGGCGGCCGGGCGGGACCCGGCGGTGGGGCTTGCGATCGACGGGGCGGTGCCGTTCCTCGGCGCGAATATCCGCGCGTATGCCGAAGGGGTGGTCATGCAGTACGAGCAGGCCATGATGCGCGAGAAGGGGGTGATCCGGCTGGACCCATTGCCGGTCCAGGTACTGCCGCGCTTTGTCTATAATCAGGAATTCCGCAGTGTTTACGCCATAACGCCCGGAATCATCATGCTGGCGCTGATCCTGATTCCGACCATGCTGACGGCGCTGGGCGTGGTCCGGGAGAAGGAAATCGGCTCGATCATGAATCTCTACGCCTCGCCGGCCACGGTTGGGCAGTATCTGCTGGGCAAGCAGATGCCCTATGTGCTGGTGGCGCTGGTGGCCTATGCGGCGCTGGTGCTGCTGTCGGTGACGTGCCTGGGCGTGCCGCTGAAAGGGTCGCTGCTCGCGCTGTCGGTGGGGGCGTTGCTGTATCTGTTCGCGGCGACCGGGCTGGGGCTGCTGGTTTCGGCCTTTACGACGTCGCAGGTGGCGGCGATCTTCGGAGCCGCGCTGATCTGCCTGATTCCCGGTGTCAATTTCTCGGGCCTGCTCTATCCGGTCTCGACCCTGTCGGGCCTGGGTTATGGGGTCGGCGTGGTCTTTCCCGCCGGGTGGTTTCAGATCATCAGCCTGGGCAGTTTCACCAAGGGGGTGGGGGCTGCGACGTTCACCACCGCCTATCTGGTGCTGGCGGCCTCGGCGATGGGCTGCATGCTGGGTGCGCGGCTGCTGATCCGGAAGCAGGAGCCATGAGGCGCTGGGGGATCACCGTCTGGCTGCTGTGCCGCAAGGAGGCGCTGAGCCTGCGCCGCGATGGCGTGCTGCTGGGGCTGATCGTCTTTGCCTTTACCGCCGCGATCCTGATCGTTGCCTATGGGGTGAAGGCGGAAGTGTCGCACGCCACCATCGCCTTCATCGACGAGGATGGGTCCACGCTCTCGCGCCAATTGCGCGAAGGGGTGCAGGAACCTTATTTCCAGGCGCCGGTCCTGGTGGACCGCAGGACGGCGCGGGAGCGGCTGGACCGGGGGACGCTGATCTTCGTCGTCGATGTGCCGCCGCGTTTCGAGGCCGATCTGCTGGCCGGGCGGACGCCGTCGCTGGATATCCAGGTCGATGCCACCGCCATGACCCAGGCGGGGCTGGGGGTAGTCTATCTGCAGGATATCTTCCTGCACCGGATTGCCGATGCGATGCCGCGCCCGGTTGCGGGACCCGCGCCGCCCTTTCATCTGGTGCCGCGCATCCGCTTCAACCCGAATTCGGAATCCGCGTGGTTTACCTCCGTCATGCAGATCGTGACCGATGTGACCGTGCTGTCGATCATCCTGGTCGGCGCGGCCGTGATCCGCGAGCGGGAGCATGGCACGATCGAACATCTGCTGGTGCTGCCGGTATCGGCCGGCGAGATCGCGGTGGCCAAGATCATTGCCAATGCGCTGGTGATCTTCGTGGCCGCCCTGCTGTCCCTGCTGCTGGTGGTGCATGTCTGGCTGGGGGTGCCGCTGGCCGGATCGCTCGGCCTGTTCGCCGTGTGCCTGTTCGCCTACGTGATCGCGGTTTCGGCGCTGGGGATGATGCTGGCCACCATCGCGCCGGCGATGCCGCAGTTCGGGCTGCTGGCGGTGCCGGTTTATGCCGTGGCGTATCTGCTGTCGGGCGCCGCGACGCCGGTGGCGAACATGCCCACCCTGTTGCAGAAGACCATCAGCGTGCTGCCGACGACGCAGTTCGTCAGCCTGACGCAATCCATCCTGTATCGGGGCGCGGGGCTGGAAACGGTGTGGCTGCCGCTGCTGGTGATCCTGATATCGGCCGCTTTGTTCCTGCTGGTCGCGCTGGTTCGGTTCCGGTCCATGCTGGCCCGGCAGGGGTGAGGAGAGTTGGCGTGACACGATTTCGACCCGTCCGCCTGTGGCCGGCGATCCTGGCGCTGGGCGTGGTTCTTGCCGGTGGCTGTACCGTAAAGGACAGTGCCGCGCCGCCATCGCGGGTTGTACTGCCTGCACGGTTTGCCGAGGCCCCGGTCACGGGTGGGATGCATGCGGATCTGGGCCGCTGGTGGACGCAGTGGCACGATCCGGTGCTGGATCGGCTGGTCGACGACGCGCTGGCGGCCAATCCGGACCTGGCCGTGGCGCGCGATCATGTTCGGCAGGCGCGCGCCTATGTGGCGGTGGCGCGTTCGGCGCTGTACCCGACCGTGGGGGCGACCGGCGATATCGCGGGTGGCGGGCTGGGCTGGAGCAATCCGGCCGTGCCGACGGCGCTGGCGCCCAATCTGGGCGATCCGGCGACGGATGGGCATCTGGCCGGGCTGGCGGCGGCGTGGGAGCCCGATATCTTTGGCGGTCGTGCCGCCGATCTGCGGGCCGCGCGGGCCGTCGCCCAGTCGGTGGAGGAGCAGCTTCACGGCACGCGCATGCTGGTGGCCGCCGATGTGGTGGAAAATTATGTCGCGTCGGTGGACGATCTGCGCCGTGTGGCGCTGATCGATCGCGCGGCGGCGGTGCTGGATCGCATGGAGGCCTATGCCGGGGCGCGGATGGCGGCGGGGCAGGCGACGCGGGCCGATATCGACGCCATCCGTGCGCGCCGCCGGACGGTGCTGGCGGCGCGGCCGTTGCTGGTGGCCGATGTGGATACGCGGCGGCGGCGGATGGCCGTGCTTTCGGGCCGGCTGCCGGAGCAGGCGCCCGCCATTCCCCAGCCGGCTTTGTTCGTGATCCCGCCCGTGCCTGCCGGCATTGTGCCCGTTGGGGTGATGGAGCGGCGGCCCGATATCCGGGCGCGGCGCGATCTGGTCCAGGCCGCGCTGGAGCGGTTGCGCAGCGCTCGGACCGATCTGCTGCCGCGTTTCGGTCTGGAATTCTTCGGGGGCAACGGGCGGTTGCGTTTTGACGGATTGCCCGGCCTGTCGGGCAGTGGCGGGCTGATGGCGCTGACGACTTATCTGCCGATCTTCACGGCCGGGCGGATTCACGCGCAGATCGATGTCGCCGATGCGCGGCTGGACGAAGCCGTCACGCTGTATGAGCAGGCGTTGCTGACGGCGTTGTCCGAGGTCGAGAGCGCCTATGAAAGTCGTGCGGCCCTGGATGTGCAGGGGCAGGGGTTGGCGGCGGCGCTGGCGGTGGCGCTGCGTGCGGCCGAGGATCGGCTGGGCCTGTTCGACGGTGGGCGATCGACGCTGCTGGATGCGTTGCAGGCGCGGCTGGATGCCGTTGCGATCGAGGATGCGGGGGTGCGGTCGGAGGACGGGCGGGCCATGGCGACGATCAGGCTGGCGGTGTCGTTGGGTGGGGGGACTCTTTGACAAAATAATTGGGGTGCAGGGCCTCAGGCCCTGCCGGGTCCAGGGCAGAGCCCTGGTTAGGGTGCGTCGGTGTGGCTCGGGTGAGCGGCCCGCGCCAGGCCGTGGGCGATCAGGCGTTCGATGATGTCCGCGTAGCTTACGCCGCTGGCCGCCATGGCCCTGGAATACATGCTGATATCGGTGAAGCCGGGGATTGTGTTCACCTCGTTCACGATGATCGTCATGTCCGTCGTCAGGAAGAAATCGACGCGCGCCATGCCGTCGCAGCCGAGGGCCCTGAACGCCTCGGCGGCCATCTTGCGCATTCTGGCTTCGACGTCCGGTGGCAATTCGGCGGGGACCTTCAATGCCGCGCCGTGCTGGTCGATATATTTCGCGTCGTAGCTGTAGAAGCCGTGGCTGGCGGAGGGGGTGATCTCGCCGGGTCGGGAGACGAACACTTCGCCCGTGCTGTCTTCCAGGACGCTGAATTCGATTTCGCGTCCCTGAATGAATTCCTCGGCCAGCAGGCGGCGGTCGTGCCGGAAACCCTCGGCCAGCGCCGGCAGGAATTCCTGGCTGCCGGAGATCTTGCGCACGCCGACGGATGAGCCCTGGCGGGCCGGCTTGAGGAAAAGCGGGAGCCCGATTGCGTTTTCCAGCATCGCAAGATCGGGAATCGCGTCCTCGCCGATGGTGACCGCGCGGGCGACCGGAAGGCCGCTGGCGCGGAGGAGCTGCTTGGCGATCACCTTGTCCAGCGCGGTTGCGGAGCCGAGGATGCCGCAGCCCGCGAGCGGCACCCGCGCCACGTCCGCCATGCCCTGTACGGAGCCGTCCTCGCCATGGAGGCCGTGCAGCACCGGGAACAGGATGTCGATCTTCCCGGCCTCGGCCGCGCGGCCATCGGTCCCGATTGCGATCATGCGCCCGCGACCGCCGGGGACGAGGCAGAGTTCCGTGCCGCTTTCGGGAGTGGAGAGCGTGCCGGCTTCGAACCGGCTCATCAGCCATCGCCCGTCGCGCGTGACGAAAATCGGGACCGCGTCGTATTTCGCGGGCTCCAGGGCCTTCAGGACATTGGTGGCCGACAGCACGGAGACCTCGTGCTCGGTGGAGCGGCCGCCGAAAAGCACGGCGATCCGCAATCTGGTCGGGGGGATTGGCATGAGACCTCCTGAGGCCGGCGTTGAAAGGATGTTGTGAAAACGAACGCGATCAAGCGATGGCATGTTGAAAGTGGATCATTAAAAAGACAGGATCGATTCGATTGAAAGATCCACTTTGGAGGCGGGTCGTGAGCCACTTGGATGACGGACCGATGACTTTGAAGCGGCGGCGGGAAACGCCGTCGGCGGTCTTTCGGCCCGAGATTGATCCGTCCCGGCCGGCGTCCCTGGCGCGGCAGCTCTATGTCGCGTTGCGCGAGGCGGTGGCCGATGGCCGGCTGGAGGCTGGGCAAAGGTTGCCCTCCACGCGTCTGGCCGCGAAGGAATGGACGCTGTCCCGTGGGACGATTGCCGAGGCCTATGACATCCTGATCGCGGAGGGCTATGCCGTCGCCCGCCACGGGTCCGGCACCTACATTACGCCGGAGGTGCCGGAGAGCGTTCCGAAGGGGGGTGGGGGGCAGGCGGTGGCGGCCCCTGTGACCAGCCGCGTGCTGTCGGATGCGGCGAGACGGGTCTGCACCGCCGGGCCCAGTCTGGAACCGCAGAAGCTCCTGCCGTTCGTGACGGGGCGGATGGCCCATGATGAGCGGACGGCGGGGCTGCTGAACCGTATCGCCGGCCGGCACATGAACTACGCTTTCGAAGGCTATGGAGATATCCAGGGAGAACCCGGATTGCGGTCCGCGATCGCCGCCCATCTGGCGGTTTCGCGCGGGGTGCGGTGTGCGGCCGATCAGATCCTGATCACCGCCGGCACGCAGCAGGCGCTTGATCTGGCGTTTCGCATCCTGGCGTCCCCCGGTGATACCGTGATCGTCGAAGACCCCTGTTATCCGCCTGCCAGGCAGTGCCTGGCGCTCAATGGCGCGACGATTGTCGGCCTGCCGGTGGATCAGGAGGGGATCATGACGGAGAGGCTGGCGGAGGGCGCGTTGCGGCCGCCGGCCTTCATCTATGTCACGCCGTCCAATCAATATCCGGTCGGCTCCGTCCTGTCCCTGCCGCGACGGCTGGAATTGCTGTCCTATGCCCGGGACCATGGCTGCTGGATTGTCGAGGACGATTATGACAGCGAATTCCGCTATGACGGGCACCCGATCGCATCGCTCCAGGGGCTCGATCAGGCAGGGCGCGTCCTCTATACGGGGACGTTCAGCAAGGCGCTGCTGCCCAGCCTGCGCATCGGCTATCTTGTGGTGCCGGCCGATCTCGTGCCTGTGTTCAGGGCCGTTCGTCCCGCGCTCGATCGCTGCCCGCCCACGTTTCAGCAGCGTGTGATCGCCGATTTTCTCAATGAGGGATATTTTCCGGCGCATCTGCGCCGCCTCAGGGAGCGTCTGCGCGTGTCGCGGGATCTGCTCGCGGCCATGCTGAGGGCGCGTGTCGCCGAGCATCTTGCGGTCATCCTGCCGGATCAGGGCATCAATCTGACCGTACGCAGTACCGGGACCTGGAGCAGCGATAGCGCCGTTTCGGAAGCCGCGTTGAAGCGTGGCGTCGTTGTCATGCCGCTTTCGCGGATGAATGTCGCCTCTCGCGATACGTCACGATTGATGCTCGGGTTTTCGGGACTGTCGGAGCAGGAGGCGGACATGGGGACGCGGATTCTGGCCGATGTTTTCAGGCGCGGGGCGTTTGTCGGCGGTGCGGCCCGAGCGTGAAGGAAGGCGCGTCAGAGGCTGCGCCAGATCATGTAGGCGGCGACGCAGAAGATGACACCGGAGAAGAAGATGGTCAGCGCGCCGGTGGTGCCGGCCATGGCCCTTGCCGCGCGCATGCCGCCGAAACTGCCGGCGATTCCGCCCAGGATGAACAGCAGGGCGAGATTCCAGTCGATCAGGCCGGAGACCATGTAGCTGATGGCCGTGCTGGCGCCGAAGGCGGCGACGGCGACCAGCGAGGTGCCGATGGCGTTGAGGATCGGCATGCCGGTGGAGGCGACCAGGGCCGGCACGATCAGGAACCCGCCGCCGATGCCGAAAAAGCCCGACAGCAGGCCGGTGCCCAGGCCGGAGGACATGACGCGGGTGATGTTGTGGCGGTTGCAGGCGGCGCCAGGGCAGCCGAGATTGCGGCGCCCGCGCAGCATCAGCGCGCCGACCACCACCATCAGCAGCGCGAAGCACAGCAGCAGCCGGCGCCCGTCCATGGCCTTGCCCAGCGTGGCGCCGGCCAGGGCGCCGATGACGCCGCAACCGGCGAAGATCGCGGCGCAACGCCATTTGACGGTGCCCGCGCGCGCATGCTGCGCCACGCCGGCCAGGGCATTGACCGCGACGGCCAGCGCGCTGGTGCCGATGGCGACGTGCGGGTTCGCGACGCCGACCACATAGACCATCAGCGGCACGGCCAGGATCGACCCGCCGCCGCCGATCAGGCCCAGCGTGAAGCCGACCAGGGCGCCGGAGAGGATATCCAGCGCCAGATGGGCCAGGTCGGCTTGCATGTCAGGCGCCCTGTGTGATCCGGGGGGCGACCATCAGCTCATGCCCGCGCAGCATGGCGTGCCAGTAGAGCGGGGGCATGATCTTTTCCTTGAGGAACCATGCCAGGCGCGTCGGCTGCGTGCCGCGCAGCAGCCACAGGGGCAGGGTCGGCTCCAGCTTTCCGCCGTAGCCGAATTCGGCCAGCACGATCCGCCCGCGTTCGACCGTCAGCGGGCAGGCGCCGTATCCGTCATAGGTCGCGACGGGGGCCTTGCCGTCCAGCGCCGCCAGGACGTTGACCGCCACCACCGGGGCCTGCTTGCGCACGGCGGCGGCGGTCTTGGCGTTGGACGTGCCGGCGACGTCGCCCAGGGCGAAGACATCGGCGAAGCTGGTATGGCGCAGCGTCGCGGGGTCGACGGCCACGAAGCCGTCGGCGCCGGCAAGGGCGCTGCCGCTGACGATGGCGGGGGCGATCTGGGGTGGGACGGCGTGCAGCATGTCGAAGCCGCGTTCGATGCGCGTCGTGCCCTCCGTGGTCGTGCGTTCGAAGGTTGCCACGCGCCGGTCGCCATCGACCGCCACCAGTTTCGAGCGCAGATGGAGGTCGATGCCGTAGCGTTCGATATAGGCCATCAGCGCGGGCACGAAGGCCGGCACGCCGAACAGGGCGGGGGTGGCGGTGTCGAACGCGACGGAGATATCCGTCAGCACGCCGCGCCGGCGCCAGGCGTCGCAGGCCAGGTACATCGCCTTCTGCGGTGCGCCGGCGCATTTGATCGGCATGGGCGGCTGGGTGAACAGGGCGGTGCCGCGCGTCAGGCCCTGTATCAGTTGCCAGGTATAGGGTGCGAGGTCGTAGCGGTAGTTGGAGGTGACGCCGTTGCGCCCCAGGGTTTCGGCCAGGCCGGGAATGGCCGACCAGTCCAGCACCAGCCCCGTGGCCACGACCAGGATGTCGTAGGACAGCGTGGTGCCGTCATCCAGTGCGACCTCGCGCTGCTCGGGCAGGAAACTGGCCACCGCCTGGCGCACCCATGTCGCGCCGGCCGGGATCAGGCCTTCTTCCGGGCGCTTCGTCTGTTCCGGTGTGAACACGCCGCCGCCGACCAGGGTCCAGCCCGGCTGGTAGAAATGGGTCGGGGAGGGCTCGACGATGGCGACGGAGAGTCCGGGCCGGCGGCGCAGGATGCTGGCGGCGGTGGCCAGGCCTGCCGCGCCGCCGCCCGCGATCACGACGTTGAAGCGCCTGGGTGCTTTCTGCCCGCCGGTCGGCTGTGCCTCCGCCGGGGCGGTCAGGCGGGCCGAGAGCGGGGACAGGTCGATCCCGGCATTCCGGCCTGCCGCGAGGATGGCTTCGGCCGGCATTGTGCCGGCCTGTGCCAGCGCCCAGAGCCGTGCGGCCCGGCCGCCGCCCTGGCAATAGGCCAGGACCGGGCCGGGCATGGCGTCGAGCGCCGAACGCATGGCCGCCACCGCCGCCTCATCGGGCGTGCTGCCCGATGGGACGGGAATGGCGGCGAAGGCCAGCCCCCTTTCATGTGCCGCCTGCTCGATGGTGCCGGCCGGGATCTGGCCGGGCCCTTCGCCATCCGGACGGGCGCAGACGATGGCCTTGAACCCGTCGGCGGCAGCCTGGTCCACGTCGGTGATCGACAGTTGCGGAGACACGGAGAAAAGGGGCGTCAGGGAACGGAAAGGCATCGGTGGGGGACCTCTGGAAGGGGAAGAAGGGGTAGTGGGTCGGAGAGGCTGTTTCAAAAGTTCCGATGGTGAGTGGAAGCGTGGCGCCAGCCACGCGTCTGGCGGTGGTTTTTGAGCATCGGAGCGGAGCGGCCTTGTGGGCCGTGAGCACCGAAGCGCAGGAAACCGCCGTCAGGCCGCCGCCAGCGGGGCTTTTGAAACAGCCTCGCTCAGAGTGTGTCGATGGGGATTTTGATGTATCGGGTGCCGTTGGATTCGGGTTCGGGCAGGCGGCCGCCGCGCATGTTGACCTGTACGGACGGCATGATGAGGTTGGGCAGCGAGAGGGTGGCGTCGCGCGCGGTGCGCATGGCGGCGAACGCGTCCTCGGTCACGCCGTCATGCACGTGGACATTGGTCTGGCGCTCGGCGCCGATGGTGGTCTGCCACGCGAAATGGTCGCGGCCGGGGGCCTTGTAGTCGTGGCAGAGGAACAGGCGGGTTTCGTCCGGCAGGGAGAGCAGGCGCCGGATGGAGCGGTAGAGCTGGCGGGCATCGCCGCCGGGGAAGTCGGCCCGCGCGGTTCCGTAATCGGGCATGAACAGCGTGTCGCCGATAAAGGCCGCATTGCCGATGATGAAGGCCATGTCGGCCGGTGTATGGCCGGGAACATGGAGGGCGATGGCCTCGATCCGCCCCACGGTGAAGCGGTCGCCGTCATGGAACAGATGGTCGAACTGCGAGCCGTCGCGCGCGAAATCGGTGCCGGCGTTGAAGATCTTGCCGAACACGTCCTGGACGCGGACGATTTCGGCACCGATGCCCAGCCTGCCGCCGAGCTGCTGCTGGAGCCAGGGTGCCGCGGACAGATGGTCGGCGTGGGCGTGGGTTTCGAGCTGCCAGCGTACATGCAGGCCTTCGGCCCGGACGTAATCGACGATCCGCTGGGCCTCGCTATGGCGGGTCCGGCCCGAGGCGGCTTCGTACTCCAGCACGCTGTCGATGATTGCGGCCTCCCGGGTCTCGGGATCATGCACCACGTGGCTGGCGGTGAAGGTCTGTTCGTCGAAGAAGGTGCGCACCACCGGCGCGGGGATGCGTCCCTGTTCAACATCATGGATCTGCGCGGCGGCTGCCGCCAGCACGGGGTCGGACATCGGGGTCCTCCTGATAATTAATGAAAATCATTAATTAATGCTTCGTAGTTTATTTAATAATGAAACTGTCTTGCGTCAAGCCGGATGGGCGCCTTATGAAATGGGTCATGAGCGATCCTGTTTCTCCGTCCCGTGCCGGTTTGCCGGGCGTTGCACCCAAGATTGGGGATGTGGCGCCGGATTTCAGTGCCCGGACCACGCAGGGCCGTCTGCGCCTGAGCGATCTGCGTGGACGGTGGGTGCTGCTGTTTTCGCACCCGGCGGATTTCACGCCGGTCTGCACCAGTGAGTTCCTGGCCTTCGCGGCGGCTTCCGACCGGTTCCGGGCGATGAACTGCGCCCTGCTGGGCCTGTCGGTGGACAGCCTGTCCGCGCATCTGGCGTGGGTCGAGGCCATTCGCGCCCAGTTCGGGGTGACGATCCCTTTTCCGATCATCGAGGACCCGTCGATGGCGATCGCCCGGGCCTATGGCATGCTGGACGAGACGGCGGAGAGCAGTGCCACGGTGCGGGCTGTGCATGCGATCGACCCTGAGGGGGTGATCCGTGCCGTCGTCTGGTATCCGATGTCGGTGGGTCGCTCGGTGGCGGAATTGCTGCGGCTGGTGACGGCGTTGCAGAGGGTGACGGCGGACGACGTGCTGACACCCGAGGGGTGGATGCCCGGAGACGATACCGTGCTGCCCGCAGTGCAGACGCAGCAGGACGCGGCGGCGGCCGGCCCGGCCTGGTTTATGCGGATGCGGCCGGATGATGCCGCGTGAGTGGGTCCGCATGGGCGGGCTGACGCCGGACGAGGCGCGGCGGGTGGCCGATCGGCTGAAACTGTTCGCCCAGCCGCAGCGGCTGCTGATCCTGTCGCGGTTGCTGGACGGCCCGCGCGCCGTCAGTGTGCTGGAGGATGAAACCGGCATCGGCCAGCCGGTCCTGAGTCAGCAACTGGGCGCGCTGCGTCGTGCGGGAATTATCCGGGCCGAGCGGGAATCGCGCGCCATTTTCTACAGTTTTTCGGACGATGGAGAGGCGGGGTGGGCACGGATGCTGCTTGGCGTGCTGGATGGGCCTCGCGGCCCGGCCGCCATTGCGCAACCCGGACGCCCGCCCGCCCCGCGCGAAGGGCGGGAGGAGGCCGGCGCGGTGTTCGCCCGCGTCGGGATGTCGGCGGATCGGGGATAGACGCGATGGTTCGCGTCTCCGTTTCTGCCTTCATGCCCTCGGAGCCCATGTTCCGCCCCGGCCGGCGGGGGGCTTGTAAATGGCCTCTACAGGATATGGCCGCCGGGGGAGGCGGTCGGGCGTGGGGGAACGGTGCTGGTCCATCCGCCGCCGAGCGCCTTGTAGAGGGTCACGCTGTTGGCCAAGGTCTGGAGTTGCGTCGTGATGCCGCCGAGACGGGCCGTGTACAGGTCGCGCTGGGCGACCAGGGTGGTCAGGTAGGGGTCGTAGCCGGCCTGGAAGCGTGTGATCGCCAGATGGTATTGCCGGTCGTTCGACGCGATCAGGGCGTCCTGCGCGTGAAGCTGCTTAAGATAGGTGTCGCGTCCGGCCAGGGCGTCGGCGACTTCGCGGAAGGCGGTCTGGATCGTCTTTTCGTAGCGGGCGATTTCCTCCTTCCTGCGGGCTTTCGCCACCCGAAGCTGGGCCGTCAGGCGGCCGGCGTCGAAGAGCGGCACCGTGATCTGGGGGGCGACGTTCCAGGCGCCCATGCCGCTCTGGAACAGGCGGGTGATGTTGTTGCTGGCGGTGCCGTTGGCCGCCGTGATCTGGATCTTGGGGAAGAATTCGGCGCGGGCGGCGCCGATATCGTCGTTGGCCGCGCGCAGCACGTCTTCGGCCGACAGGATATCCGGGCGGCGGGCGATCATGTCCGACGGCAGGCCGGCGGGGACGTCCGGAAAACCGGTGACGGAATCAAGGGACGTGATGCCATGCAATGCCCGCATGGTGGCGTCGTCCAGTGGCGTGCCGACCAGCAGCGTCAACTGGTCCAGGGCCTGGGCGCGCTGGCGCGTATAGATTTGCAGGCTGGTTTCGGCATCGTGCAGGGCGGATTCCGCCTGGGCCATGTCCAGCGCCGTGACCGTGCCGGTCTGGTTTGCCTGCCGGACCAGGTCGTAGGTGCGCTGGCGGCTGTCCAGCACCTGTTGCGTCACCAGCACCGCCTGGTTGTCCGCCACCCAGGTCAGCATGCCCGATGCCACGCTGGCGATCAGGCTGAGTTGCATGTTCTCGCGGTTCAGCGCGTCGGCCATGTAGCGGTCGAACGCGGCCTGCGAGGCGCTGCGGATACGGCCCCACAAATCGACCTCGTAGGCCGAGACGCCGAAGCCCACGGCATACTGGCGCATGTAGAACGGGCCGTTCGTCTGCGACAGGCTCCAGATCCTGGCATATTCCTTCTGGACGTTCGCCATGGCGCCGCCGTTCAGGGTGGGGAACAGCGAGGCATTTTCGATGTCGAACTGCGCGCTGGCGGCCTCGACCTGATGCTGGGCGATCCGCAGGTCCTGGTTGTTCGCCAGCGCCAGGGCGATCAGGCGTTGCATGACCGGATCGCGGTAGAAATGCTGCCAGTCGGGCAGGGTGGCGGTGGTCTCGTTGCCGCCGGGCCACGCCGTGGCGATGGCGGGGGCGGGGCGGTGCCAGGCCGGGATCATGGTGCAGCCGGACAGCAGCAGTGCGAGGCCGGCGGCGAGTGAGGCGAGGGGTCTGGTGGGCCGCACCGTCAGGCTCCCTTCGTCTGGGAATCGGGATGGGGCGTGACGGGGCTGCCGTCATGCAGGGCGGAGGGTGGGTGGACGATCAACTGGCTGCCGTCCGGCAGGCCGCCGAGGATTTCGATCCGGTCGCCATAATCACGCCCGACCGTGACGGGATGGATCGTGACGCGGTGGTCGGGCGAGACCGTTTCGACCGACAGCCCGTCGGCTTCGTAATTCAGGGCCTCCGCCGGGATGAGCGTGTTGCCGCCGGCGCGTGGCAGGTCGAAATGGATGGTGGCGTAGAGGCCGGCCGCCAGCCTGCCATCCTTATTATCCAGTTCGATTTCCACCGGCAGCATGCGGCTGTCGCGTTCCAGCGCGTGGCCGGTGCGGGTGATGGTGCCGCTGACATGCACGTCCGGCCGCGCGGGCAGCGAGAGGGTGGCCTGCGTGCCCACCGCGAGTCCGGCGGCCTGGTCCTGCGGCACGTGGACCCGCACGCGCAGCCGGTCGGTACGCGCCACCACGAACAAGGGTGCCGCCTGGATGTTGTCGGCGTTGACCAGGTCGCCGGCCTCGACCGTGCGGGCGGTCACGACGCCGTCGAAGGGCGCGGTGATGGTCGTATAGGCCTGGCGCTGGGCGATGTCGGCCAGGGCGGCGCGGGCAGCGTCCTGTTCGGCCAGCCTTGCCTGCTGGGTGATGCGGTCGACGTCGAAATTCTGCCGGCTGACGGCGCCGCCGCCGACGAGTCCCGCCGACCGCCGCGCCGTGACGCGCGCCAGGTCGAGGTCGGCCTGGGCCTGGGCCAGGGCGGCCTGGGCGCGGGCGACCTGCCGGTCCAGTTCCGGGGCGCGGATCAGCGCCAGGACCTGCCCGGCCTTGACCGGGGTGCCGATATCGACGAACCGCTTTTCGATATAGCCCGACGCCCTTGCGCCGATTGCCGCCGTCTCCAGCGGGGCGGTTTCGCCCGGCAGGTCCAGCGCGATCGGTGTCGTGTCCGCGTGGACGACCGTCGTGAGCACTTCGGGCACCTGGTCGCGGCGGGTATCGGCCAGGGCGCGGACGGCGCGGGCGCGTTCGACATGCGTTACCGCGCCGTAGCCCAGCAGGGCCACCAGGCCCAGGCCGATCGCGGCGCCGGTGGCGCGGCCGCCGCGCGAGGATGGAGCAGGCGGGGAAGGGAGGTCAGACATCGCGATAATCCTCGAGAAGGCGGCTCTCGCGCCGCCGCAGGCGGCTGTAGAGCCAGGGCACCACGAACAATGTGGCGCAGGTTCCCACCATCAGGCCGCCGATGACGGCGCGGCCCAGCGGCGCGTTCTGTTCGCCGCCGTCGCCCAGGCCCAGCGACATCGGCAGCATGCCGATCACCATGGCCAGCGACGTCATCAGGATCGGGCGCAGGCGCGCCTGCCCGGCGGCGATGGCGGCCTCGGCCGCCGAGTGGCCGTCGGCGCGGCGTTCCTTGGCGAAGGTGACGAGCAGGATCGAATTGGCGCTGGCGACGCCGACGCTCATGATCGCGCCCATCAGCGACGGGACGGAAAAGGTCGTGCCCGTGACGAACAGCATGAACACGATGCCGCACATTGCCCCCGGCAGGCCCAGCACCACCACGAACGGGTCCATGAAGGACTGGAAGTTCACGACCATCAGCAGGTAGACGGCCAGTGCGGCGACCATCAGGCCGATACCCAGCCGGGTGAAGGCCGAGCGCATGCTGTCGATCTGGCCCTGCACCGTGATGGTGTTGCCGGGCGATAGCTGGCCGCTGTGGCGGGCGACGATCCGGTCGATGGCGCGTGCGATGCCGCCCAGGTCGCGCCCTTCGACGCTGGCGTCGATATCCAGGACCGGCTGGATGTTGCTGTGGGAGATCACGTTCTGCGCCATGCCGCGCCTGATCGTGGCCACGTTGCTGAGCAATGAGGGCGTGCCGGTTGCGCCGTTGGCCGGCGAGATGACCGTATCCAGCAGGTCGCCCATCCCGTTGACGCGGTATTGCGGCGTCTGCACCGCCAGCGGGTACTGGATGCCGGTGAGGGGATCGACCCAGAAATTGGG
The DNA here is from genome assembly GCF_014174215.1 of Gluconacetobacter tumulicola. GTDB lineage: Bacteria > Pseudomonadota > Alphaproteobacteria > Acetobacterales > Acetobacteraceae > Gluconacetobacter > Gluconacetobacter tumulicola. The sequence continues at coordinate 250,052 of NZ_JABEQL010000001.1, read as the reverse complement.
CGTGACGGTATTGGACGAAGCCATCGACACCATGACGTTGCGCGCGACGTCGTTCAGCGTCAGGCCCAGATCCTGGGCGCGGACCCGGTCGATGGCGATCAGCAGTTCGGGGGCCGCGATCTGCTGGTGCAGATGCACGTCCACCAGGCCCGGAATCTGCGCGGCCTCGCGCAGGATGTCGCGCATCACCTTGCGGTTGTTGGCCTGGTCGTAGCCGGCGATGCGGATATCGACCTGGGCGGGAATGCCGAAATTCAGGATCTGGGTGACGATGTCCGCCGGCTGGAAATAGAACACGCAGTCGGGGAAGCGCCGGGCCAGTTCGGTACGCAGCGTGCGGATATAATCGGCGGTGGGGTGGTGATGTTCCTTGAGCGCCACCATGATCTGTCCGTCATTGGGACCGATCGTGGTGCCGTCGTCGAACGGCATGGAGTAGCGGAACGGGATGCCGATATTGTCCAGCACCAGGTCGCGCTCGCTGTCCGGCACGACCTGCCGGATCGTGTCCTCGACGCGGTCGAAGATTTTCTCCGTGCTTTCGATCCTTGTGCCGGCGGGGGCGCGGACATGCAGGCGGAATTCGCCGGCATCGATGGCGGGAAAGAAATCCTGGCCGACCTGGGTGGCCACGAGTCCGGCGACGACCAGCATCGCGCCAGCCAGCGCGGGCACTTTCCACGCACTGGCGATCAGCCGGCCCAGCAGGGCGACATAGCGGTCGCGCAGCCGTTCGAAATGATGGTCGAAACGCTGCCCGAAGCGGGCGATGGGGCCTGGCGGCAGCCCGGCGTCTCGGCGTCGCCGGGCCTGCTCTTCCTCGGCGCCCAGCAGCAGGGCGGCCAGGATCGGCACCAGGGTCCGGCTGATGGCGTAGGAGGCCAGCATGGCATAGACCACGGCCAGCGCCATCGGCGTGAACAGGAAGCGCGACGGGCCGGTCAGGAATTCCACAGAGACGAACACGCAGGAAATCGCCAGCGTGGAGACCAGGGTCGGCAGTGCGATGCCGGCGGCGCCGTCCAGCACGGCAAGCCGCAGGTCGGCGCCGTCGTGGCGGAGGCGGTGGATGTTCTCGATCGTGACCGTGGCGTCATCGACCAGGATGCCGACCGCCAGCGCCAGGCCGCCCAATGTCATCAGGTTCAGCGTCTGGCCCGTCATCGACAGGATGGCGATCGAGGACAGGATGGCCAGCGGGATCGATGCCGCGACGATGAGCGTCGAGCGCCAGCTGGCCAGGAAGGCCAGGATCATTGCCGCCGTCAGCAGGCCGGCGATGACGGCTTCCGACGCCACGCCGGAAATGGCGGCCTTGACGAAGACGGACTGGTCGAACAATTCGTCGATCTTCATGCCCGGCGGAGCGGCGGCGCGGGTGACCGGCAATACCCGGTCGCGGATGGCATTCACTACGTCGAGCGTCGAGGCATTGCCGGCCTTCATGATCGACAGCAGGACCGAGCGCCGCCCTTCGCGCCGCACGACATTCTGCTGGACCGCCGTGCCGTCGCGCACCTGGGCCACGTCGGCGATCCGCACGATGGCGCCGGTCTTCGGGTCGCGCTTCAGGGGTACCTGGTTCAACTGGGCCGCGATGTCGGGCATGCCGTTCATGCGCAGGTCGTATTGGGTCGGGCCGAACTTCGTCGTGCCGGCGGGCAGGGTCAGGTTCTGCACGTTGATGGCGTTGGACACGTCCAGCGGCGTCAATCCCAGGCCTGCCAGCCTCGTGCTGTCGATATCCACCATGACCTGTCGGATCTTGCCGCCATAGGGGGGCGGCAGCATGGTGCCGGGGATGGGCGCCAGCTGCTGGCGCACGCGATAGATGCCGTAATCGTAAAGCTCGCTCTCGGTCAGCCTGTCGGACGACAGGGAGAGTTGCAGCACCGGCACGGACGAGGCGCTGTACTGCATGATGATCGGCGGCTGCACGCCTGGCGGCAGGAAGGCGCGGATCGAATTCGTGGCCGAGACGGTCTGGGCCACCGCCAGGTCGACATTCACGCCGGGCTGGAAATAGAGCTTCTGCAGCACCAGGCCGGGCGTGGTCTGGCTTTCGATGGTGCGCAGATTGTTGACGAAGAAGCTTTCGGAAAACTCGGTATAGGTGCTGAGGCGTTTTTCCGTCTCGGCCGCGTCCAGCCCGTCATAGTACCAGACGATCGTCACCACCGGGATATCGATGGCGGGAAAGACATCTGTGGGCGTGCGAAAGAGTGCCGTGATCCCCATGAGCAGGATCAGGACGCCCGTGACGAGGAACGTGTATGGCCGTCGGAGCGCGAATGCGACGATACCCATGGGTCTCTCTATGTGATGGATGGACCGGGCGCCCTGGCGCTCCGGAGGCAATGGCGAGGGCGGCCTGCCGAAGATGTCCGTTCATGACGGAGATAAACCGAACAGCTTCGTTGAGGCGCCCTTGTGGTCGGATCATGCAACCTGTGCCGGTTGGAGCGGTAGAGCGATCCGCTCTCGTTCTTGCATGATTCGCGCCTGCCGGTCGGTTTCGGGGGGGCGTGATGGCGAGGGGTGTCGTCATATCATTATGTATAATATGGAACTTTTTCCGAATTTTCTCTTCTCGTGAGGGGGCGATGGCATGATCCGATCAAATGATTGCACGATCCTCCTGAACTGCCCGCAAGGACGGTGTGATCGGATCGGACATGCGCTACGATCGCATGGACCTGGAGCATCGTTACCCGTCCGGATGATCCTGGCCGGACGGGATGGGATATGTGGTTTCGGAGGGTTGGATGCGCGATCTGCTCGACCGCCTGCGCGATACGATCGAACGACACTGCGTCGCGCCCACCACGCGAACAGCCTTGCCGGGCCTGCTGCTGTTTCGGGCCGAGGCGCCGACCACGCCGATGAATGTGGTGTACGAACCGCGTTTCTGCGTGATCGTGCAGGGCAGCAAGCAGGTCATGCTGTGTGACCAGGTCTTCGATTACGATGCCAGCAAATATCTGGTGACGGCGGTGGATCTGCCGGTGAGCGGCCATATTACCCATGCCAGCCCTGAGGAGCCCTATCTGGCTCTGTGTCTGACGCTGGACCCGGCCGATATCGCGGATGTGCTGCTCGAACTGCGCGATCGGCCGGAGGATCTTTCCCACCAGTGCCCGCGTTGCCTGACGGTCAGCGCGCTGACGCGAAATATCCTCGATCCGGTGATGCGGCTGGTGGGGCTGCTCGATACACCCGAGGATATCATCTTTCTGCGCCATCTGGCGGTCAGGGAATTGCTCTATCGCCTGTTGCAGGGGCCACAGGGTGGGGTCCTGCGCCAGATCGCCACTGCCGGCAGCAACCTGTCGCATCTGAACCGGGCGATCGCCTGGATCAGGGACCATTATGCCCAGGCCTTCGACATCGCGGATGTCGCCCGGCTGGCGGGGATGAGCCCGTCATCCTTCCATCGGCATTTCCGGGCCGCGACCATGATGAGTCCGCTGCAATATCGCACGCGTCTGCGCTTGCAGGAGGCGCGGCGGCAATTGATGAGCAATGCGGTCGATGCGGCGGAGGTGGGTTTCGCGGTCGGGTATGACAGCCCGTCGCAGTTCAGCCGCGAATATCGGCGCATGTTCGGGAATCCGCCGGCGCGGGACGCGCAGCGGATTCGGGCGGAGAATGCCGTGGAGGCGCGGACGCTGGAGGCGGTTTGATTGATGGCGGAGGAGAGGCCTGTTTTTTGATTCTTTTTTCAAAAAAAGAATAGTAACCAGAACGAATCTGTTCAACGCCGCCTACCCGGCGGTACCGAGCTTGTCCTGTGTCTTCGTCTCGAAATCACTTGCCTCGTGGCGTTCGCGCAACTGGCTTGAGGGTTCGCCGCTCGTGCGGTTGACCATGCGGCCGCGCTGGACGGCCGGGCGTTCCAGCAGGCGGTCGGCCCAGGCCTGGAGATGCTTGTAGTCCTGCACGCTCAGGAACTCGGCGCCGCCATAGAGCCAGCCTTTGGCCAGTCCGCCATACCAGGGGAAGATCGCCATGTCGGCGATGGTGTAGGTGTCGCCCGCGATATAGGGGCTTTCCGCCAGCCGGCGGTCCAGCACGTCGAGCTGGCGCTTGACCTCCATGGCGAAACGGTCGATCGCATATTCGATCTTGTGCGGTGCGTAGGCATAGAAATGCCCGAACCCGCCGCCCAGATAAGGGGCGCTGCCGACCTGCCAGAACAGCCAGTTGAGGCATTCCGTGCGTCCGGCGAGGTCCTTTGGCAGGAAGGCGCCGAATTTCTCGGCCAGGTAGAGCAGGATCGAGCCGGTTTCGAACACCCGGATGGGGTCGGGCCCGCCATGGTCGACCAGGGCGGGGATCTTGGAGTTCGGGTTGACGGCGACGAAGCCGCTGCCGAACTGGTCGCCCGCGCCGATATTGATCAGCCATGCATCATATTCGGCCCCGGTGTGACCGGCCGCCAGCAGCTCTTCCAGCAAGATCGTCACCTTCACGCCGTTGGGCGTGCCGAGCGAATAGAGCTGGAGCGGGTGGCGGCCGACGGGGAGGGGCCTGTCATGCGTCGGGCCTGCGATCGGACGGTTGATGCTGGCGAACTGGCCGCCGCCCGATTTGTTCCAGGTCCAGACCTTGGGTGGGGTGTAGTCGGTGGGTTCGGCCATCGTGGATCTCCGATATCAGGATGCGGGCGGATAATTCGAGGGGAACAACGCGCGGAGGGCTTGTTCGTCGGTGGTGGTCTTGAAGGCATGATCCTGCCCGACGGCGCGCGCGCGCGCCACGGCGGGGCGGCTGTCGATGGTGTGGAAGAAGCGTTTCAGATGCGGCCAGGGGGCCAGCGGATCTTCCGCGCCCTTCATCACCCGGGCCGCGCGATCGATCCAGCCCCAGGCCGACATGTCGGCGATCGTGTAGCTGTCGCCGGCGATATACTCCCGGCCAGCCAGGTGATCGTTCAGCACCTGGTAATGCCGCTCGGCCTCGCGCCGGTAGCGGTTGATGGCATAGGCCTGATCTTCGGGCGCGAAATACTGGAAATGGACCGCCTGGCCCGAATAGGGACCGAGACCTGTGGCGATGAACATCAGCCAGGACAGCAATTCCGGCCGGTCGGCCGGGGTGCCGAGAAAGCGGCCGGTCTTTTCGGCAAGGTAGAGCAGGATGGCGGTGGAATCGAAAACGCGCGCCGGCGCGCCGCCTGGCCCGTCCGGGTCGATGATCGCCGGGACCTTGCCGTTGGGGTTGATGGCGCGGAATGCCGGGTCATGCTGCTCGCCCTTGCGGGTGTCGACGGGAATGACCGTGTAGTCCAGGCCGCTTTCCTCGAGGAAGAGGGCCACCTTCGCGGGATTGGGGGTGGGGTGGAAGTAGAAGCGGATCATGGTGCCTCCGTTCGTTCCGGCGCATGGCGCGGTGCGTTTTAGTATGATCGTTCTAGAATGACGCGTCGTATCTCATGTGGCAAGATGGGATCGTAACGCCTGCATGGATGAGGGAATGGCCCGGCCGCGAGAATTTGACGAAGATGCTGTGCTGGATGCGGCGGTTGCGTGTTTCTGGCGACACGGGTTCGATGCGACGTCCATCAGGGATCTGGTCGGGCAGACCGGGTTGACGGCCGCGAGCCTGTACAACGCCTTCGGCGACAAGAGGTCGCTGTTCCGGCTGGCGCTCGAACGGTATATCGCGGGGGGGATCGGCCCGCGCCTCGCGCGGTATGAGGCCGTGCCGCCGCTGGATGGTGTGCGGGGCTATCTGGACGATGTGGTGGCGCGTTCGCTGGATGATCCGGCCAGCAAGGGCTGCATGCTGGTGAATGCCGCGCTGGAATTCGCGGCGCAGGACGCGGAGTTCCGGCCGCTGATCGTCGGGACGTTCGGCCGGATCGAGGCATTTTTCCTCGACTGCGTCCGGCGGGGGCAGGGCGATGGCAGCGTCACGCGTGCGATGGCGGCCGAGGATCTGGCCCTGCACTGCCTGGCGGTGCTGATGGGGGTGCGGGTGCTGGCGCGTATCCGCCCGGAACGGGCGGTGCTGAACGGAGTCGTGGCGGCGCTTCTGGGCTCGCTGGTCGCGCGGCCGGAAGAGGGGCAGGACGGGACTGCGGATCGTTCGGAACGTGGTATGACATGAAAGCCTGGCCGGAAATGTGACTGGCGAGCGGTGGCGCGCGGGGAAGCGCGTCGGATCGTCGTCGGCGCGTGTGCCCGGTCGGGCCACAGGAGACAGACAATGATCTTGCCCGTTACCCATCTTGCCGCGTTTGCGTTGGTCGCGCTGGGCATGGCGCTGACGCCCGGCCCGAACATGATCTACCTGATTTCCCGTTCCATCTGTCAGGGGCCGCGTGCGGGGCTGGTCTCGCTTGGCGGTGTGGCGCTTGGATTTGTCTTTTACATGCTGTGCGCCGCGTTCGGGATTACCGCGCTGGTGATGGCGGTGCCCTATGCCTATGACGCGCTGCGGCTGGGTGGGGCGGTGTACCTGCTTTATCTCGCATGGCAGGCGATCCGGCCCGGCGGGCGGTCGCCGTTCCAGGTGCGCAAGCTGGCGGCGGATGGCAATCGCCGGCTGTTTCTCATGGGTTTCATGACCAATCTGCTGAATCCCAAGATCGCCGTGATGTATCTGTCGCTTCTGCCCCAGTTTGCCGTGCCGGGCACGTCGATGCTGGCGCAGATCCTGATCCTGGGAACCATGCAGATCGTCATCAGCGTGCTGGTGAATGCCGTCATTGCGCTTTCCGCCGGCAATATGGCGAAATTCCTTGAATCCAACCCCCGTTTTGCCATGGCCCAGCGCTGGGTGATGGCAACGGTGCTCGGCGGTCTGGCAGCGCGGATGCTGACCGAGCAGCGGGGGGCCTGAGGGAGGCGCATCCCCGATCAGACGGATGGTCTGATCGGGGGCGTGTGCCGGAAGGCGCGGCTAGCTGCCGTGCCGTGCCAGTTCCCGGCTGGCGGCGTTCCGGGAGCCGGGAAGCCTGAAATGCGTGACGAGTTGCGTGAGCTTCTGCGTTTCTCCGGCCAGGCTGCGGGCCGAAGAGCGGGACGTGTCGGCGATGGATGCGTTCTTCTGGGTGCTCTGGTCCATGACGGTCACCGCGGCGCTGACTTCCTTGAGGCTGGTGGCCTGGTCGCGCGCGCTGTGAACGATCGCGTTCAGCTTTTCCCCCATTGTCGAGACCAGCCCGGAAATGGTCTGCAAAGCCTTTTCGGTATCGCGCACGCAGGTGGCGCCGGTGTGGATTTCCTCGACCGTCTTGCGCACGAGGTCGCCGATATCGCGGGCGGCGTCGGTGCAGCGCTGGGCAAGGACGCGGACTTCGTTGGCCACGACGGCGAAGCCTTTTCCGGCGTCGCCGGCGCGTGCGGCCTCGATGCTGGCATTCAGGGCCAGCACGTTGGTCTGGAACGCGACACCGTCGATGACTTCGACGATGGCGACGACCTGCGCCGAGCTGGTTTCGATGCGCTGCATGGCCTGGCGGGTGCGGCTCATGATTTCGGAAGACGATTCGGCTGAATCGCAGGCCTGCACGCCGATGGCCTGCGTGTTGTTGATGACATCCTCGGCATGCGAGACGTTTCGGGTGAACTGATTGATCGCGGCTGTCGTTTCCTCGAGGGCGGCGGCCTGCTGTTCCGTTCGGTCGGCGAGTTCCTCGGCGCCGGTGGAGACGGTCTGGCTGCCTTTCCTGATCGTATCGACCGCGTTGGAAATGCCTGTGATGGCTGTGGCGAGCTGCTGGATGGAACGGTTGAAATTGGTCCGCAGCGGTTCGAATTCCTGCGGCAGGGGCTGCTGGATCTGCGACGAGAGGTCGCCGGTCGACAGGGCGTTGAGGGCCGTGCCGATCGTGTCGATGACCCTGTTGACGTCCTTGAGCCGCTGCTCGTCCTCCTGGCGGCGCCTGGCCTGCTGCGCCTCGTTCTGGCGGCGCTCCTGCTCGGCTTCGGCGTCGGCCTGTCGGGCCCGGAGAAGGGAGCCGCGGAAATTCTCCAGCCCGCGGGCCGTGGCGCCGAGTTCGTCGGATCGCTGCACGCCGTAGACGGTGACGTCGTAATCGCCATGTTCCAGCGCCGAGACGGACTGCAGCAGGTTGCGCAGCGGTGTGCTCAGCAGCTTGTTGAAGATGAACCACATCAGCGCGACCGACAGGATGATCAGCGTCACGCCGGGAATGACGAGGGAGAAGATGTTGTCCCAGACCGGCTTGGTGATGGCCTCGGACGGCACATCGACGATCAGGGTCCAGTACACATTGAAATTGTCGATCTTGAGCGGAACGACGATGCGGTCCACCGTGCCGTTATTGAAATTGCGAATGATGGAAAGCTTGTGTTCCGCAATGGATTTTTCGACGAGCGTGTCGAGTGCGTCGTTATAGTGCTTCATCACCAGGGCGGGATCGGGATTGACGATCCAGAACCCCTGGCTGGACAGCAGGGAGATGGTCGACCCTTCGGCGATCCTGACGTTCTTCAGCAGCGGCGCCAGCCAGCCGAGCGGGACATCGGCCCCGATGACGGCGATTCTCTTGCCGTCGAAGGTGATGGGATAGGTGGGGGACACCATCGGAACCTTCGTATCCGCGTCGATATAGGGTTCCAGCCCATCGAGGTCGCCGGTCTTGATGATGTTCTTGTAAACGTCGCTGTAATGTTCGGGTGGTGTGTTGATCGTGACCTTGCCGTCGGCGCCGCGCAGGACATACGGAAAGAAGATGCCGTGACTGTTGGTGCCCGGGCCGCCGGGAACCTGGGTGCCGTCAAATCCGCGCGGAACTTCCTTGAAGTCCATGCCGTAAATGTCGGGAAAACGCTGCATGTCTTCATACAGGAGGTCGACGATGAACTGCTTGGTCAGCACGCCGGACCGGTGGGCGGTTTCAATCGTGCTTTGAATGCCGCGGACGACGGTGTTCTGCGCGGTCAGGGCCAGGGTGATCTTCTGTGCCAGGATCTGGCTGTTCGAAATCGCCTCGGAATAGATGTTCTTTTCGACCTGGGCCTTCATCTGCCTGCTGGACAGGGCCACGGCGACAAGCTGGATGATGATGAAGGACAGCCCGCATATCATTATGATCTTTGTGGATAGATATGCGCGGGGGCGCGCATGCGACGATGCGACCATCAAAGGGATACTCCGGGAGAAAGGTGAAGCAAAGTCATGAGGTAAAACCAGTTGCGGATACTCTGACATCTTCGTTTCTTCCACACAAGCGAAGTCTGTCTTTCAGTAAAGATGGATCGTTCAATGATATTATGCGACTCAATAATGAATATATCCGCCGCTATGTCTTGTTTTGTGTTTTTTATAGTATTCATTTATAAAGATCGTGGAGTTCAATAATTTTCTGGCCCTGCGTTGGAATAGGGTGATTGTATTGGTTCCAGGATGGATTTCGGCCGGATGGAGTTCTTTGCTTGGGTGAGGCGCCTGTCAAAACAACGCGATAGCGCGTTTTTCGTGACCCGTTGAGATAAAAACCGCATAAGCGTTTGATGGAATTTGTTTTTATTTCCCCGGGCATCCGTGTTCGGACGAGAAACGCCCGTGCAGGCCGGGGCGGTCTGTGTGCTGCCGGGCCTCGGCCATGTGTCGGATCGGGGAAGCGGGGGCGGAGAAGGCAGGGGCTTCGACCCGCTGGGGCGTGTGGTGCCGGGTATTGCGCGCGGCTTTAACCGCTCTGTGTGCGCCATGTGCGCCTGCATTGCCCGGACCGGGCGCAGGGCGGTCTTTCTTTAGTCTTTGAAGAAGTAAGGAAGATTTGGCTCCCGAAGTAGGACTCGAACCTACGACCCAGCGATTAACAGTCGCTTGCTCTACCAACTGAGCTATTCGGGATCAGCGCCGGGGCACCGTATAGCGGAGGTTCGGGACGGAGGTAAACCCCCTCGATACGTTTTTTTTTGACGGCTAGGAGAGGAGGCTCCAACCATGCGAAGACGTCTCATGCGCGACGGGCTGAATCGCGCCGGATAAGGGCTGAAGGGGGCCTAAGACACGGATGGATCAGAAGGCCGGTCATCCATGCGTGACCTGACGCGGCGGCGCCTGCTGGTTGCCGCCGGTGGAGTGGCAGGTGGGGCGGCGGTCGTGGGGGCCGTTGTGACGCGCAATCGGAGGCCCCATCCGGTGGTGCGGCACAAGATTGTGCCCGATGGCCGGGCTCGGCGGCTGGTCCTGTCCTGGCCGTCGTCGAATCGTCTGTTGTTCACCGTCGCGCGGGCCCGGTTTTTCGGCACCTACAATCTGGACGTGACATTGGTGGATGGGTCGCGCACCGGCCGCACGACCATTGCCGATGTGGCGGAGGGGCGGGCCGTCGGAGCGGCGGCGCCGATTCTGACCTGGCTGGACCGTTTTCGTCTTGGGCCGATTCCGGCCCATCTGGTCAGCGGCCTGCAATCGGGGAGTTTCCGCCTGCTGGTGCGGCGCGGGGTCAAGGGCTCGCGGCTGGATAATGTCGCCGGGATGAGAATCGCGGTGACGGACCAGGACATGGCCGACCGGCTGTTCTTCTCGGTCATGATGCGGCGCAAGGGCATTGACCCGGAAAGCGCGGTGCATTGGGTGACGCTGGCGCCGACACAGGTGGAGCAGGCCGCGCGGGCGGGCGAGATCGATGCCGTGGCGGCCCATGATCCGCAGGCGTGGCAGTGGCTGCACTTGCCGGACCCGCTCTTCTTCGAGTTGGAGAACAGCACGACCGGCCATTACAGGGAGCGGACCAACCTGGCTCTGGGCCTGTCCGACGCCCTGTTGCGGTCCGACCCGGTGGCGGCGGCAACGCTGGTGATGGCGCTGCGTGCCGCGTCGGACTGGATTCGCGCGCATCCGGACCAGGCGGCGGGCCTGATGGCCGAAGCGGCAGGGGGCATGGATACCGGTCAGATCCTGGCCATGCTGCGGCATGAGAGCCTGGGCATCAGCCCTGTGGGCGCCGACCTGCGGGTACAGGTGTCGCAATATGTGGACGAGATGAAGCTGCTGGGACGGGTGTCCGATACGGTCGGCTCGGCGGCTTATGCACGGCGGCTGTGCGTCAACGTGCTGGACGCGGACGAATCCGGTGCGCTGTCGATTCCGGAGAGCGGGCCGGCCTGACGCCGGCCCGATTGCGCTGCGATATTCGGGCGCGTGCCGGTTCGGTCAGCCGATGGACGAGCAGAGATATTTGATTTCCAGATATTCCTCGATGCCGTGGCGTGAACCCTCGCGGCCCAGGCCCGATTGCTTGATGCCGCCGAAGGGGGCGACCTCGTTGGAGATCAGGCCGGTATTGTGGCCGACCATGCCGTATTCCAGGGCCTCGGCGACGCGCCAGACCCGGCGGACGTTCTCGGTGTAGAAATAGGCTGCCAGGCCGAACTCGGTATCGTTGGCCATGGCGATGACCTCTTCCTCCGTCTCGAAGCGGAACAGGGGGGCGACGGGGCCGAATGTTTCCTCGCGTGCCACCTTCATCTTCCGGGTTACGCCGGTCAGGATCGTCGGTTCGTAGAAATTGCCGCCGGCCGGGGGCTGCCTGCCGCCGATGAGCAGGGTGGCGCCGTGGGCCAGCGCGTCGGCGACGTGGGATTCGACCTTTTCGACCGCCGCGGAATCGATCAGCGGGCCGATGGTCACGCCGGGTTCGGTGCCCTGGCCCAGTTTCATGGCCCGCACCGCCTCGGCCAGGCGGGCCGCGAAGGCGTCATAGATGCCGGACTGGATATAGAGCCGGTTGGCGCAGACGCAGGTCTGGCCCGCATTGCGGTATTTCGAGGCCAGGGCGCCTTCGATCGCCGCGTCCAGATCCGCGTCGTCGAAAACGATGAACGGTGCGTTGCCGCCCAGTTCCAGGCTGAGTTTCTTGATGGTGGGCGCGCACTGGCTCATCAGGATGCGTCCGACCTCGGTCGAGCCGGTGAAGGACAGTTTGCGCACCACGTCCGACCCCGTCAGCACGCCGCCGATGGCGCGGGCGTCGCCGGTGATGACCTGGAACACGCCGGCGGGCACGCCCGCCCGCTCGGCCAGCACGGCCAGGGCCAGTGCGGTCAGCGGCGTCTGTTCGGCGGGTTTGACGATCATGGTGCAGCCGGCGGCCAGCGCGGGGGCGGCCTTGCGGGTGATCATGGCGGCAGGGAAGTTCCATGGCGTGATCGCGGCGCACACGCCGACCGGCTGCCTGATGACCAGCAGCCGCTTGTCGGTGGTGGGGGCGGGGATCGTCTCGCCGTAGATGCGCTTGGCTTCCTCGGCGAACCATTCGAGGAACGAGGCGGCATAGAGGGCCTCGCCCTTCGCCTCGGCCAGGGGCTTGCCCTGTTCGGCCGTCATCAGCGCCGCCAGGTCGTCGGCGTTGGCGACCACCAGGTCGAACCAGCGGCGCAGGATGGCGCCGCGATCCCTGGCGGTGCGGGCCGACCAGGCGGGCAGCGCGCGGGCGGCCGCGGCGATGGCGGCTTCGGCTTCGGCCGCGCCCAGGTCGGGCACCAGGCCGACGACGCGCCCGGTCGCGGGGTCGGTCACGGGGGATGTCCGCTCGGGCGCGGTCACCCATTTTCCGTCGATCAGGCAGTCCGATCGCAACAGGGTCGGGTCTTTCAGCGTCACCATTGCTACCTCCATATCGTTCAGTATATTGAACGCGTGGTCATCATAATGAACTGTGGGGGCATTGATCTCCTTCGGTCAAGGCGGGAGAGGGGAATGCGGGCTCACGATGAGATCAGGTCTGGCGGGGCGCATGTGCCGGCGCTGCGGCGGGCGGTGGCGATTCTCGATCATATTTCGGCCTCCTGTGACGCGCCGACGCTCTCCGGACTGGCGCGCGCGCTGGGATTGCCCAAGAGCACGGCACATGGGCTGGTGCAGGCGATGGAGGAACTGGGGCTGCTGGTGCGTGCGGCCGACGGCACGCTGCGGACGGGGCCGCATCCGTTGCGCTGGGCGGGGGATTTCCTGGCCCGGACCGATCTGGTTTCGGTCTTCCGGCAGTCCATCGCCGAGGCGCGGCGCTTCGAACGGTTTACCGTGACGATGACGGTGCTGGACGGGGGCGAGGTCGTTTATATCGCCTGTTCGGATGCCAATCGGCCGCTGGATGTGGCCTTTCGTATCGGCATGCGACTGCCCGCCCCCTTTACCGCCACGGGCAAGGCGCTGCTGGCCGCCCGGCCCGATGGGGCGCTGGAGGCGCTGTTCGGGCAGGGATTTCCGGCGCCGCTGACGCGCTACAGCGTCGCCTCACTGTCCGATCTTCGGCGGGAGCTTGTGGAGACGCGGCAGCGGGGTTTTTCGATTGATGACGGGCAGATCCGCGAGGGGTTGTTCTGCCTGGGGGCGACGGTGGGCGACCATACCGGCCAGGCCGTGGCCGCTCTGGCGCTGTCGCTGACGCGCAGCGAGGCGACGCCGGATATGATCGCCACGCTGGGGGACGCCCTGGTCGAGGCCGCCGCCGACCTGTCGTGCCGGCTGGGGGGCGGCTGACCAGAGGGCTCGGCTTATGCCGCCACGCGGCGCTTGCGGGGCGCTTGTGTCTTTGGGGCGGCCTTCGTTCCGCTTTTCTTTTCGCTCTTCGCACGGGTGGCGGAGGCTTCGTGGCGGAAGATCGTGAGGATCTGGGCTGCGATCTCGGCGGGGGAGAGGCGGCCCTCGTGATACCAGGTATCCGCCGTGTTGAGCAGGCGCAGCAGCAGGATGCGATAGATCTGGCGGTCCAGCCCGGGCGGCAGGGGGAGGGCGTCGACGATCGTGCGGAAGATGGTCTCGAACTCGTCGCGCTTCCTGACGAGGATGGCTTTCACCTCCTCGGGCACCGAGCGGAAATTGTTCATGATCGGCAGCGTGAGGGATTCGGGATTGAGCTGGATTTCCAGCATCTCGGTACACGCGGCCTCGAGCCGTGCCCATGGTGCGGTATGCGGTGCCATGGCGGCGCGTATGCGCCGCGCCGCCGCGTCCAGCGCCCGGTCGTGGATTTCGATGAACAGCGCCTCTTTCGAGCGGATATGGTAGTACAGGGACCCGCCCATCATGCCCGCCCGCTCGGCGATCTCGCGGATCGAGGTCGCCTTGTAGCCATATTCGGCGAACAGCTTGGCCGCGATTTCCAGAATTTCCTGGCGGCGTTCCAGGTTGGGGGCGGCTTCGGCCGCTGAGACTGCCTGTGCGCGGCCACGCCTGACCGGGCGGGCCGGGGGCTCATCATGCGTCCTGCCGGGACCGGTGGTCTTCTGTCTTTGCCTCGCGCTCACGCCGTCCTGTGCTCCTGCTACCTGATTCCAGATAATTCTTAATGCATGGCCGGTTCATGTTCCATGGCCTGATGCGCGGTCTGTCCCGGAAATGCGTGCGGGCGGCGGGGCGGCGCTCAATCATGTGTGATGAGGCGGGGCTGTTTTCGGCCTCGACAGGGGTGGGCGCGCGCCATAGAAAGTTAACTAACAAATGTTAGGCATATTTGGGCCGTCGTGCGAATGAAGGGTGCGACATCATGAACATGGATGATCCTGTCGTCATTGTTTCGGCGGCCCGTACGCCGGTCGGCTGGTTCCAGGGCGTGCTGTCGGATGTGCCGGCGACCGAACTGGGGGCCGTGGCGATCCGGGGGGCGCTGGAGCGGAGCGGTCTGGCGCCTGATTCCGTCGATACGGTGCTGATGGGGTGCGTGTTGAGTGCCGGGCTGGGGCAGAACCCCGCGCGGCAGGCCGCGCATGGCGCGGGCCTGCCGTTTGGCGCCGCGACGGCGACCGTCAACAAGCTGTGCGGATCGGGGATGATGGCGATCGCGATGGGGCACGATGCGCTGAAGGCGGGATCGGCCCAGGCGGTCGTGGCCGGCGGCCTGGAGTCGATGTCGAACGCGCCCTACCTGCTGACCAGGGCGCGGCAGGGCTATCGTCTGGGGCACGGCCAGATGATCGACCATATGTTCCACGACGGGCTGGAGGATGCGTACGAACCCGGGCAATTGATGGGGCATTTCGCGGAACAGACCGCGCGCGATTATGATTTCAGCCGGTTGGAGCAGGATGAGTATGCCGCGATGACGCTGGCGCGTGCCCGTGTCGCGGTGGAAGGCGGGGCCTTCGCGGCCGAGATTTCGCCCGTTTCCGTCAGGACCCGCAAGGGAGCGGTGGAGGTCACGCAGGACGAGAATCCCCTCAAGGCGCAGCCGGACAAGATCCCGACGCTGCGTCCGGCCTTTGGCAGGGATGGCACGATCACGGCGGCCAGTTCGTCGGGCATTGCCGATGGTGCGGCGGCGGTGGTCCTGGCGCGCCGGTCCTGGGCCGAACGGCAGGGATTGCCGGTATTTGCCGCCATCCGGGCGCTGGCGGTTCATTCGCAGGCGCCGCGCGATTTCACGCAGGCGCCGGTGCCCGCCATCCGCAAGCTGCTGGATCGGGCGGGGTGGCGCGTGGGCGATGTCGATCTGTTCGAGATCAACGAGGCTTTCGCGGTCACGGCCATGGTGGCGCAACGCGATCTGGACATTCCGTCGGACAGATTGAACGTGAATGGGGGTGCCTGCGCGCTGGGGCATCCGATCGGGGCGACGGGGGCGCGGCTGGTGACGACCCTGCTGCATGCATTGCGCGCGCGGGGATTGCGGCGCGGGGTGGCGGCTGCCTGCATCGGCGGTGGCGAGGCGATTGCGATCGCGGTGGAGCTGCCCTGACGACCGGGGCGTCGATCGACTGGAAGATGGCTGGCAGCTTCCCTATCGTCTGACATGCCCGATGTTCGTGGCGGTTGTGACGAGGTTCTGCATGTGCTGCCGCGCAGGGAATGTGCTGGAGGGACTGTCGCGATTTCTGCTGCTGGCCGCCATGGGGGGTCTGCTGGCCTGCTGTGCCGGCGGGAGCGGGCCGTCGGCCTGCCGGCCCGGGGAGCTGAATTCGGTCTATCTGGTCGATCGGGGGTGGCATACTGAAATCGGGGTGCCGGTGGCGGCGCTGTCGGGGAAACTGGCGGTTTATCGGGAGATCTTCCCCGGCGCGCGGACCATTCTGTTCGGCTATGGCAAGAAGACGTTCTTCACCGCCCCGGCGAGCAGTCTGGAAGAGTATCTGATCGGGCCTTTTCCCGGTCCGGCGGTGGTGCAGGTCTTTGCCATGACCACCACGCCTGACCTGGCCTATGACCCGGGTGCCGTGGTGGTACTGCCGGTGAGCCGTGAGGGGATGGGTCGTCTGTCGTACTTTATCGGGGGTGACCTGGAGACGGGCCGTGATGGCCGGCCACGGCTCGTTGCGGCCGGTCATGGGCCGGAAAGCCTGTTCTATGCGGCGCGCAGCCGTTACACGCTGTTCCATACCTGCAACGGATGGGTGGTGCAGGCGCTGCGGCAGGCGGGGCTGCCGGTCTCGGCCGACGGTGTGGTGTTCGCCGGCCAGGTCATGGCGCGCGGCGCGCGTGCGGCGGCGATGTTGTGTCGCAAGGCAGCGCCGTGAGGGATCTCAGAGCCTGACCGAAAATGCGGGCTGGTGAGCGAGAGCGGCCCGGGACGGGCCGCGCCCGGCGTGTGTTTCCGAGCATCGGAGCGGGGTGGCCTTGATGGCCATGAGCACCGAAGCGCAGGAAACGCGCGTCGGATCGCCGCCAGCGTGCATTTTTGGTCAGGCTCTCAGGGGCAGGGTGGGTGGTTGCCGTCGGGGCAGACCACGTCCGTGCCGCGCGGTACGACGATGACCTTGTGGTCGCGGGGCGGGTGGTCGTCGCCGTCGCCGCTGGCTGAACTGCATGCGGCCAGCGGGAGAAGGATCAGGCACAGGGCGGCGGAAAGACGGAGCGGGTGGCGCGGCAATGGAACGTCGGTCATGGAAGACGCCTTGCAGGAGGAACGAGGTGGCGAGGTACCCAATCGCGCGGCTTTCGGTCCGGTTGCCGGTCGGCCGTAATTTTTCCCCTGATGTTCGGCGGTTACGCGGCCCGAGACGCAATTTCAGGTCAGGTCGCGTCGTCCTGCCGGTCTTCATTCACACGGATGCCGCGCCTGGTCAGGGCCTCGCGCAGGAGGATCTCGATCTGTGCGTTTGCGCTGCGCAGTTCGGCGTCCGCGCAGCGTCTGATGGCCGCCAGCAGGGCCGGGTCGAGACGCAGGGCGAAGGCCGCCTTGTCCGGTCCGCGCGGCCTTCCCCTGCTTCTCTCGTGGGTCACGAATAGAGCGTGCCCGTGTTGACCACCGGCGTCACGTCGCGATCGCCGACCAGGACGACCAGCAGGTTGGAAATCATCGCGGCCTTGCGCTCGGCGTCCAGGACGCCGCCCAGGCGGTCTTCGAGTTCGTTCAGGGCCTGTTCGACGATGGAAACGGCGCCGGAGGTGATGGTGCGCCGGGCGGCGATGACGGCGCTGGCCGCCTGTTTGCGCAGCATGGTCGCCGCGATTTCGGGTGCATAGGCCAGGTGCGAAAGGCGGGCCTCCTTCACCACCAGGCCGGCCAGTTCCATCCGTTCCCGAAGGTCGGCGGCCAGGGTGGCCGTCAGCCGGTCTCCGCCGTCGCGCAGGGACAGCACGCCGCCATCCTGGCGGATCGTCTCCCCGGCCTGCTGTGTGGCCAGCGCCTGCCGATATTCCTCTTCGTCATAGGGGTGGCGGCTGGCCAGGCTGCGCAGGGCGGTTTCGCCCTGGGCGGTGACATAGGCCTGATAATTCTCCACGTCGAAGACCGCGCGTGCGGCTTCTGCCACGCGCCATGTCAGGACCATGCCGATCTCGACCGGGTTGCCGGCTGCGTCATTGACCTTCAGCGGGCCGATTTCCTGCGTGACCAGCCTGCGGGTGAGCCGCTTGCGGGCGGCGAAGGGATTCACGAGCCAGAAGCCGTCCTGGCTCAACGTGCCCGAATATTTTCCGAGGAAGGTCAGCACCACGGATTCGTTGGGTTGCAGGGTGAGGAGACCCCGCAGCAGGACCATGGCCGCGATGCCGCACAGGACTGCGGCGACCCCGCACGAAGCTTTCGCCATGTCGCCGGGGACGAATCCGGCGGACAGTGCGCTGAACAATCCTGCCAGGACCAGCAGCATGACGATGCCGATCCCTGCGAAACCCGAAATGGCCCGTGCCTTGATTTCCTGCGTTCCCATGCGCGCTGCTCCCTGCTTCTTATCTTATATATTTATGATATCATAAAACAAGCAAGGAGAAGGTGCGCGCCGCCTGTCAGGACGTGCCGCCGGAATGCAGCAGGCGATGCAGGGCCAGTGCGGCGTCGGGGCGGTTCAGCGTGTAGACATGCAGGTCGGTCACGCCGTGATCGCGCAATTGGCGGCACAGTTCCGCCGTGACGGCGGTGGTGACCATGGCGCGCGCGCCGGGATGGTCGTCCAGCCCGTCGAACAGGCGGCGCATCCAGTCGGGCACGTGGGCGCCGCACATCTCGGCGAAGCGATAGGCCTGGGCGATGTTGGCGACCGGCAGGATGCCCGGCACGATCTCGGTCGTGATGCCGGCGGCCGTGGCACGGTCGCGGAAGCGCAGGAAGGTTTCGGCCTCGAAGAAGAACTGGGTGAGGGCGCGGGTGGCGCCGGCGTCGATCTTGGCCTTGAGATGGTCCAGATCGGCGGCCGGGCTGATGGCGGCGGGGTGGGTTTCCGGATAGGCGGCGACCGAGATTTCGAACGGCGCGATGCGACGCAGGCCCGCGACCAGTTCCACCGCCCCGGCATAGCCGTCGGGATGGGCGACGAAGGGGGCGCCGGGTTCGGACGGGTCGCCCCGCAGGGCCACGATATGGCGCACGCCTGCGTCCCAATAGGCGCGGGCGACGGCGTCGACCTCGGCGCGGGTGGCGTCGACGCAGGTCAGGTGGCCCGCGACCGGCACGTTGGTCTCGCGCACCAGTTCGGCGACCGTCTGCAGCGTGCGGTCGCGGGTCGAGCCGCCGGCGCCGTAGGTGACGGAGATGAAGCGCGGGCCGAGCGGGGCCAGGACCGATGCGGTCTGCCGCAGCGCCTCGGCCATCTTCGGCGTCTTGGGCGGGAAGAATTCGAACGAGAGCCCGGGGCCGGGGGGCTGGGGCAGGGACATGAGGCCGGTTCCTTGGAAGCGGAAAAAGGAAAGAGGCGGATCAGGCGGCCGAGGTGGCCATGCGGCGGCCCAGCCACAATTTGACGGTGAGTTCGCCATCCAGATGGATCGGGGGTGCGCTGGCCAGGCCGGCGGCGGCGAACCAGTCCGCCATCTGCTGGTCCGTGAAGCCGAGGCGGACATGGGCGTCGCGCTCGCGCAGATCCTCACGATCGTGCGGTGCGAAATCCACGATCAGCAGGCGGCCGTCCGGTGCCAGCACGCGCGCGGCCTCGGCAATCGCGGCGGCGGGATGCTGCGCGTAATGCAGGACCTGGTGCATGATCGCGAAATCGGCCGCGCCATCGGGTAGGGGCAGGGCATACATGTCGCCCTGCCGCAATTCGGCGTGGTCCGATCCCGGTTGTGCCAGCTTGGTGCGTGCCAGGCGCAGCATGGCCGGACTGCGGTCGAAGCCGATGGCGCTGGCGGCCTGCCGGCCCAGCAATTCCATCATCCGGCCGGTGCCGGTGCCGATATCGACCATGCGCCCGATCGGTTCGGGCGCCAGCAGGCGTTCGATCGCGGCCTCGACATCGCGTTCGGCCACGTGGAGCGAGCGCAGCGCGTCCCAGTTGGCGGCGTGGGTTTCGAAATAATCCTCGGCGGCCGTGGCGCGGACGGCGCGCACCGCCTTCAGCCGGGCGAGGTCGGCCTGCTGTTCGCCGTCACCCTGGGGGCACCAGCAATCGATCGCCTTCAGCGCCGGGGCCACGATGCCGGGCGCGCCGAGGGTCAGGAAGACCCAGCTCCCTTCCTTGCGGCGGTCTGCCAGCCCGGCGCTGACCAGGATCTTCACATGGCGCGAGACGCGGGGTTGGCTCTGGCCCAGCACCTGCGCGATTTCGCCGATCGAGAGTTCCATGGCGCGCAGCAGTGCCAGGATGCGCAGGCGCGTCGGGTCGGCCAGGGCCTGGAACAGGGTGAGGGGGCTGGTCATGAAGACCAAATATAATGATATCTTTATATATGCAAATTATATCGCTTCATGAACATGGTCGTTCGTGATCTCCAATAGCGACGCGGCCGCCGGACGGTATGTCCGGCGGCCGCGTGTCTGGAGTCGTGGTGCATGATGAGGTGAGGGCACCTCATCATGTCAGGATGTTGAACAGACTCAGCCGTGCTTGAGATCGGCGAGGATCGCGTCGCCGGCACGCAGCGACAGCGCGGCCATGGTCAGGGTGGAGTTGACCGTGCCGGAAGCCGCCATCGTCGCACCTGTTGCCAGGAACAGGTTGGGATGGTCGTGGGTGCGCAGCCAGCTGTCGACGACGGAATCCTTGGGATCATGCCCCATGATCGTCCCGCCGGTGATGTGGTTGTTCGGCGTGAAGAACGACGACATCTCGATTTCCGTGCCGCCCATCGCCTGGGCGATCCTGGTCAGGTGCTGGCGCGAGAGGACGGCGGATTTGCGGACATATTCGCCGACATCGTAGGTGACTTCCGGATGCGGAATGCCCAGCGCGTCACGACGGTCCTTGGACAGGACCAGGCGATTGTCCGGGTTCGGCAGGACTTCGTGGTTGGCATAGATATCCACGCCATGCGCCGTGCGGCGACGGATTTCCTCGTCCAGTTTCCGGCCGACCAGGCCCATGGACAGCGCCTTCATCCCGGCGCGGGAATTCTGGGCGGTGTTGTTGTAGCCGATCTGGATGGCGGCATAGTCCGAACGGAACGGACCGTCGCGGAAATTGGTGATCGAGCTCATCTGTACCGAGCCGCCGCCGGCCCAGACGGGCTCGGCCGCCTGGAAGCTCATGCCGATGCCCGGATGGTCCATCATGTTGCGGCCGACCTGGTCGGACGAGTTGGCGATGCCGTTCGGGTTGCGATCGTTGGCGGCGAGCAGCAGCAGTTTCGGCGTCTCGATACCATTGGCCGCGATGACGAAGGTCTTGGCAACGACGCGATGCGATCCCTTGTCCGGATCGTAGTAGTTCATCGCGACGATCTTGTTCTTCGCGTCGGTCTCGATCGAATAGACGACGGCGTTGGGGATGATCCGCGCGCCGGCCCGTTCGGCCTTCAGTGCCGAATAGATGCCATTATACATGGCGCCGATCGGGCAGATGGGCATGCAGTTATTGTTGCCGCAGCACTGGGGACGGTCGTCATAGGGACGGCTGTTGCGTGCCTGGGGCACCGGCGTGTTGTCATAGCCGAGCGGCTTGACGATGTCCGTGAAGACGCGGTCGCCCGGCCCGTACGGCATGGAGTCCATCGGCCACGGATTCTTCCGCGGCGCGGAGGGGATGATCTCCTGCCCGTTGGGGCCCTTGACGCCCATTTCGCATTCCGCGGCGTAGTAATAGGCTTCGAGCTCATCATAGCTGAGCGCATAGTCGCGGCCGACGCCGTAGGCCGATTTCAGGCGGAAATCGTTGGGCAGGTAGCGCCAGCTGGACGCCGCCCAGTGCCAGGTGGTGCCGCCGACACCCTTGATGATGCCCTGGCGATAGGCGCTGGCATCGGGGCCCTTGACGATCAGGTAGCCGTTATCGGGGAAATAATTGGTGTGCGGCGCCCACGGAACCGACGGGTAGGGCGTCGCGTAATCATATTCCGACTTGTTGTTCGGCGGCATGTTCCGCCAGTTCTCGACGATCTGGTCGCGGTCGCGATAGGGGCCGGCATCGAGCAGGATGACGGACACGCCGTTGCGCGCGAGCTTGTGCGCCAGCATGGAGCCGCAGATGCCGGCACCGGCGATGACGACGTCCGCCGTCAGCGTTTCTTGAGCCATGAGTGAATCTCTCCTGTTTTCCGGCGGCTTACGCGGCGCGTCTGGACTTGAGGATAAAACGAAGCGCCAGGGCGAGAGCGCCCAGAATGATCAGGCCGACAATGCCGAGGACCGCGAGAACGCGCGGTTCGGAAAGCTGCGCGATGGCGGGCTTGGGGCCGCCGGCGCGAATGGTGGCGACGCTTTCGGCGGTGACGGTCGCCTGCCCGCTGCCGAAATGACCCGTCACGTAATTGGCGATTGCCGCGACCTGCTGGTCGTCCAGGCGCTGTACCAGCGATTGGGGACCGAAGTTCGGCATCAGGGTCTGATGGCCGTCGACCGTGCGGTCGACACCGAACAGGATGCTGGCGACCAGGTCGGCCGGGTTGAGCTGGCCCGTCGTCGTGTTGCCGATCAGGGAGGGGTAATATCCGTCGGCCGATCCCTTGCCGTTCGACTGGTGGCAGCTTGCGCAGACTTCCTCGTACAGCACGTTTCCTTCGGTCATGCCTTTGAGGGTGCTGTCATTGCGGCGCGCATTGGCGGCGGCGTAGTCGAAGAGCGCCGCCTTGCCGTCATGGGCGAAGTTCGCGGTGTTCTGGCCGGGCTCGGCAATCGCCGGTACGGTCTTGAGATAGGCGACCATCGCGGCCAGGTCGGTCGGCGTCAGGTACTGGAAGCTATGTTCCACCGCTTCGGCCATCGGGCCCGCGGCGCGCGCATGCGCGGATTTGCCCGTCCGCAGATAGTCCTGCAGTTCCTGATCGGACCAGCCGCCGATACCCGCAACCTTGTCGCTGGTGACGTTGGGCGCCCGCCAGGAGCCGAGATCG
The DNA here is from genome assembly GCF_014174215.1 of Gluconacetobacter tumulicola. Lineage (GTDB taxonomy): Bacteria > Pseudomonadota > Alphaproteobacteria > Acetobacterales > Acetobacteraceae > Gluconacetobacter > Gluconacetobacter tumulicola. The sequence continues at coordinate 227,432 of NZ_JABEQL010000001.1, read as the reverse complement.
CCGCCGGCGAGATAGGCCGAGGATTTCGGCGCCATCATGATGTTGCGCGGTGTGTGGCATTCGCCGCAATGGGCCAGCGTATCCACCAGATATTTGCCGCGGTTCCATGCCGCATCGTGCGTGGCGTCGGGCACGAAGGGCTTGCCCTCGACGCCGCTCAGCAGCTTCCAGCCCCACAGCGAGGCACGGATCGAGAAGGGGAAGGGAAGGTTGGTCTTCGGCGCTGGCTGGTCGACCGGCTTGACCTCGTGCATCAGGTAATCATATAGCGCCGCGACGTCTTCGTCCGTCAGCTGGCTGTACGATCCATAGGGCATGGCCGGATAGAGTTCGGCGCCATCGGCGCGCACGCCGTGGCGGATCGCGCGCGAGAATTGCTCGAGCGTGTAATTGCCGATGCCATAGGTCTTGGACGGCGTGATGTTCGTCGAATAGATCGCGCCCATCGGCGAGGCGATGGCATAGCCGCCGGCCAGTTCCGCGCCCTCATGGCCGTTGGTGTGGCAGGCGGCGCAGTCGGCGGCGACGGCAAGATAATGGCCACGGCTCATGGACGTGTCGGCATGCGCGATCGCATGCCCCGTCAGGACCAGCGGGGCGGCCAGCCAGAGGCTGCGGAGGAGTCTCCGGGAGTTCGATACGGAATTTTTCATGATACGCCCCGGTCAGAATTGCGGCATTTGCTCAACGGGAGCAGGTTCGGCGACCCAGTAGTTCGGTCCGTTATGCGCATAGGTCGGGATGACCACGACATCGCGCGCAGGCTGATACATCAGGGCATTTTCAAAAGCATAGACGCGGGCGTTGGTGCCGTCCTCGATCACGCCGGAATACCAGGCCCGGATGATGTGCAGCAGCGTGTCGTGCAGCGGTGTGCCACGCAGGGATTCCTCAAGCGCCTCGACATCGGCCGGCTTGTTGTCGGCGACCGTCTTGACCAGTGCCGCGAGTTGAGCCGGAAAGAGCGCGCTCTGTGCACCCAGGGCGCCCAGCAGCGATTGGCCGACCAGCGGGTCCAGCGCGCTGTGTCCGGTCGCGAAACGGGAAAAGCTGATGAAATCAGCGGCTTCGTCTACGGTGGCACCGGTTGCTGCCTCGGCCGTGCCGGGCTGGAAGGACGGCAGGAGCAGGCCAAATGCCGACGCGGCGGAGACCATCAGCATATGGCGGCGGGACATATGGCCGCGCACAGGCTCCCCCCGCGCTTTATCGGAATTTCCCATGTTTTTCCCAGACGAGTTCAAAGGTATGGATTGTGCAAATATCAAGGCGTACGAACTATGTTTCCGATGTCCTTGAGATCTGAAGCATCATTGACGGATGGCAATCCATAATCGCCGAAATATCGGAACGCAATGGATTGATATGGTGAGCGGAGGAGCAAGAAGAGATAACGTTTTTTTGAACACGAGAGTAATTTCCAACAGATTCCTGACTTTCAGAAAATTAATAATCAAAGACGAAAATAAAAATGTTATAACATGATGGGAATGAGTTGATGTGGGTATGATTATAAATAATAGATGGCTCCATTCTTTGATTTTGGCGCATATTATTAGAATAATGTTATAAAAATCCGTAAGAAATTTCTTAATATCAGTATATGTATATAGTTTTTATACAGAATTACTGCAAAATTTGAAAAATTGATCAAAAAATAGACGGTGGGATGGCTTGAGTCGCGATTTTATCCGGAAACTAAAATTTTTTTTAATGGGAAAACGTTTTCTAATTTGTATTCACGGATGGCATTCGCGCGCCGCTTTGTGAAAAAAACTTTACGCAAGGCTGTTTTGGAAATATGGATCTGTGTGGGTTTGGGGCAGGTTCGGCCTGGACCCATGACGGCCATCGCAGGGCCCGCGCGGGCATATGATGATTAAAGAGCAATCATGGCCGATTGCGTTTTATTTCTTTATAATCATATGCCTTTTCAAAAATGAAAGATGACCTGATGCCCCTTTCCCGGCCATAAACGAGACGAAGCGTTTCATAGAGAAAAAGTTTCGCCATATTCCCAATAGGACTCCGATGATCGGACACTGTGAATGTCACCGGTCGCGCCACTTTGTGAAAAGTGTTGGACGGTTTGTAGCGTTTTTTATTTTGGTATGCAGCCTTCATGCCGGCGACGGTCATGCCCAATCGTCAAGCAGCAATAATCCCCCGTCGGCAACCAGCAAGGGCGAGGCGGTCGAATACGGCGCGGTCTCGTCCAAGGCTTACCAGCCGACGGCGTATCCGCTGGATGATGTGGGCGGATTCACGATCGGCCCCGTCATTCCGACCCTTGCGGGAGCGCCGCATCTGTTTGGTGACTGGTACGGCATTCAGCCGTGGCTGCTCAAGCACGGCGTTTTCCTGAACCTGGCCCTGAACGAGGAATATGTCGGCAATATCACCGGCGGCAAGACCCGGTCGAACGTGCTGGCGGGTCAGGTCGCGGGAGAGCTGGATATCGACTGGCAGCGCCTGGCCGGCGTGGAGGGGCTCTGGACCCATATGCTCGTCATCAACGGGCATGGCCGCAGCTTCAGCCTCAATTCCGGCGATTCGGTGACGAATCCGGAACAGATCTACGGCGCGCGCGGCAACGTCGTGGCCCATCTTGTCGAGATGTATGCGGACAAGAGCTTTTTCAACAAGCGCGTCATCGTGTCGGTGGGCGACATTCCGACCGGCAGCTTCTTCTCGTATGATTATACGGCGTGCTTTTTCATGAACGTCTCGGTGTGCAGCAACTGGGCGCCGGGAAAATACAATCCGGGTGGTCGTGACTGGCCGTCGGGGAATGTGGGCGGCGTGCTGAAGATCCGGCCGACGCAGCAGACTTATATCGAGGGTGGTATCTTCCTTGTCAGCCCGCATGCCTATAACGGCGGTATTTCGGGATGGGCGATTGCGCAGGACGGCATGGACAAGGTCACCTCGCAGGTCGAAATCGGCTGGATGCCCGAGTTCGGCAAGCACAAGCTGCGCGGCAACTACAAGATCGGCTATTGGTACGACAATTCGCGCTATCCGAACCTGTATGAGGATATTCACGGCAATTCCTTCCAGGCGACCGGTCAGCCGCGCCGCTATGAAGCCGGCATGAGCGTCGCATGGTTCATGTTCAACCAGATGCTGGTCCGTAACGGAGAGGGCCTGACCAACGGCCTGATCATCGAAGGCGGTGCGGGCTATGCGCAGGGCAACCTGGTTGCGATGCGCGATCGCGAATGGGTCGGTTTCGTGGAAAGCGGCACGCCGTGGCATCGTCCGAACGATGCGATGGGCATCATGTTCCAGCATTACGACATGAGCCGTACCGTCAGCCTCCAGCAGGAATCGTCCCTGGCGCTCGGTCTTCCGTTTATGTCGAACCAGTGGGGCCCGGTCTACGGTATTCAGAACTGGGAAAATGCCTACGAGGCTTTCTACAGCATCAATCTGGCGCCGGCGACCAACCTGATGGCCGATTTCCAGTATATGCAGCATCCGGGCGCCACGACGACGTTCAAGGATATTGCCATCCTGGGTGGTCAGTTCACGACGAATTTCTGATCGTCTCTTGACGCTCCGCAGGCGTGGCCCACAATGGGCCACGCCTGAACCGTTATGGAAAACAGGTGGTCCTTCCTTGATCGTTCCGAGACGATCCATGCAAAGGTGACGACATCATGATTCTATTCTCCGGCCTGTCCTTCTCCTCGACCGAAGGGGGGCGCGTGCGGCGTGCGGCGATGCGCTGCGCGGTGGCCGCGTCCTGCCTGCTGGTGGCCGGGGCGGTGTTTCCGCGTGCGGCGCTGGCGCATGAGCGCACCATGGATCTCAAGACCTCGCTTGCCTTCATCGAGCGTGCGAAGCAGGCCGCCGATGCGATCCATGCGCATGTCGCCATTGCGATCGTCGATGAGGGCGGCAATCTGGTCGCACTCGAGAAAATGGACGGCACGCAGCTCGGCAGCATGAAGCTGGCGATCATGAAGGCCAAGACCTCCGTGAACTATGCACGTCCGTCGGCGGACATGGAGCATGCCCTGAATGGCGGCAATTACATGATCGGCACCCTGCCGGATACGCTGCCTGCCGGCGGCGGATATCCGATCACCATCGGCAACAAGATGATCGGTGCGCTGGGCCTGAGCGGCGGCGAGGGCGAGACCGATGCCAATCTGGCCAAGGAAGCTGTCACGACGGCTCTGCAGGCCCTCAAATAAGTTTTCTCCGGCTTATTGTTCGCAGCGGGGCGTTTTGCCCCGCGATGGGGATATCAGCCTCGACTCCAGGCTGATATTCCGGATCCGAAATCCGCTGGCGCCTTTTGGAGATTTGCAGAGCAAGAGAAGATGGTGTGACGCGCCCGACGAGGCGCGGCATGCTCTCCCGTCCTGCTTTGAAGAGCGTCTTCACGCGATTGAGTGCGCTACCTCATCGCGACCCGCGCCGACGGCGGGACCATTTCCCTGACATTTTGTACGGTCCTGGTCATGCATCGGCGCGGCGAGAGCATATAATGATATCCTTATATGTGCAAATTATATTGACTGTTGTGCGAGCGGGTGCCTTAATCCGGCACGTCATGGTTCCGCGTCCCGTTGGGGCGCGGCGAAGAGGGAAGCCGGTGTGATGCCGGCGCTGCCCCCGCAACTGTAAGCGGCGAGCATCGGTCCATTCGCGTCACTGGGGTTTGCGCCCCGGGAAGGCCGGACCGGCGATGCGCGGACTCGCGAGCCAGGAGACCTGCCATGGCCACAAAGATCCTCCGGCGGGGTGTCCGGATGGGGCGTGGATGATGCCGCGCCGGCCCCTGGGCCGGCGTGAGCGCGCGTGCGCACCTGTCCCGACGGCACCGCCCAACCAGACGAGGCAGTCATGAGCGTTACCGTCGCTACCCTGGGGTTCCCCCGCATCGGCCCCCGCCGCGAACTGAAGACCGAACTGGAGCAGCATTGGGCCGGGCGGAGCGATGCCGCGTCGCTGCTGGCCGCAGCGGCCCGGCTGCGCGCCGGCAACTGGGCCTGGCAGCGCGACCGGGGGGCGGATGTGATTCCGTCCAACGATTTCTCGCTCTACGACCATGTGCTGGATACCAGCGCGATGGTGGGGGCGATTCCGCCGGTCTATGGCTGGGCCGGCGGGCCGATCGACAGCGCGACCTATTTCGCCATGGCGCGCGGCACGCAGGGCGAGGCCGCCTGTGCCCATGGCCATGCCGCGCATGCGGCGGGTGGTGTGCCGGCGGCGGAAATGACAAAATGGTTCGACACCAACTACCATTATCTGGTGCCCGAATTTTCTGCCGATCAGGTGTTCCGCCTGTCCTCGACCAAGCCGGTCGATGAGTATAACGAGGCCCGCGCCCAGGGGATCGAGACGCGGCCGGTGCTGCTGGGGCCGGTCAGCTACCTGTTGCTGGGCAAGGCGCGTGGTGGCGATTTCGATCCGCTGACGCTGCTGCCGCGCCTGCTGCCGGTCTATGTCGCCGTGCTGCGCGCCCTGGCCGATGCCGGCGCCGGCTGGGTGCAGATCGACGAGCCCTGTCTGGTGCTGGACCTGAACGATGCGGCGCGTGCCGCCTATGCGCAGGCCTACGCCCAGCTTCATGCGGCGCTGGACGGTACGCGCCTGATGCTGACGACCTATTTCGGCGATCTGGGCGACAATCTGGCGACCGCGCTGGCGCTGCCGGTCGACGGGCTGCATATCGACCTGGTGCGGGCGCCCGGGCAGTTGCAGCCCGTGCTGGATGGGGCGCGGCCCGACCTGGTGCTGTCGCTGGGCGTGATCGATGGGCGGAATGTGTGGCGGGCCGACCTGCATGCGATCCTGGAGAGGATTGCGCCGGCTGTGCGCTCGGGCCGGACGCTCCAGCTTGCGCCGTCCTGCTCGCTGCTGCACAGCCCGCTGGATCTGGACCGCGAGACCGCGCTGGACGAAGACGTGCGCTCCTGGCTGGCCTTTGCGGTGCAGAAGATCGGGGAACTGGCGATTCTGGCCCGGGCGTTGAACACGGGTGTGGAGTCGGTGCGCGGGGAACTGGATGCCGCCTCGGCCGCCGTTGCGTCGCGCCGGACCTCGCCGCGTATCAACAGCCCGGCTGTCCAGGCGCGCGTCGCTGGCGGAAGCGGGCAGGCGGGCCGCGCCACGCCGTTCCCTGTGCGGCAGGCCGCGCAGCGTGCGATGCTGGACCTGCCGCCTTTCCCGACCACGACGATCGGCTCGTTCCCGCAGACGCCGGAAGTGCGTCAGGCGCGCGCCGCGCAGGCAAGGGGCGCGCTGGCCGGCGACGCGTATGAGGCCTTCCTGAAGGAGGAGATTGCCGCTGCCGTCCGCTGGCAGGAAGAGATGGGGCTGGACGTGCTGGTGCATGGCGAGTTCGAACGCAACGACATGGTGCAGTATTTCGGTGAGCATCTGTCGGGCTTCGTGTTCACCAGGCATGGGTGGGTCCAGTCCTATGGTTCGCGCTGCGTGCGGCCGCCGATCATCTATGGCGACGTCGCGCGGCCCGAGCCGATGACCGTTGGATGGTGGGACTATGCCCAGTCGCTGACGGCGCGGCCGATGAAGGGCATGCTGACCGGACCGGTGACGATCCTGAACTGGTCGTTCGTGCGCGACGACCAGCCGCGCGAGACCACCTGCCGCCAGATCGCCTATGCCATCCGTGACGAGGTGGTGGATCTGGAGCGGGCGGGGGCTGCGATCATCCAGATCGACGAGGCCGCGCTGCGCGAGGGGCTGCCGCTGCGGCGGCGCGACTGGCAGGCCTATCTGGACTGGGCGGTCGCGAGTTTCCGCATCGCCTCGTCCGGCGTGGCCGATGTGACGCAGATCCATACCCACATGTGCTATTCGGAATTCAATGACATCATCGCCGCCATTGCGGCGATGGATGCCGATGTGATTTCGATCGAGACCGCGCGGTCGAAGATGGAACTGCTGGATGCCTTTGTCGGCCATCGCTATCCGGCGGAGATCGGGCCGGGTGTGTATGACATCCATTCGCCGCGGGAACCCTCGGTGGACGAGATGGTGGCGCTGCTGAAGGCCGCAGCCCGGCGGCTGGACGCGCGGCAGATCTGGGTGAATCCGGATTGCGGGCTGAAGACCCGCAAATGGCCCGAGGTCTGGCCGGCGATCGCCAGCATGGTCGCGGCGGCGCGGGCGATGCGCGCGGGTTGAACGGAGCCTGTTGCATCCGGGCACGGAACGAGGTTGGTTGGGCGCTTCGCGCGCGATTCGCTCGCCCATCCCTTCGTTCCGGAGTTTGCCCAACGTGTCGTCCCGCCTGAATCGTGCCCTTGGACCCTGGCAACTGATGTTCACCGGGCTGAGCGCCATGATCGGGTCGGGGTGGCTGTTCGGGGCCGAGCGGGCGGCTTCCACCGCCGGCCCGGCCGCCATCCTGGCCTGGCTGCTGGGGGCGTTCATTGCGCTGGTCATCGCCGCCATGGCGACCGAACTGGGCGGCATGTTTCCGGTGGCGGGCGGCATGGTCCGTTACGCCAACCTGACGCACGGGCCGCTGGTCGGCTTCATGGCCGCCGGGGCGAACTGGCTGTCGATCGTCAGCGTCGTGCCGGTCGAGGCCGAGGCGTCGGTGCAGTATATGAGTTCCTGGCCGTTCTCCTGGGCGCGGGGGATGTATCATGACGGGGTGCTGTCGCCGGGCGGACTGGCGGCTGCCGCCGTGCTTGTGGTGGTCTATTTCCTGCTCAATTTCTGGGGCGTGCGGTTCTTTGCCCGGTTCAATTCCGCCATCACGGTCTTCAAGCTGATCGTGCCGGCGACGACGGCGGTGCTGCTGATGGCCAGCAGCTTCCATGGCGGCAACCTGACCGGTGCGGAGACGGGGGGCTTCATGCCCTATGGCCTGTCCGGCGTGCTGACGGCGGTGGCGACCTCGGGCATCGTCTTCGCCTTCAACGGGTTCCAGAGCCCGCTGAACCTGGCGGGGGAGGCCCGCAATCCGGGCCGCAGCATTCCGTTTGCCGTGATCGGGTCGGTGGCGACGGCGACCGTGATCTATCTGCTGCTGCAATGCGCCTATCTGGGGGCGGTGCGGCCGGGTGCGGGGGGATGGGCGACCCTGTCCTTTTCCTCGCCCTTTGCGCAACTGGCCATTGCCTTCAACCTGAACTGGGTGGCGGTGCTGCTGTATTTCGATGCGTTCCTGGCACCCAGCGGGGCCGGGGCGACGCATCTGGCGTCCAGCACGCGCATGACGCTGGGCATGCAGCGCAACGGCACGCTGCCCGACCTGCTGGGGGCGATCCATCCGGAATATGGGGTGCCGCGCCCGGCGCTGTGGTTCAATCTGGGGGCGGCCTATATCTTCCTGTTCTGCTTTCGCGGCTGGGGCATCCTGGCGGCGGTGATTTCGGTCTGCACCGTGATTTCGTACCTGATGCTGCCGATTTCGGCGCTGGCGCTGCGGGGCACGCTGGCCGATCGGCCGCGTCCGGTGCGGGTGCCGGTGATGCGGGTGACCGGGGCGCTGGCCTTCATGTTCTCGTCGCTGCTGCTGTACTGGGCGCGCTGGCCGCTGAGCGGGGATATCATCCTGCTGATGCTGCTGCTTCTGCCGCTCTATCTGTGGTGCCGCCGCCAGGATAGCTGGGCGCAGCATCGCGCGGCGGCGCGGCATGCCATCTGGTTCATGGTCTATCTGCCGACGATCGCGGCGCTGTCCTATGCCGGCAGCCCGCAATTCGGCGGGCATGGGTGGATTCCCTATGGGTGGGACCTGATCGTGGTGGCGGGGGTCTCGCTGCTGTTCTGCGCATGGGGGGTGCGCAGCGCCGTGGCTGCGCCGGACCTGTCGCTGATGGATGAAGCGGATGACGGGCTGCCGGATATCGGGCACTGAACGGGTGCTGGGCGTCGTTGTGTGCGTGTCCATTGTGGACGCGGCGGCGTACCCGGTTGCCTTCCTGCGCATGGATGGACTCGCGCCCGGCTGCATCGACGTGTGCAACAAGAAGGCCAGGACCGCCGCGCTGTTCCATATGGACAGCGCGGATTTCGCCCTGGCTGCCGTTTCGTAAAATAGACCAGAATCCTGGACTGATCCGATGTCGACAGAGATGATTCCGGACGGGCACGGTATTGCCCGCATCCCGCCGCCGCATGGAACGGCCCTGGCCTTCCTGACGCTGACATTCGGCACATTCGTTGTCGGGACCGGCGAGTTTGCGATCATGGGGATGCTGCCCCAGTTCGCCTCGTCGCTCCATGTGTCGGAATCCCAGGCCGGCTATGCCATTACGGCCTATGCGCTGGGGGTGGTGGTCGGCGCGCCGCTCTTCACCATTCTCGGTGCCCGCCTGTCACGCCGGGAGCTTCTGCTGGCGCTGTTTGCCTTTTTCTGCTGCGGGAATTTTCTGTGCATCCTGATGCCGACCCCGCTGCTGGTCGATGGCGCACGCTTTATCGCCGGCTTGCCGCATGGCGCGTTGTTCGGGATTTCCGCGCTGATCGGTGCCTCGATGGTCGATCGCTCGCGGCGGGGCTGGGCGGTTGGCCGGGTGCTGTCGGGCATTGCGATCGCCACGCTGATCGGCGCGCCGTTCTCGACCTTTGCCGCCGATCATCTTGGCTGGCGGGTGGCCTATGCCGTGATCGGGCTGGCCGGTGCCGTGACCCTGCTGGGCGTGTTGCGGTATATTCCGGCGGACAAGCCCGATCGTGCCGTGACGCCGCTGGGGGAATTGCAGGGGCTGGCCAATGCGCAGGTGCTGCTGACGCTGCTGACGGCGGCCATCGGCTTTGGCGGCATGTTCACGCTCTACACCTTCCTGACCAGCATCCTGCATAATGTGACGCAGGTCCCGGAATGGATGGTCATGGTCTATATGGTGGTCTGGGGCGCGGGCATGCTGGCGGGTGCGAATGTCGGGGCCTGGATTGTCGACCGCAACCTGAATGCGGCCGTGCTCGTTGCGCTGGTCGGCAGTATTGCCACCATGCTGGTCCTGCCGTTTGTCCTGCACAGCCGCATCGGCCTGATGGCCGATGTCTTTCTGGTGCCGACCTTCTTCAATGCGCTGGGGCCGGCATTGCAGACGCGATTGATGGATTTTGCCGGCAACGCGCAGACCCTGGCCGCGTCGCTCAACCATTCCGCGTTCAATATCGCGAACGCGCTCGGCGCCGTGCTGGGCAGCGTGCTGCTGGCCCATCAATTCGGCTATGGCGCGCTTGGCATGGGTGGGGCCCTGCTGTCGGTGGGCGGGCTTCTGGTCTATCTGGTGGCGTTGTTTGCTCTGAGAGTGCGGAACGCCGAGTCCGCGTAAGGACTGGCGCGCGGCCTTTATCCGAGGGCGGCCGCCATCTCCGCCAGTCTGGCGACCGTGTTCATGTTGCGTGCGGTTCCGGTCTTTTCGCTGGGGATGCGCAGGCGGGTTGTCGCCATGCCGTTGGGGTAGAAGACGAACAATGCGCGTGGTCCCAGGCGGATCTGTTCGTCTTTCATGCCCGTGACACCCTCCATGGGATCGGCCGGCAGGGGGGTGTCGACGAACAGGGCCATGACGCGATTGCCCGGCATGTCGCGGAACGGGTTGCGTGCCACGATATCCGCGATCTCGGACGCGGTTCGGACGATTACGCCCACGCGCTTGCCGCAATAATCCTGTAGCCGGTCCTCGAGTGCTGTCCGCACATGTTCTTCGGGCCTGTCGCTGTGGAAGACGACGTTGCCGCTGGCGATATAGGTTTGCACGCGTGCGAGCCCGGCCGCCGTGCAGAGTTCGGCCAGGGTGGTCATCGGCAGTTTTCCGGTGCCGCCGACATTTACCGCCCGCAGCAGGGCAACATAGGCTGTCATTGGTTTCTCCTCGTCAGGACCGGGCTAGCCGGCGCAGCCATGCGGCGGCGGCCAGTGCCGCGCCCAGCAGCAGGAGCGTGAAGCTGGCGACCCCGTTCCATCCCAGGCCGGACCACCACCAGCCGCCGACCGACCCGGCGATGCTGGAGCCCAGATAATAGGCCAGCAGATAGAGCGAGGTCGCATGCCCGCGGTCGGTGCGCGCCAGGCGCCCCACCCAGCCGCTGGCGATGGCGTGGGCGGTGAAGAAGCCGATCGTGAGGAATACGATGCCGAGGAAGATGATTGGCAGGGCATGCGCCAGGGTCAGCACGATGCCGACGGCCATGATGAGGATGCCGGCCGTGAGCACGTGCCCGCGGCCCATGCGGTCGGACAGCGCGCCCGCGACCGACGAGGACACGATGCCGAACACATAGACCGAAAAGATCAGGCCCAGCCTGGTCTGGTCCAGATTGTAGGGCGGGGCCATCAGCCGGTAGCCGGCATAGTTGAAGATGGTGACGAACGTGCCCATCACCGTGAAGCCGATGGCGTAGAGTGCCGGCAGCGCCGGGTCCCGCAGGTGACGTGTCCAGGCCTCGGCATGGTGGCGGGCGCTCAGCCCCGGCCGGGGGACGAAATTGCGCGAGGGCGGCAGCAGCGCCAGGAAGCCGAGTGCGGCGAGCAGTCCGGCCACGCCGATGATGGTCATGGCGGCGCGCCAGGACAGTGCGTCGGTCAGGATGCCGGTGCCGACCCGGCCGATCATGCCGCCGAAGGCGGTGCCGGCGACATACAGGCCCATGGCCAGGCCCAGCTCGCCGGGATGGATCTCCTCGGCCAGGTAGGTCATCGCCACTGCCGGCACACCGCCCAGCACGAAGCCCTCGGCCATGCGGGCCGCCAGCAGGGCCGGCCAGACCGGTGCGCAGGCGGCGACGATGTTCAGCAGCGCCGACAGGATCATGGACAGGGTCATGATCTCGCGCCGGCCGATGCGCTCGGACAGGGCGGCGGCGAGCAGGATGGCGATGGCGAGCGCGCTGGTGGAGAGCGAGAGGGAGAGCGAACTGCTGGCAGCACCGATGGCGAACTGGCTGGAGAAGGCCGGCAGCAGCGGCTGCACGCAATAGAGCAGCGAGAAGGTGGCGAAACCCGCCAGGAACAGGGCCAGTCCGGCGCGTCGATAGGCCGGGCTGGCGCGGGTGATGAACGTGCCGGCATCCGCCGGAGCAAAGGGCATGAGGGCGTCCGATCGAGGGGTCAGAACATGGTCGTCGGAGGCTGTTTGAAAAATGGCGGTGCTGGCAAGCCCTGTGCGCGTTTTTCGGGGCAGGGGATGGCCGGACGGCGCGGCAGGTCCCGGCAGTCCCCCGAAAACAGGGACTGCCGGGCGGCGTCAACTTCGCGCGAGCCGCCGATGGTGGGGTAGCCGGGCCTGCTTTGGATTCAGCCGATGACTGTCATCCGGCCGACATCGACCAGCCCGTGATCGGTGATTTTCAGGTGCGGCACCACCGGCAGGGGCAGGAAGGCCAGTTGCAGGAACGGTTCTGCCAGCGTCACGCCCATGTCTCGCGTTGCGGCGCGCAGGATTTCCAGTTGCGCGCGCACGGTCTCGAAAGGTGCGTCGCTCATCAGGCCGGCGATCGGCAGGGGCAATTCGGCGCGGATTGCTCGGTTCTCGACGATCACGAAGCCGCCGCCGATTTCGGCCAGGCGGTTGACCGCCCTTGCCATGTCCGCATCGTTGACGCCGACGACGCAGATATTATGCGCGTCATGCCCGACCGAGGATGCCAGTGCCCCGCCGCGCAGCCCGAAGCCGCGTACGAAGCCCCGGCCGATATTGCCGTTCAGCCCGTGCCGCGCCACGACCGCGACCTTGGCGATGTCGCGGGGGATGTCGGGGAGGGTCTGGCCGTTGGCCTCTGGCAGGTCGAGGGTCAGGAACTCGGTGATGATCTGGCCGGGGATGATGCCCATCACCGGGCGGGCGGTGCCGCTGCCGGGCACCGCGAAATCCTCGGCCGTTGCCGGCCGGTGCAGGATGACGCTGTTGCGCCCGGGGGCGGCGATGGGCTGGCGCTGGTCTAGCGCCGGCCCGATCGGCCGGCCGCCGGCCAGCACGTCGGAGACCGTGCAGTGTTCCAGATCGTCGAGGAAGACGATGTCGGCACGTTTGCCCGGTGCCAGCATGCCGCGATCGGTCAGCCCGAAGGCGCGTGCCGCCGTCAGGCTGGCGGCGCGGTAGGCGGCCAATGGGGGCACGCCGCGCGCGATGGCGCTGCGGATCAGGAAGTCGATATGGCCTTCATGCGCGATTTCCAGCGGATTGCGGTCGTCGGTGCAGAAGGCGAGGAACGGCGAGGTTTCGACCGTCAGCAGCGGGGCGAGCGCCGCCAGGTCCTTGCAGACCGAGCCTTCGCGGATCAGCACCGTCATGCCCTTGCGGATCTTCTCCAGGGCCTCGTCGGCGCGGGTGGCCTCGTGATCGGTCGAGATGCCGCCCGACAGGTAGCCGTTCAGCTTCTTGCCGCGCATCAGCGGCGCGTGTCCGTCGATATGGCGGCCGGCGAAGGCGGCCAGCTTGTCCATGCAGTCGGGCGCGCCGGACAGTACGCCGGGCATGTTCATGAATTCCGCCAGGCCGATGACCTTGGGGTGGTTCATCAATGGCGTCAGGTCGTCCGCCATCAGGACGGCGCCCGAGGTTTCGACCGGCGAGGAGGGGACGCAGCTGGACAGATTGACCCGCAGGTCCATCACCATGCGGCTGGCGGCGTCGAGGAAATAGCGCAGTGCCGGGACGCCCAGTACGTTTGCCATTTCGTGCGGATCGCAGATCGCGGTCGTGACGCCGTGCGGGAGCACGCAGCGTTCGAATTCGAAGGGTGTGACCAGCGAGGATTCGACATGCAGATGGGTGTCGATGAAGCCGGGGACGACGATGCGGCCGCGCCCGTCGAGCACATTGGGGCCGTCGTACCGGTCCAGCGTGCCGACGATGGTGTCGCCGCAGAGAGCGATGTCGGTGTCGATCAGCGCGCCGGTCACCAGATCGAACAGCCGGACGTCGCGGACGACCAGATCCGGCGGTTCCTGGCCGCTGCCCTGGCGAATGCGGCGGGCGATCAGGTCGGGAGAGATGCTTGCCATGTCGTTCTTAAGCACGGACAGGCGAGGTCGTCCATTATATCCGTGTGGCGTCCTGCCCGGCGAGCGGAAGGGCGGGGGCGGGTGACGGGCGCGGGGTCGTGACGTCGGGCATGGCCCATAATGCGGCGCCGCCCGCCAGGGCCGTGCCGATCACATACAGGGCGGGGGCGCGCGGATCATGCCCCACCAGGGCCGAGACGCAGGCCGGCGTCAGGCCGCCGAAGACCGCGTAGGAGAGGTTGTAGGAGAAGGAGAGGCCGGAGAAGCGGATTGCCGGGGGGAAGGCCCGCACCATCGCGATCGGCACCAGGCTGACATAGCCGGCGCCGATCCCGGCCAGGGCGGCCAGTGCCGGGAACCATGACGGATGAGCCGGGGCCACCGCGTACAGCCCCCAGGCGCCGGCGATCAGCAGGGCGATGACCGGCGGGATGACACCGCGCAGGCCCCAGCGGTCGGTCGCCGCCCCGATCGCCACCGCGGCGATGGTGATGGTCAGCGTGGCGATCAGGCTGGCCTGCATGGTGCTGGTGGCGGAAAATCCGTGCAGGCTTTGCAGCAGGGCGGGCATCATCAGCAGCAGGACGACGATGGCGGCGGTCAGCGTCCAGGTGCCGATCACCGACAGGATGATGGCGCGGCGGCTGGCGCGCAGCACGGTCAGCAGCGGGGCCTGCCGCGCCAGCGCGTCGCTGGCCTGCATTTCGGCGAAGACCGGGGTTTCGTGCAGCCAGCGGCGCAGGCGCATGGCGATCAGCCCGAACACGCCGCCCAGGATGAACGGCAGCCGCCACCCCCAATCCGCGATCTCGGCGGGGGAAAGGGCCGCATTCAGCCCCAATGCGACCAGCGAACCGATCAGCATGCCGGCCGTCAGCCCGCCGGTCAGCAGGCCGCAGGCCAGGCCGGTATGCCGGGCGCTGGCATGTTCCGCGACGAAGACCCAGCCGCCGGGGGCCTCACCGCCGATGGCGGCGCCCTGGGCCATGCGCAGCAGCAGCAGCGCCAGCGGCGCGCCGACCCCGAGCATGTCGAAACCGGGCAGCAGGCCCATCAGCAGGGTGGGGGCGGCCATCAGCAGCACGCTGAAGGCGAACATTTTCTTGCGCCCATGCAGGTCGCCGAAATGGGCCATGATCACCCCGCCCAGCGGCCGGGCCAGATAGCCGGCCCCGAACAGGCCGAAGGTCTCGGTCTGGCGCAGCCAGTCGGGCTGGCTGGCGGGGAAGAAATGCTGGGCGATGATCTTCGCGAAATAGGCGAAGATGACGAAATCATAGAATTCCAGTGCCCCGCCCAGCGCGGCAAGTGCGAGCGTGCGCAGGTCCTTCCATGTCAGGCTGGCGGCGTGGGACGGGGCGGGGGATACGGGCATGACGGGGCTTGGTTCGCTGGGGCGTTGATGGGGCGGGCAGACGGCCTGCGTTCCATATGCTTTGTCAAGAGCAGGGTTTGCGCATCATTTGGAAAAGAATGTCTTGCGTTTGGGTCATATAGACCTCGAAACTGGGGTCCGGCCTGTCAAAAAGGCGGCCGGTGCAAGCATATAAAAAAACAAGAACGCGAGTGCATCCCAATGGTCGATACAGGCCTGACCCGTTCCGAGGAGCGGTTCATTCGCTGGTCTTTCGGGACCTATTCCGGCAGCAATCCCTCGCTGTCGGAGGGCATCATCCTGCCGACATGGAAAAGCGGGCCGCAGGTGGGCCAGCCGCGTATTCCCGCGTCGATCCGCGATCTGGTCGCGCGCGGCCTGTTGCGGGTGGCTGCCGGCGAGGCGCCGCCGCGCGCCTATTTCACGCCCACCGGCATCGACGCGGTCCGGCGCATGTTCATCAAGCCCCGGTTCGATACGCAGCGCTACGTGCATCTCTGGCGCGAGGTCGAACATCGGCTGGAGTGCGAGTAGCCCGCGATCCGGACCGCCCTCTGGATTTATCCACAGAAATGGGGACAATCCTGTGGGCGAAGTCGGGGAAGACGGTCGGACGAATCGGTTTCCGGCAGGCAGGCGCACGCAACGTCGCGACCCGTTCCGGAGGAGGCAGCCGCATGGTGCCGGTCGATCACATCCCGATCGTATTCTCGGCCGGTGTGCCGGAGGATCGGTGGTCCGACGTACGGGCGGCGCCGCATTTCCGCCGCTGGCTGGAGCAGGCCGCCGCGCGCTTCGACCTGCGCCGCGTCGTGGTGCGGGATGTGGTCTTTTTCGGGGCGCGGGTGGGGTTCATCCTGGTCGATGCCGATGCGTGGCATGACGGGCGGAAGGTGCCGGGCGCCGCGCTGTTGCGTGGGGATTCGGTCTCGGTCCTGGTGGTGCTGCATTGCCTCGGCCATGCGGCGCGGACCATCCTGACCCGCGAGCCGCGCCTGCCCGTGGCCTGTCCCGACCTGCTGGCGCTGCCGGCCGGGATGCTGGAGGGCGGGAGGCTGGTCAGCACCGCCCTGCGCGAACTGGCCGAGGAAGTCGGTACCGACCTGGCCGTATCCGCCGACCAGATGGTGGAGCTGACGACGGTATGGCTGTCACCCGGTGGCTGTGACGAAGCGATCACGCTCTATGCCGTGGACCTGGAGATCGGCGAGGCGGCGATGCGGGCGCTGGACGGACGGCGGACCGGAAATGCGGCCGAGCACGAATCGATCCGGCTGCATGTGGTCGAACTGGATGACATTCCGCGCATCGGGCATAGCGATGCCAAGACGCTGCTGTCTTATCATCTCTATCGGGCCCGAGACGCGCGCAGGGGCGTGGCGACGCAGTGCTGACGCGTTTCCTGACCGACCTCGCCGATCAGGATGTCCTTCTTCCGGTCGAGGCGCTGGTGTTCGTCGCCCTTCTGTCGCTGCGTCTCTGGCGCCTGGCGTGGGTCTGGGCGGTGGTGATGTGCGGCGGGGCGGCGTTGACCCTGGTCCTGAAACTGGGGCTGGAAGCCTGCGGCCCGGCACCGGACCGGATGCTGTACAGTCCCAGCGGGCACACGATGGCGGGCACGATGGTCTATGGCTGCCTACTGGCCATGCTGCGGGTCCGGACACCGATCGTGGTCGGGGCGGCTGTCGTGATCGCCTGCGTGCTGGGCTGGTCGCGCGTTGCGCTCGGGGTCCATACAATCACCGAGGTGCTGCTGGGCGGCGGGTTGGGTGTGGCGATGGTCTGCCTGTTTCGCCGCCTTGTCGGGCCGCCGTCTGCCATCCCCATGCAGGCGGTTCGCGGCGTGGCCGTGGCGATGATTGCGCTTATCGCGATCTGCCACGGCCACCGTTCGACAATCGAGCTTGCCATCCAGGATTTTTCGCGTTTCGACCTTGGACCGCTTCTGTGCCGTGCGGACGGGCATATTGCCGTCGTGGAGCGCGAAGGGGGAGGCGGGCTTTTCTCAGGCCAGGAATTTCACTGATTTTTTCATGGTCTGTCGGGAGGCGCGTTCCGGTTCCCGCCGGCCTTTCATTGGCGACCTTCAAGACCGTCCAGAAGGGGCCGCAATGTTTCGTCATCGGGGCGCCAACGCCCCACGGCATTGCGATAGAGCGGTTTGCGGACCTGTGCTGCGCTCGATGTCTTTACCAGGCGTTGGGTTTCGTGAAAGCGCAGGCAGGCATCGTTCCATGGCAGGCCGCAATAGGCGATGATACGGCGTGCGTTGGCCGCGAAATCCGCGACGATATCTTCGTAGCGGACGTCCAGTATCGCGCCGGCCGGCAGGACCTGCCGCCAGTGCGCCATCTGTTCCTGATATTGACGGTGATAGCGGCCGAGTTCGCCCAGATCGAACGTGAAATCCAGATTGTCGAAGGCAATCGAGAAACAGGACAGGCACGTATCGATCGGATCGCGAAATGTGTGGATGATGCGCGCATTGGGCCACAATTGCCGAATGACCCCGATATGGAAGAAATTATCCAGCATCTTGTTCGAAATGCGGGCGGGGAGACGGGCGCCCGTCCAGTCGGTCGCCAGCCGGTCCAGCCGATGCAGATAGTCCTCGGCGATGGCGTGTCGGTCCTGTTCGCTCAGGCAGGCCAGGGAGGTTCCCAGCGCCCAGGCCGGAAAGCGTCTGGCCGCGTTCTGCAGCGTGTCGGCCAATGTGCTGACCTCGCCGGCACCATAAACGTCCGGATGGCTCGCCAGTATCTGTTCGACCAGTGTCGATCCCGATCTCGGCATGCCGACGATGAAGACCGGGCGGGAGGAGGGATGCCCGGTCCCGGCGGTCGCCTGCAGGGCTTCGGACGTAAAGCATGCGCGCACTGCCTTTGCGGCCGTGGCGACACGTCTTTCGTCATAGGGAACGGCGCGGCGCCGGATGGCGTTTGCCTTCAGAAGATGGTCGAACGACGCACGATGTTGACCGATATCGGCTAGGGCCTTGCCGAGCGCGAAATGAAGGCTCGTTCTCCTGGTCTCGTCGAATGAGGCTTCACGCTCGACAAGCGTCAGCATGGCCGGCAGGACGGGGTCATCGGGCGTCAGCTTCGTCAGGCGTGTCAGGCCCAGATAATAATTCGGTTCATCCGGTGCCAGGGCGATTGCCTGGCGCAGGTGAGCGCGCGCGGCATCGATCCGCCCGAGCTCCTGAAGGACCAGGGCCAGGGCGGCATGGACCGGCGCTTCGTCCGGCTGCAGCGCGCAGGCCTGTTCCAGATGGTGCCGTGCCTCGGCATGGCGTCCGGCTTTCCGCAGCAGCGTTCCTGTTCCGGCATGGATGGCATAAAGGCTCGGGTCCTGTTCGAGAACGGAGCGATAGCAGGTGATCGCGTCCTCGATGCGGTCGAGTTCGACCAGAACCTGGACCAGATTGCGGGCCGTCTCCGCACAGGCTGGCGTGTATGTCAGTGCGGTCCGGAACTGTTCGACGGCCTCCTCGCGCTGTCCGATCGCCCATAAGGCCTTGCCCAGGCCGTTGAGGGCGGACACATCCGTTGTATCGGCCACCAGGGCTGCGCGATGGCGGGCAATCTCCTCGGCGCTGGCTTCGGCTGCCAGTGTTGCGCGATATTGTTCGATCGCGTTCTTGTCATGGCTGCGGGCTGCCAGGGCCTGTTTCAATCGTGTCAGCGCGCTGGGGAAGTCGGGCCGCAGGTCGATCGCCTTGCAGAAGCTGCGGATCGCTTCCTCTATTCTTCCCGATTTGTGCAATGCCAGGCCGAGCGTGTTGAAGGCTTCTGCATTGCCGGGCATCAGGGTCGTGGCGCGTTGCAGGTAGGGAACGGCCTGTGCGAACTCTCCCTGCCACATATGGATCGTGCCCATGAGCAGCAAGGCTTCCGGATGATCCGGAGCCCGGGTGAGGCACGTGGTGGCGTACTGGATGGCATTGGCGATGGCGGTAGCCATCATCGCGTCTGTTGCCGGTATGCCTGCCTCGGCGGGGGGCGCGCCCGGGGATGGGCAGCCTGATACGGCATTGCCATAGTCAGGCTGAATATCCTCGTTGGTTTCCTGCATTCTGCCAGCATAGGTGTCTGGCGGGTATATGTGTCAATCCACCCCGCCCGTTCAGCCCTGTGGCGCGGTGAAGGCGTGTTGTGTCGCGTCGGCCGGTACGGCATGAGGGGCGCTTGAAACGATCCCCCTGAATGTCGGCAGGTCCTTAAGAATATGACGGAACATACACCCATCGGTCTCGGTCATGAGGCGGCGCCCGTCAGGGCGCTGACCCATTCGGGCAATTTTCATGCTGACGAGACGCTGGGTTACGTCATCCTTCATTATGCGCTTGCGCCGCGGGGCGACCTGCGGGTGCGGGTTCTGGGCGCGCAGCCGGACGACCGGCTGACATTCGTGCGCTCGCGCGTGCCGGGGCAGATCCAGGCCGCGGATATCGTGTTCGATGTCGGTGGCGTGTACGATCCGGCCGCGGGGCGGTACGATCACCACATGAAGAAGAAGCCGCAGCGTGAGGACGGCACGCCGTACAGCGCGGCGGGGCTGCTGTGGAAGGATTACGGCCTGGCGGCGATCCGCAACATCCTGGATGAGCCCGTGGAGGAGGTGATGGAAGTCGCCATCTGGCAGGCCGTCGACAAGGCACTGATCATCCCCGTCGATCAGGACGATAATGGCGTGGCGAAGATGGGCCGGCTGTCGCTGGCGGAAATCGTGTCGACCTGCGGCGCGCCGTGGGACACCGCCGAGCGTTATGGCGTTGAAGAGGCCGGAAAGCGCGAGATGTCGGCCTTCGCGGACGCGGCTGCGATCGTCGGCCGGTATCTGGTCGGCGTCGTCGATCGGGCGCGGGCCAGCCTGAAGGCCACGGATCGCGTGCTGGGTGCATACGAGCAGGCCGAAGACAAGCGCATTCTGGTGCTGGAGACCGGCATGCCGGCCGAGAAGGTGATTTTCGAGCGTGATCTGCCGGTCGTCTATGTCGTCTCGCCGGCCGGTGGGGGGCAGTGGAACGTCAAGGCCGTGCCGCCGGCGCGCGGTGAGTTCGGGCAGCGCGTGCCGCTGCCGGAGGCCTGGGGCGGGCTGGAAGGCCGGGCGCTGGCCGAGGTCTCGGGGATTGCCGACACGGTCTTTGCCCATCCGGCACGCTTTATCTGCGGTGCGGCCAGCCGTGAGGGGGCGCTGGCCATGGCCCGTCGGGCGCTGGAAATCGCTGCCTCCTGAGAGGGGCTGACCGGCTCCCCGGTCACGCCTGTGCCGATCCGCATGCCATGGCCCTTGTCCGGAGGGATGGAGACGGCTCATGATCGCTTCTGCGATCAGCGGAGGGAACGAAGGTGGCGGATCATCAGCCGATCATGCTTTTGACCGGTGCCAGCCGGGGGATCGGTCATGCGACGGTCAAGCTGTTCCAGGAACGGGGATGGCGCATCCTGACCGTATCCCGGCAGCCATTCGACCCGGCCTGCGCATGGCCTGCCGCGCGCATGAGCCATATTACCGCCGACCTGAGCGACCTGTCGGGCATCGAGCGGCTGGCGGAGGATGTGCGGGCCCGCCTGCCGGACGGCCGGCTGCATGCGCTGGTCAACAATGCCGGCATTTCGCCCAAGGGACCGGATGGGGGGCGGCTGGGCGTGCTGGACAGCGACCTGTCGGTGTGGACCAGCGTGCTGAATGTCAACCTGGTCTCGATCGCGCTGCTGGTGCGGGCGCTGGCGCCGGAGCTGGAGGCCGCTGCCGGATCGGTCGTCAATGTGACCTCGATCGTGGGATCGCGCGTTCATCCTTTTGCCGGCGCGGCCTATGCGGTGTCCAAGGCGGGACTGGCGGCGCTGACCCGGGAAATGGCGCATGAGCTGGGGCAGCGGAACGTACGGGTGAACGCGATTGCGCCCGGCGAGATCTCGACCGCGATCCTGTCGCCGGGGACGGACCAGCTTGTGGCGTCGGACGTGCCGATGAAACGGCTGGGGGCGCCGCGCGAGGTTGCCGAGACGATCTATTTCCTGTGTTCCTCGGCCTCGTCCTACATCAACGGGGCCGAGATACACATCAATGGCGGCCAGCATGTCTGAAAGCCTGGCGGCAAGGACGGATGAGGTGCCGCCTGGTCTGGAGGGGGCTTTTGCCCAGTTCTGCCGTGCCCGCCCTGACGTCGGCGTGGAGCAGGCGCGCGATATCGCGCGGAGCGTCTATGGCATGGAGGTGTCCGCGACGGCCCTGCCGGGGGAGCGCGATGCCAATTTCCTGCTGTGCGACGGGAATGGCCGCCGGACGATGCTGAAAATCATGAACGCGAGCGAGACGGAAGAGGATGCGGCGTTCGTCTCGCGCGTCATGGAGCGTCTGGCCGGAGCGGTGACCGAGATCGGACTGGCCGGGATCGTCCCTGCCCTGGGCGGGGATGGCATCGCCGTCCTGACGATGCCGGGCGCGGAAGGGTTGATGGCGCGTATGGTCGGGTGGGTGGACGGTGTGCCGATGGGCGGGCGTGCCGGCTCGCTCCGTCTGGCGCATGGTACGGGGCGGGCGGTCGGGCTGATGGCGCGGGCGTTGCAGGGCATGGCCCCGCCCCAGCAGGCGCGGGCCGTCCTGTGGGATTCGCTTCAGGTGGATGCTCTGGGCGGATTGCTGGCCCATGTGCCGCAGCCGGCGCGCCGGCGGGCGATGGCGGGGTTTCTCGACATGTTTCGGGGGCGGGTGCGTCCGCTGGTGGATGCGTTGCCCCGGCAGCCGATCCATAATGATCTGAACGGATCGAACCTGCTGGTGGCCGCCGACGATGCCGAGCGGGTGGCGGGAATTGTCGATTTCGGCGATGCGGTGTTCGCCCCGCGCATCAATGATCTGGCGGTTGCCGCATCGTACCAGATGGGGAGCGGTCATGACCCGCTGGCCGGAGTGACGGCGATGCTGGCGGGGTTTGCGACGGTGATGGTGCCGGAGGCGGCGGAAATCGACTTGCTGTTCGATCTGGTCGTGGCGCGGCTGGCCCTGCGCGTATTGCTGACCGAATGGCGCAGCGTGCTGTTTCCCCACAATCGCGATTATATCCGCCGCAACAGCATGCAGGCGGGACAGGCGCTGGACTGGGCGCTGGCCCTGTCGCCGGGGCGGGGGCAGGCTGCCCTCCGCGAGGCGTGGGCCGGACGGTAGGTTGCCGGCGGGGTGTCCGGTGCAGGCTCTTTGACCGGCAGGGGTGGATGCTGCAAGCTCCCGCTCCAATGCGTCCAGTTGTTGGAGGACCCCTGACATGTCGTCTTATCCGGATACCTTGCTGTTTATCGACGGTCAGTGGACCGCGGCGCGGGACGGGCGGTTTATCGACGTCGTCAATCCCGCGACCGAGCAGGTCATCGGGCGCGTGGCCCATGCCGGCCAGCCCGACCTGGCTGCCGCCGTGGCGGCTGCCGAGCGCGGCTTCGCGCTCTGGAGCCGCATGTCGGTGTTCGAGCGCTATCGGATCATGCGTCAGGCGGCGACGCTACTGCGGGGGCGCGTCGACGAGATCGCGCCGGTCCTGACCCAGGAACAGGGCAAGCCGCTGGCCGAGGCGCGGACGGAATTGCTGGGGGCCGCGGATACGATCGACTGGCTGGCCGAGGAAGGGCGCCGGGCTTATGGACGGCTGATCCCGTCGCGCGCCGTGGGTGTGAGCCAGGCGGTGATCCGCAGCCCGGTCGGGCCGGTGGCGGCGTTCTCGCCCTGGAATTTCCCGGTCAATCAGGTGGTGCGCAAGGTCGGCGCGGCGCTGGCGACCGGCTGTTCGATCATCGTCAAGGCTGCCGAGGAAACGCCGGCCTCGCCGGCCGCGCTGATCCGGGCCTTTGCCGATGCCGGGGTGCCGGCGGGGGTGATCGGGCTGGTCTATGGCACGCCGTCGGAGATCTCGGAGACGCTGATTGCCCATCCGGCGATCCGCAAGGTGACGTTCACGGGTTCGACCGTCGTGGGCAAGATGCTGGCCGCGCTGGCGGGGTCGCACATGAAACGCGCGACGATGGAACTGGGTGGCCATGGGCCGGCCATTATCTGCGCCGATGCCGATATCGATCATGCGGCGGCGACGCTGGCGGCGGCGAAGTTCCGCAATGCGGGGCAGGTCTGCGTCTCGCCCACCCGTTTTCTGGTGGAACGGCCGGTCTTCGGGCGGTTCGTGGAGCGGTTCGCGGCCGTGGCCGGGGAGATTCGGGTGGGCGACGGGTTGCAGCCCGACACCAAAATGGGTCCGCTGGCCAATGTCCGGCGGGTGGATGCGATGGAAAGCCTGATCGGCGATGCGACGGCCAAGGGGGCGAAGATCGTGACCGGCGGGCAGCGGATCGGCAATGCCGGCTATTTCTTCGCGCCGACGGTATTGACCGAGCTGAGCACCGACATGCGCATCATGAACGAGGAGCCGTTCGGCCCGGTGGCGCTGATGAACCCGTTCGATACGCTGGACGAGGCGCTGGCCGAGGCCAATCGCCTGCCATACGGGCTGGCGGCCTATGCCTTTACCGGCGCGGCCCCCACGGCTGCCCGCCTGCGCGACGAGGTGCGGGCCGGGATGCTGACGGTCAATCATCTGGGGCTGGCGCTGCCGGAAGTGCCGTTCGGCGGAATCGGCGATTCCGGCTATGGTTCGGAAGGCGGCAGCGAGGCGCTGGATGCCTATCTGGACACCCGCTTCGTGACGATCCGTGACTATGCTGTCTGATGCTGCCGGGTCTGGCGCCGCCGGTCTCGCGGCGCTGTGGGCGGCGCGCTACCGTGCGGGAACGGCGCCCGGTGGCCTGCCGGACGAAGCGATGCTCCGCCACCTGATGGCGCATCGTTCGGTGCGGGCCTATCGGCCCGATCCGGTTCCGGAGAGTGTGCTGGATGGGGCGGTGGCGGCTGCCCAGTCGGCTTCGACCTCATCGAACCTCCAGGTATGGAGCGTGGTGGCGGTCGAGGATGCCGAGCGGCGCGGGCGGCTGGCGGACCTGGCGGGTGGGCAGGCGCATATTCGGCAGGCCCCGCTGTTTCTGGCGTGGCTGGTCGACCTGTCGCGGCTGGCGCGGATGGGTGAGGTCCGGGCCCATGCCACCGAGGGGCTGGATTATCTGGAAACCTTCCTTGTGGGCGTCGTCGATGCGACGCTGGCGGCGCAGAATGCAGCCGCCTTCCTGGAAGCCCAGGGGCTGGGGATCGTCTATATCGGGGGGCTGCGCAACCATCCCGAACAGGTGGCGCGCGAATTGGGGCTGCCGGATCGCTGCATGGCGGTCTTTGGCATGTGCGTCGGCCATCCGGACCCGGACCGGCCCGCTGCGATCAAGCCGCGCCTGCCGCAATCGGTCGTGCTGCATCGCGAACGCTATGATTGCGCAGGTGAGGGTGAGGCGATCGGCCGGTATGACGGGGCTGACGAGGCCTTTCAGCGCGAGCAGGGGCTGGCGTCCCGTGCGTGGTCGGACGTCATGTTGCGCCGCGTGGCCGGCCCGCAATCGCTGAGCGGACGCGACCGGCTGCGTGAGGCGCTGGATGCGCTGGGATTTGCGCTGCGATAGAGGGTCCGGCTGGACCTGATAGGGTGACACGTATGCAACGCCGCGCTTTTCTTCAATCCGCTCCGGCCCTGTTCATCTCTCCGGCGTCCGCGGGGACGCCGGCGCCCGGTCCAATTGCCGAGTACGAGCAGGCGACGGGCGGCCGGGTTGGCGTTTTTGCCGAAAATGTCTCCAGCGGAAAGACATTTGGCTGGCGGCAGAGCGAGCGGTTCGTCATGTGCAGCACGTTCAAGGCGTCGCTGGCTGCGTGCGTGCTGGCGCGTGCCGACCAGGGCAAGGCGGATCTGGATGAGGTCATCGCCTTTACGGCCGCGGACATGGGGACGATGTATGCCCCGGTCGCGAAGGCGAATCTGGGCCGGGGGGCCCTGTCGGTGCGCGAGATGTGCGCCGGGGCGGTCGAATTCAGCGACAATGTCTGCGCCAACAAGCTGCTGGCGCGTGTTGGCGGCCCGGCTGCGTTGACGCGTTTCTGGCGGGCGATCGGCGACGATGTGACGCGCCTTGACGATATCGAGCCCTATCTCAACCGCACACCGCTGGGGGGTGTGCGCAACACGACGACACCCCTGGCGATGGCCGGGATCGCGCGGCGGCTTGTCCTGGGCGATGTGCTGTCGGACGGGTCGCGCGCCACGCTGAAGAACTGGCTGGTCGATTGCCAGACCGGAAAGAACCGGCTGCGCGCGGGCCTGCCCGGCAATTGGGTCGTGGGGGACAAGACGGGGAATAACGGCAGGGATATTGCCGGCGATATCGCCATCGGGTGGCCCGGGACGGGCGGGCCGGTGATCATGGTCGTCTATACGCGCGGCGGTTCTCCGACCGACGCGCAGTTCGCCACCGTCTTTGCCGAGATTGGCCGGCATGTGGCGGCGACCCTGTCGTAACCGCTCGCGGGCCTGATGCGTGGGGCGCGGACTTGACGCGCCGCGTGATCTGGGGACTGTGGCCGGTCAGGACGTGCCGTGGGGCGCGTGCCTGTTGCGTCGTGCATGCGGCACGGAGCATTTCGTCGTGAGAGAGCAGGATCATGGATAGCGCCGATCAATTCCGTTTCACGCATATTCCGCACCCCGCGCCGGTATCGGTCGCGCAGCGTGCGGAACTGCTGGCCAATCCGGGGTTCGGCCGCGTCTTTACCGACCACATGGCGGTGATCCGCTACAAGGAAGGGCAGGGCTGGCATAATCCGACGATCGAGGCGCGGGCTCCGATCGCGCTCGATCCTGCCGCTGCGGTGCTGCATTACGCGCAGGAGATCTTCGAGGGCATGAAGGCCTATCGCGCCGCCGATGGCGGCGTGGTGATGTTCCGCCCCGATGCCAATGCCCGTCGCTTCCACCAGTCGGCCGAGCGGATGGCTATGGCGCCGCTGCCCGACGCACTGTTCCTGGAGGCGGTGCGCGAACTGGTGAAGGTCGATCGCGACTGGATTCCGTCGGGGGAGAGCGCCAGCCTGTATCTGCGCCCCTTCATGATCGCGAACGAGGCCTTTCTGGGCGTGAAGCCCTCGGCGGAATATCTGTTCATCGTCAT
Source organism: Gluconacetobacter tumulicola (assembly GCF_014174215.1). Taxonomy (GTDB): domain Bacteria; phylum Pseudomonadota; class Alphaproteobacteria; order Acetobacterales; family Acetobacteraceae; genus Gluconacetobacter; species Gluconacetobacter tumulicola. The sequence goes on along the minus strand of NZ_JABEQL010000001.1, from coordinate 201,010 downwards.
CGCCTCGCCCGTTGGCGCGTATTTCAGCGGCGGTGCGGTGTCGGTGTGGGTGTCCGAGGATTATACGCGCGCGGCCCCCGGTGGCACGGGGGCGGCCAAGTGCGGCGGCAATTATGCCGCCAGCCTGCTGGCCCAGCGCGAGGCGAAGGCGCAGAACTGCGACCAGGTGCTGTTCCTGGATGCCGCCGAGCATCGGTGGATCGAGGAGATGGGCGGCATGAACATCTTCTTCGTCATGAAGGACGGCACGCTGGTCACGCCGCCGCTGGGCGGTACGATCCTGCCCGGCATCACCCGCGATGCGCTGCTGACGCTGGCGCGCGACAAGGGCCTGACGGTGCGCGAGGAACGCTACAGCATCGAGCAATGCTATGAGGACGCGGCCAGCGGACGCCTGGTGGAGGCCTTTGCCTGCGGCACGGCGGCGGTGGTGACTTCGATCGGCCGTTTCCGCGGGCAGCGCGGGGAGATCGTGATCGGTGCCGGCAATGGGGCCGATCCAGTGACCGAAGGGCTGCGCGACGCGCTGATCGGCATTCAGCGCGGTCAGCGTCCGGATCCCTATGGCTGGGTTCAGCGCGTCGACTGATTGACGCCAAGGGCGGGGCCTTCAACCCCGCCTTGTCGGGGTCAAGGGGCAAAGCCCCTTGGAGCCCGCCCGGCTCAGGGCAATGCCGCGATACCGGTCAACTCGACGCGCCAGGCCGGGTCGGCCAGACGGGCCTCGACGGTCGCGCGGGCCGGTTTGTTGCCGTGGTCCAGCCATTTGTCCCAGGCGCGGTTCATGTCCGCCAGATCGTCCATGTCGGCCAGGAAGATCTGGACCGACAGCAGGCGGCTCTTGTCCGTGCCGGCTTCGGCCAGCAGGGCATCGACCTGGTGCAGGATATCGGTCATCTGCCCTGCAACATCCTGCGACGGATCATCGGCGACCTGTCCGGCCAGATAGACCAGCCCGCTATGGATCGTTGCGCCGCACAGGCGGGTTTCGGGTTGCAGGCGGGTAATCGGACTCATGGCCGGTCTCTCTGTTCGTGGGTCGATGGAACGGACGATAGAATAACCCACGCGCCCGTGACAGGGCTGGCCCCTCAGCGTGCCGGCCGATCGGTCAGCATGTGCAGGAAGGCGATGATGTCCTGCCGTTCGCGCGGGGTCAGGGCCGGTGGGTCGCCCGGGTGGCGGTCGAAGGGTGCATCCGTGACGTCGAGATTGGGGTGGTAGGGGGGCGGCAGGTCGTCATATCGCAGGATCTGGCCGTCGGTATCCTTGGGGTAGATCCGGTCGGGGGTGATGTCGCGCAGCATGTAGAAATCCAGAACCTGGTCCAGCGTACGATAGACGCCATTATGGAAAAAAGCGTGTCTGGTGGCGCTGTTGCGCAAGGTCGGTGTGATGAACAGGCCGCACAGATCGGCGCGGGTTGCCATGTCGGTGCGGACGGGCCCGCAGAGGCCCAGATCGTGGAATGAAGGGTCGCGGTTGGCGGACAGGGCGCGGTTGCGCGGCACGCCCAGGGCCTCGAACTGATGGTCGGTCAGGAGCGGGGGCGTGCCGTCCGGGCCTGGACGGTCGGGGTGGCAGGCCGCGCAATTGCCCTTTGCCGGGTCGTTGAACAGCAGGTAGCCCCGGCGCTGGGCGGGCGTCATGCGGCGGCGGCCTTCCAGCCAGTCGTCGAACGGGCTGGCATAAGGGTGGAAGGACGGGTCTTCGATCTGATAGCGCGCGATGGCGAACAGGGCTTCGGAGAGCAGCAGATTGTCCGAACCGGCGACGGCGGGGCCGCCCAGGCGGCGGAGCATGGGGGCGTAGGGGCCGTGCGTCAGGCGGGCCAGGACGATGGCGCGGCTGGAGGCCATTTCGTCGGGATTGAAGAGGGGGCCGTCGGCCTGCTGTTGCAGGGTGTCGGCGCGGCCGTCCCAGAACAGGCCGCCCTGGGGGACCAGATTGGTGGCGGAGGCGGTGGTGTTCTGCGCGGTCTTGGCGCCGTGGGGGCCGATGGCGGTGGTCGACGGTGTGACGGCGGATTCGGTTTCGGCATCATCGGGGCCGATGCTGAAGCCGGGGCGGGTTTCCAGATAGGTCAGGGTCGGGACCGCGCGCAGCCCGTCGCGTGTCAGGCTGGTGCCGCCCAGCGCCACGGCGGCGGAGCCGGCGGGCGCGTAATGGTGGGCAGGGTCGTGGCAGGAGGCGCAGGATTGTCGCCCCGATCCGGACAGGGCGGGATCGTGGAACAGGTCGCGCCCCAGTTGCGCCATTGCCGAGAGCGGGGCGACGGACGGGCGATGCAGCGTGACGGGGCAGGGGTTGCTGCCGTTGGGCGCCGGCAGGCAGGCGGCCGATGGCGCTTTGGCGGCGAGAGCCGGTGTTGCCAGAAGCGACAGGAATGCGAATATCTTAAAAATCATTGGTGAATATCGAGAGATTTCTCGAAATCGGCGATGTCCATAACCCCAAGGGGTGAAGGGGACGACTGTCCCCTTCCGGGTGCAGGGCAGAGCCCTGCATAACCCATGTTCCTAATGCGCAACCGGCTCGCCGGTCTGAGGATTCAGCAGCAGGCGGCCGGTCCGGGGCGGCTGGGTGAAATCGAACAGGTCGCGCAGGTCGGCGGCGTCGGCGTCGAAGGAGCCGCCGCCCAGACGCGCGCCGTGCAGCCAGTTATCCTCGATGAAGCGGGCGACCGAGCTTTGGGTCAGCAGGACGTGGCTGACATGGTTGGTCTTTGCCCAGGGCGAGACGACCAGCAGCGGGATGCGGGTGCCGGGGCCGCAGCGGCCGTTGACGGGGCGGCCATCGACGCCCATCGGGCGGGGAGCGCTGCCGCAGCGGCCCGGGCCGTCCAGTTGGTCGGTCTCCGGGTCGCTTGAGGAATGGGTGGGGGGGACGAAGGCATGGTCGTACCAGCCATCGGAATCGTCCCAGGCGATGATGATGGCGGTGTCGCGCCATTCCGGCCGCTGCTGCACCATGTTGACGATCTGGACCAGGCCCTGCTGTTCGTCCAGCGGGTCGGAATAGCCGGCATGGCCATCCTGGTAGGCTGGAAGCTTGAGGAACGAGACGGCAGGCAGGTTGTCGGCGCGCAGGGCGGCGGTGAAGTCGCGCAGGTCATATTCATGATTGGCCGGATCACGCGTGACGCCGTCGGCCGCGAAGGTGTGGCCGATGGCGGCGACCGAACCGGGGCGGGCGTGGGTCGGGTTGGCGGTGCTGGGATAGTACTGGAACCAGTTGTGGTGGGGGATGTAGTCGGTGATCGTCTCGCCCACCACGGGGGAGGGGGTGGAGCGGGCGCATTCGGTCGTGCCGTTCGGGTTGCGCGTGCCCAGGTCGAAGCCGCCCATGAAGCCGCCCCAGGTGATGCCGGCCTGGTTCAGCAGGTCGCCGACATTGCGTCCACGCATCGTGACCTGGTTGCCTGGCACCGAGCAGACATCATAGGCGGGATCGATATCGTTGATCATCGTCCAGCCGCCCTGGCCGTCGGCGATATAAGGGGTGGCGGCGTGCCTGGTGGCCGGTTTCTGCGAGGTCCTGACGATCTGCATGCCGCCGGTCTGGCCGGAGACCGCTTCCAGCGCGCCGGGGGTGGAGGGGCCGTACGTGTCGGTATAGGTGGCGTCGCTCATCGCGAAATGCTGGGCATATTGCCACAGCGCGGTGACGGTGTTGCCGTCGAAATAGCCCATCACCTGGCCGCGCGTGGCGAAGGCGCCGACGCCGCCGGGGGTGCCGCGCCCGGTATGGAGGGGGAACAGGTCGGCCTTGCCGCCATGATAGGCCATCTGTTCGGCGGTGTAGGCGTGGTTCTGGTCGGCGGTGGCGGCCTGGGTGCGGTCCAGGCGGAAGGGCAGGCTGGCGTCGGGGCCGTTGGCGGGGCCGGCATTGGGGTTGCTGGTCAGCAGCCCCGCCGTGATCAGCGTGTTGGCCGCCGGCGTGTCGGGCCGTGCCGTGAAGGCGGGCTCGCCGGGCGGGTTGGCGGCCTGCGGATAGGTGGCGAAGTAATGGTCGAACGAGACGTTCTCGTCATACACCACGATCAGGTGCCTGATCGGTGTCGCTGTCTCTGTCGCCGGTGCGCTCTGCCTTGGGGCGGCCATGGCGGGCATGGTGGCCAGCAGGGCCACCATGGCGCTGGCGAGGCGGACAGGATGGGGGTGAATCATACCGGGCGCGTATCCTGCTGATGTCGGTTTGGTGGCCGGAGCATGGGGCGAACCGATCGTGCGGGACGATTTTCCCCGGGCCATTGCCGTCCGGCGGCGGCCCCGGCGGTCGGCCTTCGTTCTATAAGGCGTCGTCCGGTCGTTGGCCAGAATGGAACGGAAGCGGAAGAGCGTGAATTCCTGATGATAGGTGCGGGCCCAGGCCGAAGCATTGGTGTTGACGTAGATCACGTTCCTCCGGCCGTGGGTGGGTTAGCATGGCGGACAAGGCGCCTCGCGCGCCGCCCCATGCAATGCGAGGAACGAGCATGACCGGAAAGATGAAGGCTGCCGTCGTCCGTGAATTCGGCAAACCGCTGACGATCGAGGAACTGGATATTCCGACCATCCGCCCGGACCAGATCCTGGTCCGGCTGGATGCGTGCGGTGTGTGTCACACCGACCTGCATGCTGCCCGTGGCGACTGGCCCGTGAAGCCGAAGCCGCCCTTCGTGCCGGGGCATGAGGGCGTCGGGCATGTGGTGGCCGTGGGCGATGCCGTCAAATGGGTGAAGAAAGGCGACGTGGTCGGCGTGCCGTGGCTGTATTCGGCCTGCGGCCATTGCGAGCACTGCCTGGGCGGGTGGGAGACGCTGTGCCCGACGCAGGACGATACGGGTTATACCGTCAACGGGTGCTTCGCCGAATATGTGGTGGCCGACCCCAATTACGTGGCCCACCTGCCGAAGACCATCGACCCGTTGCAGGTCGCGCCGGTGCTGTGCGCCGGGCTGACGGTCTACAAGGGCCTGAAGATGACCGACACGAGGGCCGGCCAGTGGGTCGCGGTGTCGGGGGTTGGCGGGCTGGGACAGATGGCGGTGCAGTATGGCGTTGCCATGGGCCTGAACGTCATTGCCATCGATATCGACGACGAGAAGCTGCAGACGGCCAAGGTGTTGGGGGCGGCGCTGACCGTGAATGCGCGCTCGGTCGATCCCGCGCCCTATATCCAGTCGCAGGTGGGCGGCGCGCATGGCACGCTGGTCACGGCGGTCTCGCGCTCCGCCTTCGCGCAGGCGATGGGATTTGCCCGGCGGGGTGGGACGATCGTGCTGAATGGCCTGCCGCCGGGGGAATTCCCGATTTCCATCTTCGACATGGTGATGGCCGGGACCACGGTACGCGGTTCGATCGTCGGCACGCGGCTGGACATGATCGAAGCCTTGTCCTTCTTCGCCGACGGCAAGGTCAAGACGGTCATCGAGCCCGACCGGCTGGAGAATATCAACCAGATCTTCGCCGATCTCGAGACCGGTAACGTGCATGGACGCAAGGTGCTCGATCTGCGGGATTGAGCGCGCCGCCCCCTGACGGGACCATGGTGGGGTGGTGTCGTTATGGGTTATGACTCCTCCATCACGGATGGATGGGTTGGGAACGGGCGATGCGAAACAGCGCGCGGATCTGGGAATGTGTCGAGGCGCGCAAGGCGCCGCTGATCGCGTTGAGCGATGCGGTATGGGCGGTGCCGGAGCTGAATTTCGGTGAATTCCGCTCGGTCGCGCTGCATGACGCGGCCCTGGAGCAGGAAGGCTTTCGCGTGACCCGTGATGTGGCGGGGTTGCCGACCGCGATCATGGGCGAGGCCGGGGAAGGCGGGCCGGTGATTGCCTTCCTGGGCGAATATGACGCGCTGCCGGGCCTGAGCCAGCAGGCGGGGGCGATGGAGCACGAGCCCCTGGCGGGTGACGGCAACGGGCATGCCTGCGGGCATAATCTGCTGGGTTCGGCGTCGCTTCTGGCGGCGGCGGCGCTGAAGGACTGGCTGGCCGAGACCGGGATGCCGGGGCGGGTGCGCTATTATGGCTGCCCGGCCGAGGAGGGCGGTGCCGGCAAGGGCTTCATGGTGCGGGCTGGCGTGTTCGACGACGTGGATGTCGCGATTTCATGGCATCCCTTTGCCTTCGCCACGGTCTTTCCGCCGGCGGCGCTGGCCAACATGCGCCTGGATTTCACCTTCATCGGGCGCTCCGCCCATGCGGCGGCGGCGCCCCATCTGGGCCGCTCGGCGCTGGACGCGGCGGAATTGATGAATATCGGGGTGAACTACCTGCGCGAGCATATGCTGCCGAGTTCGCGCATCCATTACGCCTATCAGGACGCAGGGGGTGCCGCGCCCAATGTGGTCCAGTCGCGGGTGGTCATCCGCTATACCGTCCGCGCGGCGGAGCTGGACGACATGCTGGCCCTGGCCGAGCGTGTGCGCCGCGTGGCCGAGGGGGCCGCGATGATGACCGAAACCCGGGTCGAATGCGAGGTGGTCAGCGGCATGGCGAATCTGCTGCCCAATCCGCCGCTGGAAGCGGCGATGCAGGCGAATCTGGAACGGCTGGGGCCGCCGCCCTTCGACGCGGCGGATCGTGCCTTCGGCCGGGAGATGCAGAAGACCTTCACGCAGGAGGACATTGTGACGGCATTCCGCCAGGTGGGGCTGCCGCCCGCGGCCGACAGGCCGCTATGCGATGTCGTCCTGCCCTATCCGTCGCCGGTCGGGCCGATTCTGCTGGGGTCGACCGATGTGGGGGATGTCAGTTGGACGGTGCCGACCGTCCAGGCGTTCGGTGCGACCTGTGCCATCGGCACGGCGCTGCATTCGTGGCAGATGACGGCGCAGGGCAAATCGTCGGTCGCCCACAAGGGCATGGTCCATGTTGCCAAGGTGATGGCGGCGACGGCGGTGGATGTGCTGTCCGACCCCGAATTGCTGGCGCGGGCCCGGCGGGACCATGCCGTGCGGCTGGCCGAACGTCCCTATGTCAGCCCGATGCCGCCGGACCTCATGCCGCCGATTATGCGGCAGGATTCCTGACCCATCTGGTTTCATGGACATATTGTAACGATTTTTTTTGTTTCAAAGTTGTATTCAAATCGCGCCCTGCCGCGGACGATTTTTTTTCGAGGCCGGAAGGGTCTGGGAAACAAATGATTTTTCGCCGCAAGGGTATGGAGGGTGCTTAACAAATCGTTACGACAGGGGGATCATGTCATTGCCCATATGGGGCAGACCCCTATAACGGGCTTGGTGTTTCTGCCCCCCGGACGGTCGGGCCGCCCGGGGAACGTTCTTGAATGGTAAGGTTTTCTGTCCTGTCTGCTTCTGTCCTGTCTGCTGGGGAAACTTGATGACAAATGCTTTTCGGCGTCCGGTGGCCACCCGCCGCCAGATGCTGACACGAATCGGTATCCTGGGGGGGAGTGCTGCCCTGTACCAGGCCATGACGAGCCTGGGGCATGCCGCGGGCACGGATTTCAAGGGACCGCCCGCGCTGACGGGCGGCAAGCCCGGCACGAAGGTCCTGGTGCTGGGCGCCGGCCTGGCGGGCATGCTGGCCGCGTATGAGCTGCGCAAGGCCGGGTATCAGGTCCAGATCCTGGAGTTCCAGAACCGTGCCGGCGGCCGCAACATCTCGCTGCGCGGCGGCGACACGCTGACCGAACTGGGCGGCGCCGTGCAGAAGGTGCAGTTTGCGTCGGGGAACTATATCAATCCCGGCCCGTGGCGGATTCCGTATCATCATCAGGGCCTGCTGCATTACTGCAAGACCTTCGGCGTCGAGCTGGAGCCGTTTGTCGAGCTGAATCACAATTCCTGGTTGCATTCCAGCGAGGTGTTCGACGGCAAGCCTGTCCGCTACCGCGATTACGCGGCGGATTTCACCGGCTTCACCGCGGAGCTGCTGGCCAAGGCGATCAACCAGCACAAGCTGGATGAGGTGATCTCACCTGACGAGCGCGCGCATGTCGTCTCGGCAATGCGCGGCTGGGGTGGGCTGACGGCCGATGGGGCCTATCGCAAGGGGGCCATCAGCTCGCTGCGCCGTGGCTTCGCCAAGCCGCAGGGTGGCGGGCTGGATGGTGCGCCCGTGCCGTCCGACCTGTTCGCGCGGGAAGACGTCATGCGGTCGGGCCTGTGGCAGTGGATGGCGTTCCACGAGCGGCTGGACATGCAGACGACGATGTTCCAGCCGGTGGGTGGCATGGACCAGATCGGCAAGGGCTTCAACCGCCAGGTGCACGACCTGATCACGCTGAACTGCAAGGTGACGGCGATTCATCAGGACGATCGTCATGTGACGGTCACCTACAACGACATGTCCCATGGCGGCGCGGTGCGGCAGGCCGAGGCGGATTATTGCGTCTGCACGATTCCGCTGCCGGTGCTGTCGCAGCTGGACGTGCAGGTCAGCGGCCCGATGAAGGCGGCGATTGCGGCGGTGCCCTATGCGTCGTCGGTCAAGCTGGGGCTGGAATTCAAGCGCCGGTTCTGGGAGCAGGACGACCAGATCTATGGTGGCATCAGCTTCACCGACCAGCCGATCAGCCAGATCTCCTACCCCAGCCATGGCTATTTCTCGGACGGGCCGGCGGTTCTGCTGGGCGGCTACATGTTCGGGCCGGCGGCGTATGATTTTGCCGGCATGACCCCGGCCGAGCGGCTGGAGCACGGCCTGGCGCAGGGTCAGGTCATTCATGCCAACTACCGCAAGGAGTTCCGTACCGGCGTGTCGATGGCCTGGAGCCGCATGCCCTGGACCCTCGGCTGCTGTTCCATGTGGTCGGAACAGGCGCGCAAGACCCATTACAAGGCACTGTGCGACATCGACAACCGGATCGTACTGGCCGGCGAGCATGCGTCGCATGTCGGCTGCTGGCAGGAAGGCGCCATCCTGTCGTCGCTGGATGCCATCACCCGTCTGCACAAACACGCGCAGGGAGCTGCCTGATGCGGTCCGTATTTCTGCTTCTGGCCGGCCTGGCGGCCGGCGCGTTTCTTGCCCCGCAGGCGCGGGCCGACAGTGCCAGCGCCGTCGTGGGCAAGATGCAGCCGTTGAAGGACGGCGCTGACGTCTACAAGCATGTCTGCCAGAGCTGCCACATGCCCGATGCCAAGGGCGCCGAAGGGGCCGGCGCCCGTTTCCCGGCGCTGGCCGGGAATGCCAAGCTGGCCAGCGCGGACTACCCTGTCTATGTCGTAATGAACGGTTTCGGCGGCATGCCGTGGTTTTCCGGCATGCTGACCGACCAGCAGGTCGCGGACGTAGTGAATTATATTCGCACCCATTTCGGCAATCATTACACCGACATGGTGAAGCCGTCGGATGTCGCGGCTCAGCATCCGACCATCAGCTCCGAAGAGGATTGACAGGGATATGACGATTTTCAAGACATGCCGCATCGCCGCGCTGGCGTCCGTTCTGGCTGCGGGAGCGGTCTCTGCCGCCGGGGCGGCGGATGTGGTCCGGCATGGTGAGCCGGGCAGCCATTTCCCGATTTCCAGCGCCATCGAGGTGCCTCCTGGGGCCTCGACGATCTATCTGAGCGGCATGGGCGCGCCGCCGGTCGACAAGGCGGCCGATCCGAAGACGCTGGCCGCCTATGGCGACACAGAAACCCAGGTGCGTGGCGCGCTGACCCGCATCCAGGGTGAACTGGCCAAGCTGAAGCTGACCATGGGTGATGTCGTCAACATGCACATCTACATGGTCGCCGACCCCAAGCTGGGCAAGATCGACTTTCCGGGGATGATGAAGGCCTATACCGAGTTCTACGGCACGCCGGCCCAGCCGAAGCTGCCGACCCGCTCGGCATTCGAAGTTGCCCATCTGGCCAATCCCGGCTGGCTGGTGGAAATCGAAGTCGTCGCGGTTCGCGCGCACTGACTGAGGCCGGTTCCCGGAGGGCGTGCCCTCCGGGATGGTTGGTGATCGGCCTGTGTCGGGCACCCGATTATATGTCCGGGCGTCAAGCCTGGGAGATGTGCTGACCGAGAAGCCGTGGTGGCGATCGACGGAACAACGGTTTGCGCAGCCGGTGTGTCGGCCATGCGGCGCACCATGCCTGTGCTTCGGTGCTCTTCGCCTATAAGGCAGGTGTATCGAAGCTGGGACGGCGTTCATGATGAAATGCATCATCCTCGACGATTATCAGAACGTCGCGTTGCGAAGCGCCGACTGGGCGTCGTTGCATGACCGGGTCGATGTGCAGGTGCTCACGACCCATATCGATGACGAAGCGGCGCTGGTTGCGGCACTGGCGTCGGCCGACATCGTGGTTGTCATGCGCGAGAGAACGCCTTTTCCGGCAGGATTGTTCGCGGCCCTGCCGTGTCTGCGCCTGCTCGTGACCAGCGGCATGCGCAATGCGTCGATCGATCTGGAGGCCGCGCGCGCCCACGGCGTGACGGTATGCGGTACGGCCAGCAGTCTGATGCCCCCCGTGGAGATGACCTGGGCTCTTATCCTCGGGCTGGCGCGGCATATCGTCCCGGAAAATCGCGCGATGCAGCAGGGTGGTCCATGGCAGCGGAGTCTCGGCAGGGACCTTGCGGGACATCGGCTGGGGCTGCTGGGGGTGGGCCGGATCGGCGGCGCGGTCGCGCGTGTCGGGCAGGCCTTTGGCATGAGGGTCAGCGGATGGAGTCCCCATTTTACGCCGGAACGTGCGGCATCGGCCGGGGTGGAATTTGTCGCCTCCAAGGAGCTGCTCCTGGCCGAAAGCGATATCGTCAGCATCCACCTCGTGCTTGGCGACGCAACGCGCCGTCTTGTCGGGGCGAGCGATCTGGCCCTGATGAAGCGGGATGCGCTTCTGATTAATACATCCCGTGCCGCCATTGTGGACGAGGCGGCCCTGATCGAGGTGCTGGAAAGCGGCCGTATCGGAGGCGCGGGCCTGGATGTATTCGAGCATGAGCCGTTGCCGCCGCAGCATCCCTATCGCACATTGTCCAATGTGCTGGCGACACCGCATCTGGGTTATGTGACCCGTGACAATTACGATACCTATTTCCGGCAAGCGGTTGAGGATATCCATGCCTGGCTCGATGGATGTTCTGTCAGGATATTGTGACCTTCGCCGGTAGCGCGCGAACATCCGGATCGGCATCCGGGTCGATCATAGCGCGCATTGAGTGAGCGGACGCCATGGCGAGACGGACGCGCCGGACGCTACGGATGATCCGGGCGCCGATCTTCAGCAGTTTTAGGCGGATAGTGCCGTAGCCGGTCGTGATCGATCAGATCCTCTTTCTTCTTTCCAGACCAAGAACTGTCGCCCATATCAGAGTCTGATACACCGACATGTGTGGGATATGCGGGTTAGAACTGAGCAGAAAGCGTCCCAAAATATTGCCTTGGTGCCCCAACGAACAGCGTAGGATAATCACCGGAAACCGGGAAACCGGAGATGCCCAATCCGCTGATGTACGCGGAATTGAACAGGTTGGTGATGCCAAAACTGACCTGAACGTGCTGGGCAAAACCGATATGTCCAAAATCATAGCTGCTGGAAAGGCCGACTAACCAGTAAGACGGCACATAAACATCGTTAACATACGAAAGCGGGCGTCTGCCGGTATAAGTAGCATTAAAATTCACCCGAAATTTCCTGTAAGTGTAGGACGCATTGGATTTGTAAATAATGCGGGGATATGCGACCTGACTCTTTCCCTTCAGACTGACATATGTACCTTCATAATTGATGCCACTTCGGTACTCAGCGTCGGCGTAACTGACGCTGTTGAGAATCTCCCAACCCGAGAATGGACGAATAGTTACCGAGGCGTCTCCACCATTTACTTCCTCACGTCCCGCATTGACAAATGTGCTAATTGGTTGGAGGGGCGAACCGGTCTCGGTGTTCAATAGTCGATTATAATAATCCACATGATAGATATCAGCCGTAATGTCGATGATTTGACTTCCATATCGGTAGCCAATGACGTAGTTCCAAGTTCTTTCCGGTCGAATTTTGTTCTTGTTTTCTAGGAATTGCTGCTGATTCCCCACGGACCAGGCTCCGCCATTGCCAAGAAACCATGGGTTGTAGGTATATGCGCGCATGTTTTCAGCGACGTCGAGATAGAGTTCGCTGTGTGGATTGATTCTGTAATTGATAGAAAAATGCGGAAGAAATGCGTTGGAAGCCGTGAGGGAACCATCAGGAAGTGCGGTCTCGCCGGTCAGGTCGGGATCGTTCTGCTTGGCGCCGCCGTATGTCGTCTGGATAACAGATCGAAATCCTGCACCAACGTGCAGATCCCGACGTATTTCGTAGGTATCCTGCAAATAGTACTGAAACGTATTCGAATTGAACTGGTCATCCAATTCTTTAGCGAAGGCGTTGTTAAACGGACCGAACGGATTGCGTGGTGGCCCCTCCCCAAGCAAAGGTTGCTCATAGAGATAGTTTGGAAAGGAAAAGGAATTGTTTTCATACCAAATACCGGTTTTTGCGGTATTCCGACCGGTCTCGTAGGTCAAGGATTGGGTAAAGCCGACTCGCCTCATGGTGGGCTTTCCATCGACCTGCGCGAATGGTGCGCCATTCGGAGAAGGAAAGGGTTGGGTCGCTTCGTAATCACCATTTGATAACTGGCTATATAGAATAGTTTTTGAACTGAGATGAGATGTCAGATGAAAATCGCCGATGAGACCCATGAGGGCATTTTCCTGGGTCTGCGCACCGTCCAGATAGGTCGCATTCGCTTCATCGGACGCATTTCCGAGAGCCTGATATGCAGGAGGATAGATCCCTTGAGCCGCGTTGTATGCGACTTCATAGTTAGGATATAAGTAATCCAAGCTTGTTCCGAAGGTCTGGAACATATTCATGCTCATATTGAGATAATTAAATTGGCGGAATGATGACCAGTCGAATACGGCAGTGATTTTTCCTGCATTGCCTACAGGCTGTTCCAATTTTGCATTGACCTGCTGCTCCAGCTGGCTACCGTAACCCTTCCACTTGTCGTTATCCGTTCGAGCCATGGAAACGAAAAACTTCGTGCCGCTTGAGTTAAGCTTCCCACTGTCAAGGCGGACAAAGGTCCGGACAGCATTATTGCTTCCAAACATCTGCGAGACTCGTCCCCCCATTCGATCATCCGGATCGGAGGTATGGAATTGGATTGCTCCGCCCAGATTTTGCGCGGATGGAATATCGACCGCCCCACCACCCTGCGACACGCTCATGGCCACGATATTATCCTGAATGGCGGCCTGATCCACACCGAGTCCATTGTATTGAAGAAATCCTTGATCACCCATAGGGATTCCATCAAGTGTTCCCGCAATCTGGCTCTGGTTGAAGCCACGAATGTAAAGCGTGTTGGCCGCGGTATCGAGGCCGAAAGCATCGTCAGACGCGAAAGTCACCCCTGGGGTTGTGGCCGAGAGGATCTTCAGCGGGCTGGTGCCCGACACAAACTGGTCCATGACACGGCGCGTGACCATTGCTTCCGATCCATGCGACCGGAAACGTGATGCACTGACCTGGATAGTCTCGTCTTTTAGTGGGATACCCTTCGCGACGGGCGGCGGCGCGACATGCCGGCTGAGATGGGCATTCGCCTGACTGTGACGATGATACGGTTTTGCACCCTCGTGATCGGCGGCAAAGGCAGACAGGCTGACGGACGCGGTGAGGAGAAACGTAAAGCCGAACAGTGTTGGTTGGCGGGGTATCCAATATCGGATATCGTCGCAACGATGGTGCGTGCCAACTCCATGTTCGTCCTTTCGGGGATATCGATCGGACGGCTCATCAAAGATAAGAAAAAGAGATTTACTCATCATTGTTTTCCTAAATGCGTGATCTGGCTCGGGCGTGATGCCTTTGCAATCGTCCACAGCCTCATCTTGTAACGAGGTGAGCTGTTGGGCAGGCTGCGGCGTATTGTCATCTGCCTGCCTTAGTGTTCTCGCGCGCAACCTGCTTCATCCCGAGGGATGTTTCCTAAACAGATCCGGAAAATACTGTTTTTTGCGGAATGTGTTTTACGGCCAGGGATAAGGGGGAAGAGTTACACCGCGTTTGTTCAATAGTGCCGCTACTTTTCGGCGATATTCTACGAGGTTTCCGATATTTTTCTTGCGTAGTTCGGAAACCTCCCGCGGAGAAAACGATCTGTAGTCCGAACTCAGGGAGGTGCCGGCAAACGTTTCCATAATATAATTCATGACGTCCGAGATGCCCTTGTCATCCATACTCGATCCAATGACGCCGGGAACGTGCATCAGGTAGGCGCGCCCCTCGGGAAGGTCTGCGAATACGCCGACACTGCCAACGAAATTCGGAATTCCACCTGATATCTCTCCTGATCCATCGGGAAGATGGCAGCCGGAACATTTCAGTAGATAGCGCGTGCGGGCCGATGGCTCTGCCAGCGCACTGGAGGAGAAAAGCAGGGCTGAGGCAATGAAGAGAATATCGTATCTCATTTGACTGCAACCGCGCGCATAGCCTTGATCTCCGGATGCGAGGGTGGCGTCCGACGAAGGGTTGCAAACAGATCGGGCGTCACATGCGCGTCAACGCCATTCAGACCGTTGAGTACATAGGTCGCGATGGACGCCAACTGTGCGTCGCTTAGTTGCGATTGCGGCGGCATGGCGAGGCCCGCGTATGTATTGCCCTGCGAGTTGATCGTTCCATTCAGGCCGATCAACATTACCGCGGCAATATATCGCGCCTTTGCATCGCCCAGTCCGCCCCACAATACTGCATTGGACAGCGGTGGAGCGAGGCCGGGTTGCCCCTCTCCCGATGGCTGGTGACAACCGGAGCACGTCTCAAGATAGAGTGCTTTCCCGTCGTTACCGGCAAAAGCCGGCGATGACGATGCGATCAATACCATGACGCTGCACAAACGCGATTTCATTCGGCCAACCCGACAACGATGGCGACCGTGCAGTGAACCCCCTGCTTTCCATTTGCGATACACCAACTGGATTCGCTCGCAAGGCCCATGCGGTAGCCCGGACGGTCGCGTTCCTGCCGGGTACATTCATCCCCGCAACTGCCTGCCTTTCCGCAGCAATCATTGTATGAAACAAGGTAGTCCTTGTTATCCTTGGGATTTCGGCACGTTCCGACCCACGCAACCTTTGATGGCGTGGTTCCTGGCGGGCATTGGGTCACGCTGCCGCCACATTTGCTACAAAGCCCGCCGTGCAATGAACAATAACGCCAGTACTGGCAGTCGTCAGGGATCGTGCCTTCTGCATGTCGTTCTTCGGCGTGAGAAACGCCATTTGAATTATCATATGGCAGCATCGGCAAGACTGCGCCGCCGATGAAGATTTTTCCGGCCTTGTGGAGGAGGCTTCGGCGTCCGGACATGCCGGCAAGATGACGCATGCTGGCCTCGGCAACGCCATCTACCCATTCAACCAAGTTGTCGATCCGTTTGGCCATCCGGGGAGGCTCCTTTCATGTTTCAAGTGATGGACTGTGACAGGGTGCGCGGTGCGGAAATCGATCGTTGCTACGCCGCCGGCTGAGCGTCGAGATAGGATTGGATGGAGCCGAATTTCATCTCGAATGCGTTGAACAGACTATCAAACTGTTCGCGGCTATTGATCAGCCCCTTGGCACGGATCATGCCGTCCTGGTCGAGAAGGACCGCGTAAGGAAGGCGGGCGACACGATAGGCGATTCCAAGTTCGGCCGAGACTACGTAGGGGTAGCTTCCCAGGCCCGCTCTCTCGATGAAGCGCTCGTGCTGCGCTGTCTCTCCGTCGCTGGCCAGTACCACGTCCAGCCAACTGTCTTCAGCCTTCCGGATCGAATGTACGATAGGAAGCAACTTCTTGCAGACGGGGCAGGTCGGAGAAAGAAAGAACACCATGGTCGAGCGCTTCGTTCCCGGGCCGATGACGGTCGTGCCGCCGGTCAGGCTGGGAAGGCTGAACGCCGGTGTTCGTTGGCCGACAGCAGGACCTGAATCGTTAACCAATGCACCCATGGGAGAGATCCGTTCGAACAGGATACCTACCTGGCGACCGAGCGCGAGCAAACAGAGAGAGAGCGCTACGAGCAGGAGAACGATTACAGTCAAGATGAAAATGATAAGTTTCATGTAAGGTCCTCACGAAGCCGGCGTCCTATTGCGTAAGACGAACCAACGATGAATTGGCGAGAATTTGCTCGCTAAGCAGAAAGACGATCCAAAACAAAAAGCCGCAGAGGACAGCGATCTCGGTGCTGAAAGCGTCAAGACCGCGCGATGGATACATCGCGACGGCACAAATCAGTGCCAGAAGGATACAATTGCGAATAACCAACGACCACGATAAATGTTGAACGGCGCCACCGCATCCGCATTCTATATCGGTATGTCCACGAACAATATTGATGGCCATGCCAGCGGAGTAGGTAACCAGCAGTCCGGCCGCCAGAACGAGCCCAAAAATCTGACTGATTGGGAGCAACTGAAGTAGAACGACCAGTATTTCCGCCGCTACGAGACCACCACAGACGAAGGACAAAAAACGTCCTGTAATGAGCCTGTAGTCAGCGACATAGCCAGTGAATACAGTGAAGCTGAACAGCTTGTGGCCGCTCGCGCGCAGGAAGACGAGCAGGATAAAGACAACAAGCGAGAGTGACAGGCACGAAGGGACGTTGGCTTGCATTACAGGTTGCCCATGATCATCGTGGCAAAGCCGAAATCTGTATGCTGTGTCGTCTTTTTCAGGGAGAATCCGTGATTTCTATCCACGGCATATTCCTCAAGAAAATTCTTTTTCATATTCAGGCCATAAAGGGATGGTTTTTCTCCCGTGCTGACGGCGATCGTTGAGATGTCGTTTACCGGGGAGCGGGAGAGCAGCGTCCCACGCGCAAGATCGTAGGCCCAGATCTGCTTGCCGCCACGATGGTGGGTGCCCTCATGATGATTGGGATACATTGTGACGAACAGAACATTGTTGGCATCATTGTAACTGAGGACGCCGTAACCCGAAGTGCCCCAGTTCCCGGAAACGCCCCGAGTGAGACTGGTGACATTGACTTTCCTGATCACGCCGCTCTTGTCTGACAGCCGATACACGTTGGCATTATAGGAGATGAACAACAGATCATCGCCTGCGCGAGCCGATGCCAGATAAATCGGATCATTGTCGACGTCGAAGATCTTTTCGCTCTTCCGAGATGTGAAGGTGGTACCGTCCGCCCCCATCGAGAACGTCATGAAGCTGCCGTCAGTACAGATAGTGGAAAAACTGTGCCCCTCGGTAGCCGGGTAGATGCCGTAGCAGCCCGGCTGCGGGATTTCCTGGGAAACCTTGGCGCTTTCAAGATTGACTACGGTAACGGATGTCGCCGGAGTCGCGTTCTGGACATAGATGAATTTTTCATCCGCACTCAGGCGTAACTGCGAGGCATCCGGGGTGTATTGTGTGACCTTGAACGGAAGGCGAATTTCCTTCCTTACCGTATTGGTGGGCACGTCAAAGACCTGAAGAATGTCTTCACCGGTTCCATAGGTGATGCGGCTGAAGAAACTGGACGCCATATAGGCGGTATTCCCATCGCGCGAGAGCGTGGACAGCCCCCAGGCGCCGCCACTGACGCTTCCTTTCAGGGTCAGGTCCTGCGCGGAATAGATGTAGAGTGTGCTGCTCGCCATCCCCATCTGGTTTACGAGGACATTGGGACCCGGCGATATCCTCGTCTTGACCGTGACGGTCTCGGGCACGAATGCCGCTTCATCAGCATGGACGGCAATGGGAAACAGGGTCAAGAGAATCAGCCACGAACCGGCAGTGATCATTTTAGCCATCAAAATCTCTCTCCCCGACAGCGTTTCTTTGTGGGTAGCAGGTCGATGGGAGGTGCAATATCCAGTTTTGCAAATTTTATTGCACAAACATTGTGCATTCGATATGTTGCTTATATGCAATGATGGCGAGGTACGAAATTGCCACAGGATTTCAGGATGCAAAGGTTTTCCGACGCGTCCGAACAGGAATCAGCCCTGCCAGACTGGGAACAGCGCTACATGCAACTGGGGAGAGGCGCGTTCGAGGGTTCGGTCAAAATCGCGTCTTTTGGAAATGTTTCAATTATCGAGGAGAAAATAAAAGTCGCTGTTGGTCAGACCACCAGTCCTCCACCGAATAATATTGCCATCGTGCTGCCGATTCATGCCAGCGGCAGTGGCCTGATTAACGGTGAGCGGCGCCGCGATAAGGCGTTCGTGCACCTCGGAGGGCATGAAATCACCGTGACCGGAAAGGAGAACTGTCATGCCTATTACATCTTGATCGAACAGATGGCATTGCCGGAGTTTGACCCGCGAAAAATCAGTGGAGTCGTGCCAGTACCTGCTTATCCGGAAATGCAATACATGGCGAGCTGGCTCGCATCGCTGATATCAACCGCGTCGGATATGGTGCAACGCTTTCCAGGACGACCTGAAGGGGTTATTCCCGGCCTCGTGGCCGACCGCGTTTCAGAGATCGTGTCATATATCGGTAACAGTAATGGCGCGGACCCGCACCCCCTGCGTGGGAAGCTTGCATATAGCGTCTTCTCCCGGGCTCGCCACGTCATCAACGACTCTGACGAAACGTTCCTATCTGTCGCTTCTATTGCGCAACAAATTGGTATTCCGGCCTATATCCTCCGATCTGCCTTCTTGCAGGTGACCGGCATGACACCACGCGTATGGCTGCGCCAACGTGCACTGGACCGGGCTAGGCGGGCCATGCTGGCGCCCGACCTGGCGCGGAGGGGCGTATCCCATATTGCTATGGAATGCGGGTTCTTCCATCTCGGGCGCTTTGCAGCCTATTATGCCGAGACATTCGGGGAACCTCCGGCCAAGACGATCCGTAAAGTCTTGGAGGGGGCGTGACCGAACTGCGCTGGTGACCTGCCCTTCGCGCAACTGGCCCGGGCTTCGGCCGGGGCGCAGACCATCTGCATCGCCAGCCTGGTCGACAATCCGACACAGATCCTGCGCTACGAAACCAGGCGGCGCAGCCACTGGCTGCATGAAAAGCATGAAATCCCGCGTGGCCTGGGCAATGCCGGATTTACATGATGGCTGCAATGGCCGTTAACTGAGAGCGCATTTGCAAAATTGCCCTGTCGGCGATCCACCGCGCGTTTGCGGTCATGTGCCCTTCGACCTCCGAAGCCGCATGATCGGCGAGAGGCTAGGCGAGGTGGGAAAAATCGAGGTTTCGCGGCCCACCTTCGGCCACGCGGCGTTTGCGGCGCTGACCCTGGTACAGTTGTCGCGTGGTGGAAACGGCTTCTTCCATGTCGACCGTTTCGAGGCGGACATCCCGCACCTGGACCGTTCCCATGCCGGTCAGCAGGAAGCCGTAATGGAGACTGTCGGCATCGTCGGGGATCTGGAAGACGATGTGGCGTGGCGTCCAGTCCGATGTGCCCGTCAGGGCGGCGTCATTCTGCCGGTTCGTCAGATTGTCGAAGAGGATCGTGGTCGGTTTGTCATCGTCGACCCGCATCCAGATCGTGGCCTGGCCGGTGACGTCGCGGGTTTTCAGTCGGGCCGAGAAACGCAGCCGCTGCCCGATGAACGGGTGGGCATCGACCGCCTGCATCAAGGTGGCGAAACCCTTTTCGATCCGCGCCGCATCGGGGTCGTCGGGGGTGAACAGGCAGGTGATGCCGGCCGTGCGCGTCGGAGCGTCGCCGTGATCCGGTTCCACGCCGATCCGGTAGTTTTCCGGGGCGGTGCCGGCGGCGAACCATCCAGTCGGCAGCCGGGCGGGTGCGGCCTGCTGTTCGGCGGCGGCGATCCGGGCGGCCAGGACGTTCCAGTTCCTGAAACCGAATTGTCGTGCCACGATCTCCAGGCTTTCGGAGTGACCGATTATCGTGCCCCGTTCCGCGAGATCCGCGCGGAGGGTCGATGCCATGAGTTTGGCGTGTCTGAAGGTACGCATGCCCAACCTCGTCTGTCAGGGCGAACCGTCGGGATCAGGGCCTGCATTGCTGACGGGCTCGCCCGGGACAGGAGGGGGCGGAGCGAAGACGTGTTCACCGTGGCCGGTGGGGCCGCAGGCGGCGGGTCGCGTCGAACCGGCCACGAATTTACGACATGGCCGGCAGGCGTCAATGAAAATCGTCCGCTTTACGGTGCGCTGGCTACGGCCGCCGGCTGGTTGTCGGTGCGGCGGATGAAGTCGGCGATGTTGTCGTGCAGTTCGGTCAGGGCCGGGATATTGGCATAGACCATGTGGCCTGACCGGTACTGGCGGAATTCGATATTCTTCTGCAAGGCGGCCGGGATCGGCAGGTGGCGCATTTCGTAGATCCCCTCGTAATACGGGGTCGCCAGGTCGAAATAGCCGGCGTTGAGCATGATCTTCAGCGTCGGGTTGGTCTTCATCGCCTGGGCGAGGTCGGGCATCACGTTGGCAGGGCCGTCGGATTCCGTCGCGTCGGGACCGCCGGCGGCGTGGTGGAAGTTCCAGTGCTGGATGTCGATTTCCGGACGGTAGGTCAGGCCGTCGCCGTAATTCAGCGTCTTGCGCACATAGTCGTTGAACAGCGACACATAGGCCGAGCTGATGGCGGTCGATTGCGGGTCGTATCCGGCTTCCTCGCTCAGCGGGTCCAGCGCGGGGCCGGAGAAGCGGGTATCCAGCCGGCCGGTCGTCATGCCGTCATCCGATTGCAGGGTCTTGGAGAATTCGCCGCCGTCGATGCGCAGGTCGGCGCGGCGGACATAATCCGCGGGCAGGCCGGTATAGGCATGCAGGCGCTCGACGATCCTTGCCCGGTCGGCGTCGGGCAGTCCTGCGCCCTGCTGCAGGGCTGCCAGGTAGTCGGTGCTGGCGAAATGCTCGACCTCGGCCAGGAAGGTCTTGAGGTCCGCGGGCTGCTGCGGCAGCTTGTGATGATACCATGCCGTCGCGGCATAGGTCGGCAGGGCCAGCACGAACGGTTCGTCCATGCCCGGATTCAGCGCCGGTTCGTCCACGCTGTTGTCGTAGCTGAGGATCTGCGACAGCAGGATCACGCCGTTGAAATCGATGTTTTCCTGATTTTGCAGATCGTTGACCAGGACGGCCGAGCGCATGGTGCCGTAGCTTTCGCCGAACAGGTATTTCGGCGAGTTGTAGCGGCCATATTTCGCCAGGAACTGGGTGACGAAGCTGGTAAAGGCCTGGCCGTCGGCATCCACGCCCCAGAACAGCTTTTCCTTGTCCTTGCCGTTGATGCGGCCGAAGCCGGTGCCCGGCGCGTCGACGAACACCAGGTCGGTGACGTCCAGCAGGCTCTGCGGGTTGTCGATCAGCCGGTAGGGGCTGGCGGGGGTGTGGGTGTCGTCGTTCGTCACCACCCGGCGCGGGCCGAAGGCGCCCATATGCAGCCACACCGAGGACGAGCCCGGTCCGCCATTATAGATGAAGGTGACGGGGCGGGATTCCGCCCGGCTGTCCTTGCGGAAATAGGCGACATAGAACATCGACGCCGTGGCGTCGGGATTGCCGTCGATGGCATGGGCGTCGCTGCCCGGGGTCTGGTGCTGAACGGTTTCGTCGGAATCGTCCCATCCATGGGGATGGACCACCAATGTGCCGGCCACCGCCTGGTAGGCGATGGATTTGCCGTCGATCGTGATCGTGCCGCTGCTGGTCCGTTCGATGGGCTGTGCAGGGTGGGCGGCGTGCGTGGTGTCGGCATGGGCCGTGTCGGGATGGTCGATGGCGGCGCGGGCCGGCGACAGGCCCAGGCAGATGAGCGACGCGGACAGCAGCAGGGACAGGCGTGTGGTCAACGGTTCCTCCGGTTCGTCAGGGGCACGGGCGGCCCGGGACCTGGGAAGGCGGGGACTCTCCGTGGGCGGTGGTGGCGCGCCAGCCATCGCGATCGTGAATGGCGCGACCGTCATCACGTAATTTTTCCAGGTGCGCCAGCAGATTCAGTTCCGCCGCCCGGCGCAGCGTGGGCGGTATGGCGCGGTAGACGCGCCGCATCATCTCATCGAGCGTCGCGGGACCCTGATGCAGGGCGGCGAGGATTCTTTCCTCGCGCGACAGGCGATGCGCGATCAGGGCCCGGATGCAGGATTCGGGGGTCGGGATCGGCGGCCCGTGGGCCGGCAGCAGCAGGGACGGTGCCAGGGCGCCGATGCGGGCCAGGCCGTCGAGGAACTGGCGCACCGATCCATCGGGTGCGGGTGGGACCATGGTCGTCGACCAGCCCATGATGTGATCGCCGGTGAAGAGGATGCCGTCCGCCGTCAGGAAGCACAGATGGTCGGTCGCATGGCCCGGTGTGTGCAGGACCGTCAGCCCCGCCACGACCGACCCGTCATCGAGCGCGATGTCGGGGGTGAAGGAGGGAACCGCGCTGTGGCGGAAGCCGCAGACCGGCGCGCCCGCCATCTGGCCCAGCGGACGGGCGCCGGTCAGATGGTCGCGATGGGTGTGGGTCAGCAGGATATGGGTGATCCGCCCGCCAGCCGCCGCGAGGAGGGCTTCGAGATGGGCAGGATGGTCCGAGCCCGGGTCGATGATGGCCGTGCCGCCGGGGTGATCGACCAGCCAGCTATTGGTGCCATGCCCGGTCATGGGGCCGGGATTGGGGGCGACGACGCGCCGCAGCCCCGGCAGGTGCGCCGCCGCCTTCAGGGGGCGGCCTGTGGGCGGCGGCGGTTCGCGGACCTGCCAGGAGGGGCGTGAGCGGGAGGCGAGCGAAATACTCAGCCGAAGGCTCCGACATGATGCATAACCGCGACGCTGGTTTCGCGCAGCAGATTGAACAGGCGCAGCATGGGCGCGAAGATTTCGGCATGTTCGCGGACATAGGCCCCTTCGGAGCGGGGGCTGTGTTCCTCGTGATAATCCAGTTCCAGCCCGCTGCGCGTGACCGAGGGGAAGACGTGGTCCAACTCACGCAGGGCGGCGGGGATTTCCAGGCACAGCACGCGCGTCGTCAATGCTTCCCGCGAGAAGGCGTTGCGCGGCGAGAAATAGGGGATGCGTGTCGACAGCAGCCAGAGCTGCTCGATCATGGCGATGCGGATGGCGTGCAGCAGCTTTTCTTCGGTGCCCATGGTGGGGGCCTGTGCCCAGGCGCGACGCAGGGCCAGGTGGTCGGACTGGATGCGGCGGAACATGGCCTGGGTGCTGGCCCAGAAATTCAGCCGCTCCAGCCCCTGCATGAGGGCCAGATAGGCGTCGCGCCGGGCCGGGTCGGTCTCGGCCGTTGCGCGGTTCAGCCACATATCCGGGTCCAGCATGTAGATCACGGCGCGCAGCACCATGTCGTCGGAATGGGACAGGGCGTGGGCCGCGAAATCCAGCGCGCGGCGAAAGCGCGGGCTGCGGCCGAGGAATTCCTCGAACGTTTCGGGATGGCGGGCGGAGGCGGTGCCCAGCCCCTGGATGGTGTTGGCGCACCAGCCGAGCTGCTGGAGGATCGCGTTGTTGGGGATGGCGCGCAACTGGCTGGGATGGCTGATGCGGGTGGTGGCGGCGCCGGCATCGCTCTGCCGGGCCGAGGGGCGGGACCCGGTCTTGTCGATCAGGGACGGGCCGAAGGCGCCCAGCAGGGCGGCGTAGCCCGGGTCCTCGACCAGGGCCGCCATGCCCGCGCCGATGGTCGAGAAGAAATCGGCGGAAAAATCGGGCTCGTCATAGACCGGGTCGCGGTCCCGGGGGGCATGGGCGAAGGCATGTTCCGCGATGATGCTGACGGTGGCGTCGGCCAGTGCGCTTGTGCCGAACAGCAGGTAGCCGTCGCCGCCCTGGAAGGCGGTTTCCTCGCGGATATGCAGGCCGGCATCGGCGAAGATGGCGCGTGCCTGCGGCGGCGACAGATAGTCGAGCCGGTCGGTCAGGCGGAACGGGTGGGCGCCGCGGCCGATGCTCTCGCCATGGGTGTCGAACAGGATGACCTCGACATCCGTGAGGTCCCAGCGTCGCAGCAGGTCGCAGATCTTCAGCCGCAGGCGCTCGATCAGGTAGGTGGCGGCGAGCTGCCCGACATAGCGGCCGGAATCCGAATAGCCGAATTGCAGGCTCATCCGCCCGGTGCGGCGCAGATAGTCGCGCCAGTGGGGCGAGCGCAGGGCCTCTTCGACGATATGGGCGCCGTTTTCCAGTGCCTCCTGCGTTTCGAACAGCGGCGAGATTTCGACATGATCGGCGATGCCGAAGGTGCGGGCCAGCCAGAGGGCGGCCAGCAGCGTGTAGCCGCTCTCGGTCTCGGCGATCAGGAAGCGGACCGGGCTCTCATGGTCGATATGGCGGACGATCTGGCGCACCGTCATCATCAGGCGGGCGGCGGTGGCCTGCTCGACCAGCAGCGATCCGAAATCGATCTCGACCGGCTGGGCTTCTTCCAGCGCGTCGTTGATGTGCGTCAGCAGCGCGCGGCGCTGTGACGGGTTTTCCGGGTTGTCCTCGATCCCCAGCCGTTGGCGGGCGACATTGTGGATCTGGGTCGAATTCAGCCGCACATGGGTGTGGGCGGCGCCCATGCCATGGGCCAGCAATCCGGCCCGGGCGACGGACAGGGCCATCCGGTCGTCGGGCGGAGCGGAGTCGATGGCCTCCTGGAACAAGGCGGCCAGATGGCTGGCTGCCGGGATCGCCTCGTCACTGCGGCCGATCAGCACGGCGGCGAAGGCGGCCACGGCTTCGGGTTGCACACTGATGCCGACCGGGCAGGCTTCGATCTGCGCGGTCACGGCGTCCAGCGCGCGTTCGACCCGCGCATGCAGATCCTGGGCCGGCGGCAGCAGGGGGGCGATCTGCGCGTGCAGCCGTTCCAGTTGCAGCTTCTTCATGCGCAGCCGCAGGCGGATCGTGTCCCACCAGCCGATATCGGTGCGCCCGTCCGTGTCGTAGCCGACCCAACTGGTCAGGATCACCGGGCGGGGGCTGAGGACCGACCATTCATGCGGCCAGCGGGCGCGGGCCTCGGCCAGCAGGGCGCCGGTAAGCCGGTCCACCGCGTCGCGGCCGCGCAGGATCGCGGCCGAGGCGAGGGCGAATTCCTCCTCCAGGGTCGGCGGGGCGGCGCGGCGGTGGGTTTCAAGCTCCGGCAGGGCGGCGGGGGGCGTGGCGTCGGAAGAGGCCATCGTCGCCAGCAGGTCGTAGACCGGATTGGCCAGGGCGAAGGTCGGGTGGGCGGTGAAGACGGCCGCGAAGCGGCAGCGTTCCACGGTCTTGCGGAAGGCGCCGAAGGTGGGCGGGGTGCCGTCCGGCCCCGGTGCGCCGGCGACCGTGCGGGCGACGTCGCGCAGGCGGGTCGCGATCCGCGAATCGTCGGTGCCGTCGACATAGCTGCCCAGGCGTGCGGCCCGGCTGCGAAAGGCGTCGTCGCGCAGATGACGCACCACGCCGTCGAGCATGTCGGTGGTCAGCGTGCCGGCGGTCAGGCGCCGGCCGATTCGGCGGGCCAGCGTGATGATGGGATTGCCCGCGGACAGGTCTTCGGCCCCCGTGACCGATTGCCGTGCGAGGTCGAGCAGCATTTCCGCCGCATCGCTGATGGAGGTGTCGGTCATTGCTGGCCTGTCTTTTCCGTAGTCATCCGTGCATCACGCCCCGGCAGCGTTTCATGTTCGCGTTCCCATCGCAATGTCTCGCGGGGCGGATCACGCCGAATTTCGGTCGGCGTGCCGCAGGCGGGACAGCGGATCGCGCGGGCGGCGCTTGGGTCGGCGCGTGCGGAGTGGTATCGAGCGGGGGATGAAGACGAGCCCCGATGCGGAAAATGCCAGGTTCGACGCGGATCGGGCCGCCTGGCGGACATTGCGCCGATATCGCCGCGCGGCCGGTGGCCTGCTGGCCGGCATGGGGGCGGTGACCGTGGCGGCCTACGCCGCGCCGGCCGCCGGCCTGGTGGCCGATGCGCTGTGGCTCGACGTGCTGCGGGCGGGCGCCAAGGCGGGGGTGGTGGGCGGACTGGCGGACTGGTTCGCGGTGACCGCCCTGTTCCGGCGGCCGATGGGCCTGCCGATTCCCCATACCGCCATCCTGCCCGCGCAGAAGGCGCGCCTGGGCGAGGCGCTGGGCCGCTTCGTGGCGACGCATGTCTTTACCGAGGCCGATGTGGCCGCGGCACTTGAGCGGATCGACCTGCCGGGAATCGTGGCCGGGCTGCTGGACGACCCGGCGACCGCCCACACCGTGTGCCGCACGCTGGCCGGCGCCGCGCCCGCGGTGATGGCGCGCCTGGAGGACGGGCGGGCCGGGTCGGCCGTGGCGCGGATGCTGCCGCTGATCCTGGGGGGCGAGGAGGTGGCGCCGGTGGTGGCGCGGACCCTGCGGGCCCTGGTGGAGGGGAACCGGCATCAGGAAGTCCTGTCGTTTCTGCTGGCGCGGATGAAGGATGGGCTGAAGGCCAAGGAAGATTCGCTGCGCGCCATGATCGAGGACCGCGTGCGCGAGCAGGGCGGGCGGATTCTGGGCTGGGCCATCGGGGGATCGATCGCGACCAAGGTGCTGATCGCGGTCAATCAGGAACTGGACCGGATCGATCCGCAGAATTCGGAGCTGCGCGAGGGATTCACGACCTGGGTGCGGGGCGAGATCGACCGGATCGAGACCGACCCCGAGCGGCGCCGCGAGATCACGGGGGCGATCGCGGGCGTGATGACCCATGACAGCATCCGCGACTGGGGCGGGGATGTCTGGCGCCGGATGCGGCAGATGATCGAGGCCGACATGGCCTGTCCCGACGGCTGGGCTGCGTCGATCGTGCGGGACACGCTGCAGCGGCTGGCGGACCAGATGCGCACCGACCAGGCCCTGCGTGAGCGCGTGGTCGGGTGGGCGCGGCGCATGATCCTGGGCAGCCTGCCCTTCGTGCGCGAGCGTCTGTCGCGCTTCATTGCCGGAGTGGTGGCGGGCTGGGATACCGACATGCTGGTCTCGCGGCTGGAATTGCGGGTGGGCAAGGACCTGCAGTTCGTGCGGCTGAACGGCACGCTGGTCGGTTTTCTGGCCGGGGCGGTGCTGTCGCTGGCGCTGCACCTGGTTTTCGGAGCGCAGGTGGGATGAACGGCCGGTGCCATGCGGCCGCGACGGCCCGGCGTGCGTGGTTTGCACTTGACGCTGGCGCCGTGGGGCATCATCTGGATCATAAATCAGTACTGAATTGGTCCGCTATGGGGCGGGCCGCAATCCAGGGACGAAAAGGAGGGTGCGGGTGCTGAGACTGTCGAAGCTGACCGACTATGCCGTCGTTGCCCTGGTGCGTCTGGCGCAGCAGGACGAGGTGATGACGTCGCCGGCGCTGTCGCAGGCCACGGGCATTCCCGAACCCACCGTGGCCAAGGTGCTGAAGATCCTGGCGGCCGACGAACTGGTGATTTCCCTGCGCGGCGCGCGTGGGGGATACCGTCTGGCGCTGCCGCTGAACGCAATTTCGGTGGCGCGGGTCATTACCGCCGTGGACGGGCCGATCTCGCTGACGGCGTGCGTCGATGGCGGGGAGTGCGATGCACGCACGCTGTGCGGCCTGTGCGGGCAATGGGATGCGGTCAATGACGCGATCCGCGGGGCCTTGTCCTCGATCACGCTGGCCGACATGCAGACCCGCGGGCAGGCCGCGCGGGGACCGGGGGCTGCGTGTGCGGCCCATGACATATCCGCTGCCGGCCCGGCCGTCGCAGTCTGAGGGAGCAGGAAGACATGCCAGCGATTGCCGAAACCCGCGATGCGGTCGAGAGCCTGGGCCAGTCCACCTATAAATGGGGCTTCGAGACCGAGATCGAGATGGACATGGCCCCCAAGGGCCTGACCGAGGATACGATCCGCCTGATCTCGCACCGCAAGCAGGAGCCGGAATGGCTGCTGGAATGGCGGCTGAAGGCGTTCCAGGCCTGGCAGGCCATGACCGAGCCGACATGGGCCAAGGTCAGCCATCCGCCGATCGATTTCCAGGACGCGCATTACTATGCCGCGCCGAAGAAGAAGGCGGGCCCGAAATCGCTGGAAGAGGTCGATCCGGAACTGCTGCGCACCTACGAGAAGCTGGGCATTCCGCTGCATGAACAGGCGCTGCTGGCTGGCGTCGAGCTGCCCGAAGGAGAGGTTGCGCGGCCGCCGGTCGCGGTGGATGCGGTGTTCGACAGCGTGTCGGTGGTGACCACCTTCCGCGAGACGCTGGCCAAGGCGGGCGTGATCTTCTGTCCGATTTCCGAGGCGGTGCGCGAGCATCCCGAACTGGTGCGCCGTTATCTGGGCAGCGTGGTGCCGGTAGCCGATAATTTCTATGCGGCGCTGAATTCGGCCGTCTTCACCGACGGGTCGTTTGTGTATGTGCCCAAGGGCGTGCGCTGCCCGATGGAGCTGTCGACCTATTTCCGCATCAATGCGCGCAATACCGGACAGTTCGAGCGCACGCTGATCGTGGTCGAGGACGGGGCGTCGGTCTCGTACCTGGAAGGCTGCACCGCGCCGATGCGCGACGAGAACCAGTTGCATGCGGCGGTGGTCGAACTGGTGGCGATGGACGATGCGTCGATCAAATACTCGACGGTGCAGAACTGGTATCCGGGCGACGAGCACGGGCGCGGCGGGATCTATAATTTCGTGACCAAGCGCGGCGCGTGCCGGGGCGACCGGTCCAAGATCTCGTGGACGCAGGTTGAGACCGGGTCGGCCATTACCTGGAAATATCCGTCCTGCATCCTGCAGGGCGACGGCGCGGTGGGCGAGTTCTATTCGGTCGCGGTGACCAACAACCACCAGCAGGCCGATACCGGGACCAAGATGATCCATCTGGGGCGCAATACGCGCTCGACGATCATCGCCAAGACCATCAGCGCCGGCCATTCCGACAGCACCTATCGCGGGCTGGTGCGGATGATGCCCAAGGCGGCCGGCGCGCGGAACTTTACCCAGTGCGACAGCCTGCTGATCGGCGACCAGTGCGGTGCGCATACCGTGCCCTATATCGAAAGCCGCAACCTGTCGGCCAAGATCGAGCATGAGGCGACGACCTCGAAGATTTCGGAAGACCAGCTGTTCTATTGCCGCCAGCGCGGCCTGTCCGAGGAAGATGCGGTCGGGCTGATCGTGAACGGCTTCTGCAAGGACGTGCTGAAGGAACTGCCGATGGAATTCGCGGTCGAGGCCCAGAAATTGCTGCAGATCAGCCTTGAAGGCAGCGTCGGCTGAACGGAGATGAGTGACGTGAGCAACGAGTTTTTGCGGATTGCCGGCCTGTGCGCCAAGATTTCGGATAACGGCGCGGACAAG
The DNA here is from genome assembly GCF_014174215.1 of Gluconacetobacter tumulicola. Taxonomy (GTDB): domain Bacteria; phylum Pseudomonadota; class Alphaproteobacteria; order Acetobacterales; family Acetobacteraceae; genus Gluconacetobacter; species Gluconacetobacter tumulicola. Next base: position 171,810 of record NZ_JABEQL010000001.1, on the reverse strand, counting down.
GAAATCCTGCGCGGCGTCGATCTGGAGATCCCGGCCGGCGAGGTCCATGCCATCATGGGCCCGAACGGGTCGGGCAAGTCCACGCTCTCCTATGTGCTGGCCGGGCGCGAGGATTATGAGGTGACGGCGGGCAGCGCGACCTTCAAGGGTCAGGACCTGCTGGCGCTGGAGCCGGAAGAGCGCGCGGCGCTGGGCCTGTTCCTGGCCTTTCAGGCGCCGGTCGAACTGCCGGGCGTCAATAATGCGAATTTCCTGCGTACGGCCGTGAACGCGGTGCGCCGCGCCCGCGGGCAGGACGAACTGGACGCGGTGGCCTTCCTGAAGGCGGTGCGGCAGGAGACGAAGCATCTGTCGATGTCCGACGACATGCTGAAGCGCAATGTGAATGTCGGCTTTTCGGGCGGTGAGAAGAAGCGCAACGAAGTGCTGCAGATGCGCATGCTGAACCCCTCCTTCGCCATTCTGGACGAGACCGACAGCGGGCTGGACATCGATGCGCTGCGCATCGTGGCCGAGGGCGTGAATTCGCTGCGCGCGCCGGATTTCTCGGCGCTGGTCATTACCCATCATCAGCGGCTGCTGGATTACATCGTGCCGGACCGCATCCATGTGATGGCGCGCGGGCGCATCATCCATAGCGGCGGGCCGGAACTGGCCAAGCAGCTCGAGGCCCAGGGCTATGCCCGTTTCCTGGCGGAGGCCGCGTGAACGCGATCGCTCCCGCCGGCGTCAGCGCCGCCGCGTTCCTGAACCGCTACACGGGCGGGGACGGGAACGCCACGCGCGTGCAGGCGGCCGACCTGCTGCGCCGGGCCGGCCTGCCGCGCACGGGTGTCGAGGCGTGGAAATATACCTCGCTGCGGACGCTGGCGGATATTCCCTTTGCCGGGGCGTCGGCGCAGGCGGACGGGGTGGTGGTCGATGCGCTGCTGGCCGATACCGTGCGGGCTTATGATCCGGATGCCGATCTGCCGCGTGCTGTCATGGTCAATGGGCGTTTTGCGCCGGACCTGTCGCGCCTGCCGGACGGGGTGTCGGTCACGCGGTTTGCTGCCGGCGCGGACCTGACGGCGCATGACGATGTTGCCAGCGCGCTGAATGCCCTGTTGGCTGAAGACGGGCTGGCGCTGACGGTGGCACCTGGCGTCGATGCCGGGCGGATGATGCTGCTGTCGGTCGTGGTTGCGCCCGATGGCGTGGCGCTGTCGGTTCATCCAAGGCATCGCATCGTGCTGGGGGCCGGGGCGCGGCTGTCGGTGCTGGATCTGTCGGTCGGGCGCGGCGACTATCTGAACAATCCGGTGCTGGATGTTGCGGTTGCCGAGGGCGGGCATCTGATCCACGCCAAGCTGCAGACCGAGGACCCGGCTGCCCGGCATCTGGCGGTGGTCCATGCCGAGGTCGGGGGCGATGCGTCCTATGACAGTTTCACCCTGACGCTGGGCGCGGCCCTGGCGCGACACGAGGTTCATGCGCGGCTGAATGCCGAGGGTGGCATCGTGCATGTCAACGGTGCGCAGTTGCTGGACGGGCGGCAGATTGCCGACCTGACCAGCGTGATCACGCATGCCGCGCCGTCGTGCAATTCGCGCCAGACGGTGAAGAACGTGCTGGCGGGCCATGCCAGGGGCGTCTTCCAGGGGAAGATCCTGGTGGAGCGTGTTGCGCAGAAGACCGACGGCTACCAGATGAACCAGGCCCTGCTGCTGTCGGACCATGCCGAGATCGATGCGAAGCCGGAACTGGAAATCTATGCCGACGACGTGCGGTGCAGCCATGGCGCGACCGTGGGGGCACTGGATGCCGACCAGCTGTTCTATCTGCGCAGCCGTGGCGTGGCGGGGGAAGAGGCCCGGGCCATTCTGGTCAAGGCGTTCCTGCACGACGCGGTCGAACTGATGGGGGACGAGGCCCTGCGGGCGGTGTTGAACCGCGCGGTCGAGACCTGGTGGACCCGAAAGGACGCGTAACATGGATGTCTCGCCTTCCGTGATGACCGACCCGATCGACGCGCTGCGCGACCGGCGTGCCGACTTCCCGATCCTGGGCGAGACGGTGCATGGGCGCCCGCTGGTCTTTCTGGACAGTGCCGCCTCGGCGCAGAAGCCGGTTCAGGTGATCGATGCGATGGCCGACACCATGCGCACGCAATACGCCAACATCCATCGCGGGCTGCACTGGATGAGCGAGCGCACCACCGATGCCTATGAGGCGGTGCGTGACCAGGTGGCCGGGCTGATCGGTGCTACGGCGCGGGAAGAGGTGATCTTTACCCGCAACAGCACCGAGGCGATCAATCTGGTCGCGCATTCCTTCGGCAGCCTGATGCGGCCGGGGCAGGCGGTGGTGATTTCGGAGATGGAGCACCATGCCAATCTGGTGCCGTGGCAGATGCTGCGGGACCGGACGGGTATAGAGCTGCGCGTGGCGCCGATTACCGATGAGGGCGACATTGCACTGGACGCGCTGGAGCGGCTGGTGGCGGACGGCAAGGTGGCGCTGGTGGCCGTTACCCACATGTCGAACGTGCTGGGCACCGTGACGCCGGCGCGGCGGATTGCCGATATCGCCCATGCGGCCGGGGCGCGCGTGCTGTTCGACGGCAGCCAGTTCGTCGTGCATCGGCGGGTCGATGTGCAGGCGATCGACGCCGATTTCTACACCTTCACCGGCCACAAGCTGTATGGTCCCACCGGGATCGGCGTGCTGTGGGGACGGCGCGAACTGCTGGAGGCGATGCCGCCGTTCTTGGGTGGTGGGGACATGATTTCCTCGGTCAGTTTCGAGCGCTCCACCTGGGCTACCGTGCCGCATAAATTCGAGGCCGGCACGCCGGCGATCATCGAGACGATCGGGCTGGGGGCGGCCATCAGCTATATCGAAGCGATCGGGTACGATGCGATTGCGGCGCATGAGACGGCGCTGGTGGATTATGCGCTGCAGCGCCTGGCCGAGGTGCCGGGCCTGCGCGTCGTGGGGGCGCCTGCGGAGCGTGGGGGCGTGATTTCGTTCACGATGGACGATGTGCATCCGCATGACATCGCAACCCTGCTGGACCGCAACGGGATCGCGGTGCGGGCCGGCCATCATTGCGCGGAGCCGCTGATGCGGCGCCTGGGCCTGTCCGCCACCGCCCGTGCCAGCTTTGCGCTCTACACGACGCGCGAGGAGGTGGATGCGCTGGCATCGACGCTGACGCAGATCCGCGGCTTCTTCGTCTGAGACGGGAGCGGGCGCGGGCCGATGGATCAGGACGGGCTTTATCAGCGGCAGGTGATCGAACGGGCGCGTGCGCCCGTCCATGCCGGCCCGCTGGAAGGCGCGACCGGCCGGGGCGAGGGCACGAACCCGATGTGCGGCGACCGGGTGCGGATCGGGGTCTGGCTGGATGCGGACGGGCGGATCGGGACGGTTCGTCACCAGACGCGAGGATGTGCGATCTGCCTGGCCTCGGCCGACATGATGGCCGGGCTGGTGGCGGGGCAGGACAGGATCGGGGCCGCGACCATGGGGCGGGATTTTACCGCCCTGCTGCAAAGCGGGCAGGACGGCGATTCCTGTCCGGAATTGAGGGTCTTCGCGCCCCTGCACCGGCACCGGTCGCGCATCCGCTGCGCGACCCTGGCATGGTCGGCGCTGGAGGCGGCATTGATCGAGGCGCCTGCGGGAACGCCGGTGGGTGAGACGAGGGACGGATGAGGCGGGAATGATGGTTCAGACCGACAGGATGGCCGCGATGGAAGAGACCGGAAACGGGGCGGAGGGGCATGCCTTCTCGTTCGACGCGCCTGCGGCTGGGGACAGCCCTGCGGTGGCAGGTTGGACGCCTGACGGCGAGCCGGCGGCGGACGGTGCGGCGGCGGTGCCCGACGAGGAGGCCGTGATCGCGGCCATCGCCTCGGTCTACGATCCGGAAATTCCGGTGAATATCTATGAGTTGGGCCTGATCTACGCCATCGACCTGCATCGTGACGGCACGGTGCGCATTGAAATGACGCTGACGGCCCCCAACTGTCCCAGCGCGCAGGAACTGCCGGCTCAGGTGCAGGAAGCGGTTCGCGCCGTCCCTGGCGTGACCGAGGCGACGGTCGAGATCGTCTGGGACCCGCCATGGGATATGTCGCGCATGAGCGACGATGCCCGTCTGAGCCTGAACATGTTCTGACACGTCGCGGCGGGATGCCATGCCCGCCGGGATTGGGAGATTGCCAATGACTGTTTCCAGCAATGCGACGACCGCATCGTCCGCTCCGACCCGGCGGGCGCTGCCGCCCCTGATGGCGCTGTCCGACCGCGCGGCCGATCGGCTGCGGGCGCTGTATGCCACGGCCCATGCCGGGCAGTTGCTGCGGATTGCGGTCTCGACCAAGGGGTGTTCCGGCCACGCCTACGATATGAGCTTTGTCGAGGCGGCCGGGCCGGGCGATGAGGTCGTGACCGACAAGGGCGTGACCGTGCTGGTCGACCGCAAGGCGACGCTGTTCCTGATCGGCACGACGATGGATTATGAGGTCAAGCAACTCGAATCCGGCTTCACCTTCAATAATCCGAACGAGAAGGGGCGGTGTGGCTGCGGCGAGAGCTTTCACGTCTGACGTGTGAGGCCGCGTTTTTCTGCCGGATTGTGACGTGCGTTATTTTATGCCTTTTGTTCTGTTCAGAAAACAACGGGGCGAGAGACCGACGACGGATTTGAAATCACGCGTAAAATGCGCCTGGTCGAAATAGCCGAGTTCCGCCGCGATCGAGGCGATCGTGCCAGCACCCTTCGCCAGGCATTCCGACGCTTCCTGAAGCCGAAAGCGCCGCAGGACCCATTTGGGACTGACCCCCAGATAGTCGCGGAAAAGTCGTTGCAGCGCGCGCTCGGTCCATCCTGATTTCAGGACCAGGTCGGCCACCGAGCGCATGTCCGGATTGGTGCGAACGTCTTCGACCAGATCGCGGATCTGGAGGGCGCGCCGGTCGACGGGCCTTGCGACCAGACGCAAGACCATTTCCGCGAGACGCGCTTTTTCCTGTATCGACGGAGCGTGGAGCAATTGGGAGATGAGTGCGCGATCCCAGACGGCAAGATCCAGCGGGAGGGTTCTATCCGTCAGCTTGCAGGCGGACGTGCTGTCGCATTGGCGGAACATGGCGGGACGGAATTTGATTCCGAAGACTTCTCCGTCTCCTTCAAGTCTTCGTGTGAATTTTTTCCGTACGATTCCCACGATTTCGGCGTGCTGTTTCTCGAACACGATATGAACGGAGGGATAGGACAGCACCTCTGATGACTGTCCCTGTTCGGTCGACCATTGTACCCACCAGAAATGCTCGATCATCGGGGACAGGTCGTCTGGCGGCGAAATTCTGCCGGTCCTGACGCTCGCAGGAATGGACAGGACGGCACGATCCAGCGAAGGGGGCGATTCCGTCGGGTTTTTACAAGCCATGGCTCGGTGCCGAACTTATCCTTGCGTCTCGTTTCGAGGATAGCGCGATGTATGAAAAATCCGCCAACATTCTGATTGATGCACCTATTGCCATGGTCTGGGATGCCCTGACCAGTCCGCCCTTGATTGAACGTTATTTCTTCGGGACGAAGCTGACGACGGATTGGCAGATCGGCGCGTCGATGATTTTCCGGGGGGAGTATCAAGGCAAACACTATGAGGATCGCGGTACGGTGCTGGCTTTCGAGCCCCGAGCCGGTCTGTCCTACAGCTATTGGTCGAGCTTTTCGGGCACCGAGGATTTGCCCGAGGCGCGTCTGGTCATTCGATATCGCCTGGGCGACGAGAATGGACGGGTGAACATCACGGTGACGACGTCCAATTGCGCGACCGAAGAGCAGGCGGACCATGCGGCGCAAAACTGGGATATCGTCCTGCACGGTCTGAAAACAATGGTGGAAAGCGGAGAGGGAGGCTGAACCGCCCTTTCACTCCTGCGCGCGGATATCCAGCCCGAGGCAGGCCGCGCCGAGCAGGCCGGCATCGGCTCCTAGTGCAGCGCGCCTGAGAAGCGGGCCGGACGTGGTGGTCAGGATGCGGGCGCGGACGGCCTCGTCCAGCGCGTCGACCAGGGCGTGGGCGTTGCTCAGGCCGCCGGCGACCGGGACGATGGTGCTGCCGGTGACGTTGATCACATGGGCCAGGCCGGCGCCCATATAAGACAGCCAGATATCGAGCGTCCTGCCGGCCTGGCGATCGCCTGTCTGCCAGGCTTCGAAGATCGCCCGGCTGGTCTGCGGCGTGCCGCCCGCCCAGAGATGCAGCCGTTCCAGCGCGCGGGCGCCCGCGATCGTGTCGAGGCACCCCGAGATGCCGCAGCCGCAGCGAAAGAGCGGGACCAGGGTCTCGGCTGCCTCCTGATCAAGGGGGACAGGAGGGGGGATGACAACCGGCGCATGCCCCCATTCGCCCGTCACGCCGCCCAGGCCTGGCACGATCCGGCCATCGAGGACGAAACCGCCACCGATTCCCGTACCGAGAATCACGCCGAAGACATTGCGATGCCCCTTGGCGATGCCGAAATGGGCCTCGGCCAGTGCAAAACAATCCGCATCATTGGCGATCCGGACCGCGCGACCGGTTTCCCGGTGGAGATGGGCGGCAAGCGGAAGGGCTTGCAGGCAGGGAATGTTCGCCGCGTGGATGATGCCGGTATCGGGACATTCCACGCCCGCTATGGCGATGTGCAGCGGCATGTCGGGCCAGGGCGCGCAGAGCGCGACAAGTGCGCCGATGAAGGCGGGGGCGTTATCGAGCGGTGTCGGAACGGAGCGGCGGTGTTCGGTCCGTCCATCGGGGTGAACCACCGCGAAATCGATGAACGATCCACCAATATCTGCGCAAAGAATCATGAAGGGTTCCACACTCAGATTGCCCATCCGGACGACAGGCAGGCCCGTCTACCCCGACCCTGTTTATCGGCCCTTTTTTGTAAACAGACATTTCCCTATTCCGTCAACATAGTTCATAATATAAACTATTGACCGACGATTCCTTCAGGGACCTCTCAGCATGTTCTCCACCGGACATTATCTGATTCTGAGCAGCCTCAGTCGCAATGGACCGGAGAGCCGGAGCGAACTCGCCTTGCGCCTGGGCATGAGCAAGGCCGCCGTGTCCAGCCTGGTGCGCGATCTGCTGAAGCAGGAAATCCTGTGCGAGCAGACGCCGGTTCACGGCAGCGGGCGGCCTTCGGTGCCGCTTGCCGTGCGGGCGGAAGCGGCGTGGTTCATCGGCATTTCCCTGCAGGACGATCCGGCAATCGTGGTGCTGACCGACCTGCATGGAACCGTGCACGACCGTATGGAGCTGCCGCGTCATGCTGATCTGGAAACATGCGTGTCGTCCTTGTGCGATGCGATCACGCACCTGCGGAAGGGGCTTCGGTCGGCCAAGGTTTCGGGCGTTGGCATGGCTCTTCCGGGTTTTGTGGCCAACGATCGTCAGACCTGCCTGGCCTGTGCCGCCCTGGGCTGGCGCGATGTCGATATCGGGGGGGTGCTGTCGAAGCGGACCGGCCTGCCGACCTGGATCGAGAACGATGCGAATGCCCTGATCCTGGGCGAGCAATTGTTCGGAGCCTTGCGAAGCAGCCCCGATTTCAGCGTGATCTTTATCAGCAACGGCATCGGTTGCGCGAACATCGTCAATGGGCGGCTTCTGCGCGGTTATGCCGGTGGGGCGGGGGAAATGTCGCACGCGCCGATCGTGACGGACATGGCCCATGCCCTGCCGTGTCGCTGTGGCAATCGCGGCTGCCTGGAGACCGTGGCCTCGCTTCTGGCAATCGGCAATGCCGCTCGGCGGGCGGGGCTGCCCGGAGAGATCGCCGAATTGGCCCGGCTGGCGGCCGGTGCGCACCCCGAGGCGCTGTCGATCCTGCATCATGCCGGCGCCTCGATGGGACTTGCCACCGCCCATCTGATCCAGCTGATCGATCCGAGCCATGTCGTGGTGATGCTGGACCCCAACCTGCGTGACGGGATCTATGGCCATGCCCTGCAACGCGAGACCGAGTCCCACATCCTGCGGCGCCCGGTTTCGCGGGGTATGATCCAGTTCCGGGATTTTGAGCCCGACAGCTTTGCCTGCGGCGCCGCAAGCCTTGCGGCGCGCTACTTCATTTTCGGTCCGGACGGCGTTTGAACGGCCTGTGTGGCCGGCGAGATTGTGTCATTCCCGCAACAGTTTTGCGGGTGGAGAACGAAAACACTTTGTTTTAAGTTCGAATTAAGTCACCCGAATTAAATTCCTGTTGCGCATTAAAAACCCGTTTGCGAGCTTGTTTCTGAAGAGCAATGACAGAGACTGTTCACCGTCAGCCGGGTCGTGGAGTTGTCACCATGCGCATCTCATTCCGCCAGCTTTCCCTCTCCTGCGTTGCGCTGACCGGCCTTGTCGCGGCAGCCGCGCACGCCCAGACGAAAAAGACGGCCATCGGCGAGGACCGGAAGGCCACGGCGAGCGCGCCGGCGGTCCAGAACCAGGCTTCCGGCGGCGATGATCTGAGTTCGTCCGTCCTGGGGCAGTTCACCCGGTCATCAGAAGAAATCTCGGTCACCAACCATGCCGTGGCGGCGACGGGCATTACCAATCGCACGCCGGGCGGCGGGCTGATGCCGCCGCAATCCGCGCCGCGTTCGCAGAGCGGCATCACGCGCGATTTCATCGCCAAACAGTCGCCGTCATCCAACATCACGTCCCTGATCGCCGATCTTCCCGGCGTGACGGTGAGCAGCCAGGACCCGTTCGGCACCACCGGGGACCATCTCCAGGTTCGTGGCCTGAACGAAACCCAGTTCGGTTATCTGTTCGAAGGCGCGCCGCTGGCGGACCCGATCAATTACGCGCCCTATACGGCAACGCTGGTCGATACCGAGAATCTTGGTTCCGTCACGATTTCCCAGGGGGCGCCGGACCTGAACGCGCCGTTCTACAACGCCGTGGGCGGACAGATCACGGCGACGGCGATCAACCCGTCGCACCATATGGGCGGATTTGCCGATCTTGCCGGCGGTTCCTATAGTTTCAACAAGGAATTCCTGCGGTTCGATACGGGTGACATCGGTAAGTCCGGCGTGCGCGGGTTCCTGTCCTTCTCCCATACCGGCTACGATAATGGCGCGCGCGGTCCCGGTGGTTTCATGCGTTATCATCTCGACACCAAATTCGTGAAGGAGTGGGGGGACGGCAACAATATCGCCGCCATATTCTCCTACAACCGTCAGGAAGCGACCTCGTGGCGGGCGCCCACCATGGCGCAATGGAAGCAATATGGCGTCGGATTCTCCTACGACCCGAATTTCACTCCGGGCGACGCGCGTTACTACAAGCTGGCGAACCAGAATCTGAACCAGCAGCTTCTCGTGATGCCGATGAACTTCTCGCTGACGGACCGGTTGAAGCTGCATGTGACGCCTTACTACGTCCATCAGTTCGGTCCGTCCCTGGGCGGCGAAAACATTCCGGCGGTCGGCGGGTATTACGGAACGCAGCAATATGGCCAGCTTTCGGGCGGAACCGTCGTCAATGGCAGCATCCTGACCGTGGGTCGCGATCCGTGGAACCAGAAGACGGGTGGGCTGAACATGTCGGCCGACTGGCGGATCAGCAAGAGCAACACGTTCTCCTTCGGCTGGTGGTACGCCTATACCACCCATGAGGAACTGTCGGATTTCCTGCCGGTCAATGCCGATGGCAGCGGCTGGTCGGGCACGCCGATCCGCGTGAACGGGCATATCCTGTCCGGGTACGATCTGAATTTCATGCAGCAGGTCAACACGCTGTTCATCGCCGATACGCAGCGCCTGCTGAACGACAGGCTGACCCTCAGCGCCGGCTTCCGCGTCGCCATGGTCTCGCGTCAGGGAACGAACCTGATCCCCGGGGCGGACCCGTACAAGATGCAGGGCAATTACTTCGAACCGTTGCCGCAATTCTCGGCAAGTTACAAGATCACGCCGCACGACCAGATCTTCCTCAACGGGACGACGGCATTCCGGGCTCCGGCCTCGGTCGAGGCCTATTCGCAGATCTTCGACCCGAATTCGTCACACGCGGTGATGCAGCCGCAGAGCCTCAAGCCCGAATATTCGATCAGCGAGGAAATCGGTTATCGTCATCAGGGCGGTCTTTATAATTTCTCGATGTCGCTGTTCAACATCAACATGACCAACCATCAGGTAACGTCGACGGGCTATATTCCCGGCACCAACCAGATGGTTGCATCCCCGATCAATATCGGCGGCCAGACCTCGCGCGGCATCCAGGCGGAACTTGGGCTGGCGCGCTGGCATCATTTCAGCCCGTATGTCTCGGGCCAGTTCCTGCATTCGACCTTCGACAATGATTTCAACACCGGGATGGGCTCGCTGCCGACGGCAGGCAAGGTCGCGGTGGCGGCGCCGAAATTCACCGGCACCATCGGCCTGAATTACGATGACGGCACCTTCTTCGGCAATTTCGACCTGCGCTATGTCGATACCCAGTACACGACCTTCATGAATGATGAGAAAATGCCGTCCTACATTACGTCGAACCTGGGGCTGGGTTATCGGATGAAGGCGCTGGGGCCGATGAAGCACCCGCAGATCCAGCTCAACCTGACCAATCTCGGCGACAATCACTATCTCTCCGGCTCCAGCTACACCGCGAACGCCCATCCGCACGTCACGTCGACCGGCCAAATCGCCACGGGCGGCGCGCCGGTCTATTATGTCGGCGGCGTGTTTGCCGCCGTGGTTTCGCTGTCCACCGGGTTCTGATGGTGCAGGACGGACCCGATCTTTCGCCCCGGCCGGTGTCTTCACCGGCCGGGGGATTCAATGGACGGTCGTGGGTGGCCAGCCTTGCGGCACGCAGCCCCGCCGGGGCCTATGGCTGGCGCCCCATCCTGATCATGGCCACCCTGTTCTTCAGCATCGGTTTCGTGACCTGGCTGAACGGCCCGCTGATCACGTTCGTCCAGGTTGCTTTCAATCTGGATGATGTCTCGGCGTTTCTGGTGCCCGTCTGTTTCTATCTCGCCTATTTCATCTTTCCGCTGCCGGCGACGGCGCTGACGCGGCGGATCGGTCTGCGGCGGGGCCTGTCCATCGCGCTGGTGGTGATGGCGGCGGGGACCGCGCTGTTCGGGGAATGCGTCAACGCGCGATGGTATGCCGGTGCGCTTGCCGGCCTGACGGTGATCGGGGCCGGGCTGTCGTTGCTGCAGATTACGATCAATCCGTATGTCAGCCTGCTGGGGGGCCATGATCGTGCCGCCCAGCGCATCGCGATCATGGGGGTCGCCAACAAATTCGCCGGGATCGTGGCACCCGCGCTGTTCGCGGTCATCGTCATGCCGAATGTCGGAGGCGTGGCGGCCGATATCGCGCGTACGCCGCCCGGCCCTTCGCGCGACGCGATGCTGGCGGCCTTTACCCACGCCGTTCACGCACCCTATGCGGCCATGGCTGCCGTGCTGCTGCTGCTGGCGGTCTTTACCGCGCGCGCCAGGCTGCCCGATATCGCCATGGAGACCACCGCGCCGCGTACCCGCGATCGTGGGGCGGCGGCCCAGCCGGGATGGCTTGCGACCGGGGCCCTTGCCATGTTCCTGTATGTCGGGGTGGAGGTCATGGCCGGGGACGCCATCGGGCTCTATGGCCGTTCCTTCGGCCTGTCGCTGGACGTGACGAAATATCTGACGGCATTGACCCTCGCCGCGATGATGGCCGGCTATCTGGCCGGCATGGTCCTCGTGCCGCGTGTCGTCGACCAGGAACGCTATATGCTGCTGTCCTGTGTCGGCGGGATCCTGCTGTGCCTGGTGGCGATGGTGGCTCCGGGCGTGGTGCCGGTCTTCTGCGTGGCGCTGCTGGGGTTTGCTAATGCGATGATCCTGCCGGCGCTTTTTCCCATCGTGCTTGCCGAGGGTGGCCCCGAGGGGGGGCGGACGACGTCGTTCCTGGTCATGGCCTATTCCGGCGGGGCGGTGCTGCCGCAGGTTTTCGTGCATCTTGTCCCGGTGCTGGGCACCACGCCTTCCTTCATGGCGCTGGCCGTTCCATCCTATGTCTTCATCGGCGGATGGATCGTCGCGCTGCGCGCGGGGATGCGACGGCCGGCCCTGGCCACGGGAAGGAGCGAAGCGCCGTGAAGATCATCATCTGCCCCGATCCTGCCCATGTTGCCGGACTGGCGGCGCGGCTGCTGGCCGATCAGGTGCGCGGCAGGCCGGATTCCGTCCTGGGGCTGGCGACAGGGCGGACCATGGAGGCGATCTACCGCCTGCTGGTCGGGACTGCCCGTGCGGATGGTGTCGATTTCGGTGCTGTCACCACCTTCAATCTCGACGAGTATGTCGGCCTGCCGGGCGGTCATGCCCAATCCTATCGTCATTATATGCATGCGCACCTGTTTGCGCATGTCGACCTTGCTCCGGAGCGGAGCCATGTTCCCAATGGCGCGGCGGCCGATGCCGATGCCGAAGCCGCCGGATACGAGGCGCGTATCGCACAGGCCGGCGGGATCGATCTGCAGCTTCTCGGCCTGGGCGAGAACGGACATATCGGTTTCAACGAGCCCTTGTCGTCGCTTGCCAGCCGTACCCGTGTCGTCACCCTGGCGCAGGCGACCCTGGCGCAGAATGCCGGGATGTTCGGCGGCGACCCGTCGCGTGTGCCGACGCGGGCCATCACGATGGGAACGGGCACGATCCTGGAGGCCCGCAGGACGCTGATGGTCGTGACCGGTGCGCGCAAGGCCGCGATCGCGGCGCGTGCGATCGAGGGGCCGGTCAGCGCGGCGGTGCCGGGGTCCGCCCTGCAATTCCATCCGGACTGCCTTGTCCTGCTCGACGCGGCGGCGGCTTCGGGCCTGGCCCAGCGCGATGCGATCGAATGGCAGATGCGGCATGACCCGGAACTCGTCGCGATTCAGTCGGCGCGATCGGCGGGGCCGTGATGCACGCGCGCCCCATCCTGCTGGAAGTCTGCGTCGATGGGGCCGAGGACCTGGCGGCGGCCGTGGCGGGCGGTGCCGACCGGGTCGAGCTTTGTGCCGCGCTGGTGCTGGGCGGACTGACGCCTTCGGCGGGGCTGATGGCGATCGCCGCCCGTGCACCGTGCCCGGTCTTTGCGATGATCCGGCCCCGTCCTGGCGATTTTGTATTTTCTCCGGACGAGGAGGCGGTCATGCGCGGCGATATCGCCGCCCTGGCGCAGGCTGGCCTGTCCGGTATCGTACTGGGCGCTTGTCTGGCGGATGGGCGGCTTGACGAGGCCATGCTGCGCCGGCTGCTCGACCATGCCCGCGCCTGCGGCCTGTCCCGTGCCACGCTGCATCGCGCCTTCGACCAGGCGGTCGATCCGGACGCGGCGCTGGAGGTCGCGGTGGGGTTGGGGTTCGAACGCATCCTGACCTCGGGCGGGGGGACCACCGCCTGGGAGGGGCGCGAGAGGCTGCGCCGTCTGGCCGATCGGGCCGGTGGACGCATTGCCGTCATGGCCGGTGGCGGCGTCTCGCCGGTTTCGGTCGCGGCACTCGTCGCGGCCACCGGGGTCAAAGAGATTCACGGCTCCTGTCGCAGTGGCGATCCGCCACGGGGGCAGGGTGCGCGACATGCCGGTTTCGGCGACAATCCGGTGCCGACCGATGCCGCGACGGTCAGGGCGATACGCCGTGTGCTGGACAGTGCAGGTCGCGTTGCCCCGACGTCCGGGGATTGTTCCAGGAGAAAATGAGCATGATGTTTTCGACCGCGCGCGCGGCTCTTGCCGGGTCTTCGCTGCTTGCCGCGACGATGGCGCTTTCGGCCTGCGCGACGCAACCGGGAGAGCTGCCGGCGGCGGCAGGGCCCGTGGCGCCTGCTCCCGCGCCCGCGCTGATGCCGCTTCCTTCGTCGGTTGCCTTCCCCGGCGGGGCGCTTCCGCTGCCCGGCGGCTTCGTCGTGTCGTGGAGCCGTCCGCCTTCCGCGATGCTGCGGGCGGCGGCCGGGCGCTTCCTGGGCCGTGCCGATGCGCTGGCCGGACGGGTGATGCCCGTGGCCGATCGGCCCGCCGACCCGGCTTCGGCGCCGGTTCCGCTGAGGATCGAGGCGGGACAGGATGCGGGCTGGCTGACGACGCGGGCGAAGGAGGATTACCGGCTGGAGGTCGGCCCCGGCGGCGTCACGCTGACGGCTGACGGCCCCGATGGGGTGGTCCACGGTCTGGCGACGCTCGCGCAACTGATCGGGCGGGATGAAAACGGGCCGAAGATCGATTTTGCGACCATCGCCGATCATCCCCGTTTCGCCTGGCGCGGGATCATGATCGACACGTCGCGCCATTTCGTGTCGGTCGAGACCATCAAGCGCCAGATCGACGCGATGGAGATGCTGAAACTCAACGTCCTGCACCTGCATCTCAGCGATGGAACCGGCTTTCGGGTGGAGAGCCGCGTGTTGCCCGAACTGACCGCGAAGGGATCGCACGGCCAGTACTACACCCAGCGCCAGATCCGGGACCTGGTGGCTTATGCGGCGGATCGGGGTATCCGGGTCGTGCCCGAATTCGACGTGCCGGGCCATGCGCTGGCCCTGTTGCTGGCCCATCCCGAACTGGCGGCGCAAAGTCCGGTCGATCCGGAGCCGAAGAACAAGAATACGGCCGCGCTCGACCCGACCCTGCCGGCGACGCTGCGCCTTGTGCGCCGGCTCTATGGCGAAATGGGCCGGCTGTTTCCCGATGCCTATTTCCATTCCGGCGGTGACGAGGTCGATCCCGGCGAATGGATGAAGAATCCGAAGATCGCGGCCTGGATGAAGGACCATGGCTATGCGACGCCGCAGGCGTTGCAGGCGGCCTTTACCGCGCAGGTGCAGAAGATCCTGGCCGGTCAGGGAAAGATCATGGTCGGGTGGGATGAGGTCAGCGAGGCGGCCATTCCGTCCGACGTGGTGGTCGATGTCTGGCGCAGTTCGAAATTCATTGCCTCCGCCACCGAAGGCCGTCATCCCGTCATCGTGTCCGCCGGGTATTACCTCGATCTGCTCCAGCCGGCCGGCCAGCATTATCTGGTCGACCCGTACGATCCGGCCGCGAACGGCATTACCCGTGCCCAGGCCGACAGGATGTTGCAGAAGGGCGCGCGGCCGGACCTGGTTGCCGCCTTCCTGAAGGAACCCGCGCCGCCGCCCCTGACCGAGCAGCAGAAATCCTACGTGCTTGGCGGCGAGGCGCCGTTATGGGCGGAACTTGTAACCGACGAGATGCTCGATGCGCGGATCTGGCCGCGTGCGGCCGCAATCGCCGAACGGTTCTGGTCGCCAGCCGCCGTGCGGGATGTCGACGACATGTATCGGCGCCTTGCCGTGGTGAATTCCGAACTCCAGATCACGGGATTGCAGGGCGAGGCGAACAGGTGGCGCATGGCGGCACGGCTTTCGCCCGGTACGGTCGATCCGGTGATGGTGCTGGCGAGTGCCACGGTTCCGCTGCGCAACTACAACATGAATCGCTATGTGGGGCGCCACGGCCACAGGCTGGATGAAATCGGGGAAGTCGCGTCGCCCGATCCGGCACAGGCGCAGCGGTTTTCGATACTGGTGGCGCGCTATGTGGCGGGAGACCACAGTGTGGCGCCGGCCCTTCGGCGGCAGCTTGCGGTCTGGCGCGACAATGATGCGGCCTTCGCCCCGGTGGCGCATGTGCGTGGCCTGTCCGAAGCCCTGGTGACGTCCAGTCACCTCGCGGTCATCGCCCGGGCGGGATTGAAGGCGCTGGATGGCAGGCGGATACTCTCTGCGCCGGAGAAGGAGATTTTCGATCAGGAAGATGCCGCCATCAATGGTTCCGCCGATGTGTCCGGCACGTCCGCCGGCGCGACCTTGCCGCCTGCCGGGCTGATGATCGCGGTCGAGCCGGCGGTGCGGAGGCTTCTCGCTCCGTAAGGTCCTGCGGAGGGGATCGCGGCGATCGGGGGAGCGGGCCCCCGATCGTCAGATCTGTCCGGACTTCAACCGGCCTGCCAGATGCGCGCAGGCCCGCATCGTCACCGCCATGACCGTCAGCGTCGTGCCCGCGTGCGGCCGGCTGGCCAGGTCGAGTGGCGCGTACGCCCCCGTTCGCGCCGTTCCGGGGGGCTGGATGGGCGTTTATTCCGCTCGCTTCCACGGATTGAGCGGAACCGGAAAAGCCATCGCGATGCCCGAGATCGGTTTTGTGCTGCTGAATACGGCTTCGGCGGGATAGAGGCGGGGCTGGAAGGTGAAGGCATAGGGCCTGTCGGCCTGATTCTGGACCAGGCTGAATATCTTTTCGTTTTCCGTCACGGAAAATTCCGATCGGGCGGGCAGCGTGACGGTGAGGCTCTTCGTGGCGGGGACGAAGGCGGACAGGAGAAAGCCGGTCCTGTGGCCAATCTGGCGGTCAAGCCGTCGATAGCCAGGCGCGCGCGTCCCGGCCCGTGAAGCGGGTGGCCGGAAACCGGTCCACGCTTGCCGTCGCCTGGAACCTGATTTCCTGTTGCGGGGACAGGGCTGCCAAGACGTTGGGATTTTCCGCCGCCAGGGCCTCGTCGAGCGGCAGGACGAGTTCATTGCCGGTTTTGGGAAACAGGGCCGCGCTTCGTGTCGAGAAAGAGACGGGTGTCTTCCGGGGGACGGTCCCCAGGTTCCAGACGTGCCGCGACATGGAGATGGAGGCCGCTCGGCTGGCCGTCCCTCAGGGCGATGGCGTCCATCGTGTCCTGCATGCGGCGCAGATTCGATACCACGACGGGATGAACCGTACCGCGAACGGAGATATCTTCCGCCCATGCGGGCGAGAGCATGAACAGCCAGGCGGGAAGGGTCGGCCCGAACCTGAAGCGCATTCCTCGATCCTCGTTCCGTGGGCGCCCTCATCTCTATCGGATCGCGAGGCGGGGCCGGAAGGGCGGCTCCCGTCGCTTGTTCCGGACAGGATTTATCGCGTCCGGCGGCGTGGCGCAGGTGGGGTGCTGAAGACACAGACGGCCTCGACCTCGGTCGACCACAGGAACTGGTCGATGATCGTCACGCCGTCCAGCGTGTATCCGGCCGCCTTCAGCCCGGCGGCGTCGCGGCACAGGGCCTGGGGGTTGCAACTGACATAGACGACCCGTTCCGGCCGGCCTTCGACGATCTGCGCCATCTGGGCGCCGGCGCCCATGTAGGGCGGGTCGAGGACGATGGCGCCGGCCTCGGCGATCTGGCGGGCCATGACCGGCTGGCGGTTCAGGTCGCGCTGCTCGGCCACGACACGGGTGCCGCTGGTGGCGCGGCGCAGGGATGCGACGGCGTCGGGATGGCCTTCGAAGGCCAGGACCCGGGCCTTCTCGCTGAGTGCGAAGGAGAGGGTTCCGCAGCCCGCATAGAGTTCGATGATCGCGTCACGGCGGCCCAGCTTGCGCGGAAGTGCGGCCAGGACGGCCGCGATGATGGCGGCTTCGCCCGCGCTGCTGGGCTGGAGGAAGGCGCCGGGCGGCGGGGCGACGGCGACACCCGAGAAGAGGTGGTGCACCGGACCGGTCTGGGCGGCGGTCTCCGGCGTGTCGGTGGTGCCGGCGCGGCGCCAGGCGATGCGGGGGATGTGCTGGCTGCGCGCGAATTCCGCCAGTTTGGCGCGGTCGCTCGGCTCCAGCGGTCCGTCGGTTGCCAGCAGCAGGTCCGGCCCCGAATCGAGCAGGTTGATCAGCACATCGCCGCTCTGCCGCAACGCGCCCAGCGAGCGGGCGACGTCACGCAATGCGGGCAGCAGGGCGAACAATGCGGGGGCGAGGATCGGGCAGGTCGTGAGGTCGACCACGTCGCCGCGCCTTGCGTGCAGCCCAATCGCCACGCCGTCGGGCCGACGGCGGATTGCCAGATCGACGCGCCGGCGCGAGGCGGGTGGGCTCTGGAATCGGGCGGTGACGATTGGATCGGCAAAGCCGGCCCGTTCCAGGGCGTGGACGAGGGTTTCGGTCTTCCAGTCCAGTGCGGCGGGGAGGGACAAATGCTGGATGGCACAGCCGCCGCATTGGCCGAACAGCGGGCAGGGTGGCGCGACCCGGTCCGGGCTGGGGCGCAGCACGGACAGGAGATGGGCCGAGCGGGCATCGACCTGCCGGACGCTGACGCGTTCGCCGGCCAGGGCGCCGGGGACGAACAGGCGCTCGCCATCCGGCATGCGGGCAATGCCATCCCCGTCCACGCCGAGTGCGCTGATATCGATTTCGGTGTTCATCGGTTTTCTATCCACGGTGTCCCGACCAGCGTGCGCCAGTCAGGACGCCGGGGGCCTGGAGCCTGACTGTGGGCTGGTGGGCGGGAGCGGCCGGTCATGCCCGCGCCCGTCATGTCTTTGCGCGCATCGAAGCGCGGGAAACGCGCGTCGGATCGTCACCGACGCGCATGTCCGGCCAGGCTGTCAGGCCAGTTCGTCGGCCGTATGCGTGCTCTCGTCTTCGGCCGAGGGCGTGATGGTGAACTGGCGGCGCGGCAGCAGCATGAAGGCGGGGACCTCCGCGCCGAAGCCCAGAACGGGGTTGCCGTTCGTCTGCGCGGCGTCTTCCAGCTCGCGTTCCCGATGATGGCGAGGCGGGGCGGGTCTGTGCGCGGGTGGCGGCGCGGTGACGGCTTGGGGTGCGGGGTTGGCCTCGACCGGCGTGGCCGGAGCAGGAGCAGGAGCGGGGGCGATGGCGGGGGCAGGACGGGCGGGCTTGCCGCCGCGACGGTCGTCCTTCTCCCGGCCGCGTCCGCGACCCTTGCCCCCACGGGGGCGTTCTTCCTCGGACCATTCGAGCTGGGTCATGCCTTCGACCGCCAGGCGGGGAATCGGGTGGCCGGTCAGCGTTTCGATCGCCTCGGCCAGGCCCCGGTCATGCGGGGAGGCCAGGCTGTAGGCATGGCCGGTGCGGCCGGCGCGGCCGGTGCGGCCGATCCGGTGCACGTAATCCTCGGCATGGAACGGCAGGTCGAAATTGAAGACGTGCGACAGGCCGCCGATATCGATGCCGCGTGCCGCGACGTCGGAGCAGACCAGAATCTTGAGATCGCCGGCCTTGAAACGCTCGAGGGTCGAGAACCGGACCGACTGCGGCAGGTCGCCATGCAGCGCGCCGGCCGAGAATCCGTGCTTGACCAGCGATTTGTACAGCACGTCGACATCGCGCTTGCGGTTGCAGAAGACGATGGCGTTCTGCACCGCTTCACTGCGCAGCATCTGGCGCAGGACGCGCCGCTTGTCTTCCTCGTCGACCACGACCAGGCCGGCCTCGATGGTCGTGGCGACCGAGGACGGGCGGCTGACGGTGATTTCCTGGGGGTTCTGCAGGAACATGTCCGCCAGGCGCCGGATTTCCGGCGCCATGGTGGCCGAGAAGAACAGCGTCTGCCGCAGCGGGGACAGCATGCCGACGATTTTCTCGATATCGGGGATGAACCCCATGTCGAGCATGCGGTCGGCCTCGTCGATCACCAGCAGGCGGGTCTGTGTCAGCAGCAGGCCGCCGCGCTCGAACAGGTCGATCAGCCGGCCCGGAGTCGCGATCAGCACGTCGACGCCGCGGTTCAGCACGTCCTTCTGTTCGGCCATGCTTTCGCCGCCGATCAGCAGCGCGTGGTTCAGCTTGAGGTATTTGCCGTATTTGACGAAATTCTCGGCCACCTGCAGCGCCAGTTCGCGCGTCGGCTCCAGGATCAGCGAGCGGGGCATGCGGGCCCGCGCCCGGGAACCCGAGAGGATCTCGAGCATCGGCAGGGTGAAGGAGGCGGTCTTGCCGGTGCCGGTCTGCGCCACGCCCAGCACGTCGCGGCCCATCAGCACATACGGGATGGCCTGGGCCTGGATCGGCGTGGGATGGCGGTAGCCGGCTTCGTCGATGGCGCGCTGGATCGGCTCGGACAGGCCAAGATCGGAAAAGAGGGGCTGCGGGGCAGCGTCAGCCTGCTCGGCCGCGAGATCCACGGCACCGGAAGCGGACGGCTCGCCACCGGGGGAACCGGCGTCCGTGTCAGGCGGAACAATGGAGACGGGATGGACTTCGGCGTCATGTTCGGCCGAAGCGGAGGCATTCGTCTTAGGGCTCAAAATTCTCTCGAACGTGTCAGTGGTGTGGTCCCGTCCATTCCGCCACGATGTGGTTCGGCAGGCTTTTTTCGGCCTGTTTTCCTGCGACGAAGCAGGGCCTTGCGAAAATGAAGGCGAATCCTCCGATTCCGCGTGACTGTCCGTATCGAGAAATGGGACGAAAATCAAGCGCGGAGCATCGGGGAGGGCGGGGCAGCCTTCCGGCGCCGCGTTGTGTTGGGTGTCATGTCTCTGGCGTCTTGTCTCTGGAGGAACCGTGGTCACAGTCACGCCGTTGAAAATCGAGGATTATGGCCTGATCGGCGACGGGCGCAGCTGCGCCCTGGTAGGGCGGAACGGGTCGATCGACTGGCTCTGCTGGCCGCGCTTCGACAGTCCGGCCTGTTTCGCCGCCTTGCTGGGCGACGGCGAGAACGGACATTGGCAATTGGCGCCGGACGAGGAGCGGGGCGGCACGCCGATTACGGTGACACGGTCGTATCGCAACCATGGCATGGTGCTGGAAACGGTGTTCGAGACCCATACCGGTGTGGTCGCGATCCTGGATTTCATGGCCATCGGCGCTGCCGAGCCGACCCTGATCCGGATCGTCGAGGGGCGGCGCGGGGCGGTGCCGATCCTCAACTGGCTGGTGATGCGGTTCGATTACGGGCTGTCGGTGCCGTGGGTCACGCGCCTGCCGGACAATATGGGCATCAGTGCCATCGCCGGGCCGTCGCGTTGCGTGCTGCGCTGTCCGGTCGCGCTGCATGGCGAGGATCGCCATACCGTATCGCGCTTCATCGTGTCCGAGGGCGATCAGGTGCCCTTCGTGCTGACCTATATGGATTCGCACGGCGCGCTGTCCCAGCCGATCGACGCGCTGGCGGCGTTGCACCGGACGGAGCAGTTCTGGTCGGACTGGATCGGGCGCTGCACCTATCAGGGGGAGCATGCCGCCATGGTGCGGCGCTCGCTGCTGACGCTCAAGGCGCTGATCTACCAGCCCACGGGCGGGATCGTCGCGGCGCCGACCACCTCGCTGCCCGAGGAGCTGGGGGGCGGGCGCAACTGGGATTATCGCTATTGCTGGCTGCGCGATGCCTCGCTGACGCTGATCGCGATCATGGCCGGCGGTTATTTCGAGGAGGCGATGGCGTGGCGTGACTGGCTGCAGGCGGCCGTCGCCGGCAGCCCCGACCAGGTGCAGATCATGTACGGGATCGCCGGCGAGCGGCTGCTGAATGAATGGGAGGCCGGCTGGCTGCCGGGCTATGAGGCGTCGAAGCCGGTAAGGGTGGGCAATGCGGCGGCCGGTCAGCTTCAGCTCGACGTGTATGGCGAGGCCATTGCGGCGCTGCATGTGGCCCGGCAGACGCGCCTGTGCGCGATTACCGACGGCTGGCGGCTGCAGGTGGGACTGCTGCAGCATCTGGCGACGATCTGGAAGGAGCCGGACGAGGGCATGTGGGAGGTCCGCGGGGGGCGGCGCCAGTTCACCGTGTCCAAGATCTCGTGCTGGCTTGCGTTCGACCGGGCGATTCGCGATGTCGAGAAATACGGGCTGGAGGCGCCGTTGGAGGAGTGGAAGGCCCTGCGGCAGGATATTCATGACACGGTGTGTCGTGAGGCGTTCAACGCGGACAAGAATTGTTTTGTCCAGTATTTCGGCGGCACGGGACTGGATGCGGGATTGCTGCTGATCCCGGTCGTGGGCTTTCTGCCCGCCGATGATCCGCGCGTGAGCGGCACCATCGCGGCGATCGAACGCGAATTGCTGGACGAGCACGGATTCGTCCGCCGCTATCTGCCCGATCGGGTGGTCGAGGGAGTGGCCGGGGACGAAGGGGCGTTCATTGCCTGCTCGTTCTGGCTGGTGAACGCTTATGTTGCCCAGGGGCGGATGGAGGAGGCCCATGCCCTGTTCAACCGGCTGCTGGCGCTGTGCAGCGACCTGGGCCTGCTGGCGGAGGAATATGATGCCACCACCGGGCGGCAGGTGGGAAATTTCCCGCAGGCGTTCTCTCACCTGTCGCTGATCAACTCGGCATCGATCCTCAACGCCGGGCGCATTACCACCATGGGCGCCGCGCCGTTACCTGTTTTGTAGGAGTGCCTGAGGGGTAGGCTGGTGCGGCGGCGTCGATCCTGAGCGAGAGCGGCCCGTGAGGGCCGCGCCCGTCGTGTGTTTCCGAGCATCGGAGCGGAGCGGCCTTGGTGGCCGTGAGCACCGAAGCGCAGGAAACGCGCGCAGGCTTGCCAGGAGCGGCGCTTTTCCGCCGGCCTACAGGCCTCGGGCCATGGCGGCGGACAGAATGGTGAGGATGCCCAGGCCGATATTGATCGTCACCAGCGAGCGGATGGTGTCGAACAGCGCGGGCTGCGGGCGGATGGCGCGGCGGGCCTTCTGGAACGGGCCGAAATAGATGCGGGCGAAGACGGCCGCCATGGCCAGGCCGAGGAGCTGCATCGCGTTCACCTGCCACGGAATGGCGGCGAAGCCGCCTTCGTGCAGGATCATCAGCCAGCCGGTGACCAGGACGGTGGGCATCGTGTGCCAGACGAGGCGGAAGAAGCGCGTGAGTGTCTGCAGGTGGACCGACGCGCGCTGGGTTGCATCCAGCAGCCCCAGGCTGGGGCGCAGGACGAATACGGCGTAGACCATGCCGCCGACCCAGGCGGTCATGCCGAGCAGGTGGATCGCGAGCACGAGGCTCCAGAGGATCGAGGAGGTCATGTCAGCTCCCGGCCAGGGGTAAGGGATGGCCCGCGTGACGGGACGCGGACGGCGATGGTATGCTTGATCGCCAATTCCGCCCCGGCGCGCAAGACGATGGCACGGGCCGCGCCCGCGAGAGGCCGCCTTTGACCGGAGGAGATTGCCCGATGGACCAGCTGCCGCTTCAGGCGTCGAACGCGCTGCTGTTGCCGGACCCGGCCGAGATGGCCCTGATCGACGAGGCGGGCAGCCGGACGGTGCCGGTGCGCGACCTGATGGAGCATGCCGGCCGGGCGGTGGCGCGTGCCGTCATGCGTCATGTCGCGCCGTGCCGGGTGCTGGTGCTGTGCGGGCCGGGGAATAATGGCGGGGATGGCTATGTCGCGGCGCGGCGCCTGGCGCAGGCCGGCTGGCCGGTGGCCGTGGCGCGCCTGGCGCCGCCTCGGGCGGGTGGTGACGCGGCGGCTGCCGCCGCCGAATGGTGTGGGCCGCGCGTGGCTTTTACGGCGGAAGAGGTTGCGCGGGCTGACCTTGTGATTGATGCGGTGTTTGGCGCGGGGCTGAGCCGGGCGATCGACCCGGAGCTGGCATCGGTGCTGGCGGCGGCCCGGCGGGTGGTGGCGGTGGACATGCCCAGTGGCATTGACGGCGCGACCGGGCTGGTCCTTGGCTATGCGCCTTCGGCGGAAATGACCGTGACCTTCGTGCGGGCCAAGCCCGGCCATCTGCTGCTGCCGGGGCGCGAGAGGCTGGGGCGGCTGGTGGTTGCCGATATCGGCATGCCCGACATGGTGTGGGACGCGGTGTCGGTTCGTACCTGGCGCAACGAGCCGGGATTGTGGCAGGTGCCGGGCCAGACGGTGGACAGTCACAAATATGCGCGCGGCGTGGTCAGCATCTGCGGGGGCGGCACGATGCCGGGCGCGGCGCGGCTGGCCGCCGGGGCGGCGCGCGCGGCGGGGGCGGGGCTGGTACGGCTGGCGGCCGGTTCGGCGGCGGACCTTTACAGAATGGCCGAGTCTGGGCTGGTGGTGGATGACGGCGATTTGTCCAGCCTGCTGGAGGATCGGCGCCGGACGGTGTGGGTGTGCGGGCCGGGGTTGACGGAAGAGGAGGTGGGCCGGGTGCTGCCCGTTTTGCTGGGGGCGGGGCGGACGGTGCTGGCCGATGCCGGGGCGTTCGCCTGGGCGGCCGGGCAGCCGGAGCGTCTGGCCGGGGTGGGGGTCATCACGCCGCATGAGGGGGAGTTCGCCCGGGTCTTCGGGGCGCCTGTGGCCGGGCGGCTGGATGCGGCCCGGGCCGCGGCGCGCCGGATCGGGGCCGTGGTGGTGCTGAAGGGGCCGGATACCGTGATCGCGTCGCCCGACGGCCGGGCGGCCATCAACGCCCATGCCACGCCGGCGCTGGCCACCGCCGGTTCGGGCGATACGCTGACCGGAATCATTGCCGCCCTGCTGGCGGCGGGGATGGAGCCGTGGCATGCGGCCTGTGCCGGCGTGTGGATCCACGGCGAGGCCGGGATGCGCGCGGGACCCTGGCCGGTGGCCGAACAATTCGACCGGCATCTGGGCGCGGCACGGGCTGAGGCGGTGGCGTTGGGCGAGCGGGCGCGCCGGAGCGCGGACTCGCGCCATTGTCGGCTTGCCGGATC
This sequence comes from Gluconacetobacter tumulicola, assembly GCF_014174215.1. GTDB lineage: Bacteria > Pseudomonadota > Alphaproteobacteria > Acetobacterales > Acetobacteraceae > Gluconacetobacter > Gluconacetobacter tumulicola. The sequence goes on along the minus strand of NZ_JABEQL010000001.1, from coordinate 147,408 downwards.
AGGCGGCGTGCGCTAAAGCCGCGCGCTTGGAGGCCGGGCGCCGATGCGGGCGTGGTGGAATTGGCAGACACGCCAGATTTAGGTTCTGGTGGCGCAAGTCGTGGGGGTTCAAGTCCCTCCGCCCGCACCAGCCCGGCCTGTGTCCTGCCCGAGAAGTTCTTGCGGGAATTTTTCGGATCAGCGGGGTACGAGGCACTGATTGAATTCGGTGCGGGGGTGGCGCGCGTGCGGCTGCCGCCCGCGCCGGCTGCTTTTTGCGTGCGGATGTCGCCGTCCCGGGTGGACTCGTGCGTTCTTTGGAAGTTCTGACCGAGAGGATGGCCTGGCAGATGCAGGTTACTGAAACGCTTTCCGACGGCCTGAAGCGCGGCTTCACCGTCACGGTGCCCGCCGGCGAACTGGAGAGCAAGCGGACCGCCCGCCTGAAGGAAGTGGGGCAGTCCATGACTCTGCCGGGTTTCCGTCCCGGCAAGGTGCCCCTGAGCCTCGTCAAGCAGCGCCATGGCGCCGCCGTGCAGGGTGAAGTGCTGGAGCAGGCGGTCAGTGACGCCACCCGTGCGCTGCTGGAGGAACGCAACCTGCGCCCGGCGCTGCAGCCGCGAGTCGACCTGGTTTCCGGCGCCGAGCCGGACGGGAAGACGGACCTGGAATTCAAGGTCGAGATGGAAGTGCTGCCCGAGATCGCGCAGCCCGATCTGTCGGACCTGACGCTGACGCGGCTGAAGGCGACGGCGGATGCCGAGACGGTCGACAAGGCCCTGAAGGACATTGCGAGCCGCCAGCGCAACTTCGTGACGGTCGAAGAGATCCGTCCGGCCGCGCAGGGTGATATCGTGGTCGTCGATTTCGTGGGCAAGCTGGACGGTGTGCCGTTCGAAGGCGGCACCGCCGACGACGTGAATGTCGAGATCGGCGGCACGGGCTTCATCCCCGGTTTCGCCGAGCAGATCGAGGGCCTGTCGCCGGGCGAGGAGAAGGTGATCACCGTCACCTTCCCGGCCGATTATTCGGCTGAGAACCTGGCGGGCAAGGAAGCGACCTTCGACATCAAGGCCAAGGGGCTGAAGCGCCCGGTCGATGTCGAGATCGACGACGAACTGGCCAAGAAGATGGGCTTCGAGGGGCTGGAGAAGGTCCGCGAGCTGATCACGAAGCAGGTCGAGCAGGAATACGAGCAGCTTTCGCGCCTGCGCATCAAGCGCGAGCTGCTGGACGCCCTGGCCGGGAAGACCGATTTCGAGGCGCCGCAGGGCATGGTCGATGCCGAGTTCGGCCAGATCTGGCAGCGCGTCGAGGCCGACCGCAAGGAAGGGCAGCTCGACGAGGAAGACGAGGGCAAGGACGAGGAAACCCTGCGGGCCGACTATCGCAAGATTGCCGAGCGCCGGGTGAAGCTGGGCCTGCTGCTGGCCGAGATCGGCCGTGCGAACGCCATCACGGTCTCGCAGGACGAGATGCTGCAAGCGATCCGGGCCGAGGCCATGCGCTATCAGGGCCAGGAACAGGCGGTGTTCGACTTCTTCCGCAAGAACCCGCAGGCGGCCGAGAGCCTGCGTGGCCCGATCTTTGAAAACAAGGTCGTCGATTATGTGATCGAACTGGCCACCGTGACCGACAAGGACGTGACGCCCGAGGAACTGGCCGAGATTCCGCCCGCCGATCTCTGATCGGTCCGGCATCCCGCCATCGGTACCCCATCGCTTTTATCGCCGCTATCGCCGCGAAATGATGGCGGTGGGGTGGTATCCGCTCGGTTTATCTCTATCTTGTGTGAGGTAACCGGGGAACGACCCGGCCACCTTCCCCGATGGACGCTCAGGCGCCGCCGGGGGTGGTGAGTCGGGTCTTCGCGTTTTCAGGAACGGGAATGAGACTATGAGGGATCGGGATCCCGTGGAGATCTTCAGCAACGCCCTAGTACCCATGGTGGTCGAGCAGACCTCGCGCGGGGAGCGGGCTTTCGATATCTATTCCCGCCTGTTGCAGGAACGGATCATCTTCCTGACCGGACCGGTCTACGATCAGGTGGCTGCCCTGGTGTCGGCGCAGCTCCTGTATCTGGAGAGCGTGAATCCGACCAAGGAGATCTCGTTCTACATCAACAGCCCGGGTGGCGTGGTGTCGGCCGGCCTGGCCATCTATGACACCATGCAGTACATCCGCAGCCCGGTGAGCACGGTGTGCATCGGCCAGGCGGCCTCGATGGGGTCGCTGCTGCTGGCGGGTGGCGAGAAGGGGCGGCGCTTCGCCCTGCCGAACGCGCGGGTCATGGTGCATCAGCCTTCGGGCGGGGCGCAGGGGCAGGCCAGCGACATCGAGATCCAGGCGCGGGAGATCCTGACGATCCGCCAGCGCCTGAACGAGATCTACGAAACCCATACCGGCCAGACGCTCGAGGAGATCGAACGCAAGCTGGAGCGCGACAGCTACATGTCGGCTGACGAGGCCTTGGCCTTTGGCATCGTGGACGAGGTGGTGCGCAATCATGCGACGACGGTTGCGGCCAAAAGCTGAGACCTGATGGCGATATATTGATTTATTTAATGTTTTTGATCTGAAGTCTTCGGGTTTCAGATCGGGGGCATGAGGGGTGGGGGCGCTTTTTTCTGTTCGGCGCAACCCGCCGGCTTGGGCGGGCTTGATGGAAGGCCTGTCCTGAGTCAAGATTTTCGACCCCGGTCCGGGCAGTACGCGGCCTGGCATTCCGGGGGTAGGAGCGGTTATGAATAACAAGTCCAGCGATTCCAAGAACACCTTGTATTGCTCGTTCTGCGGCAAGTCGCAGCATGAGGTCCGGAAGCTGATCGCTGGTCCGACTGTCTTCATCTGTGACGAATGCGTTGAACTCTGCATGGATATCATCCGTGAGGAGCACAGGACGCATCTGGTGAAGTCGCGCGATGGCGTGCCGACTCCCAAGGAGATCTGCAAGGTTCTGGACGATTACGTGATCGGGCAGTTCCATGCGAAGAAGGTGCTGTCGGTCGCGGTCCATAACCATTACAAGCGCCTGGCCCACAGCCAGAAGAACAATGACGTCGAGATCGCGAAGTCGAACATCCTGCTGGTCGGGCCGACCGGATCGGGCAAGACGCTGCTGGCACAGACGCTGGCGCGGATTCTCGACGTGCCCTTCACCATGGCCGATGCGACCACGCTGACCGAGGCGGGCTATGTCGGCGAGGATGTCGAGAACATCATCCTCAAGCTGCTCCAGGCTGCCGACTATAATGTCGAGCGGGCGCAGCGGGGCATCGTCTATATCGACGAAATCGACAAGATCTCGCGCAAGTCCGACAATCCGTCGATCACGCGCGATGTCAGCGGCGAGGGCGTGCAGCAGGCGCTGCTGAAGATCATGGAAGGGACGGTGGCTTCCGTCCCGCCGCAGGGCGGGCGCAAGCATCCGCAGCAGGAATTCCTGCAGGTGGACACCACCAACATGCTGTTCATCTGCGGCGGTGCCTTTGCCGGGCTGGACAAGATCATCGGTGCGCGCGGCAAGGGCTCGGGCATCGGCTTCGGCGCGGATGTCCAGTCGCCCGACGAACGACGCACGGGTGCGATCCTGCGTGACGTCGAGCCTGAGGATCTGCTGAAATTCGGCCTGATCCCCGAGTTCATCGGCCGTCTGCCGGTGGTGGCGACGCTGGAGGATCTGGACGAGGCGGCGCTGATCGAGATCCTGACCAAGCCGAAGAACGCGCTGGTGAAGCAGTATGCCCGCCTGTTCCAGATGGAAGGGGTCAAGCTGACCTTCACCGACGATGCGCTGAAGCAGGTGGCGCTGCGGGCGATCGCCCGGCGCACCGGCGCGCGCGGCCTGCGTGCGATCATGGAGAGCATCCTGCTGTCCACCATGTTCGACCTGCCTGGGCTGGAGAACGTGGAGGAGGTGGTGATCAACAAGGAGGTCGCCGAGAACAAAACCAGCCCGGTCTATGTCTATGGCAAGGAAAAGCCCGCTGAACAGTCGGCCTGACCGACTGTTCGCCCTGGCCTTTTCTCAGGGACTGCCGTCCCGCATCGGGGGCGGTGCCCCATGCGGGCAGCGCGTCCCCATCGTCCGGGGTCTTGCCGTGGCGGCCCCGAATGACGACATGATGTTATCCGTGATCGCGTCAGCGACACACCGGGCGGGGCGTGCCGCGAATGGGCGCCCGCCCGCGATCGTCCTTCAGGAGGTCACACGATATGCCCAAATCCATCCGACCCGATTCTGATCGTCCCGAGAGCGGCCCCTCCGCCGCGGATGAAAACCAGAATCTGCCCCTGACCGCCGCCGACTCCGATGTGGAAGGGGCGGGGATTGCCGATTCCGAGACGATGGCGGTGCTGCCGCTGCGCGATATCGTCGTCTTTCCGCACATGATCGTGCCGCTGTTCGTCGGGCGCGAGAAATCGGTCCGGGCGCTGGAAGCGGTGACCAAGCATGACAAGCAGATCCTGCTGGTCGCGCAGAAGAATGCGTCGCAGGACGATCCGTCGGCGGACGATATCTATCGCTACGGCACGGTTTCGACGATCCTGCAGCTGCTGAAGCTGCCCGACGGCACGGTGAAGGTGCTGGTCGAGGGGGTGCGCCGGGCGCGGATTACCGTGCTGCACGATATCGAGGGGCATTTCGAGGCCGAGATCACGCCGGTGACCGAGGAGCCTGCTGCCGATAACGAGGGCGAGGCGCTGGGGCGCACCGTGGTCTCGCAGTTCGAGCAATATATCAAGCTGAACAAGAAGATCGCGCCCGAGGTCCTGGTTTCGCTGAACCAGATCGAGGATCTGTCGAAGCTGGCCGACACGATCGCCAGCCATCTGAACCTGAAGATCGCCGAAAAGCAGGAGATCCTGGAGATCCCCGGCGTCAACGCCCGGCTGGAGCGTGTGTTCGCGCATATGGAGGCCGAGATTGGCGTCCTGCAGGTGGAAAAGCGCATCCGCAACCGCGTCAAGCGGCAGATGGAGAAGACGCAGCGCGAATACTATCTGAACGAACAGCTGAAGGCGATCCAGAAGGAACTGGGCGAGGGCGAGGAAGGTCGGGACGAGACCGCCGAGCTTGAGGAAAAGATCGCCAAGGCCCGCCTGCCCAAGGAAGCCCGCGACAAGGCGATGGGGGAGCTGAAGAAGCTGCGCGCCATGAGCCCGATGTCGGCCGAATCGACGGTGGTGCGCAACTATCTGGACTGGATCCTGAGCCTGCCGTGGAAGAAGCGGTCCAAGGTGCAACGCGACCTGACCGAGGCCGAGAAGGTGCTCGATACCGACCATTACGGGCTGGAAAAGGTCAAGGAGCGCATCCTGGAATATCTGGCGGTCCAGAGCCGGGCGCAGAAGGTCAAGGGGCCGATTCTGTGCCTGGTGGGGCCGCCTGGCGTGGGCAAGACCTCGCTCGCGCGGTCGATCGCCAAGGCGACGGGGCGCCATTATGTGCGCATGTCGCTGGGCGGCGTGCGTGACGAGGCCGAGATCCGCGGCCACCGGCGGACCTATATCGGCTCGATGCCCGGCAAGATCATCCAGGGGATGAAGAAGGCGAAGGCCTCCAACCCGCTCTTCCTGCTGGACGAGATCGACAAGCTGGGGGCCGACTGGCGCGGTGATCCGTCTTCGGCGCTGCTGGAGGTGCTGGACCCGGAGCAGAACGGGACCTTTGCCGACCATTATCTGGAGGTCGATTACGACCTGTCGGATGTGATGTTCGTCACCACCGCCAACAGCCTGAACATGCCCCAGCCGCTGCTGGACCGCATGGAGATCATCCGCCTGTCCGGCTACACCGAGGACGAGAAGGTTGAGATCGCCAAGCGCCACCTGCTGAACAAGCAGGCGGACGCGCACAGCCTGAAGGCGGACGAATGGTCGGTCAGCGACGATGCGCTGCGCGAGCTGGTGCGGAGCTACACGCGTGAGGCCGGCGTGCGGAACCTGGAGCGCGAGATCGCGACCCTGGCCCGCAAGGCGGTGCGCGAGATCGTGACCGGCAAGGCCAAGAAGGTGGCGATCACCCGCAAGAATCTGGAAAAATACGCGGGCGTGAAGCGGTTCCGCTACGGCGAGACCGAGGCCGAGGACATGGTCGGCGTCGTGACCGGCCTGGCCTGGACCGAGGTCGGGGGCGAGATCCTGACCATCGAGAGCGTGATGGTGCCGGGCAAGGGTGCGATCAAGCAGACGGGCAAGCTGGGCGACGTGATGCAGGAGAGCGTTGCGGCGGCCCTGTCCTATGTCCGCAGCCGGGCCGTGACCTTCGGCATCAAGCCGACCCTGTTCGAGAAGCGCGACCTGCATGTGCATGTGCCCGAGGGAGCGACTCCGAAGGATGGGCCGTCGGCCGGCATTGCGATGGCGACGTCGCTGGTCAGCGTGCTGACCGGCATTCCGGTGCGGCGCGACGTGGCGATGACGGGTGAGATCACGCTGCGCGGCCGCGTGCTGGCGATCGGCGGGCTGAAGGAGAAGCTGCTGGCGGCCCACCGGGCGGGCATCAAGACGGTCTTCATCCCCAAGGACAACGAGAAGGACCTGGTCGATATTCCCGACACGGTGAAGAAGGGCCTGCGCGTCATTCCCGTCTCCCATGTCGATGACGTCATCGGCCAGGCCCTGGCTCGGCGCCCCGAGCCGATCGAATGGAGCCAGGAGTCGGAAGATGCGGTGGCCAGCCCGGCCCCTGCAACGGGAATGGCTGCTGCGTCCCTGCCGCATTGACACCGCATTGATTGTGTCAAAATGGCACCAACCCCCCGGTTTGGCCGGATTTTCGGCTGATCCGGGCGGTGTGCTCGGTTGACGCGGCAAAAAACGGCTGCATAGTGCGGGCCAATGCGGCGTTGGCGGGAGCTCGGTTCCGGCGCGTGCACAGAGAAAGAAAGGCGTAAAATGGAGAAGCCACTTAACAAGCAGGAACTCGTCGCCGCTGTGGCCGATGATGCCGATCTGCCCAAGGCGAAGGCTGGCGAAGTGGTCGACGCCGTGTTCAGTGCGATCGAGAAGGCCCTGTCGAAGAAGCAGGAAGTCCGTCTGGTGGGCTTCGGGACCTTCGTGACGGCGACCCGCAAGGCAGCCAAGGGCCGCAATCCCCGCACCGGCGAGGAAATCGACATTCCGGCTTCGACCTCGGTTCGCTTCAAGCCGGGCAAGAACCTGAAGGAAGCCGTGAGCTGATCACGCGCTGATGTGACCGGAGCAGGCGGCCTGTCCGCCTGTTCCCCGGCTGGCCCTGGCGGGCCAGCCCTGTCTTGGGGCGATTAGCTCAGCGGTAGAGCGTCTCGTTTACACCGAGAGGGTCGGCGGTTCGATCCCGTCATCGCCCACCATGATGCCGGCCCGGTGCCGGATGATTGTCCTGCTTCGTCGGCATACCGGACAAAATGACAATCGTCTGGTTGACGCGTCCCGGCTGCATGGTTAAACACCGCCTCACGCCTTCGCGGGTGTAGCTCAGTTGGTTAGAGCGCCGGCCTGTCACGCCGGAGGTCGCGGGTTCGAGCCCCGTCACTCGCGCCATGGTCGTTTCATGTTTAATAATGATCGACCGTATGGCACCTGTTAAAGGTGCATCTTCCCAATAATCGGATCTGGCCCGGCTTCCAATATTTTGGTCCGGGAAAAGACAGGTCGTCCCTAACGCGCATATCCGTATAGCGTATTCATCATCACGGGAATGTTCATCCCCCGATGGCGCGTCGCGGTCTGGTCGCGTCCGGACGATGGGTCTAACCTCCTGACCATGACGACGCCCTGTTCGTCATGACGCCCGCGGCAAGCGGGCCATCAGTCAGGGAGACGCGCCATGAATTCCGTTCTTGCGGATTATTTTCCAGTTCTGGTTTTCGGTGTTCTGGCGGTGGTGATCGCCGGCGCGATGCTGGGAAGCTCCCTGCTCTTCGGTCATCAGAAGCCCTATGCCGAGAAGGTCTCGGCCTATGAATGCGGGTTCGAGGCATTCGACGATGCGCGGCATCGTTTCGATGTCCGGTTCTATCTGGTGGCGATCCTGTTCATCATCTTCGACCTTGAAGTCGCCTTTCTTTTCCCCTGGGCGGTCAGCCTGTCGCGGATCGGCCTGTTCGGCTTCCTGTCGATGATGGGGTTCCTGGGCATTCTGACGGTGGGGTTCATCTATGAATGGTGCAAGGGTGCCCTGGACTGGGATTGAGCGGCGCTGGGATCGCGTGAGGGGAGGAGACGAGGCATGAGTATCGCTGATGCGACAGGTGACGGGCAGGGCGCGATCGCCTGGAACCGGGACATGCTGCCCCCCGGGCCGGAGCAGGATGCCGTCATCAAGGGGATTACCGGCGAGATCACCGAGAAGGGGTTCGTCGTCGCCAACCTCGACAAGCTGGTCAATTGGGGCCGCACCGGCAGCTTGTGGCCGATGTCCTTCGGGTTGGCCTGCTGCGCGGTGGAAATGATCCACGCCTACATGCCGCGCTATGATCTGGACCGGATGGGCATCATTCCGCGCGGGTCGCCGCGCCAGTCGGACGTGATGATCGTGGCCGGAACCCTGACCAACAAGATGGCGCCGGCCCTGCGCCGCGTCTACGACCAGATGGCCGAGCCGCGCTGGGTGATCTCGATGGGGTCCTGCGCCAATGGCGGCGGCTATTACCATTATTCCTATTCCGTGGTGCGCGGATGCGACCGGATCGTGCCGGTGGACGTGTACGTTCCCGGCTGCCCGCCGACGGCCGAGGCGCTGATCTACGGCATCCTGCAATTGCAGAAGAAAATCCGCAGGACAGGGACGATTCTCCGTGGCTGAACCGGGCACCGAACTGACGACCCAGCAGGCCCAGTCGCGTGGCGCGCTGGGGTCCTTGGCCTTCGCGCTGTCGACGAGCGTGCCGGGTATCCATTCCGCCGCGATCGAGGATGGCGAACTGGTCGTGCGGACCAGCCGCGACCGGTTGCTGGCGCTGATGGGGTTGCTGCGCGACGATCCGCGTTATGCCTGCGAACAGATGATGGATCTGTGCGGTGTCGATTATCCGGCGCGGGCGGAGCGATTCGAGGTTGTCTACAATCTGCTGTCGGTGACGCGTAACCACCGGGTCCGCGTCATCGTGACCACGGATGAGACCAATCCGGTGCCGTCGGTGCATCATCTGTGGCCCTGTGCCACGTGGTGGGAGCGCGAGTGCTACGATCTGTTCGGGGTCCTGTTCTCGGGCCAGCCGGATCTGCGCCGTATCCTGACCGATTACGGGTTCGAGGGGCATCCGCTGCGCAAGGACTTCCCGCTGACCGGCTATGTCGAGATGCGGTACGACGAGGATCGTCGTCAGGTGGTCTACGAGCCGGTGAAGCTGACGCAGGATTTCCGCAATTTCGATTTCGAATCGCCGTGGGAGGGCATCCTGACCCTGCCGGGCGACGAGAAGGCGCATGAATCCCGCCAGGGGCTGAAGTTGCCGCGATGACGGGACCATCCAGACATATGGCGAGGGCGCGCAAGGTGAGGGAGAGCGGACGATGAGCGACATTGTCCTTCACGAGGATATTCCGGAAGAGCTGCTGTCGGCTGACGCGGCGGCCAAGGCGGAAATCCGGACCGTGGAGATCGATTCCCACGCCCTGAATTTCGGCCCGCAGCACCCGTCGGCCCATGGTGTGCTGCGCCTGGTGCTGGAGATGGAAGGCGAAGTCGTCGCCCGCGCCATTCCGCATATCGGGCTGCTGCATCGCGGCACCGAGAAGCTGATCGAATACAAGACCTATCCCAAGGCGCTGCCTTATTTCGATCGGCTCGATTACGTCTCGCCGATGTGCGAGGAACAGGCTTTCGCGCTGGCGACGGAGAAGCTGCTGGGGATCGAGATCCCCGACCGCGCGAAATGGATTCGCGTGATGTTCGCCGAAATGACGCGCATCCTGAACCATATCCTGAACCTGACCTCGTTCGGGCTCGATTGCGGCGCGCTGACCCCGGCGCTGTGGGGGTATGAAGAGCGCGAAAAGCTGATCGAGTTCTACGAGGCGGCGTCAGGCGCGCGCTTCCATGCCAATTATTTCCGCCCGGGTGGGGTCGCGCGCGACCTGCCGGCGGGGCTGGAAGAGCGGATCGCGGAATGGGCGCGGCAGTTCCCGCGCTGGATCGACGATCTGGAAACGCTGCTGACCAACAACCGGATCTGGAAGCAGCGGACGGTCGGGATCGGCGTGTTCACCACCGAGCAGGCGCTGGCCTGGGGGTTCAGCGGCCCCTGTCTGCGCGCTTCGGGCGTGCCGTGGGATCTGCGCCGCGCGCAGCCGTATGACAATTACGACAAGGTGACGTTCAACATCCCCGTCACGCGCCAGGGCGACTGCTACGATCGCTATCTGGTCCGTGTGGCCGAGATGCGCGAGAGCGTGAAGATCGTCGAGCAGTGCCTGGCGCAGATCAAGCCGGGGCCGGTCAAGATTCAGGACCACAAGATCACCCCGCCGCCGCGCCGGGAGATGAAGCGGTCGATGGAAGCTTTGATCCATCATTTCAAGCTGTTCACCGAAGGGTACCACGTGCCGCCGGGCGCGACCTATACTTCGGTCGAAAGCCCCAAGGGCGAGTTCGGGGTCTATCTGGTCGCGGACGGCAGCAACCGGCCCTACCGGTGCAAGATCCGGCCCACGGGCTTTGCCCATCTGCAGGCGATCGACGAGATGTCGCGCCGCCACATGCTGGCCGACGCGGTCGCGATCATCGGGTCGCTGGACCTGGTGTTCGGCGAGATAGACAGGTGACAGAGATGTCCGCTCATTCCCCCATCGATCAGATCGAACAGCCCGCCACCTTTGCCTTCGATGCCGAGAGCGAAGAGCAGATCGCGGCGATCCTGGCCAAATATCCGCCCGAGCGTAAGGCCAGCGGCACGCTCCCGCTCCTGTATGTCGTGCAGAAGCAGATGGGCCGGCAGACGGGCAGCGCCTGGGTGCCGCGCGTGGCGATGGACGAGATCGCGCGCCGGCTGGAGGTTGCGCCGATCCGTGTCTATGAGGTGGCGACCTTCTACCTGATGTTCAATACCAGGCCGATCGGGCGGTATCATCTTCAGGTCTGCACCACGACTTCGTGCTGGCTGCGTGGCTCGGACGATGTGGTCGCGGCCTGCAAGAAGGCGACCGGGATTGCCGGTTTCGGCCAGTCGAGCGCCGACGGGCTGTTTACCCTGACCGAGGTGGAGTGCCTGGGTGCCTGCGCCAATGCGCCGATCCTGCAGGTTGATGATGATTTCTACGAGGATCTGGACGGGCCGCGCACGATCGAGCTGATCGAGGCGCTGCGTCGTGGCGAACGCCCGACGCCGGGACCGACGATCGACCGGGTGAGCTCGGCACCGGAAGGTGGGCGCAAGACGCTGACGGATAGTCCGGCGAAACAGGGCTGAGCGGGAGAGACGGCAATGCTTCAGGATAAAGACCGGATCTTCACCAACCTGTATGGTCAGAATGACTGGCGCCTGGCCGGGGCGCGCCAGCGCGGCGACTGGGATGGCACCGCCGAGATCCTGGCGCGTGGCCGGGACGCCATCGTCAACGAGATGAAGGGCTCCGGCCTGCGTGGCCGGGGTGGGGCGGGCTTTCCGACCGGTGTCAAATGGTCGTTCATGCCGAAAAATTCGGACGGACGCCCGCATTACCTGGTCATCAATGGCGACGAGTCCGAACCGGGGACCTGCAAGGACCGCGAAATCCTGCGGCACGAGCCGCACAAGCTGATCGAGAGCGCGCTGATTGCGTCGTTCGCGATGGGCGCGCATGCGGCTTATATTTATATCCGCGGCGAGTTTTTCAATGAGGCGCGTCATCTGCAGATTGCGATCGACGAGGCCTATGCGGCCGGGCTGATCGGCAGGAATGCCGCCGGGTCGGGCTGGGATTTCGATTTCTACATTCATCGGGGTGCCGGCGCCTATATCTGCGGCGAGGAAACCGCGCTGCTGGAAAGCCTTGAGGGCAAGAAGGGGCAGCCGCGCATGAAGCCGCCCTTTCCGGCGGCGATGGGCCTGTATGGCTGCCCGACGACGGTCAACAATGTCGAGAGCATCGCGGTGTCGTCCACCATCCTGCGGCGCGGGGCCTCGTGGTTCTCGGCGCTGGGGCGGCCGAACAATGCGGGCACCAAGCTGATGGCCATTTCGGGCCATGTGAATACGCCCTGCGTGTTCGAGGAAGAGCTGGGCGTGCCGCTGAAGGACATCATCGAGAAGCATGGCGGCGGGGTGCGCGGCGGCTGGGACAATCTGCTGGCGGTGATCCCCGGCGGGTGTTCGGTGCCGCTACTGCCGGCGTCGGTCTGCGAAACGGTGCTGATGGATTATGACAGCCTGCGCGCCGAGCGCTCGGGCCTGGGCACTGCCTGCATGATCGTGATGGACAAATCGACCGACATCATCAAGGCGATCGCCCGGTTCTCGCAATTCTTCAAGCATGAGAGCTGCGGCCAGTGCACACCGTGCCGCGAGGGTACCGGCTGGATGATGCGGGTGATGAACCGGATGGTCGAGGGGCGGGCGGAGATCGAGGAAATCGACATGCTCGAACAGGTGACGCGCCAGGTCGAGGGCCACACGATCTGCGCGCTGGGTGATGCCGCCGCGTGGCCGATCCAGGGGCTGATCCGGCATTTCCGCCCGGTGATGGAAGAGCGGATTATGGCCTACAAGGCGGCCCATGGCGGTGGGCGGATTACGCAGGTGCCGCTCGGTATTCCTGTGGCGGCGGAGTAAGGGCGATGGTGAAAGTAACCGTCGACGGGATCGTGGTCGACGTTCCCAACGGGTCCAGCGCGCTGCAGGCGTGCGAGGCGGCCGGCAAGGAAATCCCGCGCTTCTGTTTCCATGAGCGTCTGTCGGTCGCCGGCAATTGCCGCATGTGCCTGGTGCAGGTGGTGCGGGCACCCAAGCCGGTGGCGTCCTGCGGCTTTCCGGTGGCGGAAGGGATGGAAATCCTGACCGACACCGAGATCGTGCGCAAGGCGCGGCGGGCGGTGATGGAATTCCTGCTGATCAACCATCCGCTGGATTGCCCGATCTGCGACCAGGGTGGCGAATGCGACCTGCAGGATCAGGCGTTCGGCTATGGCGCCGATCACTCGCGCTATCAGGAAGCCAAGCGCGCGGTGACGGACAAATATCTCGGCCCGCTGGTCAAGACCGTGATGACGCGCTGCATCCAGTGCACGCGCTGCATCCGTTTCGCGACCGAGATCGCGGGCGTGCCCGAACTGGGCGCGGTCTCGCGCGGCGAAAACATGGAAGTCACCAATTACGTCGAGAAGGCGCTGACCTCCGAACTGTCGGGCAATCTGATCGACATCTGCCCGGTGGGGGCCCTGACCTCCAAGCCTTATGCCTTCACCGCCCGGCCGTGGGAGCTGAAGCGGACGGACTCCATCGATGTCAGCGACGCGGTGGGCGCCAATATCAGCCTGCATGTGCGCGGCACCGCCGTGCTGCGGGCCGTGCCGCGCGTCAATGACGCCGTGAACGAGGAGTGGCTGGCCGACAAGGGGCGGTTCTCGGTCGATGGGCTGAAACATCGCCGGCTGGACCGGCCCTGGGTGCGGGTCCATGGCAAGTTGCAGGCCGTGTCGTGGCAGGACGCGTTCGTGGCCATCGGCAAGCGGCTGGAGGGCGTGGCGGGCGACCGGATCGGGGCGATTGCCGGTGATCTGTGCGATGCCGAGAGCCTGCTTGCGCTGAAGGACCTGATGACGGCGCTGGGTTCGCCCAATATCGACTGTCGCCAGGATGGCGCGGATTACGATCTGTCGCACCGGGCCTATTACACGTTCGGCACCACCATTGCCGGGATCGAGGATGCCGACGCGCTGCTGATCGTGGGGTCGATCCCGCGCCAGGAAGCGCCGGTGCTGAATGCGCGTATCCGCAAGCGTTTCCTTGCGGCGGGCCGGGGTGAGTTCCCGATCGGGCTGATCGGCGCGCCGACGGCGGACCCGACCTACAAGGCGGAATTGCTGGGTGAGGGGCCGGAGGTGCTGGCAGCCCTGCGGGATGGCACGCATCCTTTCGCCGAGGTGCTGAAGGCGGCGAAGACGCCGATGATCATCGTCGGGCATGGCGCGCTGACGCGGCCGGATGCGCGGGCGATCCTGGCTTCGACCTGGGCGCTGGCGGCCGAGACGGGCGTGGTCGGGGCTGGGTGGAACGGCTTCAACGTGCTGCATCGCGCGGCGAGCCGCGTCGCCGGGCTGGATCTGGGGCTGGTGCCGGGCAAGGGCGGGCGCAGCGCCGCCGGAATGATGAGCGGCGGCGTCGATGTGCTGTGGCTGCTGGGGGCGGACGAGTTCCATACCGCGCAGATCGGGCCGCAAACATTCGTCATCTATCAGGGCCATCATGGCGATGCGGCGGCGGTGCGGGCGGATGTGATCCTGCCCGGCGCGACCTATGCCGAGAAGTCCGGCACCTATGTGAATACCGAGGGGCGGGTCCAGCGGTCGTTCCGGGCGGTCATGCCGCCCGGCGACGCGCGCGAGGACTGGCGCATCCTGCGCGCCTTCTCCGAGGTTGTAGGCCATACGCTGCCCTATGACACGGTGGAGATGCTGCGGGAGCGGCTGGCCACGGTCAATCCGGTCTTCCGGGTGATTGGCGGGCTGGATGCGGTGGACGCGTCGGCGCTGCCGGGGCCGATGGGCGCCGGCGCGGTGTCGTCGGCGCCGTTCCGCCCGGTCTTCGACGATTATTATCAGACGGATCCGATCTGCCGGGCCAGCCCGACGATGGGTGAGTGTTCGCGGATCTATGTCCATCCCCGGACCGTGGCGGCGGAGTAAGGCGACGTGGCGCATTTCTTTCTGCACACACTGATCGGCCAGGTGATCCTGACGGTTCTCGAGGCGCTGGCCGTTCTGGTGCCGCTTCTGCTGGGCGTGGCCTATCTGACGCTGGCCGAACGCAAGGTCATGGCGGCGATGCAACTGCGCAAGGGGCCGAACGTCAACGGCCCGTTCGGCGTGCTGCAGGCCTTCGCCGACGCGATCAAGATGATCACCAAGGAAACCGTGATCCCGTCCGGGGCCAACCGGTTCCTGTTCCTGTTCGCGCCGTTCCTGACCTTTTCGCTGGCCATGACCGCCTGGGCGGTCATCCCCACCAATGACGGCTGGGCGGTGGCCAATATCAATGTCGGGGTTCTCTACCTGCTCGCCATCTCCTCGCTGGGTGTCTACGGTGTGCTGATCGCGGGTTGGGCGTCGAATTCGAAATATGCCTTCCTCGGCGGCCTCCGTGCGGCGGCGCAGATGGTGTCGTATGAGGTGTCGATCGGCCTGGTGATCGTGTCGGTGCTGCTGGCGGTGGGCAGCCTGAACCTGAACGATATCGTGCTGGCGCAGCGCCATGTCTGGTTCTGCCTGCCGATGTTCCCGATGTTCATCATCTTCTTCATCTCGGCGCTGGCGGAAACCAACCGCGCGCCGTTCGACCTGCCCGAGGGCGAGAGTGAACTGGTGGCCGGCTTCTTCGTCGAATATTCGGCGCTGGCCTTCGGCCTCTTCTTCCTTGGCGAATATGCCAACATGTTCCTGATGTCGGGGATGGTCAGCATCCTGTTCCTCGGTGGCTGGCTGCCGCCGATCGGGATCGCGCCCTTTACCTGGATACCGGGGCCGCTGTGGCTGATCGCGAAAATCCTGTTCTGCCTGTTCGTCTTCATCTGGGTGCGCGCGACATTCCCGCGCTACCGCTACGACCAGCTGATGCGGCTGGGATGGAAAGTGTTCCTCCCGCTTTCGCTGGTGTGGATGGTGCTGACGGCGGGCTTTCTGCTGGCCACCGGGCTGTTGCCCCAGGGAGGAGCGAGCTGATGGGCACTCTTGACCGAACGGTCCGTTCCTTCCTGCTGGCCGAACTGGTGGCCGGCATGGGAGCGACGCTGCGGGCCTTCTTCAAACCCAAGGTGACGATCAACTATCCATACGAAAAGGGGCCGCTCTCGCCGCGTTTCCGTGGCGAACATGCGCTGCGCCGCTATCCGAACGGCGAGGAACGCTGCATTGCCTGCAAGCTGTGCGAGGCGACCTGCCCGGCCGAGGCGATCACGATCGAATCCGAACCGCGCGATGACGGGTCGCGGCGCACCACGCGCTACGACATCGACATGACGAAATGCATCTATTGCGGCCTGTGCGAGGAAGCCTGCCCGGTCGATGCGATCGTCGAGGGGCCGAACTATGAGTTCGCGACCGAGACGCGCGAGGAACTCATGTACAACAAGGACAAGCTGCTCGCCAACGGCGACCGCTGGGAGAGTGTCCTGGCACGACGGCTGGAACTCGATGCGCCCTATCGTTGAGGGAGAGGCCGGGACAGTGCGGCAGCGGGAGAAAAGAGCCATGCGGCAGGAAGGTCACCGATGATGACCCAAATCGTCTTCTACGTGTTCGCGACGGTACTGGTCCTGTCGGCCGGAATGGTGGTCAGCGCGCGTAATCCCGTTCACTCCGTGCTGTTTCTGATCCTGGCCTTTTTCAATGCTGCGGGTCTGTTTCTGGTCGCTGGGGCCGAATTCCTCGCGATGATCCTGGTCATCGTCTATGTCGGCGCCGTTGCGGTGCTGTTCCTGTTCGTCGTGATGATGCTCGATGTCCGCTTCGCGCAGATGCGGGAAGGATTGCAGCGTTACGCACCCTTCGGGGCGGCGGTGGGGCTGGTGCTGCTGGCCGAACTGGCGCTGGCCTTCAGCCACTGGCAGGTGGCGCAGGATATCGGGTCCGTGCCGCATGTGGTGGCGGCGCCGGGGCGGACCAATACCGCGGCGCTGGGTGACGTGCTGTATACGCATTACGTCTTCCTGTTCGAGGCGTGCGGCCTGGTGCTGCTGGTTGCGATGATCGGTGCCATCGTGCTGACGCTGCGCGAACGGCCGATGGGGCGCCGACAGAACATCGATCGCCAGCACGAACGCACGGCGGCGGATACGCTGACCATGATGACCGTGCCCCTGGGGCAGGGCGTGGCGGCCAATGGCGGTTTCCGCCGGCCGGAACATTCCTACTACATCGCGTCGGTTCCGGGGTCGTACGGGGTGACGGAAGAGCCCGTGCCCCAGGGCAAGTCGGTCGATGAGACCGGGCAGGGCGGGCTCGGTGCCGAGAATCATGGAGGGCTGGCGCAATGACCGGCGGATTGGGAAGCATCGGCATCGGGCCCTATCTGACGGTCAGTGCCATCCTGCTGGTTCTGGGTGTGTTCGGCATTTTCCTGAACCGCAAGAACGTCATCATCATCCTGATGTCGATCGAACTGATCCTGCTGTCGGCGAATTTGAATTTCGTCGCGTTTTCTTCCGCGCTCGGCGATCTGTCCGGGCAGGTCTTCACCCTGTTCGTCCTGACCATCGCGGCGGCTGAATCCGCCATCGGGCTGGCGATCGTGACGGTCTATTTCCGCAATCGCGGTTCGATCGAGGTCGAAGACATCACCATGATGAAGGGCTGAGCGGGCCATGCAAACGGCATCTACCCTTTTCGAGATCGCGGTCCTCGGACCCCTGTTCGCCTGCATGGTGGCGGGACTGTTCGGGCGGATGATAGGCGACGGGCCGGCCAAGGCGCTGACCACGTCCGTCATGGTGATCGCGGCCCTGTGCGGCAGCGGGGCGCTGCTCACCGCGATGCACGCCGGCGGCATGCCGGTCGTGGTGCAACTGGCGGACTGGATCCGCGCCGGCAGCTTCCACGCCGCCTGGACGCTGCGGCTGGATACGTTGTCGCTGTCGATGGTCGCCATGGTGACCGCGGTTTCGGCCCTCGTGCATATCTACAGCATCGGTTACATGGGGCATGAGACGACCCCGACCTATCGGTTCTTCTCGTATCTGTCGCTCTTCACCTTCGCCATGCTGATGCTGGTGACGTCGAACGACCTGATCCAGCTCTTCTTCGGCTGGGAAGGTGTGGGCCTCGCGAGCTATCTGCTGATCGGCTACTGGTACGACCGCCCGAGCGCCTGTGCCGCCGCGATCAAGGCCTTCGTGGTCAATCGCGTGGCCGATCTGTTCTTCATGGTCGGTATCGCGCTGCTGTTCGTCGAGTTCGGCTCGGTCACCTACGACAATATCTTTGCGCTGGTGCCGGCGCATGGCGACGATACCTATAGGCTGTTCGGCACGCACCGGATCTACGAGACGATATGCCTGCTGCTGTTCATCGGTGCGATGGGCAAGTCGGCGCAGCTTTTCCTGCACACCTGGCTGCCGGATGCGATGGAAGGCCCGACGCCGGTTTCCGCGCTGATCCATGCCGCGACCATGGTGACCGCAGGCGTGTTCCTGATGGCGCGGATGTCGCCGCTGGTGGAATTCGCACCCGACACCAAGGCCTTCATCCTCTTCATCGGGGCGACGACCTGCTTCTTTGCGGCCACAGTCGGGCTGGTGCAGCCGGATATCAAGCGCACGATCGCCTATTCGACCTGTTCGCAGCTTGGCTACATGTTCATGGCCGTCGGGGCCGGGGCCTATCAGGCGTCGATGTTCCATCTGACGACGCATGCCTTCTTCAAGGCGCTGCTGTTCCTGGGCGCGGGCTCGGTGATCCATGCCGTGCATGATGAGCAGAACATGTTCCGCATGGGCGGGCTGTGGAAGAAGATCCCGCTGACCTATGGCGCGATGTGGGTAGGCAGCCTGGCCCTGGCCGGCATCTTCCCCTTCGCCGGCTATTGGTCCAAGGACGCGATCCTGGAAGCCACATGGATGGCCCATAGCAGCCTCGGCTTCTATGGCTGGACGCTGGGCTGCGTCACGGCCTTCATTACCGCGCTGTATAGCTGGCGCCTGATCTTCCTGGTCTTCCACGGCGCGCCGCGCGATGCGCACCTGCATGAGGGCGCGCATGAAAGCCCGGCCTGGATGACGCTGCCGCTGGTCCTGCTCGGGGTGGGTGCCGTGCTGGCCGGCCTGCTGCTGGCGCCGTACTATGTCGGCGCGGGCCAGGAAGCCTTCTGGAACGGGGCGATCGTGAATGCGCCGGGCAATACCATCATCGCGACGCTGGAACAGACGCCGGAACTGATCGCGCTGGTGCCGACCTTTGCCGGTGTGCTGGGTATTCTGGTCGCTTATCTGTGCTACGTGGCCAGCCCTGCCATTCCGGTGTCGCTGGCGACCAGCCTGCGGCCGATCTACCTGTTCCTGCTGAACAAATGGTATTTCGACGAGCTGTATGACCATCTGTTCGTCCGGCCGTATCGGGCGCTTGCCAACCTGCTGTGGAAAGGCGTGGACGAAGAGGTGATCGAGGGGATTCCCCACGGTCTGGCCCGGATGACGGCGGGTACCGCCGCCCAGGCGGTGCGGACCCAGACCGGTTCGATCGCGATCTATGCCTTCACGATGCTGATCGGCCTGGTGGTGCTCGTCTCCACCCTGCTGGTCTTCCGTTGATCTCCGGGAACGGGTTTGAACCGATGAACTGGACACTTGCTCTGCCGGAAATCGTCCTGGCACTGTGCGGCCTCGCGATCCTCGTCTTCGGGGTGGTGCAGAAGAAGGGGCAGCCGTTCCTCGCCTGCTCCATGCTGACGATCGGCGCCTTCGTCCTGACCGCGTTCCTGGTCGTGATGTCGCCGGACGGGACCGGCTACAACCATATCTTCATCAATGACAGCTTTGCCCGCTTCATGAAGCTGCTCAGCCTGGCAGGCGGGGCGCTGGCGACGATGCTGACCGTGGGCTACGCGCGGGACCTGAAGGTGGAGCGGTTCGAATTCCCGGTCCTGCTGCTGTTCTCGACGCTGGGTACCATGATGATGGCGTCGTCGGGTAATCTGATGACGCTGTTCATCGGGCTGGAACTGTCGTCACTGGCCATCTACATCCTCTGCGCCTTCGCGCGGGACGATGTGCGGGGGGCCGAGGCGGGGCTGAAATATTTCGTGCTCGGGTCGCTGGCCTCGGGCCTGCTGCTCTATGGTTCGGCGCTGGTCTATGGCTTTGCCGGCACCATGGAATATGGGGCCATCCAGACGGCGCTCAGTGCTACCTCCGCCGTGCCGATGGGGCTGATGATCGGCATTGTGTTCATGCTGGCGGGGCTGACCTTCAAGCTGTCGGCGGTGCCATTCCATATGTGGACGCCTGATGTGTATCAGGGTGCGCCGACGCCGGTGACCGCCTTCATGGCCGGCGCGCCGAAGATCGCGGCCTTTGCGCTGCTGCTGCGGGTGATGGCGGGGCCGTTCGGCCATGTCGCGCCGCAATGGCAGATCCTGGTCGAGGCCATTGCGATCGTCTCGATGCTGTTCGGGTCGCTGGCGGCCATTCCGCAGACCGATATCAAGCGGCTGATGGCTTATTCCTCGATCGGCCATATGGGCTATGCGCTGATGGGCCTGTCGGCCGGGACCGAAGAGGGCATGCGCGGCACGCTGGTTTATCTGACCACCTATCTGCTGATGAATGTCGGGGCCTTTGCCGTGATCATCGCCATGCGCCGCAAGGGGCGCGCGGTGACCGGGATCGCCGACCTGGCCGGGCTGGGCCGTACCGATCCGGGGCTGGCCACCGCGATGGCGATCTTCATGTTCAGCATGGCGGGGGCGCCGCCGCTGGCCGGGTTCTTCGGCAAGCTGATGGTGTTCTATGCCGCGATCAATGCCCATCTGTTCGGGCTGGCGGCGGTTGGTGTCGTCAGCAGCGTGATCGGTGCCTATTATTATGTGCGTATCATCAAGGTGATGTTCTTCGATGAGGCGGCGGCGCCTCTCGACCGGCGGCCGCTGTCGCTGTCCTTCGTCTCGGTCGGGATGGGGGTTGCGACGGCCGGGTTCCTGATCGTGCTGGGTCCGGTTTCGACCGCGGCCCAGGCAGCGGCGCAGGCCCTGTTCAGGTGACGGTGGAGTTGGCGCCGGGTACGACCGCCTGGCGCCTCGAGATCCATGACGAGCTGGGCTCGACCTCCGATCACTGTATCGCGCGGGCTGGCGAGGGGGCGGAGGCGGGGCTGGCGGTCATGGCCCGTCGCCAGACCAGTGGCCGGGGGAGCCGGGGCCGCGACTGGCAGGACCCGGGCGGCAATCTGGCATTCTCGGTCCTGCTGCGTCCTGCCGAGGCGGATGGTGCGGTGGGGCTGTGGCCGTTTGTGGCCAGTCTGGCCTTTCACGGGGCGATCCTGCCGTGGATTCACGATCCGGCGCAGTTGCGGCTGAAATGGCCCAATGACCTGCTGCTGGCGGGATGTAAGACCGCCGGCATCCTGATCGAGCGTGGGAGCGATGCCACGGGACGCTGGCTGGTCATCGGGTTCGGGGCCAATCTGCGGGCCGTGCCCGCGATTGCCGGACGGAGTCTGGCCTGCGTCGCCGCCTATGGAACGGCCCCGGACCCCGAGATCGTGGCCCGTGCGATATGCGCCGAACTGGACCGCTGGCAGGCGGTGTGGCGCGCGGAGGGCTTTGCTTCGCTGCGTGCGGCATGGCTGGAACGCGCCCACCCGCCGGGCACCAGACTTGTGGTGCGCGGCGAAAGCGGGCAGGTAGAAGGTTCGTTCGTCGGCCTGGACGAGCAGGGGATGCTCCTGCTGCGCTGTGCCGATGGGCTGAAACGGATTTCGACCGGCGAAATCCTGTTGCTGGATCGCGACGCCGCCGGGGCGTCGGGCGGCACGGGAACCTGACAGCCGGTCTGGGTTTTAGGGTCGCATGGGTCCGATGATCGTCGAGCGGGAAGGATGATTCCCGGCTCCGATCTCATGGGACCAGGCGGCCGGACGCGGCGGGATTGCCCCAAAAGGGGGCGTTGGAGTCAGATGGACAGGATTGCTGTCCGCGAAGGGAGAGATGTCGGCAGGCCCGCCGCGGGCCATGCGGACCATCCCGACATGCATATTCCCATGAAGGGACTGTTTTCCCGTCATGATTCGTGTTGGTACAAAAGGATAGGTTATGAACGACACCAATGATGGTCTGGCCTTTCTGCCCCTGGGCGGAACGGGCGAGATCGGCATGAATCTGAATCTCTACCGGCTGGGATCCACCTGGCTGGCCATCGATTGCGGTATCGGCTTTTCCGGCAACGACACGCCGGAAGCCGAGATCCTGATGCCGGACCCGGTCTTCATCGTCGAGCGCAAGAACGATCTGGCCGGGCTGGTCATTACCCATGCGCATGAAGACCATCTGGGGGCGGTCGCCCATCTGTGGCCGCGTCTGGGTTGCCCGATCTATGCCACGCCTTTCGCAGCCTCGGTGCTGCGCCGCAAGCTGGGCGAGGCGCATCTGACCCAGCAGGTGAAGATCCACGTCATCGCTCCGGGCGGCGCCTTCAATGTCGGGCCGTTCGACCTGCGCTTCATCCCGGTGACGCATTCGGTGCCCGAGGCGCAGGCGGTGGTGCTGCGCACGCCCCATGGCATTATCGTGCATACCGGCGACTGGAAGTTCGACCCGCAGCCGATGGTGGGGCCGCCCACCGATGTCGCGGCGTTCGAAGCCCTGGGCGACGAGGGCGTGCTGGCCATGGTCTGCGACAGCACCAATGTGATGACCCAGGGGCCGTCGGCGTCGGAATCCGACGTGCGGCGGAGCATGACCGACCTGATCGCCTCGCTGAGCGGGCGCATTGCCGTGACCTGCTTTGCCAGCAACGTGGCCCGCATCGAGACCATCGCCAAGGCGGCGCAGGCGGCCGGCCGGTCGGTGGTGATCGTCGGCCGTTCGCTGCGCAATCTGGACGTGTCGGCGCGGGAATGCGGCTATCTGGCCGATGTGCCACCCTTTTTGTCCGAGCAGGAAGCCAATTCGCTGCCCGACGACGAGGTGGTGATGATCATCACCGGCAGCCAGGGCGAGCCGCGTTCGGCCCTGTCGCGTATCGCCAGCGACAGCCACCCCAACATTTCGCTGGGCGAGGGGGATACGGTCATCTACAGCAGCCGCATGATCCCGGGCAACGAGCAGGCGGTCATGCAGGTGCAGGACAATCTGACCCGGCGTGGTGTGCGGGTGCTGACCGATCGTGACCATCTGGTGCATGTGTCCGGCCATGCCACGGGTGGCGATGTGCGGCGGTTGTTCGACCTGGTGCGGCCGCGCTTTGCGGTGCCGGTGCATGGCGAATGGCGCCACCTGACGGCCAATGCCGCGATCGCGCGCGAAAAGGGTGTGCTGCCGATCCTGCTTGAAGATGGCGACATCCTGAACCTGGCGCCGGGTGCGGTCGAGGTGGTGGATACCGCGCCGACCGGCCGGCTGGTGCTGGATGGCGGGCGGCTGCTGCCGATGAATGGCGGCGTGCTGGCGGCACGCCGGCGCATGCTGTTCAACGGCATCGTGATGGGCAGCTTCGCGGTGGATGACGAGGGCTATCTGATCGGCGACCCGAAGGTGAGCGCGCCCGGACTGCTGGACCCCGAGGACCCCGAGACCTCCCGCCTGACCGAAGAATTCGGCAATGCGCTGGATGAGATCCCCGACGAGCTGCGCCGGGACGACAATACGTTCCGCGAGGCGGCGAAGACAGCGCTGCGTCGTGCGCTGGGGCGGAAACTGCAGAAGCGGCCGCTGGTCGACGTCCATCTGCTGCGGGTCTAGGCCTCTTCGGAAGAGGTGCCCCCAGGAGAGGAGACCGGGAGGGTTGCGGCAGAAAGGTGCGTCGTCCTTCCTGCCGGCCCCGGACGTTTTTCCCTAAACCCGGCGTTTCTCCGGATTGGGTGGCCGCACTTTATGAGCCCTGACCCGGCATGTCACGGGTTGGGGCGGCTCCGGCCCTTCACAGTTGGGTGTTGTTCATCCTGACGCGGGCCGTGTTGCCGGACATGGCGGCGGCGCGGATTCTGGCGTATTCGTCTTGTCCTGAATAACGAACCATCCGGCGCTGCGCCGGTCTTTCGAGGTTGATAACGGTATGCGTCTGTCGCGCGGCTTCCTGCCCACTCTCAAGGAGAATCCTGCCGAGGCGCAGGTCATTTCCCACCGGCTGATGTTGCGGGCCGGGCTGATCCGCCAGACGGCGGCGGGGATCTATGCCTGGTTGCCGGCGGGTTGGCGCGTGCTGCAGAACATTTCGCGCATCGTGCGCGAGGAGCAGGATGCGATCGGGGCGCAGGAACTGCTGATGCCGACCGTCCAGTCGGCCGAATTGTGGAAGCGATCGGGCCGCTATGACGCCTACGGACCGGAAATGCTGCGCATCCAGGACCGGCATGAGCGCGAGCTGCTGTACGGGCCGACCAACGAGGAGATGATCACCGACCTGTTCGGCCAGGTGATCAAATCGTACCGCGAACTGCCGCAGGCGCTGTACCATATCCAGTGGAAGTTCCGCGACGAGGTGCGGCCCCGCTTCGGCGTGATGCGCGGGCGCGAGTTCCTGATGAAGGACGCCTACAGTTTCGATGTCGATTATGCCTCGGCGGTCGATTCCTACCGGCGGATGATGCTGGCCTATCTGCGCACCTTCCAGCGGCTGGGCGTGAAGGCGATCCCGATGGTGGCCGATACCGGGCCGATCGGCGGCGAGCTGAGCCATGAATTCCTGATCCTGGCGCCGACCGGCGAGAGCGGCGTCTTCTTCGACAGTGCGTTCGAGGCGCAGGACTGGCTGTCGGAGCCGGTGGATATCGACGATCGGGAGTCGCTGGACGCGTTCTTCACCCGCATGACCTCGTTCTATGCCGCGACGGACGAGAAGCATGACGAGGCTGCCTGGGCGAATGTGCCGGACGAGCGTCGGCGCGAGGGGCGGGGCATCGAGGTGGGCCATATCTTCCATTTCGGCCGCAAATATACCGAATCGATGGGGATCACCGTCAGCGGGCCGGACGGGGCGCCGCTCTATCCGGAAATGGGGTCGTACGGGATCGGCGTCTCGCGCCTGGTGGCCGCGATCATCGAGGCCAGCCATGACGAGAACGGCATTATCTGGCCCGACAGCGTGGCGCCGTTCCGTGCCGCGATCCTGAACCTGAAATCGGGCGACGCCACCTGCGATGCGATCTGCGAGAAGATCTATGCGGCCGCGCCGGAGAATTTCCTCTACGACGACCGGGGCGAGCGTGCGGGCGTGAAGTTTGCCGATGCCGATTTGATGGGTCATCCGTGGCAGGTCATCGTCGGCCCGCGCGGTGCCAAGGATGGGGTGGTGGAACTGAAGCGCCGCGCCGATGGCACGCGCGTCGAGCTGCCGGTGGATGAGGCCCTGACGCGTATCCTCGGGGGCTGATCCATGTTCGGTCCGTTCGAACGGGCGGTTGCCGGCCGGTATCTGCGGGCTCGCAAGGGCGAGCGGTTCGTATCGGTCATCGCCATCTTCTCGCTGGTCGGCATCGCGCTGGGTGTCGCGACGCTGATCATCGTCATGTCGGTGATGAACGGGTTCAAGGCCGACCTGATGGGACGGATCCTGGGCCTGAACGGTGATCTGAGCCTGTTCGGCGTGAGCCGGACCATCGGGGATTATGACGATCTGGCGGCGACTGTGCGCCAGGTGCCCGGCGTGGTGACCGCGACGCCGCTGATCGAGGGGCAGGCGCTGCTCAACTCGGGCTCGTACAATGCGGGCGGCATGGTGCGGGGCATGACCATGCAGGGGCTGCGGGACCTGCATGAGGTCAGCGATTCGCTGGTGGCCGGGTCGCTGGACAAGTTTGTCGGCAATGACGCGATCATCATCGGCGTGACGCTGGCGGAGCGGGCGGGGCTGTCGGTGGGATCGAAGATCACGCTGATCTCGCCCAACGGGGCGGCGACTCCGTTCGGCACCATGCCGCGCATCCGTGCCTATCACGTGGTCGGCATCTTCGATGCCGGTATGAACGATTATAATGTGGGCTATGTGTTCCTGCCGCTGGCGGCGGCGCAGATCTATTTCGAGATGCCTGCGCAGGTGACGCAGATCCAAGTGATGACGCGGGACCCGACGAATGTGCGGCCGGTGCGTCAGGCGATCGAGCAGGCGGTCGTCGCCGATCCGCGCGTGCGGGTGCTGGACTGGACGCAGAGCAACAATGCGTTCTTTGGCGCCGTGCAGGTGGAACAGAATGTGCTGTTCCTGATCCTGACGCTGATCGTGCTGGTGGCGGCGTTCAATGTGATCTCGTCGCTGATCATGATGGTGAAGGACAAGACCGGGGATATTGCGGTCCTGCGCACCATCGGCGCCACGCGCGGGGCGATCATGCGCATCTTCCTGATGTGCGGGGCTTCGGTCGGGGTGACGGGGACGGCGATCGGCACCGTGATCGGGATCGTGTTCTGTCTGAACATCGAGCGGATCCGCCAGTTCCTGCAATCGCTGACCGGGACCAATCTGTTCAATCCGGAAATCTACTATCTGGAGCGCCTGCCGGCGAAGCTGGTCTGGTCGCAGGTGTTCGAGGTGATCGGCATGGCGCTGGTGCTGTCGCTGCTGGCGACGCTCTATCCATCCTGGCGCGCGGCGCGGACTGATCCGGTGGAGGCCCTGCGCCATGAATGACGCATCCGATATGCCGCTGGTGCTGCGTGATGTGCGCCGCACCTTTCGCAGTGGCGACGAACGGCTGGACGTGCTGCGGGGTGTGGATCTGAGCCTGCGGGCCGGCGAGATCGTGGCGCTGGTTGCGCCGTCCGGCACGGGCAAATCGACTCTGCTGCATCTGGCGGGGCTGCTGGAATCGCCCGATGCGGGCCAGGTTATCGTTGGCGGGCAGGATGCCGGGCGGCTGGGGGATCTGGAACGGACCGCGATCCGTCGGCGCATGATCGGCTTTGTCTATCAGGCGCATCATCTGCTGCCGGAATTCACGGCGCTTGAGAATGTGGTGTTGCCGCAACTGATCGCGGGCGTACGCCGGGCCGATGCGCGGGTGCGGGCGGAGGCGCTGCTGGGCTCGTTCGGGCTGGCGCATCGGCTGGACCATCTGCCCGGGCGTCTGTCCGGTGGCGAGAAGCAGCGGGTGGCGATTGCGCGTGCCCTGGCTAATCGGCCGGGCATTCTGCTGGCCGACGAGCCGACGGGGAATCTGGACGTGAAGACGTCTGGGGCCGTGTTCGATGAATTGCTGCACATGGTTCGGGGGCAGGGGGTGGCGGCGTTGATTGCCACGCATAATGAGGAGCTGGCGGCGCGGATGGATCGCGTGGTGACGTTGCGCGATGGGCAGTTGGTGAGTCTATAGGCGGGTAGGCAGGGTCTTCTTTTTCTGAAGAAAAAGAAGCAAAAAGACTTTTGATTCGTTCAGGGCCTTATAAGGCGCACGTACAAAGCTCCTGAACAGATCAGAAGTTTTTTTGGTTCTTTTTTTCAAAAAAGAACGAAGGGCCTTGTGATAGAATTCCGGGCATGTCCTACGCCGATTTCGTCCATCTTCGTGTCCATTCCGCCTATTCGCTGAGCCAGGGGGCGATCCGGGTGCCGGATATCGCCGGGCTGGCGAAGGACATGCGGATGCCGGCGGTGGCGATCACCGATACGGGCAATCTGTTCGGGGCGCTTGAGTTCTCGCAATATTGCTCGGGCAAGGGCGTGCAGCCGATCATCGGCTGCCAGATCGGCCTGCCGCCGCGCGGGGACAAGCCCGGCCTGCCGGCCGAGCCGGTGGTGCTGCTGGCGCAGGACGATACCGGGTTGATGAACCTGCAATATCTGTCCTCGCAGGGGTTCCTGCAGGGCGATACTGCCGAGCCGACGGTACCGCTGGAGACGCTGTGCGCGCGCGCCGAAGGGTTGATCCTGCTGACCGGGGGCACGCGGGGGCCGCTGTTTCGCCTGCTGGCCGATGGGCAGCAGGCCGAGGCCGCGCGGTGGCTGGAAACGTTGCGGGAGGCGTTTGGCGACCGGCTGGCGGTGGAGTTGCATCGCCATGGCCTGCCGGTCGAGCAGGCGGTGGAGCCGGGCATGATTGCGCTGGCCGACCGGCTGGGGCTGCCGCTGGTGGCGACCAATGAATGTTTCTTCCCCAATCCGGGGATGTACGAGGCGCATGATGCGCTGCTGTGCATCGCGCAGGGGCGCACGATCGCCGAGCGCGACCGCTGGCGGGTGACGCCGGAACATTGGTTCAAGCCGCCCGAGATGATGCGCGAACTGTTCGCCGATCTGCCGGAGGCCTGCGACAACACGCTGGCCATCGCCCGGCGCTGTGCGGTGCGGGTGGAGACGCGCAAGCCGCTGCTGCCGGTATGCCCCAAGGTGCAGCCGGGATCGACCGAAGAGGAAACGCTGCGCGCGATGGCGGCCGAAGGGCTGGAAAACCGCCTTTCGCGCATGACGATGGATGAGGGGACCCGGCAGGTCTATCGCGACCGGTTGACCTTCGAACTCGATATCATCGCGAAGATGGGCTTCCCCGGCTATTTCATGATCGTTGCCGACTTTATCCAGTGGGCGAAGGCGCATGACATTCCGGTGGGGCCGGGGCGTGGATCGGGTGCGGGGTCGCTGGCTGCCTGGGCGCTGACGATCACGGATATCGATCCGATTCCCTTCAACCTGCTGTTCGAGCGGTTCCTGAACCCGGAACGCGTGTCGATGCCCGATTTCGATATCGATTTCTGCCAGGACCGGCGGGACGAGGTGATCCGCTACGTGCGGGGGGAATATGGCCCCGACCGGGTGGCGCAGATCATCACCTTCGGAAAATTGCAGGCGCGGGCGGCGGTGCGCGATGTGGGCCGCGTGCTGGGCCTGCCGTTCGGCATGGTCAACAAGGTTGCGGAGTTGATTCCGAACAATCCGGCCAAGCCCGTGACCCTGAAGCAGGCGATCGAGGGCGAGCCCCGGTTGCAGGAAATGCGCGACGACGACGAGGCGATCCGTCGCCTGCTGGAGATCGGCCAGCAGCTTGAGGGCCTGTATCGGCATGCCAGTACGCATGCTGCCGGCGTGGTGATCGGCGACCGTCAGCTTGTCGAACTGGTGCCGCTCTATCGCGATCCGAAGAGCGACATGCTGGTGACGCAGTACAACATGAAGTTCGTCGAGCAGGCGGGGCTGGTGAAGTTCGACTTCCTGGGCCTGACCACGCTGACGATTCTTCAGCGCGCGGTGCAGTTCCTCAAGGGGCTGGGGGAGACGGTGGAACTGTCCGCCCTGCCGCTGGATGACGCGCTGACCTACGAGATGCTGGCGCGCGGGGATACCGGCGGCGTGTTCCAGTTCGAAGGTGCTGGCATGCGCGACGTTCTGAAGCAGATGCGTCCGACGCGGCTGGAGGATCTGATCGCGGCGGTGGCGCTGTATCGGCCGGGGCCGATGGCCAACATCCCGGATTATTGCCGCCGCAAGCATGGCGAGGCGTGGGAGCCGCCGCACGAGGAGATCCGCTCGATCCTGGAAGAGACCTACGGCATCATGGTCTACCAGGAACAGGTGATGCAGATCGCCCAGAAGATGGCGGGCTACAGCCTGGGCGGCGCCGACCTGCTGCGCCGCGCGATGGGCAAGAAGATCCGCGCCGAGATGGACACGCAGCGCGAGATTTTCACCGAGGGGGCGGTGGGGCGCGGCATCGACCATGACAAGGCGGTCGAGGTCTTCGACCTGATGGCCAAGTTCGCGGATTACGGGTTCAATAAATCCCATGCCGCCGCCTATGCGCTGGTGTCGTACCAGACGGCGTGGATGAAGGCGAACCATCCGGTGCCCTTCCTGGCGGCGTGCATGTCGCTGGCGCGGGAAAAGACCGACAAGCTGGCGGCCCTGCGCCAGGAGGCCGAGCGGCTGGGGATTCCGGTACTGCCGCCCGACATCAACGCTTCGGGCCCGGATTTTACGGTGGAGCGCCTGGCCGATGGGCGGCTGGGCATTCGCTATGCCCTGGCGGCGGTGAAGAAGGTCGGGTTTTCGGCGATGGAGGCGCTGGTGGCGTCGCGTGGCGGGCGCCCGTTCGCCGATCTGGCTGACATGGCTGCGCGGGTCGATCCGCGGCAGTTGAACAAGATGCAGATCGAGAACCTGGCCAAGGCCGGAGCCTTCGATACCATCACCCCTAACCGGCATCTGGTTGCGGCGGCTTCGGAAACCGTGCTGCGCCGCGCGAACGCGCAGGCGGAGGAAGCGGCCAGCGGGCAGATCGGCCTGTTTGGCGGCGGGGGGGCTGCCGCGGCGCCCGAGCCGCTGCGCCTGCCCGACGTGGCCGACTGGCCGGAATTCGAGCGGCTGGGGATGGAGGCGGAGGCGATCGGCTTCCATCTGACGGCGCATCCGCTGGATTCCTATGGGCCGTTGCTGCGCCGGCTGGGGGCGGTGCGGGCCACGGGGCTGGAGGCGGCAGCCCAGGCCGGGCTGACCCGCGTGAAGATCGCGGGGTGCGTGGTCGACCGCAAGGAGCGGCCGACGCGTACAGGCAGCAAGATGGCGTGGGTTCGCCTGTCCGATTCCAGCGGCGGGTGCGAGGTCACGCTGTTTTCCGAGGTTCTGTCGCGCACCCGTGAGATCCTGACCGCCGGGACCGCCATCCTGGTGACGGCGGATCTGCGGCTGGATGGCGAGGCGCTGCGTATCACCGCCAGCGATGTGGTCTCGCTGGAACAGGCGGCGGCCGACGCGGCGGCGGAACTGCGCATCTGGTTCGACCGCGAGGATGCGGTGCCGCCGATCCATGACATCCTGTCCGACAGCAGGGGGGGGCGCGGCAAGGTCGTGCTGTTGCCGTCGGTGGCCGAGACGCGGGATGTCGAGGTGACGTTGCGGGGCGCCTATCGCGTGACGCCGCGCATGGCCCAGACGATCCGGGCGGTGGCGGGTGTCGCGCGCGTGGAGCAAGGCTGAGAGGCGGCTTTCCGCCACGCGCGGCTTGCATTCCGCGGCGAAAATGGCCATAGGACGCCCGTCGGTGGAAACACCGGCAATTCGCACGCGAGGCAATTCCTCTGGTGTCCCCCTGTGGGACCGGGGCCTCGCGGAGGAACAACCAGAAGATCAAGGATTCAGCCGCCATGGCTATGCCCGATTTCACCATGCGCCAACTGCTGGAAGCCGGCGTCCATTTCGGACACCATACCCGTCGCTGGAACCCGCGCATGGCGCCGTTCCTGTTCGGCGTGCGCAACCAGGTCCATATCATCGACCTGCAGCAGACCGTTCCGATGCTGGATCGCGCCCTGAAGGCGATCCGTGACACCGTCGCCGGTGGCGGCCGCGTCCTGTTCGTCGGCACCAAGCGCGCCGCCGCCGACCAGATCGCTGAGGCCGCGAAGCGGTCCGGCCAGTATTACGTCAACCACCGCTGGCTGGGCGGCATGCTGACGAACTGGAAGACCATCACCGGTTCGATCAAGCGCCTGCGCCAGATCGACGACATGCTGAGCGGCGACACGCACGGCCTGACGAAGAAGGAAATCCTGGACATCACCCGCAACCGCGAGAAGCTTGAGCGCTCGCTGGGTGGCATCAAGGAAATGGGCGGCCTGCCGGACATCCTGTTCGTGATCGACACGAACAAGGAGAAGCTGGCGGTCGAGGAAGCCAACAAGCTGGGCATTCCGGTCGTGGCGATCCTGGACAGCAATTCCGACCCGCGCGGCGTGACCTTCCCGATCCCGGGCAATGACGACGCCATCCGCGCCATCGCGCTGTATTGCGAGCTGGTGTCGGGCGCGGTGCTGGACGGCATTTCCGCCGAGCTGGGCGCGTCGGGCGAGGATTTCGGCGCTGCCGAGGAGCTGCCGATCGACACCGCCGCCGAAGTGGCGGCGGCAGAAGCCGAGACCGCCCCGGCGGTCTGATCCCGGCGAACCGGTTGAAGGGACCCTGGCCCATCCACGGGACGGGGTCTTGATGATGATGAAAGCGCGGGCGCGTCCGGCCGGAAGGCAGGACGCGCCCCTGCCTTGAGGAGAGACGGATATGGCGGAGATTACCGCGGCCCTGGTGAAGGAACTTCGTGAGAAGACCGGCGCCGGCATGATGGATTGCAAGAAGGCCCTGAACGAGGCCGCTGGCGAGATCGAAACGGCCATCGACTGGCTGCGCAAGAAGGGTCTGGCCGCCGCGGCGAAGAAGTCGGGCCGTGTCACGGCCGAAGGCCTGGTTGCCGTGGCTTCGGCCCCGAACCGCGCCGCCATCGTCGAAGTGAACGCCGAGACCGACTTCGTCGCCCGCAACGAGAGCTTCCAGGGCTTTGCCGAAGCCGTGGCCAAGGCCGCGCTGACGGCCGGCGAGGATCTGGAGAAGATCAAGGAAGTCATGCTCGAGAGCGGCCGCACGGTTGCCGAGGAACTGACGCACCTGATCGCGACCATCGGCGAGAACATGTCGATCCGCCGCGCCCGCGTGCTGAGCGTGCCGTCGGGCGTCGTGGCCAGCTACATCCACTCGGCCGTTCGTCCGGGCCTGGGCAAGATCGGCGTCCTGGCCGCTATCGAAGCTCCGTCCGAGAGCGAGGCGCTGGAGATTCTGGGTCGCCAGATCGGCATGCATGTGGCCGCGACCCGTCCGGCCGCGCTGGATATCGACAGTGTCGATCCGGCCGCGCTGGAGCGTGAGCGCGCGGTGCTGGTCGAGCAGGCGCGTGCGTCGGGCAAGCCCGAGGCGATCATCGAGAAGATGGTCGATGGCCGTATCCGCAAGTTCTACGAGGAAGTCGTTCTTCTGGAGCAGGTGTGGGTGCATGACGGCGAGAGCCGCGTGCGCAAGGTCGTCGAGAAGGCCGGGGCGAAGCTGAACGGCTTCGAGCGCTTCCAGCTCGGCGAAGGCATCGAGAAGGAAGAGAACGACTTCGCGGCCGAAGTCGCGAAGGCCGCCGGCGGCTGATCGGCGCCCGGCTGACGGCATGAACGGGGCGGGGCCTTCCTGATGGAATGGGAGGCGCCCGCCCTTGTGCTGTCTGCCGCCCCTTATGGCGAGAGCAGCGCCATCGTTCATCTGCTGACCGAGGAGCATGGACTGTTCCACGGTCTGTCGCGCGGCGGTGCCGCGCGCGCCGGGCGGGCCTTGTGGCAGCCCGGCAATCTGGTCCGGGCCGTGTGGCGCGGCCGTCTGCCCGAGCAGTTGGGCAATCTCTCCGGCGAACTGGTGCATGGGTCGGCGGCCCGGGTGATGTCCGCCCCGCTGGCGTTGGCCATGCTGGCCTCGGTCTGCGCGGTGGCCGATGGCAGCCTGCCGGAGCGCGAGCCGCATCCGCGCATCTTTCATCTGCTGACGCGCTTCTTTGCCCTGATCAGCCTGGACCCGGAGATGGCGGCGTGGAACGGCATGGCCGCCCTGCTGCGGTGGGAGGCCTGCCTGCTGGGCGATCTGGGCTATGGGCTCGATCTGTCGGCCTGCGCGGTGACGGGGGCGACGGACGGGCTGGCCTGGGTGTCGCCCCGCACCGGGCGGGCCGTCAGCGACGCAGGGGCCGGTACGTGGCGGCCACGGCTGCTGCGCCTGCCGCCTCTGTTTCTGGACGAGGCCGATCCCGGCACCAGCGCCGACTGGCAGGATGGGTTGCGGCTGACGGGGCATTTCCTGGCGCGCGATGCCTTCGGCCAGCATCACCGGCCGCTGCCCGCCGCGCGGTTGCGGCTGGCGGACATGATCGGGGCGATGGCGGCGCTGGGCTGAGCGCCCATTTGCCGTCCATCCGCCCGATGGACAAATCCTGCGTTTTCTCTATCTGTTCCTCCGGACAGGAGGAGTGCGCATGTCAGTGGAAACCAGTGGCCATATCGAGGAAACCCCCCTCGCGGAAGCGTTGAGCGAGCGCTACCTGGCCTATGCGATGTCCACCATCATGTCGCGGTCGCTGCCCGACGTGCGCGACGGGCTGAAGCCGGTGCATCGGCGGATGATCTACGCGATGCGGCAATTGCGGCTGGACCCGACTGCCGGGTTCAAGAAATGCGCCCGCGTGGTCGGCGATGTGATCGGTAAATACCATCCGCATGGCGATGCCTCGGTCTATGAGGCGCTGGTGCGGCTGGCGCAGGATTTTGCCGTGCGGTACCCGCTGGTCGAAGGGCAGGGGAATTTCGGTTCGATCGACGGCGATAACGCGGCGGCCATGCGGTACACCGAGGCCCGGATGACCGAGGTCGCCCGCGCGCTGTTGCAGGGAATCGACGAGGATTCGGTCGATTTCCGCCCGACCTATGATGGCGAGGAAGAGGAACCGGTCGTCATGCCGGCGGCCTTTCCGAACCTGCTGGCCAATGGCGCGGCGGGAATCGCGGTGGGCATGGCCACCAATATTCCGCCCCATAATGTCGGCGAGATCTGTGACGCGGCGATGCTGCTGGTCCGCAAGCCCGACTCCAGCGTGGCCGACCTGATGGAGTTGATGCCGGGCCCCGATTTCCCGACCGGCGGTGTGATCGTCGAGGATCGGGCGACGCTGTTGCAGGCCTATGAGACCGGGCGCGGCAGCATCCGCATCCGTGCCCGCTGGGGGGTGGAGCAGGGGCGGTTCGGCACCTGGCAGATCGTGGTGACGGAAATTCCGTACCAGGTGCAGAAATCGCGCCTGATCGAGCTGATCGCCGATCTGATGGAACAGAAGAAGCTGCCGCTTCTGGGCGATATCCGCGACGAGAGCACCACCGACATCCGCCTGGTGCTGGAGCCGAAATCGCGCGGCGTCGAGCCCGAAGTGCTGATGGAGACGCTGTTCCGTGCCACGCCGCTGGAAAGCCGGTTCGGCCTGAACATGAACGTGCTGGGGGCCGACCGGGTGCCGGGCGTGCGCGATCTGCGCGAGGTGCTGCAGGCGTGGCTGGACCATCGGCACGAGGTGTTGCAGCGGCGCAGCCGCCACCGGTTGCAGGCGGTGGACCGCCGGCTGGAGATCCTGGACGGTTTCCTGGCGGTCTATCTGAACCTCGATGAGGTGATTCGCATCATTCGCGAGGAGGATGACGCCAAGGCCGGGCTGATGGCGACGTTCTCGCTGACCGAATTGCAGGCGGATTCGATCCTGAACATGCGGTTGCGCAGCCTGCGCCGGCTGGAAGAGATCGAGATCCGCAAGGAACATGCCGACCTGACCGCCGAGCGTGCGGGCCTGAATGCCCTGCTGGAGAGCGAGACCCTGCGCTGGAAGACGATTGCCGGGGAAATCAAGGAGATCCGCAAGGCGTTCGGCAGTGGCAAGCTGGGCGCGCGGCGCACCGAGCTGGCGGCCCCGCCGCGCGCCATCGACGTGTCGGTGGTCGAAGCCGTGGAGCGCGAGCCGCTGACCCTGATCATGTCGGCCAACGGGTGGGTCAAGACCGTCAAGGGTCATGCGGTCGATCCGGCGGCGCAGAAATTCAAGGAGGGGGACAAGTTCCGCCTGGCGGTGGAATGCCAGTCCACCGACCGGCTGTGTTTCTTCGCCACCGATGGCCGGGCCTTTACGGTGCGGGCTGCCGACCTGCCGCGTGGGCGGGGCGACGGCCAGCCGATCCGCCTGCTGGCCGATCTGTCGAACGATGAGGACGTGATCGCGGTGTTCCCGGTGCGCGAGGGCGGGCGGCATCTGCTGGCGTCCAGCGCCGGGCGCGGCCTTGTGGTCCGCGACGAGGACATGGTGGCGGAAAAGCGCACCGGGCGGCAGGTGCTGAACCTGAAGGACGACGAGAGCGCGCGCATCTGCCTGCCGGTCGACGGCGACCATGTGGTGGTGCTGGGCCAGAATCACCGCATGCTGGTCTTCCCGGTGGCGCAATTGCCGGAAATGGCGCGCGGCCTGGGCGTGGCGCTGCAGAAATACAAGGATGGCGGGCTGCTGGATGCGTGCATCCTGTCATCGACCGATGGCGTGGCGTGGCCCGATCCGGCACGGGTGCGCGCCTTTGCCGATTTCCGCGATTATCTGGGCAAGCGGGCCGATGTCGGGCGCGCGGCGCCCGCCTGGGCGACGCGTAAACCTCGTCCGAAGGCATAAGGCCGGGGGTAGGCGTCCCGCTATTCCGGCAGGCCGATCGGGAAGCGGGTCGTGCTGCCGCCATTGGCGGGCAGGTTGGCGGGGTCGAGCGCCGTCCAGCTGCCGTGATGCAGGATTTCCGCCGGGCGGAAGCGGGATTTATAGGCCATCTTGGCGCTGTCGCGAATCCAGTAGCCCAGATAGAGATAGGGCAGGCCCAGGCGCCCGGCATACGTGATCAGGTGCATGATGGCGTATGATCCCAGTGAATGCTCTTCCATGCCGGGGTCGTAGAAGCTGTAGACCGCCGACAGCCCGTCATCCAGCCGGTCGATCAGGCTGACGCAGACGAGCTGGTCTTCCGGGGTGCGGAATTCGACCATCGCCGTATCGACGGGCGTGTCCTCGATCATCGCGCGGTAATCGTAGAAATTCATCGCCGCCATGTCGCCTTCCGCATGGCGGGCGAACTGGTAGCGCTGGAACAGCACGAACTGCTCGGTCGTAGCGTGGGCCGGGACTTCGAACCCTTCGATCGTCGCGTTGCGGCGCAGGGTGCGGCGTTGCGTCCGGTCGGGGCTGAACGTGGCGACCGGGACCCGGATGGGTACGCAGGCATTGCACGACGGACAGACCGGGGCATAGGCGATGGTGTGGCTGCGCCGGAACCCGGCGCGCGACAGGCGGTTGTGCAGCCGTTCGGCGTCCGGGCCGCCGATATCGGTCACGACCTTGCGTTCCATGCGACCGGAAACATAGGGGCATGGCATGGGAGCGGTCGTGTAGAAAAGCTGCGGGCGACGCGGCGATGTATAGGTCATACGCCTCCTCGACTGGCTTCAGCGCCCCATACGGGCCGGGGATGACAACGCGCCCCGTACATAACCTGAAGCGTCGCGAGGCAGCGGTCCGACCGATGGTAACGGCAAAGGAACCGGCTTGCATCACAAACCGCCATGAGAATGACGATTTGTGACGTGCGCATGACGGGGGGCTGCTGGCGGCTCCGGCGGATCAGCCGTCGCGCAGGCGGCGGGCGGCCTCGACCGCGAAATAGGTCAGCACGCCGCTGGCACCCGCGCGGCGGAAGGCCAGCAGGCTTTCCAGCATCGTGCGCTCCGGGTCCAGCCAACCATTTTCCATGGCGGCGGTCAGCATCGCATATTCGCCCGACACCTGATAGGCGAAGGTGGGCACGGCGAAGCGGTCGTGGACGCGGCGGATGACGTCCAGATAGGGCATGCCCGGCTTGACCATCACCATGTCCGCGCCTTCGGCCAGGTCCAGCGCCACTTCGCGCAGGGCCTCGTCGCTGTTGGCCGGGTCCATCTGGTAGGTCTTCTTGTCGCCTTTCAGCAGGCCGCCCGAGCCCAGGGCGTCGCGGAACGGGCCGTAGAAGGCGCTGGCATATTTGGCGGCGTAGGACATGATCCGTGTGCCGACCAGGCCCTGGGCGTCCAGGTCGCGCCGGATGGCGCCGATGCGGCCGTCCATCATGTCGGAGGGGGCGATGATGTCGATTCCCGCCGCCGCCTGGTTGACGGCCTGCCGCGACAGCACATCGACGGATTCGTCATTGACCACGTAGCCGTCGCGGATCAGCCCGTCATGGCCGTGGTCGGTATAGGGGTCCAGCGCCACGTCACCGATCAGGCCCATTTCGGGGAATTCGCGCTTCAGCAGGCGGGCGGCGCGGCACATCAGATTGTCCGGATTGACGGCCTCGGACCCTTTTTCGTCGCGCTGGCTGGTGGGGGTGATGGGGAACAGGGCGAGGGCCGGAATGTCCAGCTTCGCCGCCGGTTCGACATGGGCGGCCAGCCGGTCCAGCGTCACGCGGCGCACGCCGGGCATCGATGCCACGTCGGTCTGGCTGTCGGTGCCTTCCATGACGAAGATCGGCCAGATCAGGTTGTCGACCGTCAGTTTCGTCTCGGCGACCAGGCGGCGGGTAAACGGGTCCTGGCGGTTGCGGCGCAGGCGGGTGGTGGGAAACTGGCCGAGCGTCATGATGCGGTCTCCGGAAATGACCGGCATATTATGGAACGCGTTCACCAGCGTGGCCAGACGCGCGGGGCGGGAGCCGATATGCCCCGCGCCCGCCGCCGGTCAGCTATTCTGGGCCAGGTGGCTGTTGCGCCGGCTGTAGCCGAAATAGATCGCCATGCCGATGACCAGCCAGACCGCCAGCCGGATCCAGGTCAGCCCGTCCAGCGACAGCATGACCGCCATACAGCAGACGATGCCGAGGATGGGGATGGTCGGGCCGCCGGGCACACGGAAGCGGCGTTCCATGTCCGGGGCGCTGCGGCGCAGGAACATGACGCCGATACAGACGATGACGAAGGCCAGCAGGGTGCCGATCGAGGTCATGTGGGCGAGCTGGTCGATGGGCAGGAACGCTGCCAGCGCGCCGGTCAGGACCATGAACAGCAGGTTGGAATACCACGGCGTGCGCCATGTGGGGTGGATGGAGGCGAACAGGCGCGGCAGCAGCCCGTCACGCGACATGGCGTAGAAGACGCGGCTCTGGCCCAGCAGCAGGACCAGCAGGACCGAGGTGAAGCCGCAGATGATGCCGAACTTCACCGCCAGCTTCAGCCAGGCGAAGGGGGTCTGGTCGATCGCGGTGGCGACTGGTGCCGCGTCACCCAGCATGTCCTTGTAGTTCACCAGTCCTGTCAGCACGAGCGAGAACAGGACATAGGCGACTGTGCAGATCAGCAGGCTGCCCAGGATGCCGATCGGCATGTCGCGCCCGGGATTGCGGGCTTCCTGCGCCGCCGTGGAGACGGCGTCGAAGCCTACATAGGCAAAGAAGATGGTGCCGGCCGCGCGCATGATGCCCGAGAGGCCGAAATGGCCGAAGGTGCCGGTATTGTCCGGAATGAAGGGGACGTAGTTCGCGGTCTTGATATAGGGCACGCCGAAGGCGACGACGGCGATGATGATCGCCAGCTTCACCACCACGATGACGGCATTGACCCGCGCCGATTCGGACACGCCCCGGATCAGGAGCGCCGAGACGACGCAGATGATGAAGGCCGCCGGCAGGTTCATCAGCCCCGCCACGTGGCTGCCGTCGGGTAGCGCGACCGTCTCGAAGGGGGAAGCGAGCAGCCTGGGTGGAAGCGAAATCCCCCAACTGCCCAACAACGACGCGACGTAGCGTGACCAGCTGACCGACACGGCGGCGGCGCCGACGGCATATTCCAGCACCAGGTCCCAGCCGATGATCCAGGCCACGACCTCGCCCAGCGCCATGTAGGCATAGCTGTAGGCGCTGCCGGCGATGGGGATCATGCTGGCCAGTTCGCTGTAGCACAGCCCGGCGAAGCCGCAGGCGATGGCGGCGACGATATAGGACAGCACCACGGCGGGGCCCGCATTCTCCGACGCGGCGATGCCGGTGAGCGAGAACAGGCCGGCACCGATGGTGCAGCCGATTCCCAGCGCGATCAGGCTGGCCGGGCCGAGGACCCGCCGCAGGCCCTGCGTATCGGACGGAATTTCGATTCGTTTGCGGCGTAGCAGGCTCGAGCTGGAACGAGTGACGGGCGGCTGCGCCATGCAGGGCGTCTCCTGATAAGGGAATGTCGGACGGGAACAAACCGGGTCGCGGCGCGACCGGCAGGCGGATATCGGCTATTCGGCGTGTGGCCTCTCCGGCGTGGAGACGCTAGAATGCGCGAAATTGCAATGACGCGCGGATCAAGGACGTGCGGACAGGGGCCACTGGAACTCTTCTGGGGGACGGGCTGAAGCGTTGCATGAAAGTTTGGAGATTATAACGATGCCGGACCAGATGAGCCAGAGCGGGTTGCAGTCCTATTTCCGCGCCCCCCTTTCCGAACGCGATCCGGCGGTGGCCGGGATGATCACGGGCGAGCTGGAGCGGCAGCGTGACGGGATCGAGCTGATCGCCAGCGAGAACATGGTCTCGCTGGCCGTTCTGGAGGCCCAGGGCAGCGTCCTGACCAACAAATATGCCGAGGGTTATCCGGGCCGCCGCTATTATGGCGGCTGTGTCGAGGTGGACAAGGTCGAGTCCCTGGCGATCGAGCGGGTGAAGACGCTGTTCGGGGCCGGGTTCGCCAATGTGCAGCCGCATTCCGGCGCCAATGCCAATCAGGCGGCCTTCATGGCACTGGTCAGCCCCGGCGACACCATCCTGGGCATGAGCCTGGCGGCCGGTGGCCATCTGACGCACGGGGCGGCGCCGAACTATTCCGGCAAGTGGTTCAATGCTGTGCAGTACGGCGTCCGGCAGGAGGATGGGCTGCTCGATTACGAGGGGATGGAGCGCCTGGCCCGCGCCGAGCGGCCGAAGCTGATCGTGGCGGGTGGCTCGGCCTATCCGCGCGTGATCGACTTCGCGCGCTTCCGCGCCATCGCGGACGAGGTCGGGGCCTTCCTGATGGTCGACATGGCCCATTTCGCGGGGCTGGTGGCGGCTGGCCTGTATCCTTCGCCGGTGCCGCATGCCCATATCGTGACCAGCACCACGCACAAGACACTGCGCGGTCCGCGCGGCGGGCTGATCCTGACCAACGATGCCGACCTGGCGAAGAAGATCAATTCGGCGGTGTTCCCCGGCCTGCAGGGTGGACCGCTGATGCATGTCATCGCGGCCAAGGCGGTGGCGTTCGGCGAGGCCCTGCAGCCGGAATTCCGCACCTATCAGGAAGCGGTGGCGGCGAATGCCAACGTGCTGGCCGAGACGCTGCTGGCGCGCGGCTTCGACATCGTGACCGGCGGCACCGACAGCCATCTGCTGCTGGTCGATCTGCGCCCCAAGAAGGTGACCGGCCGCGCCGCCGAGCGCGCCCTGGAGCGCGCCGGGATCACGGCGAACAAGAACGCGGTGCCGTTCGACCCGGAGAAGCCGGCGGTGACGTCTGGCATTCGTCTCGGCAGCCCGGCCGCCACCGCACGCGGATTCGGTGTCGAGGAATTCCGCGCGATCGGCGTGATGATCGACGAGGTTCTGACCGCCGTGGCCGAGAAGGGCGATGAAGGATGCGCCGCGACCGAGCAGGCGGTGCATGAGCGGGTGAAGGCACTCTGTGCCCGCTTCCCCATCTATCGCTGAATTTCGCCTGATTTAGAAAAAAAGAACGGGCGCCGGAGAGGATCCGGCGCCCGTTTTTTTTTGGGGGAGCGTTTGCCGCCGCCTTTTGGTGCCCGGAGAGTATGTCGGGCACCTTGGTCGAGAAGCGTTTCCGCTGGTTCAGTTCAGCGGAACGGGCTTTTCCTCCAGGACCCGGGGTGGGGCGGATTTCTGCAGGCTCGTGACCGTCGCGGCATCGACGGGGGAGGCATTGTTGCCCCAGGCGCCACGGATGAACGTCACCACATCCGCAATCTGCTGCGCGCTGAGCATCTGGCTGTAGGACGGCATGACGAATGCCGATGGCGCCTTGCTCATGCCCGGAAGGGTCGCGCCGCTTTGCACGATATGAACCAGGGAGTCCGGCTGGTCGCTCATGACGACGGGATTGCCGGCGAGCGGAGGGAAG
The DNA here is from genome assembly GCF_014174215.1 of Gluconacetobacter tumulicola. Lineage (GTDB taxonomy): Bacteria > Pseudomonadota > Alphaproteobacteria > Acetobacterales > Acetobacteraceae > Gluconacetobacter > Gluconacetobacter tumulicola. The sequence goes on along the minus strand of NZ_JABEQL010000001.1, from coordinate 106,131 downwards.
GCCGGTGCGTAGCCGTGGCCGTCCGTGCGGTGGCAGGCGGCGCAATGATCGACATACACCTTGGCGCCACGGGCCGAGGCATCGCCGTGCTGCAAGGCCGCCGCTGCTGCGGAGTCGTAATGCCATGCCGGCGCGTTCGGGCTGTTGGGCTGGAGAGAGCGGAGATATTGCGCCATGGCGCGCAGGTCTTCCGGGCTGAGATGCTGCGTGCCGTGATAGACGGCATCGGTCATGCCGCCGAAGGCTTCACCTTTCTGGTTCCGCCCTGTCGACAGGAACGCAACGATGTCATCCTCGGACCAGGCCGCCAGGCCGCTGCGCTGATCCTGGCGCAGGCTGGTCGGCACGAAACCGTCGATCGGCGCGCCGCCTGACAGGAAGACCGTTCCCGTGCTGGCGGACAGGGCTTTCTCCTGCAAGGCGATACCGCGCGGGGAATGGCAGGCGCCGCAATGGCCGGGGCCTTCCACCAGATAGGCGCCACGGGCGATGGCGGGGGTGGGGAAGGTGCGATTGACGTCTTTCTGCGCCGAGGCGACGGAGGGCGCGAAGACCGCGCGCCAGAACATCATCGGCCAGCGCATCGACATCGGCCAGGGAATGCCGTTGGCAGGGGCAGCCTGGGCGACCGGCTGAACGCCTTTCATGAAATAGACGTAGAGCGCGTGAATGTCGCTGTCGCTCATGCGGGCATAGGACGGGAACGGCATGGCGGGGTAGAGGCTCGCCCCGTCGCGACGGACACCTTCACGCACGGCGCGGGCGAACTCGGCCTCGGAATAGGCGCCGATGCCATGCGCCGGGTCGGGCGAGATATTGGAGGAATAGATCGATCCAATGGGGAGCTTGAATTCCATCCTGCCCGCGAAGGGGCGGCCGCCCTTGATGGTGTGGCAGGCGCTGCAATCGGAGGCTTCCGCGACATATCGCCCCTTGGCGACCAGATCCTCAGCAGAGTCCGCGCGCGCCTGCGGCATGTGGGCAAGCACGAGAAGGGCAGCGGCGCCAAGAGCGGTCGTGAACGAGAATGTGCAGTGTTTCATGCTTGCACCATGGGGCCGGGGTTTTTCAGATAGGTCGTGCGGATGTGATAGGCTGCCCAATAGGCGAGCGCGGCCACCATGCCGGTCGGATTGTATCCCATGCCCTGCGGGAACGCGCTGGCGCCGATGACGAAGACGTTCGAGACGTCCCAGCTTTGCAGGTAGCGGTTGATGGCGCTCGTCTTCGGGTCGGCCCCCATGACGGCGCCGCCGCCCAGATGGGTCGTCTGATAGCGGCGGGTATCGAAGACGTCGTTGGCGTGGAGTTGGCCCAGCGCGTACCGTGTCGCCCCCATTTCCTTCATGATGGGCTCGATCTTGCTCACCACATACTGGTTCATCCGGATATCGTTGTCTTTCCAGGTGAACGTCATTCTGAGCAGGGGCTGCCCGTAGGCGTTCTTGTATGTCGGGTCGAGGTCCAGATAGATGTCCCGATACGCCATGTTGCTGCCGTGGGCGTCGATCGTGAGCGAATGGCGGTAGGTCTCCACCATGGCGTCCTTGTAGCCTTCGCCCCAGGTCGGGGCTTTTCCGCCCGGCCCGCCGATGGCGGCGGCGATCGGCTTGACGCCGGCCTGATTGACCCACACGGGCGAGCCCCCCACGAAGCCGAGGGGGCCGTGATCGAAATTCATGCTGTTGAAATCATCGATGGCGACACCCGCGCCACCGGCACCGACGAACAGGTTGGTGTACTGCTTGGAGGGAAGCCAGGCGCGGGAGGTCGTGATCGTCTGGTAAACGAAATTCCGTCCGATCGTTCCCGTGTTCTTGACCGGGTCATACGGCTCGCCGATTCCGGAAAGCAGCATGAGATGAACGTTGTGGAACTGAAAGGCGCTGATGATGACGAGGTCGGCCTGCAATTGGACCTGCTGGTTGGTGCGCAGATCCAGATAGGTGACGCCCGTCGCCTTCTTGCCGTCGCTGTCGAGATCGACTTTCAGGACATGGGCTTTGGTGATCAGCGTGAATTTCGGATCCTGGCGCAGGGCGGGCAGGATGTTCACGTTGGGGGAGGCCTTGGAGTACATGTAGCAATCGTAGCCGCTGCAATATCCGCAGAAATTGCACGGCCCCATCTGCACGCCATAGGGGTTCGTATATTGGGCCGAGGCATTGGCCGCCGGCAGGGAATAGGGGTGATAGCCCACATTGGCGGCCGCCTTCTTGAAGAGGCTGGCGGAGTAGACGTCTCTCATCGCCGGCAGGGGAAAGGCGTCGGAGCGATCCGGGGCGAAGGGATTGCCGGTGCCGGCGACCTTGCCCTTGATGGTGTAGGGCTCGCCCGACGTGCCGAAGACTTTCTCCGCCTTGTCGAAGAAGGGCTCCAGTTCCTCATAGGTCACGTCGTAATCCTGAAGGTTCATGCCTTCGGGAATGAAGCTCTTGCCGTATCTGGCCACGACGTTGGTGCGGAGCGCCAGATCGTCCGGCGCGACGCGGAAATGGACGCCCGACCAGTGAAGCCCGGCACCGCCGACGCCTTCGCCGGGCAGGAAGGCCGCAAGGCGCCGATAGGGCACCGCGGTCTGGTCGATCGTGTTGCGAATGGTGACCGTCGACTGGGACAGGTTCTGGAAAAGCCGGTGGCGGATGGCGCCGCGGAGTTCGTCGATGGAGGTGGGGTAATCGCCTTCCACGGCCGTCGCACGGTCTTCTCCCCGTTCCAGAATGGTGACCGAGAGGCCGGCCTCGGTCAGTTCCTTGGCAAGAATCGATCCCGCCCAGCCTGCACCGATCACGATGGCGTCGGTCTTCTTCGTGGTCATGATATGAAAATCCTTAGGCTGTTTCGCCGGAGATCGAGACGGGGCCGAACGGATAGGCGGCCCCTTCCTGGTTGACCCAGTCCATGAAATCGGCGCGGGCTCCGGGGAAGCCGAGCAGCGTCCAGCCGGCGAGACCTTTGTTGCCGCCGTAGAGAGGATCGGAAAAAACGCCTTCGAGCGTGTTCTGACGCAGTTGCTCGAAGAGCAGGTGTGCCGGAACGGCACCCAGTGCCATGTCGCTGTGCTCGAACTCTTTCAGGACGGCCGTCTGCTCGGTCGCCTCGAGATCGGCAAAGCTGAGACCGTCATGGTGCGCACGGGTATAGGCGTCGGCGGCTGCGATACCCTGCCGGTAGACGTCGCGCGGTGGGAGGGAAAGCTGGTAGCCGAGATTGGCCGGCGCGGTCACGAAGGGCCCGGACATGTACCATAATTCGCCACGCCCATAGGCGGTATCCATCTGGCGGTCGATGAACTCCGGGGCGCCGAGGCCGCGCGCGCCGGGTCCGTGGGCGTCGGTGGGGTAGATCCGCTCGCAGGCCGCGTTCAGGAAGCGCCATTCCTCCTGGTTGAAAAAGCGCGGTGCATAGGGGCTTGCATTGCCTGCGACGAGCGCATCGGCCCAGACCTTATGGTCGCTGTAAAGCCAGAATGACGCCGACCCCAGAAGACCGCCTATAAAGCGGCGTCGGGTCGATGAGGGCATTTTCATTGTAAACTCCAATATAATAAAAATACGCATGGTGGGGATGGGGGCGCTTGACAGAAGCCGCGCTGTACAGGTCGCAAGGATTGCAAAATTTTTATGCGTCGATCGATATTTTTCTCCTTTCCATTGTTCTGCTTTTTGTTTTTCTCTTCCTGTGGGTTCGTTCTGATGGTGATCAACAGTTTCGGTATCTCCTGGGGGAGGTGCGTGCCCCTTTGCGGATGACCGGAGCTATGGGATGATCGCCGGACGAAGAAGTGACTGTCTGAAATGCATTGCCTGAATGCTCATGGCCTGTCGCAATCAGAGGAGAGAGGCTGGTGAGCACACGTGGCAATCAGAAAAAGGTGAACCTGCAAGCCGTTGCCGATGAAGCCGGAGTCTCGCGGGCGACCGCTTCGCTGGTGCTGCGGGAAAGCCCCCTTGTGTCGGCTGAAACGCGAAAGCGCGTGATCGCGGCCATCCATACGCTTGGCTACATCTACAATCGCGGCGCGGCCAATCTCAGACGGCAGAAAACCGGTACGATCGGTGTGGTGCTCAGCAATATCGGCAGCCCGTTCTTCAGCAAGCTGCTGCTTGGCATCGATGAGGTTCTCGTCGATGCCAGCATCGTGGCGCTTCTGGTCAATAGCGCCGATAATCCCGAACGACAGATGCGCCAGATCTGGCGCCTGCGGGAACATAGTGTGGATGGCCTGATCATCTGCCCCGCGGCAGGAAGTGACGAAACGCTCCTTTCCGGAATCGAAAAAACGGGGCTGCCTTACGTGCAGGTCTTGCGCCATGTGTCCCAGACGGCCGGCGATTATGTAGGGCCCGATTATGCTGGCGGTACCGACCTCGCGGTTACGCATCTGGTTCGGCATGGGCGGAAGAGAATCGTCTTTCTGGGCGGCTATCCCGTAAACTCGGCGGCCTGCGAGCGCCTTGATGGATTCCAGCGGGCTCTCAGGCGCCATCGCCTGGAAAGCGACCTGATCATACCGACGGATCTCGACAATCTCTCCGATTTCGGTGCGCTGGAAAGTATGATGGCGTCCTCCTCCCCTCCGGATGCCGCGATCTGCTACAACGACATGGTCGCGCTGTCCTTCATGGGGAAGCTGCTCTCGGAGGGCGCGTTGCCCGGTCGCGATTTCGCTGTGATCGGGGCCGACAACCTGCCGCAGGCCGCGACGTCGTTTCCCGCCCTGACGACGATCGTGACGGATCCCGCAGGCGTGGGGCGCAATGCGGCGCGGCTGCTTCTGGACCGGATCGCGGAGCCGCGTGTTTCCAACATGCGGATTCTCGTATCCGGCCAGTTGATGGTTCGAGAAAGCTGCGGCGGGCCTCTGCCGTAAGGTCGGGCGCCGGTATGATTCCTCCTGGCGGGGAAGCGCCGTGCCGAAACGATCAGATACAGACGGAATCATCATGCGCGAACGTCCGCTTGGACCGATCTAAAAAAAGGAGACATAAGATTTGAAGCCCAGCATCGCGGCATTGCGCAATCCCTTCTGGCCGTTCGGGTTCATATAATACTGAAAGTCAGGGGTAAAGGTTACGCCGCGCATGACGCTGATGGAATAATCAAGTTCCAGCACCTGGGCATTCGTCTGCGCGCCCGTGGCATGGTTGGGCATGCCGGTATATTTCCCGGCCTCCACCATGGCAATGGAGGTATCTCTCGTGCCTGGTGCGATGCTGACATAGGAGAATGCGGCGCCCAATACGTCCAGAGGGCGGCCGGCGATCAGGCCCTGACTCATGAACGCGCCATACACTTCGAAATCGCGAACTGACGTGTGAGGAGAATTGTAGATGTACCCGCCCATGAAGGTCAGGCCGCTGGTTTCGGGACGGTGGGCATAGGACATGAGCTTCTGGTCAAACATGAAATATGTCTGCCATGAGGATTTCCGCATGAGCTGTTTGCCGCCATAGACATAGTAGGATTGCCCGGCGGTGTTGTAGAAATTGTCAGCCCTCTGAACATCGTCGAAAACGAAACCGAGTTTGTAATGGCCGGGGAGATCGTGGTTGGTGCCGAATTTCGGTTCCCACTGTGTTTCGACGGGGATTTCGTAGCCTACGATATTCGCGCCATTCCATTTGAAGCCGGTGCGGTGCTGATAGTTCATGTAAATGCCGTTTTCCGCGAAATAGACGGCTGTCTGAATGTACAGGTCCTTGCGTGGGCGGCCCTTCATGCGAAAGGCCCATGTGGCTGCCGGATAGCTGCCGTAATATGTGCTGTCTGCCGCGGCTTTGGGGCGTCCGCAGAACGAATTGTTCTGGAAGCTGCAGAAAAGCGGGCTGGAGGCGAAATCCGACATCTGGGACATGCGGCCGCCGGCGATCAGCAGCCTTCCATGGAAGACGCTCTGTTCCCCGTAGAGAGAGACCAGATGCACGGCCACGTTGCCGCCGCCACCGTAAATTTCCGAGCTATGGGCCAGCCAGTCGCCGAACATCCGGTTGGCGGTGGTTCCGTAGCGGCCGACGGTGGTCATGTGTGTCATGAACCCCTTGATTCCGGCGAGCTGTTCCCAATCCACGTTCAGGTTGGCTGAATATTGGCCGGCATTGCTCGATCCCTGACGGTAGTTCCCATAATGGGGGCCGCGCGTGGGGGCCTGGAGCGCGCCTGCATATTCGTTGGTATTGTCGAAATGAAAGCCGATGCCGCGCCGCCGGAGCCAGGACGTGACGCCGAAAAGATCGGGAAACAGGGCGGGCGGCCCCCTGGTGATGGCTGCCGGCTGCCCGCCCTGAGGTGAAATGGGAGGGGACGGGTACGTCGTCAGAATGCCCGGCGGAATGGATGCCTGAGGGGGCGCATTCTGTTGGACCGAGTTAAGTGGAGATGAGGCATTCTGGCGCGGACCGAGAATCTGGTTCTGGTCGGATGCACTGGGGGCAGCTTGCACACTCTGCGCGAGAGATGGGTTGGTGTTGATAGATAACTTTAAAATAAAAACTGTAATGAACACAAAATTCCTGCGTTTCATTGGAATAAAATAGAAGACATGCAGAGGGTTTTGTTTGTATACAGAGCCTGCCATCTGGGATCCGGTGACTTTATTTGTATTGTATGCTTTATATTCTATCCGAATTTTGTGGGGGCTCGGATAAAATACTCAATATCGTTAAGAGAGCGAGATGCCATATAATCATCATACTTCACAGGGCATCCCTGATCACGAAAACCGTGATCGAGGACGTGAGGCGGGAAAACCGTGAAAATCATTTTAGACCGATATAAAAACCCGGCGCGTGGCTTCATAAAAAAAAGGACATATTCTCATAAGGATGGCTGATTTCGTAGCGCTTTCCAGCATAGTATGAAGGGCTCTGCGAAGGCGATGATAGTTCCATGTTCACAATATAGTGATTTAGATCGATCTAGTGGAACTGCAGTGGCGCGTGGCAGAGGGGCGCTCAGGACATTACGAAACACGACCCGAAAGGCGTGCCGGATGCTGCGACTCAAGAGTGCATCGACCAAGACCGATTTCCGCTTTTCGTGCCGGCTGGCGTGCGGGTTTGTCATGGGCCTGAGCCTCCTGTCGGGCACGGCCTTCGCCGAGGCCCGGTCTTCCGGCGTGATCGCGCTTTCTCAGGCACGCGCCATGGCACAGGCGGCAGAAAGCAAAGCGGTGTCGAATGGCACGGCCATTGTGGTGAACGTGGTCGATGCAGGTGGACGCACGATCCTTGTCGAACGCATGGCAGACGCACAGATCGCGAGCCTGGATCTGGCGGAACGCAAGGCGATCAGCGCGGTCTTTTACAAACGCCCTTCCGCAGCATTCGAAACGGCTTTGACCGGCGGGAAAATGGCTGTGCTGGCATTGCCGCATGCCATGCCGGCTGCTGGCGGAATCCCGATTTTTCATGATGGACATCTGATCGGCGCAATCGGGGTGAGCGGGGGAAACAACGCTCAGGACGAACAGGCGGCGGAAGCCGGCCTGGCAGCGATGAAAGAGTGAGCGGGCATAGCGATGGTTTGCCACAGGGCGGGAATCATGGATCGCCCGTCATTCCGTTGCGGAGCCGTTTTGTCCTCTGCCGCCCCGATGTGTGTTCTGGAGAAAAGTGAGGCATGAACAGAAATAGTGACGTGAACGGCGACAGGCCCGCCCGGAAAGCCGGAGTGAGTCGCCGCTCGCTCATGCTGGGAACGGTCGTGACCGGCTTTTCGGCAGCTTTCGGCGAGTTCGGCCTCTCTGGCGGTGTCGCGCGCGCCGCGACGGTCGATGATGCGACGTTCCTGTCGGTATCCCGCGTCATCACCGGGCATTCGGAACTGCATCCGGTCATCGCACGCCGCCTGTTCGCTGCAATGCAGAAGACGTTTCCGGATTATGCCTCAAAGATACAGGCTCTTTCCGGTCTGGTCGCACAGGGCGGCACGCCCCGGGAAATCCTGGACCGCGCCGGCGACCTGAAGGACGACCTGCTGGCCCTGAACGCCGCCTGGTATACCGGTTCGGTGCAGGACAAGACGAATGCGCCGACGGTCGCGTATTACGATGCGCTGATGTACCAGCCGACGCGCGACGGCCTGCCGGTTCCCACCTATTGTTTCGATCGGCCGGGCTGGTGGACCGAAACGCCGCCGCCGCTGGGTATTGCCGTTCATGCGCCGCTGCCGGCAACGCCGCCTGCTCCGGTGCCGCAGGGTATCGAAAGCAAGGCGCCCCCGCAGACGGCGCCGTTGGGGACCATTCCCCCTTCATCTCCCCCTCACTCTCCGTTGCCGCACAGGGAGCTATAAATCGTGGCCACACCAGAATTTTCCCAGTCGGGCGACGTGTCGGCTGACGTCGTTGTCGTCGGCTCAGGGGTCGTGGGCGGCATGATCGCGAACGAACTGGCAGCGGCGGGCCGTTCGGTTGTCATTCTCGAAGCAGGCCTGCGCCTCAAGCGCGAGGCGTATGTCGAGAACTGGCGGAACATGTCGTTCCATAACCGCCTTCATTCCGATTTCCAGGGGCTTTATCCGCAGTCTCCGCTCGCCCAGGCGCCGCTGTATTTTCCCCCGAACGATTATGTCGGACTGTCCGGCCCCAATGGTTCGGCGTTCAAGCAGGGGTATCTTCGGACGGTCGGCGGCACGACGTGGCATTGGGCGGCCTCCTGCTGGCGGCATCTGCCCGTCGATTTCGAGATGAAGTCGCGTTATGGCGTCGGCCGGGATTGGGCGATTTCCTATAACGAACTCGAGCCCTATTATTGCCGGGCGGAAGAAGAGATGGGCGTTTCGGGCCCGCACGACGTCTCTCTTCAGTCCCCTCCGGAGCGGAGCCGCCCTTATCCCCGCGACATGATTCCCTTCGGCTATGGCGATCGCCGGGTGGCGGAGATCGTGAATCCGCACGGTTTTCATCTTGTGCCGATTCCGCAGGGGCGCAGCATGGAGCCTTTCGGGGACCGTCCGGCCTGCTGTGGCAATAACAACTGCCAGCCGATCTGCCCGATCGGCGCCATGTATAACGGCATCCAGCACATCGATCGGGCGGAAGCCAACGGGGCCGTGACGGTTGCCGAAGCTGTCGTCTATAAAATGGATACGGACGAGAACAACCGGATCACGGCCGTTTACTGGTATGATGCGCACCGTCAGTCGCACAAGGCGACCGGCAAGGCGTTCGTGCTGGCGTGCAACGGCATCGAAACGCCGAGGCTGCTGCTGCTGGCCGCCAATGCCCGCAACCCGAACGGGATCGCCAATTCGTCCGACCAGGTTGGTCGGAACATGATGGATCATTCCGGCGTTCATGCGTCCTTCCTGGCCAACGAGCCGCTCTGGTTCGGGCGCGGGCCGGCGCAGAGCAGCTGTATCGTCGGGCCTCGGGACGGCGGTTTCCGCAGCGAGTATTCCGCGAACAAGATGATCCTGAACAATATCAGCCGTGTCGCGCCGGCGACCCAGCAGGCGCTGGCACTCGGGCTGGTTGGCCAGGAACTGGATGATGAAATCCGCCGTCGCGCGGCGTGCGGGGTCGATCTGTCGATCAGCCTCGAGCCGTTGCCGGACCCCAATAACCGGCTGACCCTGAGCAAGACCCGACAGGATCCGCTCGGCCTGGCGTGCCCGGACATTCATTATGATGTCGGCGATTATGTGCGCAAGGGACTCGAATCCGTCAACGAGCAGGTCAAGCAGATCGCGGGCCTTCTGGGCGGCACCGAGCTGCGCATCACGACTGACTATAATGCGAACAATCACATCATGGGCGGCACGATCATGGGAAAGAATCCCAAGGATTCGGTCGTCGACGGTGATTGCCGGGCCCATGACCACGCCAATCTCTGGTTGCCTGGCGGTGGCGCGATGCCGTCGGCCAGCGTGGTGAACACGACGCTGAGCATGGCGGCCCTCGGCCTGAAGGCGGCCGATTCCATAAAAGCTGATTTCGAAAAGGGACGGGCATGAGAAAGAGTTCCAGAAAGGTGCTGGAACTGGCCGGTCATGTTGGGCTGGCCGCCGCAGCGCTGGTATTGTCCTGCACCGTCGTTCGTGCGCAGGCGCCGGAAGCGAATGAGGCTGTTGCCCAGCGCGGGCATTATCTTGCCGTAGCGGCGGATTGCGCCGCCTGTCACACGGCGCCCGGTGGCGGAAAGCCGTTTGCCGGTGGGTATGGAATCGCCTCTCCACTGGGCTCGATCTATTCCACCAACATCACGCCTTCGAAGACATATGGCATCGGTACCTATACCGAGGCGCAGTTTGCCCGTGCGTTGCGTGAAGGCATTCGTGGAGACGGCGCGCATCTTTATCCCGCGATGCCTTATACGTCGTACACGAAGCTGACCGACGACGATATTCACGCACTCTACGTCTATTTCATGCATGACGTGAAGCCGGTCGAGGCGAAGGGGCCGGAGACGGCGCTGCCGTTCCCGTACAACATCCGCGCCAGCATGGCGTTCTGGAACCTGCTTTTCCTGGACGATACGCGCTTCAAGCCGGAGCCGGGCAAATCGGCCGAAGTCAATCGCGGACATTATCTGTCTTACGCGCTGGCGCATTGCGATACCTGCCACACGCCACGTAATGCGATGATGGCGGAGATCGGCAGCAAGGCGCTGGGCGGTGCATCGCTGGCATCGTGGGATGCGCCCAATATCACGTCGGACCCGAAAAGCGGTGTCGGTTCCTGGAGCGATGACGATCTTGCCCGCTATCTGAAGACCGGAGACGTTCCTGGCAAGGCCCAGGCCGGCGGCCCGATGGCGGAAGCGGTGGAGCATAGTTTCCAATATCTGAGCGATGGCGATATTCGGGCGATCGTCGCCTATATCAGGCAGGTTCCTGCCATTTCGGACAGCAGGGACACTGCGCCGCGCGATGCGTACGGCAAGGCATCCGACCGCGAGGACGCCTATCGCGGTGTTGCGGAAAGCGGGATGAGCCGTGGGGAGCGCCTGTTTAGCGGCGAATGCGCGGCCTGCCATCGCCCGACGGGCAAGGGGAGCCCGGACGGGTATTATCCGCAGCTCTTCCACAATACGGCCGTCGGCGCACCGATCGCCGATAACCTGATTTCGACGATCCTGATGGGCGTCAGGCGTGAAGTGGGTGGCCATACGGTGTACATGCCGGGATTTGGCGAGGGATCGTACGTCGACGCGCTGTCCGATCAGGATATTGCGGATATCAGCAACTATGTGGAGCAGACGTTCGGCAATCCGGCTGTGAAGGTCACGGCGGATGAGGTGAAGCTGACCCGCTCGGGTGGTCCCAAGCCGCTGATTGCGAAGCTCGGGGCATTTGCCGTGCCGGGCATGATCGTCGGGGTGCTGGTTCTGGCCGGTGCTGTCGTGCTGGTGATGCGGCGGGGCCGGAAGAAACATTGAAGCGTGGCCCGGTTTCAGGGGCGGATGGGGTGATATCGAAGATGCGCAACAAACTGACGGTTGCCTTTGCGGCATTGCTGGCCATGTCCTCGCCGGTCTGCGCGCAGACTGTCGTTTCGGCCAATGACGGGCACTCCATTCTTCGGAATGGGGTGCAGGTTCTGCCGACGCCGCTGGTTCCGGACACGGTATCCGTTCTGGCAAGGGCCGCAAACGGCGTGTGGGGTGTGCGGACGAGCCTCACTGTTCCGGTCAGCGTGATCGGGCCGCCCACGGCCCTTGAATTCACGCATGACGGCAAGACCGTTCTGGTGTCCTCGGCGTCGAAGCCGGGCGTGAAGACGAACAAGATCGTCCCCGATGATCGCATCAGTGTCGTGGACCTGTCCGGAGCGAAGCCCCGGCTGGTCCAGCAGGTGGCCTCCGCCGCCGGGGCGACCACGATGCGGTTTACCCCGGATGGCCAGCATCTGCTGGTCGCCAATGGCAAGTCGGGCGTGCTGACATGGTTTCGCTTCGACGGCCACAAGCTCGGCGAGCGCAAGATCATCACGCTGCCGGTTGCAGGCTTTCCTGCCGGCGTTGCGATTCTGCCGGATGGAAAGCGGGCGCTTGTAAGCCTGTGGCAGGCGGACCGTGTGTATGTGCTGCATATCGAGGGCGACGATGTGTCCGTCGATCCGGCGCCACTGAACATCGCACCCGGCCCATGGAACATCCGGATGACGAAGGACGGGCATTATGCAGTGATGGGCATGCTCGGGCATGGTGAAGGTCTGCCGGGCGCCCTCGCGGTGCTGGACCTTGCGGCATCGCCGATCAAGGAGATTCAGCGCGTTACGGTGCCCAATGCGCCCGAGGGGCTCGATATCTCTCCTGACGGTCAGTATGTCGCCGTGGTGTCGCAGAATGGATCGGCGGTGCCGCCGACCTCGCCGTGCTATAATCCCCGTGGTGTGGTGACGGTCCTTTCGCTGAAGAATGGGGAGTTGCATACGCTCGCCCAGGCGCCGGGAACATTGTGGCCGCAGGGACTGGTCTTTGCGCCCGATGGGAAGGAGATTCTCGTTCAGGGTGTCATGGATCGCAGCCTGCTGACTCTGGGCTGGAATGGCGAGACGCTGGAACGGATTGGCGAAGCCCCCCTGCCGGGTGGTGGTGCGGATCTGGAAAGATCCCCGGCGGCAGAGTGACGATTGGGCTGTTTCTGGCCGTCAGATGGGTCGCAAGCTGAACGATCACACGGGTTGCCGGCCGATTCTTTCGGTGGCCTGCGGCCGTTCGGACAATGTTCGGGCCAACCGGACGGCGGTTTGGCCGCGGCCGGGGCGCAGGTTGGGCATGACCAGCATGCAGTCGGGGTAGGGAGTACGGATCTCGTCCGGGCCGTCCTGGGCCAGAAGGGTGCCCCGGCGGCGGATCACCTCGCCCCCCTGGAAGGGCCTGACGAAGCGGAAGCAAGGTGTCTGGGCCGTCACGATGTCGGTCACGACGAGTTGGTGGCAGGGGGTGGCCGGCGGTTCGGCCTCGGCGGTCAGCAATCCGCAATGCCGCAGCAGCGCGCGCACCGCGCTGTCCGTCGTCTCGACCGTGTGGGCCGCCCAGTGGGCGCCGGCTTCCAGCAGGCAGGCGGCGTACGGGCTGGCGGGGTCGGAAAAACGTTCATAGTCGATCAGGCGCGGGCCGGCCTGGTGGCCATGGTCCGAGACCACCAGGGACGGGTCGCCGATCATTGTCGACAGGCGGCGGCCGCTTTCGGTTGCGCCGGCCAGGATCAGTGGTGCGCCGGGCCAGAGCATCGAATGCAGGTCCATCAGGATATCGGCGGTTTCGATCACCGGCTGGATCGCGCGCGCGCGGTCCAGTTCCACCGAATGGCGCGGGCTGGAGAGGATCTGCCGGTTCCAGACCCGGTTCATGTCCTCCTCGACGAAGCGCGAGGCGACCGGGTTGTCGGGCGTGAAGCGGGCGAAGGCTTCCAGGTTCGCGAAGACCAGGGACAGGCGGCCGCATGCCGGCCGGACCTGCTCGCGTAGCAACCGGTCCAGCACGATGGCGCCCGCGAACTCGTTGCCGTGGACCAGCGCCGTCAGCACGACATGGGGGCCGGGGCGGGTGGCCTCGTGATGCACCACGCCGGGAATGCCGCAATGATCGGTCAGCCATGGCGACAGGTCGGGTGGAGCGATTTCCTGCGCGAAAGTGGGCAGGGCCTGGGGTGGCGGCGGCAGGGTCTCGAGAAATTTCGGGCGCGCACGCACACGTGGCGAAGAGCCCGGGCGGGAGCCTGTGCCGCAGCTCATCGCATCAGCCTCCGCGCGGCGCCGACCCGCATCGCGCGTCCGGGGGGAGGGTGCCGGACAGGCCATCGTCATGCACCATGGGAGCGGTCGGACAGGTCATGGACACGATTTTATAGCGTCGCGCCGGACCTGCAATGCCGTGGGGCGCTCAGGAGGGGTCGATAGCCGTGATCCTGGCGCTGGTCTGCCGTTCAATTTCGCGCAGCAACTGCCGTTCCTCCGGCGCGCACAGCGACAGGGCGGTGCCGCGCCGCCCGGCGCGGGCCGTGCGGCCGATCCGGTGGATATAGGTCTCGGGCTGCTCGGGAATATCGAAATTCACCACCAGCGTCACATCTTCGATATCGATGCCGCGTGCCATCACGTCGGTCGCGACCAGCACCTGCAGCGTGCCGCGCCGGAAGGTGGCGAGCGTGCGGTCGCGCCGGGCCTGGCTATGGTCGCCATGCAGGGCGGCCGCCGACAGGCCGGCGGATTCCAGCGCGCGGGCCACGCTGTCGCTGGCCTGTTTGGTGCGGGTGAACACCATGACCCTGTCCGGCGTGTCGCGCTTCAGCAGCGCGATCAGCGTGGCATTCTTGCGTGCGGCCGCGACGAAGGCGACCTGCTGCCGGATGCGGGGCGGGGGGGATGTGGCCTCCGGCGGGGCGACGTGCAGCGGCCGGTGCAGCAGTCGGCGGGCCAGGGTGGCGACGGCGGGCGGCATGGTTGCGGAAAACAGCAGGGTCTGGTGCCGGGTCGGCAGGCGTTCGGCGATGGTCTGGATATCCTCGACGAAGCCCAGTTCCAGCATTCTGTCCGCTTCGTCCAGGACCAGGCACGTGGTTTCGTCCAGGGCGATCGTGCCGTCGGCCAGGTGATCCAGCAGGCGGCCTGGGGTGGCGACCAGGATGTCGGCGCCTCCGCGCAGGGCGCGGGTCTGGCGGTCCTTGGGCACGCCGCCGATCGCCAGCCCGATCATCAGCTGGCAGCCATGGGCGCAGGTGCGGATGGCATTCGCGGTCTGGCTGGCCAGTTCGCGGGTGGGCGAGAGGATCAGCGTTCGTACCGCGCCCGGTACCCCTTCCTGCGGTGCCTTTTGGTCGGCCGTCGCGGGGCGGGGGGCAGCGAGCAGCCTCTGGACCAGCGGCAGGGCGAATGCGGCGGTCTTGCCGCTGCCGGTGCGGGACAGGGCCTCTACGTCCTTTCCGGCCAGGATCGGCGGGATCGCCAGGGCCTGGATCGGCGAGGGGGTGGCGTAGCCGGCGCGGGCGACATTGGCCAGGATACGCGGCTGCAGGCCCAGCTGCGCGAAAGAGGGGGCGTCAGGGCTGGGCGTGTCGGCAGGGGGTGGAACGTTGGTCATCGTATGAGGGGATACCGTGTGTGGCGGCCCGGGGGAAGAAAGCGAATTTCCGGCAGCCGGGCGGTGGCATTGACGGTCGGCGGGGATGGACGGCAGATGGCGCGATGAGCATGCGCGATACCCCATCTGTTCTGCCTCATGGAGATCGCGCGGTGGCGGTCGTGGCGGAAGATCTGGCTGGGATGCGGTCGCAGGCTTTCGGGCTGGCGGCGCGTGCGGGGATGGACCCGTTCTTCTGCCCGGTGCGGGCACGGGGGCTGTGGGGCCAGGTGCCCGCCGCCTGGTGGCCGGCGCCGTTGCGTGCCATCGATCCGCTTCCGCTCGATGCCGGGGCGGCGGGGCTGGTCTTCAGCGTCGGCGGAACCGGAGGGGCGGTGGGCGCTGCGTTGCGGGACAGTGCGCGGCGGGTGGTGCAGATCCAGAATCCGCGCATGCGGCTGGATCGCTTCGATCTGGTGGTTGCCAATCGGCATGATGAAATCAGCGGCCCCAATGTGTTGCTGTCGCGTACCGCGCTGCATGGCGTCTCGCCCGAGCGGCTGGCGGCGGCGCGGGCGGAATGGCAGCCGCGTCTGGCGCATCTGCCGCGCCCGCTGGTGGCCGTGCTGTTGGGGGGATCGAACGGGCGGTTCCGGCTGGACGAAGCGGTGGCGGCGCGTCTGGCCGGGCAACTGGCGGAGATGATGCGCACGGATGGGGTCGGGGTGGCGGTGACGCCGTCTCGGCGGACGGGTGACGGTGTGTGCCGGATTGTCCGTGAGGCGCTGTCGCCTCTGGGCGGGTGGGTGTGGGACATGCAGGGTGACAATCCCTATCTGGGGTTGCTGGCCTGTGCCGATGCCGTGGTGGTGACGCAGGACAGTGTCTCGATGGTGTCCGAGGCCGTGGCAGGCACGGCGCCGGTGATGGTTGTTGATCTGCCGGGACGTTCGCGGCGGATCGGGCTATTCCTGCGCGAACTGGCTGCTGCCGGGCGCATTCGCCGCTTCGCGGGGCGGATGGAGGACTGGCCGGTGACGCCGCTGGACGACACGATCGAGGTGGCGGAGAGCATGTGTCGCCGGCTGGGGCTGCACTGACACTTTCTGCCAAACGGCATGATTTCTGGGCGCGGGATTATGCGGTATGGAATCCCTATGCTGGACATCCATACCTATGACGCCCAGGCGGGCGGCAATGTTCTCTACAAGGCGCTGGCCCATCCGCTGGCGGCTGAGGCGCTGGCGGGGCTGGCGGCTTCGGTCCGTGCCGCCGGGCCGGTGGCGGTCTATGACCCCGAGGGCATGTTCGCCATGGTGTTGGCGCTGTGCCCCGGCGGTGCGGGCGGCGTATCCGGACTGGGTGCGATCGAAGGTGTGTATGTCCATGATACGCAGCATGTCGGCCAGCCCACGGCGGCCGGTCCGGCGCGGGCGCTGGTGGATCTGCCGCGTGCATCGGTGGGGGCGGTGCTGGCCGTGAGTTTCGACGGTGCGCGCGTGCGCGACCGGATCGCGCATCTGCTGCCTGACGGCGCGCGGGTCTTCGTGCTGGATGGCGTGCGGTTGCCCGATACGCTGCTGACCGTGCCGGGGCGGTATCTCGACCGGCTGAATTTCGCGACCAACCATGCCTTCTTCCGCGACGCGGAAGGATTGTCGACCCGTCTGGTCACGGCGAATTACTGGGCGCGCTATGGCGCGTCGGCGGTGTGGCTGTGGCTGCGGCTGTTCGGCGCCGGGGGTGAGGTGCTGGCCAGTTGGGAAGAGCGTGTGCCCGACGGCGAGAGTGCCATCGTGATCGACAGCCGCGAGGTGCGTGAGCGTTTTGGCCTGCCGCCCTTTGTCGGGCAGCTGTTTGTGCATGCGATCGGCGTGGCCGGGCATGATGTGGTGAAATATGCGCTGGATACCTATGGCACTGGCGATAATCGGAGCCTGTCGGTCACGCATGATGCCAATGCCTGGCCGTCGGACCGGTATGCCAACCTGCCGGCGCCGGATGAGGGCGAGGAGGTCGTGCTGTGGGTACAGAACAGTCACGCCGTGCCGATCCCGCCCGGTGCGATGTCGCTCAATCGCATGGGGGATGAGCGGCAGGTGCCGATTCCGCGTGGGATTGGCCCCTATGAGACCGTGGCGATCCCTGTTGCCGGCTGCCTGCCCGAGTTGCGCTGGCCGGCGCAGATCGAGTTGCGGTCGGGGCGGTATCTGGTGCGTCCGCGCTATGAGGTGACGCATGCCGCGCGGACGCGCATTGCCCATCTGAACGTGGAGCGTGCGGACCTGCGCCCCGATCCGGGAATCGCGGACCTGCCGGCCAGCCTGGGGCGGGGCTATCTGCTGCCGTTCCCGATTCTGGACCCCGAGCGCTTTCGTACCGTCGTCCAGCCGTCGCCGATGGCCGAATCGCAGGTGACATTACCGCTGCGTCTGGATTGTTTCGACGCCCAAGGACGGCTGACCGGTCGGAAATTCCTGGGCTGCCTGCCGCGCGACCATGATCTGGCGCAGGATGTGGCGGAACTGGGCGTGTCCGAGGGGCATGGCGAACTGGTCTATGATTTCCGCGATGGGGGGGAGGCCGATGGCTGGCTGCATGCGCTGATCCGATTTACGGCGCGGCAGGGCGGGCATGCGGCCGAGACCAGTTTCGGGGCCCATATCTTCAATACCGTGATGACCTATCGGGGCGAGCCGCAATCCTATTCCGGACCGCCGCCGGGGCTGACCACGCGGCTGTTCCTGAAGGGCGGGAACGGGCTGGGCGAGGCGTTCTGCTGCCTGATCTATCCGGCGTCGGCCGCCTGGCGCCCGTGGTCGCAGACCATGCTCAGCCTGCATGACGGGCAGGGGCGGATGGTGGCGAAGGTGGACCTGGAAATCGCCTGTTCGGGATCGACGATGGTCTGGCCGCATCGGCTGTTCGGCGCGGCGGCCATCGAGCGCGCCGGCATGGGCGGATATGTCATGATCCGCGACGTCACGTGCCGGCTGTTCGGCTATCACGGTGTCATGCGGGCCGATGGCGCCTTCTCGCTGGACCATATGTTCGGCTTTTGAAGAATGTGTGACGGGGTATCTTGCAGCCCGGAGGGAGATCGATTAAGAGGTCCCCACCGGGCACGGATGGGTGCGTAGCTCAGCGGTAGAGCATCGCCTTCACACGGCGGGGGTCACAGGTTCAATCCCTGTCGCACCCACCATCCGACCGGGAAAATCCCGTTTAAATCCCGTCTTTTTTGTCGGATGCCGTTGGGCCGTTGCAGCGCAACCGGTCTCGGTTCGCGCGTGTTCGGTCGCGATTTTCCTTGACACTTAAAAGTGATTTGAGCCATCAGAATCACGTTGCAGCATTTCGTTTGAACGGCTGCTTCTTGGACGTTTCCTCCCTAAACTTGGCGGTGCTTCGGCACCGTCTTTTTTTTGTCCGAGCACCTTGGCCGATCCCTCGCGATCGGCGCTTACTGAAGCAATCAGCATTGAAGGTGGATCATGGCGGGATTCTTTGACGGACTGGTGAACAAGCTGACGGAGCTGGCGGACAGCACGGGCCTGACCGACACGGTACATCAGCATCTGGCCGACCTGACCTCGCCCAGCGGCATTTCGACCTTGCTCGCCCAGGCCGAGCAGGCAGGGCTGGGGGACAAGGTCCGGTCGTGGATCGGCAATGGTCAGAACCTGCCGGTTTCTCCGGACGAGCTGCGTTCGATTCTCTCGAACCAGCAGGTGCAGGCTCTGGTCGACAAGACGGGGCTGCCGGCGGCGACGATCCTGCCGGCACTGGCGCAGTTTCTGCCGGCGGCGGTGGACCATCAGACGCCGGGCGGTGCATCTCCGGCAGCCTGATAAAGGAGCGCCTGAAAAGTCGTTCTGCCGGGCATGCGGACGCGCATTTGCCGTGTCAGCATGCCCGGATTCCGGAGGGGCGGGCCAGGTTGGTGGCAATGTCGGCCAGCGCGCGCAGCAGGGCGGTCATGACGGTGCGGATATCGCCGAATCCGGCGTTCGGCGTCAGCTTGTTCTCATCCATATAGAGTGCGCGGCTGATTTCGATCTGCAACGCGTGCCGTCCCGTGGCCGGCCTGCCGTAATGGCGGGTGACATATCCCCCGGCATAGGGGGCGTTGCGGTTGGTCCTGAACCCATAGGATCGCAGACAGGCCTCGGCCGCCTCGGTGATGTCAGGCGCGCAGGACGATCCCCACGCATCTCCCAGCACGAAATCGGGCATGTCGTAGGCCCGCAATCCGGCACCGGGCATTGAATGGCAATCGATCAGCACGCAGACCCCGTGTGCTGCGATCTGGGATTCGATCAGTGCCGACAGGGCGTTGTGATAGGGGCGCCAGAAGCGGGCGATTCGGTCCGTGGCCTCGCGGAGCGGCAGGCGGGTGCGGTAGATCGGGGTGCCTGATGCCGAAATGCGGGGAATGACGCCCAGGCCGGCACGCACCCTTGGGGTGATGCTCGTAAGGTCTGCGGGCGGGGACTCGGTGAACATCGTGGGGTCGAGTTCGTCCGAATCGCGATTCGCGTCGCAATAGATGCGCGGAAAGGTGGCGTGGAGCATATGCGCGCCCACTACCGGTGCACCGGTCAGCAGGGCATCGACGCAAAAATCCTCGCTACGGCGCAGGGCCGGGCGGTCCAGCCGCGACAGTGCGAGGAATTCCTGCGGGTATTCATGTCCCGAATGGGGCGAGGCGACGACCAGCGGCACGTCGGCAACCGTGGGCGGCACCACCCTGAATGGGAGAGGTGTGGCCGTGGGTGGGTCCGATCCAGGATTTGACCCGGGGGCCACCCGCGATTCCATTTGCATCACGTAGGGTTATCCGGCGCGAAGGGAAGGATATTATCCTTGTTTTTTAGCGTATTGCTGGAAACGGTCACCGGCTCGTCATTTTTTCCGTACGGATGGGTTGCGCAATGCCGGTTGCCCGGCTAGAAGCCTGTTCACCGAACGGATGGGCGCATAGCTCAGCGGTAGAGCACTACCTTGACATGGTAGGGGTCACAGGTTCAATCCCTGTTGCGCCCACCATCCTTCGGGCTCCCTTTCTTGCAATCGCTAAAGACGATTTGAAAAAACGATCCGCCGGGCGAGCGTGCCGTGAAGCGGCCCGCCAGGCAGGCCGATTGTTCAGACGGTTTCCGGCCGTGTGGCCGAGGCGTCCAGCGCTGCCTGGAGCATGTAGGCAGCGGCCAGCTTGTCCACCAGTTCGGCACGGCGTTGTCGGGTGAGGTCGGCATCCTGGATCAGCATGCGGTTGACGGCGCTGGAGGACAGGCGTTCGTCCCACATCGCGGCGGGCAGGCCGACCAGTTCCGACAGGTTCAGCATCCAGTCATGGGCCGCCTGTGCGGCCGGACCGAAGCTGCCATCCATCGATAGCGGCAGGCCGCAGACCAGACCCCCGACCTCCTCGCGTGCTGCGATCCGGCCGATTTCGGCGGCGATGGCGGACAGTTTGCCGCGTTTCAGCGCGCCGTAGGACGAGGCCAGCATCAATAGCGGGTCCGACAGGGCGAGGCCGATCGTCTTCTGGCCGGGATCGATGCCCAGCAGGCGTTGGCCGCGACCCAGATGGGTACGGATCTGGTGCATGTTGAACAGGGGCATGGTCTGGGTCTATGGTCCGCGCGGTATCCTGACCGGCAGGATATTCCCCCCAGATGATAATGGAAAGTTGTGCTTCATGTCGCTTGACCCCGCGACGGTCCGACGTATCGCCAGATTGGCACGGATCGGTATCGACGAATCCGACCTGCCCGCCCTTCAGCGGGAACTGAACGGCATTCTCGGCTGGATCGAGCAATTGAACGAAGTCGATATCGACAATGTCGAACCGATGGTCGGCACCGGGCATGCCGCGCTGCGCATGCGCGAGGATGTGGTGACCGATGGCGACGCGCGCGAGGCCGTGCTGTCGAATGCCCCCGATACGGCGGGGCCGTACTATACCGTGCCGAAGGTGGTGGAATGATGCTGACCGAACTCACGATCGCCGCGGCCCAGGGGGGGCTGCGTCGCCGCGAATTCTCCGCCGAGGAACTGGTGGGCGCCCATGTTGCCGCCATCGACCGGCTGAATGGCCGGCTGAATGCCTTTATCACCGTGACGTCGGAGCAGGCGCTGGACGCCGCACGGCGTGCCGATGCGATTCTGGCCGGTGGCGGGGATGTGCCGGCGCTGACCGGGATTCCGCTGGGGATCAAGGATCTGTTCTGCACCGACGGCGTGCGGACCACGGCTGCCAGCCGGATGCTGGAAGATTTCGTCCCGCCCTATGAAAGCACGGTGACGGCGAACCTGCTGGCCGACGGCGCGGTTTTTGTCGGCAAGACCAATCTGGACGAGTTCGCCATGGGCTCGGCCAACATCACCTCGGCCTTCGGTTCGGTGGAAAATCCGTGGAAGCGGGCTGGGGATGCGGAGACCGTGCTGGTTCCCGGCGGGTCGTCCGGCGGATCGGCGGCGGCGGTGGCCGCGCGGCTGGCCATGGGCGCGACCGGTACCGACACGGGCGGGTCGATCCGCCAGCCTGCCTCCTATTGCGGTATCGCGGGGATCAAGCCGACCTATGGGCGGTGCAGCCGCTGGGGGACGATTGCCTTCGCCAGCTCGCTGGATCAGGCCGGGCCGATGGCGCGCACGGTCGAGGATTGTGCCATCCTGCTGCAATCGATGGCGGGCTTCGACACGCGCGACAGCACCAGCGTGGATATCGCGGTGCCGGATTACCGCGCCGCCTGCGGCCGGTCGCTGAAGGGCATGAAGGTGGGTATTCCCGCCGAATACCGGGTAGCCGGCATGCCCGCTGAAATCGAGGCGGCGTGGGAGCAGGGTATTGCCTGGCTGCGCGACGCGGGATGCGAGATTGTCGAGGTTTCGCTGCCCTACACGAAATATGGTCTGGCGACCTATTATATCGTCGCGCCTGCGGAATGTTCGTCGAACCTCGCGCGCTATGACGGCGTGCGCTTCGGCCGCCGGGTTCCCGGTGCGTCGCTGGACGAGCTGTATGAAGCGACCCGGCGGGAAGGGTTCGGGGCCGAGGTTCGGCGCCGTATCCTGATGGGGACCTATGTGCTGTCGGCCGGCTATTACGACGCTTATTACCTGCGGGCGCAGAAGGTGCGGAACCTGATCCGCAAGGATTTCGAGAACGCGTTCCAGACGGTAGACGTGCTGCTGACGCCGACCGCGCCGTCGCCCGCCTTCGCGCAGGGCGAGAAGATGGATGATCCGGTGCAGATGTATCTGAACGACGTGTTTACCGTGCCGGCCAGCATGGCCGGCGTGCCTGCCATGTCGGTTCCCGCCGGGCTGAGCCAGTCGGGCCTGCCGTTGGGCCTGCAGGTGATCGGCCGTTCGTTCGACGAGGAATCGGTTTTCGCGGCGGCCAGTGCCCTGGAGCGGGCGGCGGGCTTCACGCATCGTCCGGCCGTGCGCGCGGAGGTGGTGTGATGACCTATCTGATCGAAGGGCGCGACGGCCCGTGGGAACTGGTGGTGGGGCTGGAAGTCCATGCCCAGGTCATCAGCCAGTCCAAGCTGTTCTCCGGTGCCTCGGCTTCCTATGGTGGTGAGCCGAACACGCATGTCAGCCTGGTCGATGCCGGGTTTCCGGGCATGCTGCCGGTCATCAACCGTGAATGCGTGGCGCAGGCCGTGCGTACCGGTCTGGGGCTGAAGGCGCGGGTGAATCTGGAAAGCCGGTTCGACCGCAAGAATTATTTCTACGCGGATCTGCCGACGGGCTACCAGATCAGCCAGTTCACGCATCCGATTATCGGCGAGGGCGCGATTGAGATCGAACTGGCCGATGGTTCGACCCGCATGATCGGCATCACCCGCCTGCATCTGGAACAGGATGCCGGCAAGTCGATGCATGATCAGGACCCGGCGCGCTCGTTCATCGACCTGAACCGGGCGGGTGTGGCGCTGATGGAAATCGTCAGTGAGCCGGATATCCGCACGCCGGAGGAAGCCGGAGCCTATCTGCGCAAGCTGCGCATGATCCTGCGCTATCTGGGCACCTGTGACGGCAATATGGAAGAAGGCTCGATGCGTGCCGACGTGAACGTGTCGGTCCGCAAGGCCGGCGAGCCGTTCCGTACGCGCTGCGAGATCAAGAACGTCAATTCGATCCGCTATGTCATGCAGGCGATCGAGGTCGAGGCCGTGCGGCAGGTGGAGATCTGGGAAGGCGGTGGCTCGGTCGATCAGGAAACGCGCCTGTTCGACCCGGCGCGTTCCGAGACCCGGTCGTTGCGCAGCAAGGAAGATGCGCATGATTACCGCTATTTCCCCGATCCGGACCTGCTGCCGCTGGTGATCGAGGAGGCGTGGGTGCAGGATCTGGCCGCGCATCTGCCGGAACTGCCGGATGCGAAGTGCCAGCGTTTCCAGGACGAGTATGGCATCCCGCGCTATGATGCCGGCGTGCTGGTGGCCGAACAGGCGACCGCCGATTTCTATGAGACGGTGGCGCGCGGCCGCGATCCGCGCCTGGCGGCGAACTGGGTGATCGGCGATTTCTTCGCGGCGCTCAACCGTACCGGCCGCACGATCCAGGACAGCCCGATCAGCGCTGACGCGCTGGGCGGCATGCTGGACCTGATCACCGACGGCACGATCAATGGCAAGATCGCCAAGGACGTGTTCGAGGAAATGCTGGAGAGCGGCGAATCGGCGGCGGAGATCGTCGAGCGCAAGGGGCTGCGGCAGGTGACCGACACCGGTGCGATCGACGCCGCCGTGCAGGCGGTGCTGGACAAGAACCCTGACAAGCTTGCGGAGTATCGCAGCGGCAAGGACAAGCTGTTCGGCTTCTTCGTCGGTCAGGTCATGAAGGCGATGGCTGGCAAGGGCAATCCGGCGCTGGTGAACGAAGCCCTGAAGAAAGTGCTGTAATCGCTGGAGAGGTAGCGGTTTGGGGTTTGACGGCGCTGCGGTGACGGTCTACAAGCAGCGCTGCAAACGCCGTGTTAACAAACACGCTCCTCGGCGGAGGGGTGGCCGAGTGGCTGAAGGCGGCGGTTTGCTAAACCGTTGTACGGTGTCAAGCCGTACCGTGGGTTCGAATCCCATCCCCTCCGCCAATTCCCCTTTTTATTCAATGTTATAGCCTGCCAAAAATGGCGGAATTCTGCGGGATTCACGCCATTTCGTGTTGCATGCCGATGCACGGAATTGCATCCTATCCCACATCTCGCGTGGTAAGAAGTGTGGGATAAAAATGGGGCGTCTTTCCGCAACAACCGTGAAGGCCATCAGGGAGCCGGGTCGCTATGGCGACGGCGACGGGCTCTATCTCGTCATCAGCCCACGGGGTGGCAAATCCTGGGTCTGCCGGGTCCAGAAAAACGGCAAGCGGCGTGACATCGGCCTCGGCAGCGCCAAGAAGGTGTCCTTGGCTGTGGCTCGCGAGCGGGCCGCCAAGGCGCGGATGCAGGTCGAGGTCGGCCTCGATCCCGTGGCCGAGCGCCGCAAGGAGGCGGGCATCCCGTCCTTCCGTGAGGCCGCCCTTGAGGTCTATGGCCAGAACAAAGCGACCTGGAAGAACAAGAAGCACCGAGCCCAATGGCTGAAGACCCTTGAGACCTATGCGTTCCCGCTGATCGGTGACGTCTCGATCGCTGACCTCGACGGCCATCATGTTCGCGAAGCGATCGCCCCGATCTGGCTCAACAAGCCCGAGACCGCCCGCCGGGTTCGGCAGCGGATCAGCAGCGTCACGGACTGGGCGATCGGCAAAGGCTATCGCGCGCTTCCCCTGCCGCTGGCGGCAATGGACAAATCCCTTCCCAAGACGAAGAGCAAGGCCGTCCATCACACAGCGTTGCCCTACGCCGAGGTGCCGGCTTTCCTCACTTATCTCCGATCCGGCGATTCGATCGGGCGCCTCGCTCTGACGGCTCTTATCCTGACTGCCGCACGCTCGGGGGAGATCAGGAGCGCCTCATGGGATGAAATCGACTTCGAGAACAAGCTCTGGACGATCCCCGCCGAGCGAATGAAAGCCGGTCGGGAGCATGTCATCCCTCTCTCGTCGCAGGCGTGTCACGTCTTCAAGCTTGCCCAGGGCTATCGCGAGGCGCGAAGCCAACTTGTGTTTCCTGGCCAGCGCGGGGGCAAGCCGTTGTCCGATATGACACTGACCAAGATTTGCCGTGATGCGCGAATCGCAGCGGTTCCTCATGGCTTTCGTTCATCGTTCCGCGATTGGGTCGCCGAGGAAACCGAGTTCGACGGCGATATCGCCGAGATGGCGCTTGCCCATACGATCGGCAACAAGGTCGAGGCCGCCTATCGGCGTGGTAATCTTCTGGAAAAACGGCGTATTTTGATGGAAGCTTGGGGAGCTTATTGCTGCCCAGAGAAATGCCGAGACGAGGGGAATGAAAGCAGTCCGATTGAGCTTGCTCGCGGCCCAGAGGCTGAACCCTGATAATCTGGAAGGAGGCTATCAGTTAGTCGAGCAGGCGATTGTCGATCTGAAGAAAAAATCTGATAGGGCGTTCAGCTTCTTCATCGCGTTATTAGTTGTATCTTTCATTATGAGCTTGACCTCTGGCATTCTTTTATTTTCATTTATTTTTCAGAATCCAAATTCTCCTGCCTATATCACGTATCTCATTTTCTTTTTGACCAGTTTTTTCGTCATGGTATTTTCGGCGACTAGCATCAGATGGTTTCAGACTAGAAAATTTTTGTTCGTCAAAACGCCCTACGATGTCGTGCTGCCGGCAGAATTGGAGTTGCTTATGTCGGACCTGCGCAGCGGGCGGCTTTCCGCCTATACGAGCGCTGGCTATGGCAACACGGTCCTGAGTGCCGTGCAGGCGCCCGATGGTGTCCTGCTGGATGGACGGATTTCGCCCGAGACCTTTTCCAACCGCTACTCCCCATTGCTCCTCTCCCGCCAGGCAAAATTCTGGGGGCTGTTCTGGCTCTCCTTCCGCAGGTCGTTCACCCGTCCGATCTATGTGGTGCCCGATACCGTGCCGGATGGTGACGAGGCGCCGTGCCTCAACACCGATCCGCGCTTCCGTTGGCTGGTCGGAGGCACGATGCAGGAGTTCATGGCCTATCTCGACGCCTTTCTCCGCGAGAATATCTCTCCAGACGATCAGCCGTGGTATCGGACGGCGTTTACCGTTGCCCGGCGTGAAATGCGAAAAGGCGCTCAACACGGGGCTCTGGCTGCCGCGATCAAGGTCATCAAGCAGGAACTCGTGGTTTCGCTGGGCAGCGACCTGGGTCCGCAAGGTGGCGATTCGACCTCATCGCTCAAGGCGCTTTTGAGCGGCAGGCAGGGGCGAAAAGATATCAAGGGATATTTCGACCCCAGAGGCTCCTGATCGGTCCTTATTGCATCGGATAACGTTGGCTAACGGGCTTTTTTCACCGATTTGAAGCGGTTTAGCGTCCACGGCACGCCATCAAACAGGATGCCGTCCGATGGACCAGAATGCCGCCTTCACCCTACTGCTGACGATTGACGATGTGATGCGCGTGACCGGTTATAAGAGTCGGTCGAGCATTTATCGCCTGGTGCGCCAGAAGCGCTGCCCGCCGCCCGTGGTGATCGGTGGTGGGCGCGTCCGCTGGCGCGCAGGCGAGATCGAACATTGGCTCCAGGGCCTCCCGATCCAGACTTACATCTGACCGCAGGCGCGGTGCGGCCCCAGCCATTTGGGGGCGGTCCACGCCGCGCCTGCTCCCGGACCTCCCCCGACAATCCCGTTTCGTCGTGTTTCGCGTGATTCACGAAAGGATACCCCATGCCCATCGTCCGCGCCATGCTGGACTGGCTTCGCCTTGGCAACCGGGTCACGCTGCGTTTTCGCGTACCTCCCCGGATTGCTCGCGAAGCCCTCCCGCTGATCGAGAAACTACTCGCTGATACC
The DNA here is from genome assembly GCF_014174215.1 of Gluconacetobacter tumulicola. GTDB lineage: Bacteria > Pseudomonadota > Alphaproteobacteria > Acetobacterales > Acetobacteraceae > Gluconacetobacter > Gluconacetobacter tumulicola. The sequence goes on along the minus strand of NZ_JABEQL010000001.1, from coordinate 79,200 downwards.
CCGGACGGCGAGACCTACCGCTTCGCCATCGGCTTCTGGCGTCATGCCGAACGACCGCCGCTTACGGTCTACCGGGGGGATAGTTCGACCTGTCGGATCGACGGCCCATTGCAGGCGGCGGCGCGCACCTACTTTCCTCTCGGCGGCCTGATCGAGACGCCATATGTGACAGCCCACCTTACGCCCTTCGAGGCCCAGGCGCTGGACATGCGCATCCGGGATGCGATCGAGCATGTGATCCGCGCCTGGACCGCCGAGCACGAGCTTGACGATTTGCCTCCCGTCGATCCCCTTTTCGACCGCCAGACAGCGGATCGCGAGGCTCTGGCCCTGATCGCCCATTGGGCTGCCCAGCATCGCCGGGAGGGCGCGGACCATGCGTGATCCATGCCGGTTTTTCCACGTGAGCAGCCGCCCCGATGCTACGCATCGGGCCACAGAAAGAAGAACACACCTCACGCACTGGCCTGCGGCGGTTTCCAGCCGTTTTCCGAGGGTGCGGTCCGGGTGCGTCTGCCTTCGCGGTGCGAGGCATGGCGGATTCCCGCCCTTTTGCGCGCGTGCGGATCGGGTGCGGCAGGAGGGGCGGCCATGAGGCACGTCCAGCATTCCGTCCGCCTGCCGATCGCGCTGGATCGGACACTCCGGCAGCTTGCTACCCGGCGCGAGATGACCGCGTATGCCCTGTTGCAGGACTGCGTCCGCACTGGCCTCGCGGCCATGACGCAGGAGAGCGCAACGGGACCAATCCCCGCCGAACTGGCCGAGGAACTGGGACAGGTCGGCGCACGGATCGTCCATGTCGAGCGCCTGACTGAGCGCGCGCTGTACGTATCCTGCGCCGCCTATGTCTTCGCCCGTGCCGCAGCACCCACCCGCATCGACGAGACCCGTCTTACCGACGATATCAATGCAGCCTTTCAGCGCCAGCTCGCCCTAGCGGGAGACACCCCATGACCAGTGATCTCGACCAGCAGGCGCATGCCGGCGCCCTGCGCGCCATCCGCCGCGCCCAGAGCGGCGCACGCTTCCGCGCCGCCGTTCTCGTGACCAGCCTCGGCCTTCTGGTCGGCGGCGGCCTGGCGGCGGTCGCCACCACATCGCCCGAGGAATTGACCGTGGCCGGACAGTTCCTCCTTACCGAGGCCCAACGTCCCATTCTGGCCATAAGCCATAGGGACGTGCCGATCACCGTCATTCTCGATGGCCGACGCTATGAGACCGGCGCTTACGAGCTGCTGGGCAGCGAGGACGTCCAGCGTCGCGTCCTTGCCCTGATCGAACGCACCGCCCTGGGTGGTCTGGCCGGCATGGGGCTGGGGATCGGTGCCTTTGCCCTGACCGCCGGTCGGCGGCGGCGTAAACGCGCGCAGGAATTGGCCGACCGCACCATCGCCGGCAGTCGGGTCGTCTCTGAAACCGCCCTGGCGGCGGCCACGGAGGATGCGGACGATCCCGCGCCCCTGCGGCTCGGCAGTGTCACCCTGCCGCGCGCGATCGAGACCCGCCATCTGGCGATGATCGGCACCACGGGCGCAGGCAAGACCACCGCCCTGCGCCAGCTTCTCGACGTGATCGAAGCCCGTGGCGAGGCAGCACTCGTTTATGACACCTCGGGGGATTTCGTCGCCCAGTATTACAATCCTGTCCGGGGCGACATCCTGCTCAATCCTTTCGATGCGCGGGGCGTCTACTGGAACCCGTTCGACGAAATCCGCCATCCCGCCGACGCCGCGCGGATCGCCCGCTATCTGATCAGCGAGACAGGAGACCGGGACCGCGATGTCTGGCTGGAAACGGCCCGTATCCTCGTGGCCAACATCCTGCGTGAACTCTGGGAAGAAAAACGCGGCACACCGGCGCGGCTACTCGATACGCTGCAATATATGTCCAGTGCGGACATGGAGCGATGGCTGGCCCATACCTCCTCGGCGCGGACGTTCGCCCAGGACGCCGAGCGCGCCACGGCCAGCGTGCTGTTCATGCTCGCCAGGGCGGCCAACCTGCTCATGTTCCTGCGCGCCGAACCGGCACAAGGCGGCGAAGGCTTTTCCTTCGCCCGCTTCTTCGCCGGGTTCGACAACCACACGGGCCGTCACCCGTGGATTTTCGTGCCACGCAAGGAGGACCATTTCGAGGCCATCAAACCCCTAATGGCGCTGTGGCTGGAATGCGCGGCCTCGGCGACGCTTGGCTTGCCGCCCTCCGATCGCCGCCGGATGTGGTTCCTGCTCGACGAGTTCCCGGACCTGCCGCGCGTGGACAACATGACCCGCCTGCTGCCGCAGGGGCGCAAGTTCGGCGCGGCCGTGATCCTGACCTTCCAGACCATCGACCAGATGCGCAGCCGGTACGGGGAAAAGGACGCCGAAACGGTGCTGGGAAGCTGCAACACCAAGCTCTTCCTTCAGCTCGCCGATGTCGAAAGCCGGGAGTGGGCGTCGAAGACGATCGGTCAGGCCGAGGTCGAAATCCAGACCCTTTCGGCCAATCTCGATCCCAAGACGCGCAAGCCACAGATCACGGTCGGCACACGACGCGAGGTCCGCCCGGCCGTGATGGAAAGTGCTTTGCGTCTGCCGCCCGGCTGGGCCTATCTCCTGTTGCCCGACGGATTGCCGGTGGCTCCGATCACGCTTACCAACGCGCATATCATCGCGCGGGGTGCGGCCGGAACGCCGGCATTCGAGCCGATCGGCCTGGATCAGACATTGTGGAAACAGACGCGGCCGGACGAGCCGAAGGCCGGAAAGGAGAAGAAGGAGGACAAGCCCACCGGTGAGGCTCCGGCATCGAACCGCCCCGCCCGACGTAACCCGGCCTCCAAACCCGGCCCGGTCTGATGGTCGCCACCCTGTCAGCCCTGACCAACGCAGCCCAGGCGGCGAGCTACTACGAAGCCGACGATTATTACGCCGAGGGTGGCCTCGCCCCCTCCGAATGGCAGGGCAAAGGGGCGGAGGCGCTGAAGTTGCAGGATGCGGTCGAACACGACCAGTTCTCCCGGCTTCTGGAAGGTCGGGTCGCGGATCAGCAGCTTGGCGCGACGCGGGAGGGCGAGATCGCGCACCGGCCGGGCTGGGATTTGACCTTCAGCGCCCCGAAATCGGTGTCGATCCTGGCCGAGGTGGCAGGGGACCGCCGCCTGGTCGAGGCGCATGAGCGCGCGGTCAGGACCGCCCTGGGACTGGCCGAAACCCATTTCGCCGCGACGCGCATCCGCGAGGATGGAGAGGTCCGGCGTGAGACGACGGGGAATCTGGTCATCGCCACTTTCCGCCACGGCACCAGCCGCGCGCTCGATCCTCAGCTTCACAGCCATAACATCATTCTCAACATGACCCAGGATGACGGCGGGCAATGGCGAAGCCTGGAACCCCGCGCCTTCTATCAATTGCAAAAGCAGTTGGGCGCGATCTACCGCCAGGAACTGGCGGGCGAGGTCCAGCGTCTGGGCTATGCGATCGTCAGGGGCAAGGACTCCGGCTTCGAGATCGCGGGACTCGACGCGGCGACCTTGGAGGCGTTCAGCCAGCGATCCCAGGCGATCGAGGCGCATCTCAGCGAGCGCGGGACCAGCCGGGAAGAGGCGAGCGCCGCCGAGAAGCAGATGGCGGCACTCGATACCAGACAGGCCAAGGAGGCTGTGCCCCATGCCGATCTGGTCCGGGAGTGGCGCGCGGTGGCGGGCTCCGCCGGCTGGAATGAGCAGGCCCGGCGCGAGATAGTCGCACGGGCCGAGGCGCGTGCCCGGACGCAGGACGCCGCCCAGGACGTGGAAAGCCCTTTCGTCCGTGAATGTGCTGCCGATCGGGCGGTCGCGCGTGGCGCGTCGATGCTCGGCGAACGGCAATCGGTCTTCGCCACAGCCGCGCTGCACGAGGCGGCGGGGCGTTTCGCCTTCGGCGAGGTCGGTCATGCCGAGATCGGTGCCGCCATCCTGCGGGCGCAGAAGTCCGGCGCGCTGGAAGCCCGCTCGTTCGTCGATCACCGGGGCGCGGCCTTCGAGGGTCTAACCACGGCCGCCAATATCGCCGATGAGGCCACCTTGCTGCGCCTTGAAGAGAACGGGCGGAACCAGGCCGAGCCGATCCTGGCGTCCGTGGCGGCCGCGCGTGCCGTGGCCCAGACAGAACGGCGGGCGGAATCGCAGGGTCACGCATGGAACGAGGAGCAGCGCGCGGCGACGACGCAGATTCTCGCCAGTCGCAACCGGATCGTTGCCTTGCAGGGCGCGGCCGGCACCGCCAAGACCTCGACCGTGCTGGCGACTGTCGCGGAGGAAGCCCAAGCGCAGGGTCTTCGCGTCACGGCATTGGCTCCGACCGCCTCGGCGGCCCAGGTGCTGGGCGACGCGCTCGGCAGTCGCGCCGACACACTCGCGCGTCATCTTCTGGCACCCGGCAAACCGACCGCCGCCGATCAACTCTGGATCGTGGACGAGGCGTCGCTGGTGTCGGCTCGCGATACCGCGAAGCTGCTGGCTCTGGCGGAAACCCATCGAGCGCGCGTGTTGTTGGTCGGCGATACGGCGCAACTTGGGTCGATCGAGGCCGGAGCGGCCTTCGGGCAGCTTCAACAGGCGGGCATGGAAACCGCCCATCTCACCAAGATTCTGCGCCAGACCAACGAGCAGGCGCGCGCAGCGGTGGATGCCAGCCTTACAGGCGATGCGAAGAAAGCCCTGGCGGCCCTTGATTCGGGTGGAGGGCATATCGTCGAGCATGAGGGGCGAGAGGCACGGTTCGAGCAGATGGCGCGGGATTTCGCAGCGCTGGACGGGAAAGCCCGCAAGCGCGCCCTGGTCATCGAGCCGTCGCGGGACGGGCGCGACATCCTGACCGGAAAAATCCGCGAAAAGCTGGCCGGGGCGGGTGCGCTGCGTGGGCCAGCGGTCGAAATGTCGCGTCTCGTGACCAGAGACATGACCCGCACCGAGGCGAAGGAGGCGAGTAGTTACGCGATCGGCGATGTCGTCCGCTTTACGAAGGATTATGCCGACAAGGGCGTGTCCCGGCGGGATGCCTATACCGTGGCCGGCATCGACACGGAAAAGGCGGCCGTGACCCTGGCGGCGAGCGACGGGCGACGCGTAGACTGGCGCCTGCGGCAATGGGGCGCCACGCAATCCCAGGTGTTCACCGCCGAGCCGATCGAACTCCGTGCCGGTGATTGCGTGCAGTTCACCCGTAACGATCGGGCAGCGGGGCGGGTCAACGGCCAGCAAGGAGAAGTTGTCACCGTCGATCCTGCAACGCGAACGGTCACGCTCCGTATGGCCAATCGCCGGATCGAGCATCTGACGCCGAATGATCCACGCGACCGTCATATCGCCCATGCTTGGGTCGCCACGGCTTTCGCGGCGCAGGGGCGCACCGCCGATCGTGTTCTGGTCCATGCTGACAGCACGGCCAGCCAGCTTGTGGATCAGAAGAGTTTCTATGTGGCTCTCTCGCGCGCCAAGGAAGGCGTTGCCCTCTATACCAACGACCGCGCCAAGCTCGTCGCAGCTATTCATGAGCGGTCAGGTATGAAGCAAACTGCCCTTTTTCATGCCGCCTTACCAACGCAGGCGATAGGGAAGACTATGGGACTGGATTAGAATGGCTGTATGGGGAAGTTGTTCCAGTCTGAATTTCCGGCGTGGCAGGGATTACTGATATAAAAATTCGGGGATAGATTTCGAAGACGGCCGTAGGCGCGCATATCCTCAAATTACATGAGTGACGCGGGCAAACATGATATGCAGCCGCAGTTGTACCGTCCCAACTCTGCAACTCTGCCACACGGTGCCTCTTGGCATTCTTGCGCGAACCGTGGATAAATCAGCGAATAGACGAAGGGAGATATTTGCGGGATGCGAAAGGCTGCTGCTGGATGATCCCACCTTTCAACGAAGGAGGTGTTCTACCCCCTTTTATTGGGGAGGATGCTACCGGCGAACGTCAATTGCCCCGCTCGCCGTACCCTTCAACAATGCTATCCCTTGTCGATCGATTCGCATCCTCCAGGGAACGTGTTGTCATCCTGCGCGGTCTTATGGATTTGCGGGCGAGTTTGCGGGCTGCCGGATTGACTGAGGGCCTTCAGTGGATCGACGGTAGTTTTGTTGAAGATTGCGAGACAGCAAGGAGGCGTCCCCCAGGAGACGTCGACGTAGTCAACTTGGTTCGTCGTCCTGCTACACTGACCGATGACACTGATTGGGCTGGTTTCCTGAACGACAATTCAGATTTGATCAATACTAGTTTGATAAAGTCTAGATTTCACTGCGATGCATACTTTGTCGATTTAGACATAGACCCGATATGCGTTGCGCAGCAAGTCGCATACTGGTTCGGCTTATTTTCTCATCAACGGGATACCTTTCGATGGAAAGGGCTGGTCCAGTTGGAGTTAATGGAGGACGATGGAGCCGCCAAAGCGGCCTTGGAAGCTAAGGAGCGCACATGGTGACGAAGCTTCACCTCGATGCCCTACGTAGCGATATCGCAAGTGTGCAGGCGATGTTGGCGCGCTCCCGCGGCCGCGACCCGATGGGCGAGATGAGCCTGCGCGCTCGTCTCCAGGGTCTGGAAGCGCAACTAAGTGCATTCGAGCAGGAAAGGGGGACCAAGGCCAATGTGGCGTTGGTTTTTGATGGGAACCCCGTGCGGGGATCGTCGGCTATAGACGCTAATTTCGCTGGTCAGGCACTGCAAGACTACCAAGATCTAATAACCCGCCAGATGGCATCAGTTTCCAATGTCGATCTTGGTGTACGTGGCCAGATTCCGATGCCGATCAAACAGCAGTCCCGCATGAACATTACGGCACTCGTCCATGGTTCTTTCGGCTTTATGCTGGAAGAGAACGATGATGGTCAGCAGGCACTTCTGGAAACGCCGACCCGCGCAGCAGTGCGGTTAGTAACAAATCTTCTCAAAGGTGCCGCAGCGGCAGACGAACGTTGGTTTGAAGATCAGCTTCCAGAGATCGACGTGCGGCTCTTCGCCAGCCTGCGGAATTTTATCTCCACCCTTCATAAGGCGGGCTCGACCCTTAAGCTGTCGGAGAAAGAGCGTGATCTGCGTTTAACGCCTGAAGACGTCGAACGCGCATATGAGCGTACGTCGCAAGTCGAGGTCGAAGAAGTTGAGAATAGTATTGTGGGAGAATTGCTTGGAATTGTGCCGATAGCTCGGCGCTTCGAATTTAGGACTTCTAATGGTGAGATAATCAGTGGGAGGGTGGCAGGAAGCCTAAGCGCCGATTACTTGGAACGTTTGGAACGGGAGGAGCTCATAGGTGGCAAGGGGTGGCGAGCTTTGATCCGCACTAAGACTGTATCGCGTCCGGATGGCAGGCATAGCTCGATCAGCCACATCCTCGTTGACTTATTTCCAACATAATAGCCTCTACGAAGATAGTTCAATTGACGAGAGAAAAACTCATTCGGACGTCCAACTCCTAGTCCGAACGCTGTCGCGTCGATGCCAACGCTATCAGTGTATGGCAACTTGACACTGACTGGCCGTCCCGGATCGAATTATCTCAGCGAAACACGCTGAAATCACAACAAGTAAGGATCAGTACCTATCTGCCCTCGATTCCAAAATCACACAAAAACTCTGACCCCGGTACAAGCCCCGATATCCAGAGCGAATCTCGCGCCCGCGTGCAGGCCACATAAAGAAGGTGGCGCTCAGTGGCGTAAACTTCTTCGAGTTCACCTTCATCTGCGACCTGCTCGACCCGCTCCTGGAGTGGGATAACCTCGTCGTCACATGCCATGACCACAACAACCCGGAATTCCAGTCCTTTTGCCAGATGCATAGGCAAGATGGAAACGGAACCGGGCGTGAGGACGAGTGTGTCGTCCAACACTATAGCCGTTATGCTGGCTGCACGAACGGCAGCCTTCGCCCGGTTGATCTCGGATCGGGAGCGAACAAGAACAGCGATCTCCTCCGGCAGGCAGCCTTCTTTCATGCGCTCGGCAATCCAGCGTCCCGCCTCGGCCTCTTCTGTCTTAGCATCATCAAACAATTCAACAATCGGCGTTGGCCCATCGAACAGAGAGACCGTCTCGGCCCGTTCGTCCGCAATACCGTCAGCATCCGAGACGGATCGGGAGAGGAGCCGGTCTGCGTGCGTCCGGATCTGATGCGAGGTGCGATAGTTGATCTTCAAGGTGAACGACCGGCCGCGAACATCAATCCCCATTGCCTTCCATGAAAAAGGCTGCTGGAAAATCCGCTGGCCAAGATCGCCTGCAAAGAACAGACCGTTTTCTTTTCCAATAGCAAGGGCGGAAAGGAAACGCGCTTCGGCGATATCCAGGTCCTGCGCCTCATCCACGATGACAAAACCATAAGGAGGCGCCAGTCGTCCTTCCTGCAATGCGTCGGTCAGAGCCAGAAACACATCTGCCATGGTCATCAGACCGTCTTGGGCAAGTGACTTCCGTAACGCTTCAAAGTACGTCCAGAGAGATGCGCGCTGCTTTTCACCCAGGCGGGCCTTGCGTCCCAGGCGTGATGCTGTGCGATAGGTTTCCCAATCACGGATCTGGCGCGCATCTGCGACGTCACTCCATTCCCCGAACAGAAAGGATAGCGAAAACCGCCTGTCCGCTGCATCATTCGCGATTTGTGTCAGCCGCTCCTGAATATCGGCTGAAGATGCAATGAGCGGCTTTTTCCCCGTCAGGGTCGTATAAAGCCCCAACCCCGTTTGCATCAGACAACTTACGTCAATCCGGGAGGCGAGCGAACTGTCGTCCGAAACTAACAGTGACATCCGTGTCGCCAGCGCACGTGCCAACGGACCGGAAAAGGTTGTGAGCAGGGCGCGTTCGTTCGGATGAACCCGTGCCAGATGCACAGCGCGATGTAGAGCAACGATCGTCTTTCCGGTTCCGGCGGAACCCATCACTCGCGCAGGCCCAGAGAATGACCGCTCCACCAGTACCTGCTGTGCAGGGTGAAGAAAAATGGCCCATTTGTCCCATGGGTAATCCAACGCGCGGCGCAGTTCCTCCACTCCATGCAGCACGCGGAAACGACGCTGAGCATCGGGATGAGCGAAGCCCTGAACCTCTTTTTCGATCCGTGCCGGAGCTGGCTTTTCCCCTACTGCCAATGCCATCAATGCCTCTGCCGCCTCGCCGGGTAAGTGAGGGAGCAGATCGAGCAGCGCATCTTCGTCGGTGACGGCCAGAACATCTGCCAGCCAATCCGCTGGCACTCCGAAGGAAAGTAGTTCCGCCTCTGTGCGTCCTGCGAACAGTCGCTTCTCTCGAAGCACCGGAACTGGCAATTCTTCAACCCGTTCGCGGATTTCCACCATCTGCATCGCGCCGGTCGCGGGATGAACCTCAATCCGCCGTCTCTCGGCCCAACGATAGGCGTCGTCGTGATGGTCTACCCAGACAAGCATCAAACTGCTCGCCATGCGATGCACGATCAGGCGGATATCCCTGTTTACCCGGACAGACCAGAAATGCGGGTCTTTCGCGTGGTCAATACGATGGAAGCTCAGTCCCTTGCCGGTCGGGTTCAGTTGTAGATCCAGCGCCGTGATCTTCGCCGCTTTCTGCTCCTGCCCCGAAAGCCGCGTGAGGCTCGCGGTGAACGTGTCGGCAATGCGGAACTCGGTCATGAGATATCAAACACCTTCATCACCTCATCGCCAAACTGGTTGATGACCTTCACGGCTATTCGTCCGGTCTCGGGTTTCGGGAACGGACGAGAGACCTCGCTGTTCAGACTAGTCCAGGCTTCTTCGTCAATTTCCGCTTTCAGTGTCGTCTTCAGCGCCTTGTAAGGATCGTTTGCGCCGAGGAAGTAAGCATGACGCACGAAGAAGCTTTCCTCGTTATAATCCGTGTCGATCATCCAAAGGGCAATATCCTCTGGCCCACCCGACACAACCTCACCCGTCGAAGGCTTGAACACATCCACGCCATGGATGCGGACACGGATTTCTCCATCTTCCGTTCGTTCAATGCCAATATCAGGCTCACCAAACACGACAAACAGGTTACCGCTTGATTTCAGGTCCGTCTGCATATGCAGGTCCGGGTTCATCCGCGCGCGCAAGACTTTCAGCCGCCCAAGGTTGTTGAACTCGGACGCATTGGCTTCGTACGCAAATGCACAGGAGATCAGCACATCAAACCCGGCATCTCCGGCCTCACGGGCTGCTGCGGTCAGGTCAGGCTTTGTTACCGTGCCAAATTCCGGACCGATCAATATACCTGCGCGCCGCTCGGTTTCGCCCTCCATGAAGCGGCCTTCAGCACACAGCATCTTGCCCGGCCAGACATCAAGCGACGTAAAGGTGATCCGCTCACGCTTGTCGCCCTGCTGTACACCGGCTTCGCGCAGGGTGGTCAGGATCATGGTGACGAAATCACGCACGGATGGATCGCGCGAGGGCGCCGTCGGCTTGCCGGGATCGAAGAACTGATCGTCCGTGCCAACCGCCAGCATCCGGTGAGGCGAGAGGGACTCAACAGTGAACGGTCCGCTTACACGCACCTTCGAGCGGTCTTCATAGGGCTTGTCGTAGAGATACTCGGTGTCGGCCTTGGCCGCGATGGAGGCGTCGATCTCCTTCTGACGGGCAATGCGCTGCTCCCACCATGCTTCGTGCATTTTCCGTGCAGATTCGGGCCAGTCTGCGTCCGCCTCGCGAGGGACTTCCCACTCCTCCCAATGCTGGCCAAGTGTTTTATTAAGCTTTGCCCGTAGAGGCTCCAGTCGCGACTGGAAATCCTCCCAGATCACGTCGATTTCGGTATTGTTGGCGATGGATTTCAGAGTGATATGCGGTACGCGCTCATAGACAAAACCGTGCTTGATGTTGCCGTGCGTCAGATGTGACTTCGGAACGGACCGTGTGATTTCCGCCTCCTTGCGCTGCCCTCTCGAACTGTCGGCAAGAAGATAATAAGGATAGCGCGCGCCCATCAGACGTGAGCGGGCAAGCGCAAGCGCTACGCGTGACGTGTCGACAGTAATCCAGCGCCGCCCCCACTGCTCGGCGACATAAGCCGTAGTGCCGGAACCGCAAGTGGGGTCTAATACAAGGTCACCGGGATCGGTAGCCATTAGAAGGCAGCGTTCAACGACTTTTCTTGATGTTTCGACAACATAAATTTTATCAGCAGATGGGGCTGTGTTGGCCCAAATATTGTGCAAAGGCGAAACTGGATAATCGTCGAAATAGAGCCGATACCGTATTGTTCGCCCGTCTGAGTAAGGCTCCAGCCGATCGGCCATTTCTAATCGGTTCATCCCGGTTATCGGGGTTTTCCACGATCTTCCTTTTGGAGGAGTATAAATGTTCCCTTTGAACTTGAAGTCATACAAACCCGTAGCAAACATGCCGGCCGGATACATGGCCGATAACTGATATACCTTCGCGTTAGGTGGAAGATTTTTAGTCCCATCAATTTCCTCCCGCTTTAGGGAAAAAGATTCTCCAGACGGAAGGCTGTAGCGATTCCAATGCGAATCCCCTTTTATATCAGTTACATCAAATAAACGTCTAAATTTCAGGCTATTTATATTTTTCGCATAGAAAATTATATAGTCGAATATACCCTCTATATACCTTCCTCCGAGTGTCATATTCTTTTTTCTAAAGCAAATTTGTTCTACAAAATTGGTCTCACCGAAAACCTCATCGAGAAGTGCCCTGATACGATGGGGATTCTCACTGCCGATCTGAACGAAAATACTTCCGCTTTCAGTCAATAAATCTCGCGCGGTGGTCAGTCGATCGCGCAGATAGGTAAGATAGGAGTGAATTCCATCTCGCCATGTATCGCGAAATGCCTTCACCTGTTCTGGCTCGCGCGTCACCTGATCCAGTTTGCCGTCCTTCACGTCACGCGAGGTCGTGCTCCACTGGAAATTTGAATTGAACTTGATCCCGTAAGGTGGATCGAAATAGATACACTGAACCTTGCCACGAAGTCCTTCGCGCTCGGTAAGGCTAGCCATCACCTGTAGGCTATCACCAAGGATCATACGGTTCGACCAGTGCTGGTCGTGACGGTAGAATTCTGTTTTTGCCTGACTGTCCGGCAGGCCGTTAAAATCCCCGAACAGATCAGGGGCATCATCCTCAACGCGTGCTCGGCTTTGCCGTTTGAGATCTTCGATCAGAGCCTGCGGATGGACTTTCTCCTGAATATACAGGGGTGGCGCGGACACACTGAGAGCTGCTCGGTCCTGTTCATCTTTCCCGCGCCAGACAAGTTGCGGGTCGAGGTCGGGGTTGCGGGGATAGAGCAGCGTTTTCGGCTTGCGATCCTCCGCCTCCATGATGGATTCAAACTCGGCTGTCGGGATGTTCCGCCGTGTGGCTTCATCGTGACGATAGCTGCTTATGGCATGCGTTTTTGTTTTTGCTCCTTTTGTCGAGGGCTTTGCCTTTGCTTGAGGCGTCGCAGCCGTATTTGGGTCAACGACAGAGGCTCCGGCAAGGCGCACGGAGCCTCCCCGTCCCCGTCCGTTCGCAATCGTCCCGTCAGCAAGTAGTGCGTCTTTGACGCCTCTATAGTCACTCTCGTCCCAGCCCAGTCTTTCGCGAAGAGTACCGTTACCGGCTGATCCACCTTCAGCACGAAGGGCTTCAAGGAATTCGTTTTTCCGTGTGTCGGTCATCGTCTTGCTCTCTTACGCCGCTTCTGTCGTCTTTGTTGTTTTGGGGGCGGCGCGCAGGCGATCCACCAGTTCATTGAATTTGTCTTCAATCTCGAAAACGTCTTTGAATTCCTCAAAAGCCCAGCGTCCACAGGTTCCAAGATGGTTGACGCCGGGAATCCACAGCGTGCGCATTGTCTCGGCCTTGGCCTTCGCGTCCTCCTTTCGATATCCCTTGATTTCGACCACCAGATTGAGTGGAACTGCCGCTCCGTCATCAATGCGAACGATGAAGTCCGGTCTGTAGTGGCGGGAAACATGGCCATCATTGTAAGGCACTTCGAAACCAAGTCCCTGGTTCTTTACATAGGCCAGAACATGCGGGTTCTTCTCCACCACACGGCAGAACTCGGCTTCCCAATCGCTGTCGCAAACGACCACGTTGATATGACTTTTCTCTGGATCGGTTTTCCACGTCGTCTTTGTCGTAACGAAACTCACATCGGCAGATGAGCCGATCGGCGCGAAAGGATCGGGCACGACGATGACGGGCTTTTCGCCAATATTGGCGTAGGTGATGGCGTTCTTGATTTTCTCCGCTGCCCGTTCCGCGATATCTGGTCGAAGCAAAAGTGCGGGATAGGTCCCACCTTTGCAGACGAGGTGATTGTCCATCCATTCCCGGACAATCCGGCGAATTGGGCCAAAGAGATGCAACGGCGGATCTTCTCCGGCATCGCGGTAGGTTCGGGTGATGAGGTAAGTCGCGAGCTTGAAGATAATGGTGGACGCGCGTGCGTCTTTCATGTCCGCGAGTGTGAGGTTGTTGCTCTCGCCGATAATGCCCGCATTCTCGGTGTTTGTCGGGCCGACGAGGTCTGGTGTCAGTTCCAGCGTGGAGTCCGGAGTGAACCGCGCTGTGACCCTCTTGTCAGGCAATTCAGTGCGGTAAGCCGCGACGCGGGGAAAGATGATTTCCAGAGCATCCCGGCCTGGACGCACAGCATGAACATGCGTGGTCGGTTTTGGGATGGCTGGGACTGAAACGACGGGCTTTGCTGTAAAGTCGAACGGGATGCCGAGGATGTCGGCGTATTCGGGATTCAGCAAGCCCTCTGCGTTCAGTTCATAGGACTGGCGGCGCAGGGCGCGACCGACGACCTGCTCGCAAAGGAGCTGCGTGCCAAAGGCGCGGACGCCCAGAATATGCGTAACGGTATTCGCATCCCATCCTTCGGTAAGCATGGAGACGGAGACAACACACCGGATCTGTGCCCCCAGTTTGCCGGACTTGCCAACGGTGTTCATGACTTCGCGCAACAGAGTCGCATCATCAATCTGGGCTGCGGCCTGCGAGTTGCCTTCACGTTCGGCAATGTCGCGGCGGAAGCGTTCGATCTCGTCGGACGCAGCAGCACGGAAGCCGGAATCGAGAGCTTCCCCGGATTCAAGCTGGGCGCTGTCGATCAGGATGGTGCGCGGGCGGGAATAACGCTGATGATTTTCGTCGTAATTGGCAAAGAGCGGGAAACTTCCTGTGTTTACGACTGTTTCGTTACCGTCTTCGTCAGTCTCGCTCCATCCGGAGATGTATTTATAGACGAGTTCGGAAGTCGTCGTGTTGTTGCAGACGACGATGAAGACCGGGGGCACGTCAATGCCCTGCTGCTCCCAGATCTCAAAAACCTGACGGTAATGTCCATAAAGCGCATCCAGAGCATCATAGAGAAGATGAGGCAATTTCTCCGGATCAGCCACCGCGCTGCTGCCACGCCCTTTCTTGGGCATATCCTTGCCAATATTATCCCACAGATTGCGCAGAAGTGGCATCCGACTGCCAGGCACGTTGTCGGAAATCGGAACGCGAGGCAGTTTGACGATCCCGCATTCAATGGCGTCCATCAGCGAGAAATCACTCATCGTCCAAGGGAAAAGCGTGCCTTCAGCGTAACCTGAACCTCGGAGGAAGAATGGCGTTGCGGAGAGATCGAAGATCGTTGCGATGCCAAGCTTACGCTGCACGATTTCAAGGCCGGAGAGCCAAAGTCGGGCAGCCTTGTTGTTCTCATCGGCTTCTGTCTTGTCGTCGCCTTTGAGTGCTTCTTCCTCATCCGTTGTCGGCTTCTCGCGATAGCAGTGATGTGCTTCATCATTGAGCACGACGACACGTTTGAGACCCATCAGTTCGGGTATGACGCGCTGAAGCATCTGGCCTTCCGTTTCCAGCGTTTGGACAGGCTCCTCCCGCCAGCCTTCAAGAACCGTCCGTGTACCTTTCGCAATATCCAGCCGTTCGCGTAGCTTGAAGGCGTGATAGTTGGTAATAACGATCCGGGCTTTCATCACGTCCGGCATCATGTCGAGTGGAACAATTTCGCGCGAACGGTAATAGCTGTCCGGATCATTAGGGAGCAGGACACGGAGCCGGTCCTTGATTGTGATGCCGGGGGTCACGATCAGGAAGCCTGATGAAAACAGTTTGCTCCCTGGATGACGGACTGCGTTCACGGTTTGCCACGCGATCAGTAGAGCCATGACGGTCGTCTTGCCGGCACCAGTAGCAAGCTTGAGCGCAAGGCGGGACAGTCCGGGATTGGCACCCTCGTTGGCCTGTTTGAGGTGCGTGATGAAACGCACGCCTCGATTGCCCAGCTTGGGCGCGACCTCGGTCAACCAGATTGCCGTTTCGACTGCCTCGATCTGGCAGAAGAAGGGCTTGATTTCACTGAAATTATGGTGCCGCCAATGACGAAGCAGCCGTGCGGTTTCAGGCGTCACGCCCCACTGGTCCGGGTTGGGAAGCTGCCGCCATGCATCGACGGCCGCACGCACCTCGTTGATGAGGCGGCTATGATTGTATTCCTGCTCTTCGGAGGAAAGCCCCTCAGTGTCGGTATAGATCAGGCTGGTCTGAGCTGCTGTCGTCTTGGTTTTCTTGGGTTTGGGGACCGGAGTGACGAACTCCGCCGCTCGCCGGGATTTTACAAGGGCCCCTGTTGGCTGCCCGTGTTCGTCCAGTGCCCAGTGACGCGCCGGATACCCATAAGGGGAGTTGACGACGGGGCGGAGGAAGAAGTCGTGTTGCATCAACGGAAGGGTCCAGACGAGGAAAAGGAAGCCATTCCACCATAACGAATAATTGCTGGGGAGGCGAGCCACCGACGGGCCGTCGCGCTCAAAGGACGAGGCTGAATCCCACTTCGCTCATCAAGGGGCGAACATATGACGTATGTTGCTGCGGAACGCGATGCATGGCAGGAGGGTTTATAATATCATTAAAACGCTAAGTTAAACTTAGTAAATTGCGATTATTTCAAACTGGACGGCGGTTTGATTGTATGAAAAAATGCAAAGTATGGCTATGCGTTTGTCGGGAAAACTAAACCACCTACAGCAGGAACTCCCTGACGGTCTCCTTGTCGACGCCGCATGGATGGAGGCCCACGGCTATTCGTCGGCGTTGAGGAGCCAGTATGTACGCTCCGGCTGGCTCGAAAGCCCAGCCCGTCGTGTCTATCGCCGCTCGCGCACGCCGCTCACTTGGCAGCAGGTAGCCGTCTCTCTTCAGACCGTACTGGATCTTTCGCTGACGGTCGGCGGGCGCACTGCGCTCGAACAGCAGGGTTATGCTCATTATCTGTCAACGTCGGTTCGTGAGGTTCACCTTTACGGACCGAAACCCCCACCGACCTGGCTGCCAAGCCTGCCGCTCGATGTGGCCTTCCATTGGCACAACAGCCTGCGACTGTTTCCAGGCCACACCGATGCATCGCCTATATCAAGTCCGGCCATGGTCAATACCGGTGGTCTGACCATGCCCATTCGCTATTCCAGCAAAGAGCGCGCCGTTCTCGAACTGCTCGATGAACTACCCGAGCATGAGAGCTTCCATCAAGCTGATGCCTTGATGGAAGGAATGAGCGATTTAAGCCCGCGCCGACTGCAAATGCTGCTTGAGGCTTGCACCAGCGTGAAGGTGAAGCGGCTCTTCCTGTTCTTCGCGGACCGCCATCGCCATGCATGGCGACCTCGGCTCGATATATCTCGCATTAATCTTGGTGCGGGTAAGCGCGTCCTTGCCAAAGGCGGAAAACTCGATCCGCATTATAACATCACCGTGCCAACCGACCTGGGAGGTTCGTGAAGCTCATGGCTTTCCTCGACACATATCAGCAGCAGGTGGCTCTCTTGATGCGGGTTGTTCCTTTCGTCGCGGAGGAACGGATTTTCGCGCTAAAGGGTGGCACTGCGATCAACCTGTTCGTGCGCGACATGCCACGCCTTTCCGTGGACATCGACCTGACTTATCTGCCGGTTGAGGGGCGGCCCGCATCGCTGTCTGCGATTGACGCCGCAATGCTCAGGATCAAGGAGCGGATCGAACAGGGCATACCCGGTGTGAGGGTCAATGCCTTACGTTCGGCCGATGAGAACACCATGACGAAGCTGGTCGTTCGGGTCGGCGGTGTACAGATCAAGATAGAGGTAACGCCGGTGCTACGAGGCACCGTCTATGATCCGACTGTGACAAGCGTGGTGCCTGCTGTCGAAGATGCCTTCGGGTTTGCCGAGATGCAAGTCGTATCTTTCGCCGACCTTTATGCGGGCAAGATCGTAGCTGCATTCGACCGCCAGCATCCCCGCGACCTTTTCGACGTGCGCGGCCTGCTGGCAAACGAGGGAGTCGACGATGCGTTGCGTCGAGCCTTTCTGGTTTATCTCATCAGCCATAACCGCCCGATGGCTGAAGTTCTTGCCCCGACCCGCAAACCGCTGCGCGAGGAATTCGAGCGGGGCTTTGTCGGAATGACGGAAGAGCCCGTCACTCTCACGGAACTGGAAAACGCGCGGGAAGCGATTATCGCCGAGATGGTTGCCGCCATGCCGGACGAGCACCGGCGCTTCCTCGTCAGCTTCAAGCGAGGCGAACCGGATTGGGAACTACTCGGGATACCGGAGGCGCAGCATCTGCCTGCCGTCATGTGGAAACAGCGCAATCTTGCCAAGCTGTCCGATACCAAACGGATTGAACTGGCCGACGCATTGGAGTGGGTGCTCTTTTCATGAGCACGAATCGCCCGTCAGAATCCGCGTTGCCTGACAATGAAGATGCGGTAGAAGCGGGTGGCCCTGTGCCTTCTGGACCTCCCAGAATGACGCAAGCGACGATATTATGTGGGTTTTTGTGTGGGATAAGTTTTATCTCCCATGAGATAAAACTTAATAAATCAATATGTTGATTTGTTTTTGCGGCGGACATCCCCTCCGCCAACACTTCCAAAAATATGATTTATCAGGCTCCTGGGCGAGAGGCGCCGTGCGCCTCTGCGTCGAGACGCGTTACGGGATTTCCCGTCCGGCGACGATGTCATGCACGGCCTGTTCCATCATGATCATTGTGCGGATTTGAGGCAGCGATGCCTCCCGAGGCATTCCCCTCCTGTTCGAGAGCGAGGCGGGCGCGGTCGAAGATATCCTGCTCCACTTCTGGCCAGTAGATCCTGTCGAACGCGAAGCCCGGCACGATTGTCTTCTGCAGATCTCTGTCGGCGCACCGGGTCCGAGGGGAATTCCGGCAGGGGCCACTCCCGCATCAGGTGCATTGCGTTGGTGAGCGTCTTCGGGTCTCTGTCTGATGCCTGCTATGATGGAATGCCGAACTGCCTGCCTGACGTTCTGCTGCGCCGGACTGTTGTTCTATTGCGGCATCGCTTGTCACGGGCGAAAGGATAGAGAAAAGGACATGAAAATGTCTTCATATATCGGAACATAATCTGGAAGCTGGGCATGGGACATGCGCCGGAACCGGTGAGAGCGGGCTCTGTTCAGGCGGTTACATGGACAAGGTCCGAGCCTGTCTCTGCCGTGAGGCGATGCCTCCATCCAATATTGGTGCCGATTCGACAAGGGAGAGCCATGCCAGTTCAGGTATCGACCTGATAAAGCGTTGCAATGCTTGGAATTCAGGGTGTTGCATCGACGTCATGACAGGATGCGGTTCGGCCGCTCTTGCCTCCCGGGCGCTAACGTTTCGACGGGTTCATCGTCTCAGACGGGAGAAGCGTTGCCTTTCTGCTTGCTGCGACTGGCCAGGTGTCCGGTGGGCTCGGTCGTTGGTGTCTATTTTCACAATATTGTGAGATTGGCGGCGGAATATGAGCGTGCGGCCTGGGCTGCGGGACAGGTTGCGAGAGGCTGTATTCTTTATCTGGAATGGTCTGGACGATTTTCCTGCGATGGTGGTCCGTCATGTCCGCTGGCCGAATCCGGCTGGTGCCGTGCCGATACGGATCGTTTCCCTGAAACCGGGATTATTTCATATCGTTCATCGTCTCCGCCTTCCGGGGATGAAACAATGAACAGCGATGAGGCAGCGGCTATCAGCCGGGATGAGACTGCGACTGTTGCTTTCGAAATGGGAGATATCGAACTATCGCCCTCCGAAACGGCACCAGCCGGGGGCGGGGAGACGCTGTCCGAGCCGGTCTTTCCCGATTTGCCGGACAGCGTGCTGGCGCGCATTGTCGGGGACATGCACCGGAACGGTTTTGGTGTGGCTTACGACAGTATCGACCCCGCGCGTCTGGCGGCCCTGCAGGATTTCGTTGCCGGGAAGATTGCCGGTGTGGGCGGCGAATATGTGGCTCTCACGGGCCGGGGCGCCGTCAGCGGCACCATGCTGGAGGCGTTGTCCCTGTCGCCGGAATTCAACCGTGCCTGCCGGACGATCTACCGGATGGGAACAGGCCGAGTGGGTCCGGATGTGCCGTTCTACCAGGTTCTGCGCGGTCTCTCGGGCAAAACCGGTGAGAAGCACGCCTATTTCTTCCATTACGATTCGTACGTCATTACCGCATTGGTGCCGATCCTGATGCCGTCGGTGGGCAAGGCGGGCGACCTGATCATGTTTCCCAACCTGCGCGGTATCAGAAAGACCTATCTGGCCAATCTGCTCGACAAGGTCCTGTTGGATAACCGCCTGACGCAGATCGTCCTGAGACGGGGTGTCACATCCGGCCGTCTGCGGTTCACCCGGGTTCGCATGAAGCCGGGGAATGTCTATTTCTTCTGGGGATACCGGTCGGTGCATGCGAACGAACCCTGCGATCGCGACCAGATCCGTGCCACCGCCTTGTTCCATTATGCCAATCCTCATGCCGATAGTGGGGTACGCCGCCTGACCAGTCGCGAGGCGCCGGTCGATTGAGAACGGCCGGCAGGGCTGCGCCCGGCGTGTGTTTTTGAGCATCGGAGCGGCGCGGCCTGCCGGCCATGAACACCGAAGCGCAGGAAACGCGCGCTGGATCGCCGCCCAGGTGCATTTTCGGTCAGGCTCTGAAACAATTCGTGCCGGAGAGTCTGATCGCCAGGAATGCGCCCACGCCTGTATGGGGAAGCCTGGACTGGCAAGCGGCGTTATATGTGGATGATGGTTGAAAAGGTAAGCGGGCGCTGGGGCGTGCGCGATGGTGTGATACGGGGGATCGCTCTGGCGATGACCATGACGCTGCCGTTCTTTCAGTTACGGGGGCGGGCGATCAGCGACGGATTCATGTCCTGTATCGCGGTGTTGTTTCTTCTGCACTGCCTGCGCGCCCGCGATCGTGGCTGGTGGCGCGGATGGCCGGTGTTTGCCCTGGCATTCTGGGTGCTGGCCATCCTGTCGTCGGTGATGCATGGCACCGGCCATGCGGTTGCCGAGGCGGTCGTGCTGGGGCGGTTCTTCCTGTTCTGCATGGCGCTGGAACGCTGGGTGCTGCGCGATGGTGACGCGCGACGCTGGCTGGGCGTATCGGTGACGCTGGCGGCCCTGTGGCTGGTCGTGGAATGCTGGCAGCAATATCTGCTGGGGACCAATCTGTGGGGCTATCCGCGCTGGGTGGATGGCGCGCTGACCGGGCCGTTCTACAAGCCCCGCGCGGGGGCGGCCCTGCTGATGGTCGTCTTTCCGGGGCTGATGGTGTTCGCCACGCGCTGGCTGGAAGCGCCGGTCTGGCGCGCGCGGCTGGCGGGGATCGGCCTGATCATGTTCCTGACGCTGACGATGATCCTGATCGGCCAGCGCATGCCCGCGCTGCTATTCGGCCTTGGGCTGGCCGTCATGGCCGTGCTGATCCGCCGGCTGCGCTGGCCGGTCCTGGCTGCCGGGCTGGTCGGGGCCGGGGGGCTAGCATTGCTGCCCGTGCTGTCGCCGCCTGCCTATGCCAAGCTCGTGGTGCATTTCATGGACCAGATGCGGCATTTTTCCGACAGTCCCTATGGGCAGATCTATATCCGCGCCGGGGTCATGCTGGCCCGGCATCCATGGCTGGGATTGGGCGTGGATGGGTTCAGGGGGGCGTGCGCCGACCCGGCCTATGTCCGTGACCTTGTGCTGTTCGGCCATACGTTTCCGACCCGCGATGTTGCGCTGGGGTGCAACATCCATCCGCACAATATCTATCTGGAGGTTGCCACGACGGCGGGGTGGGCTGGGCTGGCCTGTTTCCTGGCGATGGTGGCGTGCTGGCTGTGGCGGATGATCCGTGTCCTGTCGCCAGCACAGGCGCCGCAGCAGGCGATGCTGTGCGTGGCATGCTGCGTGATGCTGTGGCCGCTGGCCTCGAGCAGCGCGTTGTTTACCGTACGGACGGCGGGCTGGATCTTCCTGATGGTCGGCTGGGGGCTGGCGGCCTCGGCCGATATCGCAGGGGAGAGAAGGGCCGATCGTCGGCTCTGATCGGGCAGGCGCCGACCTGGCGGGCTTTGGCCGGTTCAGGCGGCGTCGAGATCCTCGGGGCCGAAGGCGTCGGGGAGCAGGTCGGCCAGCGTGCGGACCAGCAGGATGTCGCCTTCCGGCCCGACCATGCGGATTCTCAGGTCCGGGGTGCCGAATTCGCGGATTTTCTGGCGGCAGCCGCCGCAGGGCGCGCAGGCGCGGTCGCCCCCGCCGCAGATGACCAGGTCGGTGATGCGGCGGCCGCCGGCCGCCACCATGGCCGAGATGGCTCCGCCTTCGGCGCAGATGCCTTGGGGGTAGGCGGCGTTCTCGGTATTGCAGCCGACGAAGAGGCGCCCGTCGGCGTCGTGCAGCGCGGCGCCGACCAGAAAGCGCGAATAGGGGGCGTAGGCGTTGTTGCGAACGGCGATCGCGGCGTCGATCAGCTTGTCGTCGGACATGGCGGCCTCCCCGGGTTTGTCCAGCCTCATGAATGCTCTATCGGATCGTATGGCGAAAGAACAGCATCGGGGGCCTGTGGCGCTTGGAACCGGGGCGCCGTCCCGGTATTCTCGGTGCATGCTGGATTGCCCCTCTTCGCCTGCCGAGCAGGACCCGACCGTCGCCGACCTTCTGGCCGCGCGACCGCATCTGTTGATGCACGCCCTTGACGGCCTGGTGCTGGAGGACGTGCCGCTGAACGCGATCGCCGATGCGATCGGCACGCCGACCTGGGTCATGGGGGCGGGCACCCTGCGGGCGCGCTATCGCCTGCTGGAGAATGCGATGCGCGGTGCGGGGCTGGCGCCGTCGATCCATTTCGCGGTGAAGGCGAACGATCATCTGGCCGTGCTGCGCATTCTGGCGGCGGAGGGGGCCGGGGCCGACGTGGTCAGTGGCGGCGAACTGCGCCGGGCCCGCGCGGCCGGGGTGCCGGCGGCGCGGATCGTCTTTTCGGGTGTCGGCAAGACGCGCGAGGAAATGGCGCTGGCCCTGGTCGAGGGGATTGGCCACATCGCGGTCGAGAGTGCCGAGGAGCTGGACATTCTCTCCGACGTCGCCGCGTCGTCGGGCCGGGTGGCGCCGATCACGCTGCGGGTGAATCCGGACGTGGATGCCGGCACGCATGAAAAGATCACCACCGGCCTGTCGACCAACAAGTTCGGCATCGCCTATGCCCGTGCCGCCGCGCTGTACGAACGGGCGGCGGGGTTGCCGGGGCTGAAGCCGCTGGGATTCTCGGTGCATATCGGCAGCCAGATCGTCGCGATGGCGCCCTATCGGGCCGCGTTTGCCCGGGTGGCGGAGCTGGTGCGCACGGTGCGGGCGCGCGGCCTGCCGGTCAGCCTGGTGGATTGTGGCGGGGGCCTGGGCATCTGTTATCGCGATGAGGCCGAAGGGGCGCCGGAAGCATTGGCCGGCGCGATCCGCGCCGAGCTCGGCGATCTGGACGTGCGGCTGGCCATCGAGCCGGGGCGCTGGCTGGCGGGGCCGGCCGGGCTGCTGCTGTCGCGGGTGATCCTGCGCAAGGCGGGCGAGGACGGGTTGCCGTCCTTCCTGATCCTGGATGCGGCGATGAACGATCTGATGCGGCCCAGCCTCTATGAGGCCTGGCATGGCATTCTGCCGGTTTCGGCCCGCGATGCGACGCGGCCCGTGGAGGCAGTGAATGTGGTCGGGCCGGTTTGCGAAAGTGCGGATTCCTTTGCGGATGGCCGGGTTCTGCCGCGTCTGGAAGAAGGGGCGCGGGTCGCGCTGCTGGATACCGGGGCGTATGGCGCGGTCATGAGCTCCACCTATAACGGCCGGCCATTGGCGGCGCAGGTGCTGGTCGATGGCGGGCGGTGGTCGGTGATTCGCGAACGCCAGCCGGTCGAGAGCCTGTGGGCGGCGGACCGGATTCCCGACTGGGTGACGCCCGTTCCGGCGGGCGGCTGAGCCCGGCATGGCAGGCGGGTCCACATCCCTGCGGGGCGACGGGGGGCCGGCGGCTTCCATCGTGCCATTTGCGGTCCGTCTGGCGGCGGCGCGGCATCGGGCGCGGCTCGTCCTGTGGATCGAGGCGATCCGGCCTGTCCTGCTGCCGGTGCTGGGGGTGTTGGTTGCCTATGTGATCGCGGGCCTGCTGGGGGTGCCGCAGGCTCTGTCCGATCTGTCGCGCGGGGCGATTCTGGTCATGCTGGCCGGTGCCTGTGTGGGGTGGATCGTCTGGCGGGGGCGGCGGGTGACGGGCCCGACGCCGGACGACATCGACCGGCGGATCGAGCGTGCGTCCGGCCTTGCCCATCGTCCGCTGCAGACGCTGGCCGACCATCCGGCGGTTGGCGGGGCGGAGCAGGCGGGATTGTGGGCTGCGCATCTGTGGCGCACGGGGCTGGCCATCGGGCGGCTGCGCGCCGGGTGGCCGCGCCTGTGGGCAGGGGCGCATGATCCGTGGCGTCTGGGTATCGTTCTTCCGGTCGCGCTGCTGGCGGCGTTGGGCTGGGCTGGGCCGGAGGTGCCGGGACGGCTGGCGGCTGCCTTCTGGCCGGGGCTGGACGATCCGGGTGCGGCGCGGCCGCATATTCAGGCCTGGATCACGCCGCCGGCCTATGCGCCCGGCGCGCCGGTATTTCTGGATGAGCGCACCGGTCGGGCGACGGTGCCGCAGGGATCGGTGCTGAGTGTCAGCGTGACGGATCTGCGGGGGCGGCCGAACTTGCGTGTGGCCGCGATGGCGTCGGGGCCGGCGGTGGCGGATGACCGGTTCCGTGCGCTGGGGCCGGGAAGCTGGTCGGCGGAGGTCAGGCTGCTGGGCAGCGCGACGCTGGCCCTGCGCGGGCGGGGGCGGACCTTCAGCGACTGGACTGTCACGGTTCTGCCCGATGCGGCGCCGACGATTGCGTGGGGTGCGCGGCCCGGCGCCCCGCCGGGCGAATGGCGCACGCGGCTGCCTTATGCCGCGAAGCAGGCCTATGGCATCGCATCGTTGCACGCCGAGCTGCGGTTGGCGCAACAGGGCAAGGGAGCTGCGGCCACGCGGGTATTGAGCGTGCCGATCCCGCTTGATGGCCAGCCGCGTGATGCGACCGGCGTTGCCACCCCCGATCTGTCGGCCGATCCGTGGGCCGGCGAGGAGGTTGTGGGCCGGCTGGTGGCGACCAGCACCAGCGGGCAGCTGGGTACGAGCCCGGAGGCGCGGTTCCGTCTCGGCGTGCGCAAGTTCACGAGCCCGGTGGCAAAGGCGGTGCTGGACATCAGGCGCCGGCTGGCGCTGGGGCGGGAGGAACCGGCCGATGGTGCCGCCGATCTGGCGGCGCTGGGCGAGATGCCTGATCCGTTCCAGGCCGATGAGGGCATGTTGCTGAACCTGGCATCGGCCGCCGACATGCTGGAAAGCACCGATGTGGAGCCGCAGGCGGCGCTTGATCAGGTAGTGGCGCGGCTTTGGTATCTGGCGCTGGAGATCGAGGATATCCGGCATGGCGGGCGGGCCGGTGCGCAGGCGGCGCTGGATGTGCGCGCGGCGCAGGATGCCGTGACCGCGCAGTTGAACCGCATGCGGGCACTGGGCGCGCAGGGCCAGTCGCCCGCCGAGCAGAGTGAATTGCAGCGGCGGATGGAGGCGTTGCGTCAGGCGATTTCCCGCCGGATGCAGGCGCTGGCCCAGCAGGCGCTGCAATCGCATACCGCCATCCCGGATCTGCCCGGGATGACCCAGGATGGGGACCGGGCGCTGTCGAAGATGATGCAGCAGATGCAGGATGCGGCGAAGAACGGCCGGTCTGCCGATGCGATGCAGATGATGCAGCGTATGGAAGACATGCTGGAACATATGCGCACGGCCTCGCCGCAGGATCTGGCGAATCTGGCCGCCCAGATGATGGCGCGCCAGCGGGCCGCCGAGCAGCAGGAGGCGTTGCGGGACCTGATTGGCCGCCAGTCCGGGTTGCTGGATCACAGCCAGGCACGCCTGGACCGCGAGCAGCGCGCCCGCGAGAAGGCCGAAGCCGAGCGGCGCGCGCGGCAGGAGGAAGAGGCGCCGGATTCGGATGGTGATCTGGCGACGATGCCGGCGGCCGAATTGATGCGGCGCCTTGGCCTGCGGCCGTTGCCGGGCATGCAGGACGAGCAGTCGGGGCATGGCGGCCAGCCGGGTGGTCCGCCCCCGCCGGAGGGGAGCGCTTCAGAGGAGGGGGCGAATGGCCCGTCGTCGGCTGGTCCGGAACAGCATGGCGGGGACGCACCGGGTGACGAGACGGCGCGACGGGACGACCGGGCCGTGCAGCACGCGCTGGGGCGGGCGCTGGACGAGCTGGGGCGTGAATTCAAGGGGCTGACGGGGAAGGATGCGCCGTCCGGTTTCGCCGATGCGGGGCAGTCGATCAAGAACGCGCGCACGGCCCTGGCCGGTGGCGACGATGCGGCGGCCGCAGCGGCACAGCGCAAGGCTCTGGCCGATCTGCAGAAGGGCGACCAGCAGATGCGTCAGGCCATGAAGGGATCGGGCGGCGGTGGGATGGCCAGCTTCCTGCCGGGCTTCTCGAACGGTTCGGGTGGCGGCAAGCCGGGCGAGGGCGACGAATCCGGGGAGAGCGCGCAGGAAGACCAGAAGGGTGATCGCGATCCGCTGGGCCGGCGGACGGGTGAGGGCAAGGAAGGCATGGATGCCGACACCCATGTGCCCGACGCCGTATCGCGCGAGCGGGCCCGCGAGATCGAGCAGGAACTACGCCGCCGCGATTCCGACCGCACCCGCCCGCGCGAGGAACTGGAATATCTGGACCGCCTGCTGAAACCGTTCTGAAACGCCGCTCAAGCCTTACGGCGGCGAATCGAAGCGGAGCGGCCCCAAGCCGCGAACGCCAGATCGCCCCCATGTGGGCGCGCAGTTTGTGGTCGGAAACGTGGGCTGGTGAGCGAGAGTGCCGCGCAAGCGGCACGGCCGGCGTGTGTCCGCGAGCACCGGAGCGGAGCGGCCTTGATGGCCGTGAGCACCGGCGCAACAGCGGACGCGCGCCGGATCGCCACCAGCGCGCGTTTACGGCCACAAACTCAGTCGGGCATGGGGTAGGTGCGGGGATACGTCAAATGCGAGGCCGGGCCGGGTGCAGAGGGCGAGCCCTTCTTGCCACAGGCCGTGAGGCCCGTCAGCAGCAGGGCGAGGCCCAGCATGGTGCCGACGGGACGTACCATGCGCCGGATCATGGCGTATCGCCTAAGGCGGCCAGCCAGCGTTCGGCCTGGGCGCGGACATTATCGGGAGCGGTGCCGCCCTCGCTGGTGCGCGAGGCGAGCGAGGCCTCGACGGTGAGGACCGAGAAAATGTCCTGCGTGATGCCGGGCTCTTCGGCCTGCATGTCGGCCAGGGAGAGGTCCGAGAGGTCCACGCCGCGGCTTTCGGCCAGTGCCACCAGGCGGCCAGTGACGTGGTGGGCAGTGCGGAAGGGGAGCTTGAGCACTCGCACCAGCCAGTCCGCGAGGTCGGTGGCGGTGGAGAAGCCGGAGCCGGCATAGGCGCGCATGCGCTCGGTATTGGGCTTGAGGTCGCGGATCATGCCGTCGCAGGCGGCCAGCGACAGGGCGGCGGCGTCGGTGGCGGCGAAGACGGGTTCCTTGTCTTCCTGCATGTCCTTGGCGTAGGCCAGCGGCAGGCCCTTCATCACCGTCAGCAGCCCGACCAGCGCGCCCGTGATGCGGCCGATCTTGGCGCGCACCAGTTCCGCCGCGTCGGGGTTGCGCTTCTGCGGCATGATCGACGAGCCGGTGGTGAAGGCGTCGGACAGGCGGATGAAGGCGAACGGCGCCGAGCACCAGATCACGATTTCCTCGGACAGGCGTGACAGGTGCATGGCCATGATCGACAGGGCCGAGAGATATTCCAGTGCGAAATCGCGGTCCGACACGGCATCGAGCGAGTTGGCGGTCGGCCGGTCGAAGCCCAGAGCGCCTGCCGTCATACGCCGGTCGATCGGGAAGGAGGTGCCGGCCAGGGCGGCGGAGCCCAGCGGGCATTCGTTCAGGCGGCAGCGGGTGTCGGCCAGGCGGCCGCGATCACGGGCCAGCATCTCCACATAAGCCATCAGATGATGGCCGAAGGTGACCGGCTGGGCGGTCTGCAGATGGGTGAAGCCGGGCATGGGGTCGGCCGCGTGCTCGCGGGCGCGGCGGGAGAGTGCGCGCATGAGGGAGGCGATCTGTTCGTCCAGCCCGTCGATGGCGTCACGGACCCAGAGGCGGAAATCGGTGGCCACCTGGTCGTTGCGCGAGCGGGCGGTGTGCAGGCGCTTGCCGGCCTCGCCGATCCGGTCGGACAGGCGGGCTTCGATATTCATGTGGATGTCTTCCAGCCGGGGGCTGAAATCGAACTGGCCGGCTGCGATCTCCTCGCCGATTCCAGTCAGGCCGCGACGGATTTCGGCCTCGTCCTCAGCACGGATGATACCGGTCCTGGCCAGCATTGCGGCGTGGGCCAGCGAGCCTGCGATATCCTGCCGCCACAGGGCCTTGTCGAAGCCGATCGAGGCGTTGATGTCCTGCATGATGGCCGAGGGACCACCCGCGAACCGACCACCCCACTGGACATTCGCCCGTGCGGAGTCATTGTCGGTCGCATGTTCTTCGTTCACAGACATCCCATGCCCCAGATCCTGTCGAAAACCGTCGGTCGGCGAGCGTTACTCGCGGATGGCGGCACCCTACTGGCCGCATGGCTCGGGTGCAATTCCATCCTTGCGCCGCCGGCGCGGGCGGAAGGGCCGGAGCCTGTCGACCTGCCGCCGCATCGGACGACCGCGCCGCGCGCGCTGCCGGACCTGACCTTTCTGGATGAAGCCGGAGCCACGCGGCATCTGGCCGACTGGCATGGCCGGATCGTGGTCCTGAATCTGTGGGCCACCTGGTGCCAGCCCTGCGTCGCGGAGATGCCGGCGCTGGCCGCGCTGGCGCGGCAGGTGGCGCCGGAGGGGGATATCGCGGTGCTGCCGGTCTCGATCGATCATGGGGGGGCGGAGACTGTGCGGCGATTCTATCGCGTGCGTGGTATCGCCGACCTGCCGGTGCTGTGTGATCCGCACATGCAGATTCCGCCCGCGCTGCGGGAGGACGGGGTGCCGGTGACGCTGGTGATCGACCGGGTGGGGCGTGAGGTTCTGCGCATTGTCGGGCCCGTGCGCTGGGACCCGGCATCGGCGCCGGCGCGCCTGCGTGGGCTGGCGGCCGGCGGGTGAGGCGACGCCTTTCGTGATGACGGGGCGCGGGGTAGAACCGGCCGGGGCTGGATGAGCAGGTGAGGGACGAGACGATGCGACAGGACGAACCGCTGCTGGGCGCGGACGATCCGCAGCCGATGCGGGTGCATGGCCGGACGGGCCAGTCGCCCTTCGTTCTGGTCAGCGATCATGCCGGGCGCGCGGTGCCGGTCCGGCTGGGCGATCTGGGTGTGCCGGCGGCTGAATGGGACCGGCATATCGCCTGGGATATCGGCATGGCCGGGATGGGGCGCCTGCTGGCCGAGCGGTTGGAGACGATCCTGATCGAGCAGGCCTATTCGCGCCTGGTGATCGACTGCAATCGCGCGCCGGGGCACCCGAGCTCGATCGTGCGGATCAGCGACGGGACGCCGGTGCCGGGCAATGCGGAGCTGGATGCGGCGGCGGTGACGGAGCGGGTTGAGCGGATTTTCCGGCCCTATCATGAGCGGATCACCGAGGAACTGGATTCACGGCAGGAAGCGGGGCAGCCGACGGTGCTGGTGTCGCTGCACAGTTTCACGCCCGAGATGGATGGCATCGCGCGGCCCTGGCATGCGGGCATCCTGCATAATCATGGACCGCGTTTCGGCCTGATCCTGAAGGATCTGCTGGAGCTGGAGCCCGGTCTGGTGGTCGGCGACAACGAGCCCTATGCGCTGACCGATACCAGCGACCATACGGTGCCGTTCCATGCCGAGGCGCGTGGCCTGCCGCACGTGGAACTGGAGATCCGGCAGGATCTGGTGGCCGATGCGGCGGGACAGCGGGAATGGGCTGACCGGCTGGCGCGGCTGCTGCCGCTGGCCTGGGCGCGATACACAGCGTGAGTGCGGTATGAGTGACGTGACGGATGCTTCTTCTTCGGCGCGGGTTGAGCCCGGTCGGCTGACGATTCGCGGGACGACCGGGCTGGCCGGGGTGATCGGCTGGCCGGTGGCCCATTCGCGCTCGCCGCTGCTGCATAATTTCTGGCTGGCCCGGTATGGCATCGATGGTGCCTATGTGCCGCTGCCGGTGCGGCCGGGTGCGTTCGAGGTTGCGGTGCATGGTCTGCGTGCCGCCGGGTTCCGGGGGGCGAACGTGACCATTCCGCACAAGGAGGCGGCGTTTGCGATCGCCGACCGGCTGCATCGCTCGGCCGTGCGTTCCGGGTCGGTCAATACGCTGGTCTTTGCGCAGGATGGGACGATCGAAGCCCATTCGACCGATGGCGACGGATTCGTTGCCAGCCTGGAGGCGAAGGGCGTGGATGTGACGCGCGGGCCGGTGCTGCTGCTGGGGGCCGGGGGGGCCGCTCGGGCGGTTGCCGCCAGCCTGCTGGATCGTGGCGTGGCGGTCTCGGTCGCCAACCGTACGACCGCTCGGGCGGTGGCGCTGGCCGAGGCGCTGTCGGCGGAGGGGCCGGCGCCGATTTCGGTGATCGACTGGGCGGGCTGGACGGACCATCTGCCGGATCACGCGCTGCTGGTGAACACCACGTCGCTGGGCATGCATGGCGGGCCGGGTGATGTGTTTACGCCAGACCTGACGCGTGCGCCGGATGACATGGTGGTGTCGGACATTGTTTATGTGCCGCGCATGACGCCGCTGCTGACGGCCGCGGTGGCGCGGGGGCTGCGGGTTGTGGACGGTACCGGCATGCTGCTGCATCAGGCGCGGCTGGGTTTCAAATGCTGGTTCGGTGTCGATCCGGAGGTCGATGCCGATATCCAGGCACTGTTCGACGCCGACCTCGCGCGGTGACGATGCGTATCCTTGGCCTGACCGGCGGGATCGGGATGGGCAAGTCGACGGTGGCGCGGATGCTGCGGCGGGCCGGCTTTCCGGTGTTCGATGCCGATGCGGCGGTTCATGCGTTGCAGGCGCCGGGCGGCAGGGCGCTGCCGGCGATCGGGCGGCTGGTGCCCGGATCGGTGCGGGATGGGGTGCTGGATCGCGCGGTGCTGCGGCGCGCAGCCGTCGCCGATCGGGCGGTCCTGAAGGGCCTGGAGCGCATCATTCATCCCATGGTGCGGCAGGAGCGCGACCGTTTTCTGGCGCGGGCGCGGCGGGCGGGCCATTCCTGGGTGGTGCTGGATGTGCCGTTGCTGTTCGAAACCGGGGGCGACCGGTTGTGCGACCGGGTGGCCGTGGTTTCGGCGCCGCCGGAGGTGCAGGCCTATCGGGTGGCCAGGCGGCGGGGCATGGCGCGGGCCGAAGTGGCGGCGGTGATTGCGCGCCAGATGCCCGATCGGGAGAAGCGGCGCCGGGCGGACGATGTGATCCGCACCGGCCTGTCGCGGAATGATACCATGCGCCGGGTGCGGCGGCTGGTCGCGCGGTTGCGCGCGGAAGATGGAATGCGGTTGCGCGCGGAAGGAAAAACGCCATGAAGCGATCGATCCTGTTCGATACCGAAACCACCGGTCTGGACCCGAAGAAAGGGGACCGGGTGATCGAGATCGCTGCCCTGGAACTGATCGACGATCTTCCGACCGGGGAGCATTTCCGGGTGCTGATCCATCCGGAGCGGGACATTCCGGAGGAGGCGACGAAGGTTCACGGCTTTACGCTGGCGGATCTGGAAGGCAAGCCGCGGTTTCATGAAATCGCAGACGAATTCCTGACTTTTATCGGCCCGGACGAGATGATCGCGCATAATGCGCGCTTCGATTTCGGCTTCCTGAACGCGGAGCTGGAGCGTGCCGGCCGGCCGGTGCTGTCGCTGGACCGGATGGTCGATACGCTGGATATCGCGCGCGAACGCTATCCCGGCCTGCCCAACAGCCTGGACGCGCTGTGCCGGCGTTTCTCGATCGATCTGTCGGCGCGCACCACGCATAACGCGCTGCTCGATTGCCGCCTGCTGGCCGAGGTCTATCTGGAACTGATGGGTGGCCGGCAGCGCGGGTTGGGCCTGATGGTCGAGGATGGTGGGGGAGGCGGCCCGGCCGCGTACAGCTACGAGCGCGTGACCGGTCGCACGCCCCGGCCGATCGTGCCGTCACCTGAGGAACTGGCGGCGCACAGCCGTTTTTTGGAAAAGCTCAAGGAGCCGATCTGGTTCGCGTGACCGTGGATGGCAGACACGCATCTGGCGGGTTGGTTTTTGTGTTGACGGTACCCTATCCTTGTGAGGCAGCCGTTGTGCGCTCTGGGCCAACAGACCGGGAAAAGATCATTGAACGCTGACGAAATCGTGGACCCCGCCGATGCCCGTTCGGACCAGGTCAGGCGGTTTCTGCTGCATGTCGGCGTTCCCATCTTCGGCGTCGTGCTGGTGGTTGCGGTCATCGGCGGGATTGGCCTGCATTCGTACCGGTCGATCCGATCCGGGGCGCTGGCGCTGACCCATGACCTGCTGGTCAGCGAGCAGAATTATATCGCGCAGGAAGTGGGCGATTATCTGGGCCCGGCCACGGCGGGGACGGTGATCGCGCGCGACATGCTGGAGCATGGGTCGCAGACGGCGATCATCAAGATCTTCAATTCCTATGGCGGCAGCATGCTGCGGCACGTGGCGCAGGTTCATTCCTTCTATCTGGCCGATTCCGAGGGACATTTCGACCTGATCGAGCGCGACCCCAAGGGCAAGGGGCTGGAGACGACGCAACTGACCGGCGAGGAGGCGGGGGCGCAGTTCGTCCATCAGTTCTACGACGAGAAGGGCGGAGTGTTGCGCAACGAGAGCAATCCGACCGGTGATTACGACCCGCGGACCCGCGACTGGTTCAGGGGGGCGACCGAATCCGGCAAGCTGTACTGGTCGACGCCCTATCTGATCACCCAGACGGGCCAGATGATCATTACGGCCTCGATCGCCTATCAGGGGCAGGATGGCCGCCGGTTCGTCTTTGCCGTCAACCTGTCGATGAACGAGCTGACGAATTTTCTGGATTCCCTGCAGATCGGCAAGAGCGGCCATGCGCTGATCCTCGACCAGGACGGGCATCTTCTGGCCGGCCGGCACATGCTGGACGTGGCGAAGAAGGCGAACTGGGACCCGGCGAAGATGGTGCTCGACCCCCGGACCTACCCGGTGCTGGCGCAGGCGTTCGATGTCTATCGTGTGCAGGGCTATGGTCCGCATTCGATCCGCAACCGCAAGCGCAATTTCGTCACCATGGCGGCGCCCCTGCCGTCGACGGCGAAGAAATGGGTGTTGATCCTGGTTGCGCCGGAAAGCGATTTTGCGAATTTCGCGATGGTGGACGGCCGGCAGAACTTGATGTTCTCGCTGCTGATCGTCGCCCTTGCGGTTGTGCTGGGGGCGTTGCTGTTCCGCCAGGGGCGGCGGACCGATCGTGTGTCGGCGGAGCTGGAGGGACTGCGCGCGGTCTCGGGGCGTGAGAGCCAGATGCTCCGCACGGTGGCCAGCTATCCGGCGTTGTTCGACCCGACCGACGAGGCGCTGATCCTGACGCGCGGTCTGGCGGAGATGGCGTCGGCCCGGCGGGCATCGGTGTGGCGCCTGATGCATGACGGGGCCACGCTGCTGTGCGTCGATTCCTATGATTCGCGCCATGATGCTCATTCGGGCGGTTTCGAACTGTCGCGCAACGATCTTCAGGCCTTCTTTGATCTGGTGGCGCATGGCGATGCGATCACGGTGCCCGATGCAGGGTCCGATGAGCGGACGGTCAGTTTTCATCGGCTGTTCATGCGGACCTTCGGCAGCCGCAGCCTGTTCCTGGCGCCGATCCTGGGGGCGTCGGGGCCGGTTGGGATGATCATGCTGGAGGATGCGCCGCGTGCCGGGCTGGTGTCGCATTTCGTGGCCATGATCGCGGGCGTCGTGGCGGCACGTTTCTCCGCCCAGCACTACAGTGCCGTGGCGGCAGCAGCCGAAGAACTGGCCGGGCCGCCGGCCGAGGAAGCCGAGCATTCGCTGGGCGACGGATTCCTGATCCCGCCGGGCAGCACCCAGCATGATGGGCAGGGTGGCGTGGTGGAAGGGCTGTTTCCGGCCGTGGCGGTGATGGTGATTACCTTTGCCGACATCATCACCTCCTCGCGGGCCGATCCGGCGCGGATCATCGCGCTGGTCGAGGCGCTGGCGGTGCAGCTTCAGACCGTGGCGCGGGATTATGGCCTGTATTCGATCAAGATGCTGGGGCACCGGCTGGTCTGCGTGGCGGGCTGTTCGCATACCCCTGACCCGGGTGCGGCCGAACGGATGGCGAATGCGGCGCTGGTGATGCGCGAGGCGTCGCTGTCGATCCTGTCGCGCGCGGATCTGGACCCGGTCTTTCGCATGGGGATCGATGTCGGACCGGTTTTCGGCGGCCTGCTGGGTGAGGACCCGAAGGTTTTCAACCTGTGGGGCGATGCCATCGGCATGGCCGAGATGATGGCCCAGGGCGCACCCGATGTCGGCACCATCCAGGTGTCGGAGGAGGTCTATCAGATCCTGCGCGGGCGGTTCCTGTTCCGTGAACGGGGGCGTTTCTTCGTGCCGCATGCGGGCATGACGCGCACATACGTGCTGGCGGGGCGGCGATGACGGCCGCGCCGGTACCATCCGACGCGCCGGGGGACAGCCCGCCGGACAGTCGGCCGGGTTGGCTGATGTCGATCCTGGAGCGCGTTCGTCCGGTGCTGGCGCGGGTCGGCCGTCTGACGCGCCATCAGGTGCGGTTCGTGCTGGCGCTGGTGGGCGCGGCCTGGGGGGTGGTGCGCGAGAGCGTGCGCCCCAATTCCTGGCGGCGGACCGTGCGCGAGGAATTCCGCCAGTGCCTGCGCCAGGTGGTAGGCGGCGGGCTGTTGAGCACGATGGTCACCGCCACGCTGGCGGGTCTGATGGTGGTGTCGCAGGCGGTCTACTGGCTTGGTTTTGCCGGCATGGCGCAGATGACCGGCTCGATCCTGGTGTCGGTGCTGGTGCGCGAGATCTCGCCGGTGCTGGTCGGAATCATCCTGCTGGGGCGCAGCGGGATGCTGGTCCTGACGGAGATCGGCATCCTGACGCTGGGGGGGCAGATCCGTGCGTTGCAGGCGCAGGGCATGGACCCGTTCCTGCTGCTGGTCCTGCCGCGTACCTTCGCGTTCATGGTCGGCGGCTTTACGCTGGGTATCCTGTTCGCCACCATATCGCTGCTGATGGGCTTCATCATTACCCACTCGGCGGGTGTGATCACGACCTCGGTGTGGACGTTCTTCGCCAATGTGCTGATGGCGATGTCGTCGTGGGATTTCCTGGTCATTCCGCTGAAATTCATCCTGGTCGGCTTCTTCGTCGGGTTGGGGGCCTGCATGACCGGGCTGCTGGTGGATGCGGACGACACGATCGCGACGCTGATGCCGCGCGGGTTCGCGCGGGGGATCATGACGGTGCTGGTCGTCAATATCCTGTTCAGCATGGGGGGCTGAGCCATGGCGCAAGATGGACCGATCCTGGACATTCGCGCCGCACAGCCTTCATTCGACGAAAGCGGCATGGCCCCGGTGCCGGTCGACCTGCGGCTGATGCCCGGCGATTGCGCCGTCATCGAATGCCGGGATTTCGCGCGGGCTACGTTGTTTGCCGACCTGTGCAGCGGCATGATCGCCCTGGCATCGGGCAGCGTGCGGTTCATGGGGCTGGACTGGATGGAACTGGGGGACCGGCAGCTTTATGCCCTGCGTGGACGAATCGGGCGGATCACCCGGCGCGGGTCATGGCTGGACCTGTTCGGCACGCACCAGAACATCATCCTCCAGCAACTGCATCATACCACCCGTCCGACCGGCGATGTGGTGGCGGATGCGATGAAGCTGGGCATGGTTTTCGGCTTTCCGGGCCTGCCCGTGACCGGCCCGGGGCGCCTGTCCGTGTCCGATCTGGCGCGGGCGGCCTGTGTGCGGGCTTTTCTGGGCCGGCCTGACCTGCTGGTGCTGGAAGACATTTCCGACATGTTGCCGCCGGATGCGTCGGTGGCGTTTCTGGAGGCGATCACGGCGGCCCGTGACCGGGGGGCTGCCGTGATGTGGTTCGTGCGCCATGCCGCGACCTGGGCCGATTACCGGCCGGCGGTGAATGTTCATCTGCGCCTTCTCGATGAAGGCCTTTTCCCGGTGCGGGGGGGCTGATGGCCAAGGATCAAGTGAAGGGCCTGACACGGCAACTGGTGCGCGTGCGGTATGCCGACGAATGGGTCGGGCTGCTGGTGCTGCTGGCGCTGCTGATCTGTTCGGCCGCCGTGATCGAGGCGGGCATCCTGCATAACTGGCTGACACCGGCCGGCCGGTTGCAGATCGTCCTGCCCGATGGCGGCGTCAGCGGCCTGTCGCCGGGCGACGATGTGGAGGTAGTGGGCATTCGCGCCGGCACGATCCGGCGCATCCGCATCAACCCGACGGGCGGTATGTATGCGATTGCGGATATCGATCCGGATATCGAGCCTTTCATCCGCCGCGACAGTACCGCCACCATCCGGCGGCGGTTCGTGGTGGCCGGGGCGAACTATATCGACATCACGCGTGGCACCGGGCAGCCGATGGACTGGCATTATGCGGTGCTGACAGCGCACCCCGCACCCAATCCGGCCGACATGGTTACCCAGACCTTTGCCGATATCCGCGCGCGCGTCCTGCCGGTGCTGGACAGTGCGCAGCACATGATGTCGATGCTGGATGCCACGATCACCGACCTGCATGCCGGCAAGGGTACTGCCGGGCAACTGATGACCAACGACAAGCTGGTGCGCGAGGCCGAGACGCTGGTCGCATCCCTGAACGATGCCGTCACCCGGTTGACGCCGATCGAGCGGCAATTGTCGGGGGTCATGACGAAGGCCGATGCCAGCATGGCCAATGTCCGTGCCATGTCCGCCGACCTGCGCAAGGCGAGCCCGAGCATGCCCGCGATCACCCGCAACCTGCAGGAGACATCGGCCGAACTGCCGGTGTTGCTGACGCAGGCGCAGACGACTGCCGCCAGCCTGCAGAAGCTGACGGACCAACTGCGCGGCCTGTGGCTGTTGGGTGGCGGCGGGGCGAAGGCGCCGCCCTCGAACCGCCTGCCGGCCGGGAGGATCGCGCCATGATGGGTGGATGCGGGCGGGCTGCCCTGCTGCTGGCGCTGGCCATGCCGGTGCTGGCCGGGTGCGGAGGCGGCAAGGCGGCGCCGGCCGGCGATGCGGTGTTGGATCAGGCGATGGATGTGGGGCATCAGTCGGCCGGGCTGGAGCGGCTGACGGTCGCGGAAGCGCAGTACCGGCTGGCGGGCACGCGCGCGCTGGCGCGGGACGATGCCGGGGCAATCGGCGATGCGGGGTATAATCTGGCGGTGGTGCAACTGGCGCAGGGTCGCCCGGCTGATGCGCTGTCCACCATTGCGGCCACGCGTGCTGCATTGGCGGTGCGGGGGCGTCAGGGGGCTGATGCCGGGCTGGACCTGACGCAGGCGGCCGCCCTGCATCGCCTGTCGCGGGATGACGAGGCGGCGCCGCTGGCCGCCGGTGCGACGGCGAGCCCCGATCCGGCGATTGCCGAACAGGCCAGCCTGTTGACCGGATTGATCGCGGACGCGAGGGGCGACAGGGCGACGCTGGCGCAGGCGGTGGCGCATCTGGCGCATCCGCACCCCGTGCCGGCCAAATGGCAGGCGGACGAGGATGAATTGCAGGCCCGGCTGAGGCTGGCCCAGGACCCGGTAGTGGCGCGGGAACTGGCTGTTCATGCTGCCGATCTGCGGCGCCAGCTTGTGGATTATCGCGGCATGGCGCGGGCGCTGACCCTGGCCGCCCGCGCGGCGGGGCAGGCAGGTGATTCCGGTGGGGCTGCGGCTCTGTCGCTTCAGGCCGCGCAGAGCCAGCACGCGCAATCGGCCAGCGCGCCGGTTGTCGCCGGGGCGCCGGACCCGTTTGCGGAGCCGGCGCCGCCGATCTGAGGCGTGTGGTGCCTCACGGAACCGGGCTGGAAATGTGGGCTGGTGAGCGGGTGCGGCCAGCCCGCATTCACAGCCTACTTCTCAGGTCTGGGGCGCGACGCTGAGATCTGAATGGCGATCGATCAATGTGGCGCTGGCGCTGTTGAGGCCCAGAAGTTCGACGGTCAGGCCATGGCTTTCCATGCGTGCGACGATGTCGCGCAGGGTGCCGACGGCCGTGATGTCCCAGAAATGGGCGTGGCGCAGGTCGATGCGGATGTGGCGGGCGGTGTCGCGCGTGTCGAACCTCTCAGCGAACAGGTCGGCCGAGGCGAAGAAGATCTGGCCCGTCACGCTGTAGGTGCGGGTGTCGCTGGCGGCGTCGTAGCGCGTTTCGACCGTGACCAGACGTGAGACGCTGGCGGCGAAAAACAGGCCGCTGAGCAGCACGCCCACCAGCACGCCCGCCGCCAGATTGTGAGTTGCCACCACCACCGCCACGGTTGCCAGCATGACCAGGCTGGCCCCGCGCGGGTGGGTGCGCAGGTCGCGCAGCGACGACCAGGAGAAGGTGCTGGCTGAGACCATGATCATGATCGCCACCAGGGCGGCGACCGGCACCCGGGCCACCCACGGCCGCAGCGCCACCATCAGCAGCAGCAGGAACGCCCCGGCGACGAAGGTCGAGAGCCGCCCGCGCCCGCCATAGCGCAGATTGCCCACCGTCTGGCCGATCATGCCGCAGCCGGCGATGCCGCCGAACAGGCCGACGGCGACATTGGCCAGCCCGAGCCCGACGCATTCGGTGCGCTTGCTGCTGTGGGTTTCGGTCATGTCGTCCACCACGCTGGCGGTCATCATCGATTCCAGCAGGCCGACCATCGCCATGGCGGCGGCAAAGGGCAGGATGGTTTCCAGCGTGGACAGGGACAGTGGCACAAGCGGCCAGACCAGATGCGGCAGGCTGTCGGGCAGGCGGCCCAGATCGGCCACCGTATGCAGGGGCATCGGCCAGATCGTGGCGACGGTCGTGAGTGCCAGGATGCAGATCAGGGGCGAGGGGATGGCGCTGAAGAGCCTTGGCACGCCGTAGATGATGGCCAGGCCCAGCGCGATCATGGCGTAGGTGTGCCATGTCACATGGAGCATGTGCGGCAGTTGCGCCGAGAAGATCAGGATGGCCAGCGCGTTGACGAAGCCGGTGCGGACCGGGCGGGAAACGTAGCGCATCAGCAGGTGCAGCCGCGCCGCGCCGGCCAGCATCTGCAACAGACCGGCCAGCAGGGTGGCGGCCAGCAGATATTGCACGCCGTGCGCGTGCACCAGCGCCGCCGCCACCAGCGCGACCGAGCCGGCGGCGCCGGAGATCATGGCCGGGCGGCCGCCGGCGATGGCGATGACGACGCTGATGACGAACGATGCGTAAAGCCCGACCTCCGGGTCGACCCCGGCGGCGAAGGAGAAGGCGATGACTTCGGGGATCAGGGCGAAGGTGCCGACCATGCCGGCCAGGATTTCGCGCACCGGATTGGCCAGCCATTCGGCGCGGTAGCGGGCGAAACCGGTGAGGGGTGATGCGGCCATCGGTGCTTCAGACATCGGCAATACTGTCGTCGG
Source organism: Gluconacetobacter tumulicola (assembly GCF_014174215.1). Classification (GTDB taxonomy): domain Bacteria; phylum Pseudomonadota; class Alphaproteobacteria; order Acetobacterales; family Acetobacteraceae; genus Gluconacetobacter; species Gluconacetobacter tumulicola. The sequence continues at coordinate 40,188 of NZ_JABEQL010000001.1, read as the reverse complement.
CGCGCCGCCACCAGCAGTTGGTCGCGGGGCGCGGGGTTGGGAGCGCCTCCAGCGGGTCGCCCTCGTAGCGGACGGTGTTGGTCGGGGTTTCCTGCAAGGTGATCTCCGCGCAGCGCAGCAGGCCGCCATCGTCGTCCAGCAGCGCGTTCAGCTTGGCCATCATCAGGCAGGCCATCAGTTCGGTGGTCGGGTCGCCGGGGGTGACGACGATGCGGCGGGCACGTTCGGGCTCGTGCGCGCGGAACCAGGCCAGCAGCGGGTCGTCCTCGGCCAGTTGCAGGGCATGGTCCAGCCGTTCGTCCACGAAGCGGTGCCAGCGCGACTTGGCGCGCTGGAAGGACACGACCATGTTGCCGGACCCGTCCAGCGGGCGGGGCGCGGTGGGGCGCAGGCGCACGGTGACGAATTCGTTGTGGCCGTGCGGCAGGGCGCAGCTTTCGCTGGCGCCGTGGATCAGCCGGTGGCCCATCGAGAAGCGGCGGGTGAAGACCAGATCAAGCATCGGCGCGACCCGCCATGTAGCGCTCCCACCCGGCGCGGCGCAGGTCGCAGGCGGGGCAGGTGCCGCAGCCATGGCCCCATGGGTGCATCGTCTCGCGCGTGCCCAGATAGCAGCTATGGCTTTCGCGGTTGATCAGCGCGACCAGATCGGGGCCGCCCAGGCTTTCGGCCAGGCGCCAGGTATCGGCCTTGTCGATCCACATCAGCGGCGTATGCAGGACCAGCCGGCTGGCCATGCCGAGATTCAGCGCCACCTGCATGGCCTTGATCGTGTCGTCGCGGCAGTCGGGGTAGCCGGAATAATCGGTCTCGCACATGCCGCCGATGATGTGGCGTGCGCCGCGGCGGGCGGCCAGGGCGGCGGCGAAGGTCAGGAAGATGAGGTTGCGGCCGGGCACGAAGGTGCTGGGCAGGCCGTTCTCGTTCATCGTGATGGCGGCGTCGCGGGTCAGCGCGGTGTCGGAGACCGCGCCCAGCGCGTCGAGCGCCAGCGTATGGTCCTCGCCCAGCCGGGCCGCCCAGGCGGGATCGTGCGCGGCCATGCCCGCGCGCAGCGTGTCGCGGCATTCCAGTTCCACCGCGTGGCGCTGGCCGTAGGCGAAGCCCAGTGTTTCGACCCGGCCGAAGCGCGACAGCGCCCAGGCCAGGCAGGTCGCGGAATCCTGGCCGCCGGAGAACAGCACGATCGCGCTTTCCTGTTTCGGGTCGGCGGGGGTCAGCGTTGCGGCCATATCAGGGAATCCCGATCAGCTTGTGGGTCTGCAGGGACAGGCGCCAGCGTGGGTGGGTGCGGCAATAGGCGACGGCCTGCTGGGTATTGCGGGCCTGGTCGGGGCCGTCCATCGGCTGGAGCCAGAATTGCTGGAAGTCCAGATCGGCCACCGCTTCGGGCAGCAGGCCGGGCTGGGGGTAGACCAGTTTCAGTTCGTGGCCGCTGCGTTGGACCAGCGCGGCACCTTCCTTGGGGCTGACACAGATCCAGTCGATGCCCTCGGGGGCGGCCAGGGTGCCGTTGGTCTCGATGGCGATTTCGAAGCCGCGTGCGTGTACCGCCGCGATCAGCTTTGCATCGAGTTGGAGCAGCGGCTCGCCGCCCGTGAAGACGACGAAGGCGTGGTCGCGGTCCGGTGCGGCCCAGATCGCTGCGATGGCGTCGGCCAGGGAGGCGGCGTCGGCGAAACGGCCGCCGCCTTCGCCGTCGGTGCCGACGAAATCGGTGTCGCAGAAACGACAGGTCGCGCCCGCGCGATCGGCCTCCCGCCCCGACCAGAGATTGCATCCGGCGAAACGGCAGAACACGGCGGCGCGGCCGGCATACGCGCCCTCACCCTGGAGGGTCGCGAACATCTCCTTGATCATATAGGCCATGGGGGTGATTTCGGACAGGCGGTGCCCGGACGCAAGCGTTAAATCATGGTACCGCGCTGGTCGTGCGATGTGCGCAGGGGGTGGCAGGTGGTTCGTCCTGCGTCGGGCCGGAATGGCTGCGTGTGACGACAGGGGGTGCATGATAGGGATGCGGACGGTTTTCGAGGGGCATGAAGGGACACGTCATATGGCGGACAAGACGCATCGCTACGCGGTCACGGTGCGCTGGACCGGCAATACCGGTGCTGGAACGCAGAATTATCGTGGATATGAACGTGCCCACGACATCGTCGCGGAGGGCAAGCCTGTCATTGCGGGATCGTCCGATCCTGCTTTTCGGGGCGATGCCGGCCGGTGGAATCCGGAGGAGTTGCTGGTCGCGTCGCTGTCCGCCTGCCACAAGCTGTGGTTTCTGGGCCTATGCGCGCAGGCCGGTATCGTGGTGACGGCGTATGAAGACGATGCCGAAGGCTGCATGGTCGAAGAGGCGGACGGGGGCGGGCAATTCACCTCCGTCACGTTGCACCCTCGGGTGACGGTTTCGGCCGGGTCGGATGTGGAGCAGGCCAGGGCGCTGCATGAGAAGGCCCATGGCCTGTGCTTTATCGCCCGATCCGTGAATTTTCCGGTGCGCAATGCGCCCGTGATCGTCAGGGAGCCGCCGGTCGATCGGTGATCGCCGGCGGCCCGGCCTGTCAGGCCTGGACGAGGCTGGTGTGCATGCCCAGGCGGGCCAGCAGCCGGGCATCGCGGCTGGCTTCGGGGTTGGGGGTGGTCAGCAGCTTTTCGCCGTAGAAGATCGAGTTGGCGCCGGCCAGGAAGCACAGGGTCTGGGCTTCGTCCGTCATGTCCTCGCGCCCGGCGGCCAGGCGGACGCGGCTGGCGGGCATGGCGATGCGGGCGGCGGCGATGATGCGCACGAAATCGATCGGGTCGACCGCCTCCGCCTCGGCCAGCGGGGTGCCGGCCACGCGCACCAGCAGGTTGATCGGCACGCTCTCGGGGTGTTTGGGCAGGCTGGCCAGGCTGGCGATCAGGCCGGCGCGGTCGCTTTCGTCCTCGCCCATGCCGACGATGCCGCCGCAGCAGACATTGATCCCGGCGTCACGGACATTGGACAGCGTGTCCAGCCGGTCCTGATAGGTGCGGGTGGAGATGATGTTGCCGTAATGCTCGGGCGAGGTGTCGAGATTATGGTTGTAGTAGTCCAGCCCGGCATCGCGCAGGCGCTGGGCCTGACGGGCGTCGAGCATGCCCAGGGTGACGCAGCTTTCCAGGCCCAGGGCCTTCACGCCCTCGACCATGGCGCAGACAGTCTCGAGATCATGATCCTTGGGCGAGCGCCAGGCGGCGCCCATGCAGAAACGCGCGGCCCCGGCATCGCGCGCGGCGCGGGCTTCCTTCAGCACGGCTTCCACCGCCATCAGGCGGCTGGCCTTGACGCCGCCATCCTCGTGCATCGCGCTCTGCGGGCAATAGGCGCAATCTTCCGGGCAGCCGCCGGTCTTGATCGAGAGCAGGGTGGAGATCTGCACCTCCGTGGGGTCGAAGCGGGCGCGATGCACGCTCTGGGCCCGGAACAGCAGTTCGGGGAAGGGCAGGGCGATCAGCGCCGCGATTTCGTCGCGCGTCCAGTCGGTGCGGACCGGCGGAAGGGACGGATCGGCGAAAGCGGGCGATGCGGCCGGCATGAGACCATCGGGCATCGGGCGGGTTCCTGGACTGTTGGCGATAGGAGGCTGTTTCAAAAGCCCCGCTGGTGAGCGGGCGGTGGTTTTCAGGCATCGAAGCGGAGCGGCCTTGATGGCCGCGCGCCCCGAAGCGCAGGAAATCGCCGTCAGGCCGCCGCCAGCGGGGCTTTTGAAACAGCCTCGAAGGGACAACGCTGTGCCACAGAAGCGGGGGGTATGTCACCCATGTCGGTTTGTCGGGGCTTGTTTCGATCGTCCAGGGGGGGGCAGGCAGGGTTTTGCGGCATGAAATTGTTGATCGTTGAATGAATGGGGCGGCCCTTGGCCATGCCCCGTTTTCCTGGGCTAACGAATAGAAAGCTCGCTCCGGCGGTGCTAGGGTGGACGGCTCGACACTGAACGAAGGACGATCTGGTGCCGTTCCATCATACTCCGCTCAGTCGACGCAGGGGACGCCCGGCGAAGGGAACGCCCGCGGCGCGCGACGCCATGCTTGGCGCGGCTCTGCATGGGTTCTCGCGGAAGGGTTATGACGGAACGGGGCTGCGGGAGATCGCGGAGGAGGCGGGCGTCGATCCCGCGCTGATTTCCCATCATTTCGGCTCGAAATTCGCCCTGTGGAAAGCGGTGGTGGACGAGATTGCGCTGCGCCTGGCTGCGGCGCGCCGGTCGATCGAGGAATTGCATGGCGCATCGGGGCCCACCGAAGAACGGGTGCGCGAAGGGCTGACGCGTTTCATCACGGCCAATTGCGATATTCCCGAACTGGCGAAATTTCTCTCCGACGAGATGAGCCTGCCTGGGGAGCGGCAGGAATATATCGTGCGTGAAATCTGGGAACCATACCAGGACGCGATGCTGCCCTTGTTGCAGGAGGCCCGGGCGGACGGGCTGCTTCGCCATGACGGATCGCCCGAACTGACCCTGATGATGGTCATGGGGGCTGTGATGCTGCCGTTGCTGATGATGCGCCGGCGGGGGCTTTCGAAGGGGGACGAGGCGGAATTGTCGCGCCGGCTGATCTCGGACGTATTGCCGATGGTACTGGCGGCCTGAGAGCCCGACCGAAAATGCGGTCTGGCGGCGATCCGCCGCGCGTTTCCTTGCGCTTCGGTGCTCGGAAACACATGACGGCCATGCCGCTTCGCGGCACTCTACGCTCACCAGCCCGCATTTTCGGTCAGGCTCCGAGGGCGCGGGTTGCGCCGCCAGGCCGGGGACGATCAGGGTGCCGCGTTGATCTGCTTCGTCCATAGCGGAAGATTGTAATAGTTGGTGACGCGTGCGATCTTGCCGCCCCGGATTCGGAAGAAGGCACCGACTGGCAGGGCATAGGTCTGGCCTGTTGCCGGGGGCAGGCCCTGTTCGGTCTTCAGATAGGTGCCATGGACGATGAATTCCGCTGCGGCGCGCGTCCCGTCCGGTGTCGTCATGATCACGAGATCCTTCGACTCCTCGCGATAGAAGCCTTCCATGCGCCGCAGGAAGGTCTCGAATTGCGGGCGGCCGGTCTCCTGCCCGCCCTGGTTGATGTCATGGACGACATCCTCGGTCAGCAGGTCGAGGACGGCCGGGATATCCTCGCGATTGAAGGCGTCGTAATAGGCGCGGATCAGCGCCTGGGTCTGTTCGGCTGACATGGGTTTCCCTAAGCCGAGAAGGGGATGCGGCGGGCGACGGGGACCGTGACAGGCCAGTCGCGGCAGTTGCGCACGGCGCCGTTTTCGCGCACCGCATCCAGTGTGGCCGGGTCGAGTGTCGTGAAGATCCACCCGCCCTGGTCCAGCTTGCCTTCCGCCATGATGCCGTCGGCCGGGAAACCGCGATCGACCGGGCCGTAGACCCCGGCGCAGCCATGGTTCTCGTCCAGCGTGGCTAGCCAGGGCGCGTCGCCCACGGTCGGTGAGACCGCGACGAAGCACTGGTTTTCCAGCGCGCGGGCCTGCGCCGAAATCCGCACCCGGTTGAAGCCATGCATGGAATCGGTGCAGGTTGGCACCAGGATCAGCCAGGCCTCGGCCTCGATCTGGGCGCGTGCCAACATCGGAAATTCCGAATCATAGCAGACCGAGGTGCCGATCAGGCCCCACGGGGTTTCGAACACGCCGGGCGGATTGCCCGCGCGCACGCCCCAGGATTCGTTCTCGAACCGGGTCATGACGTGTTTGTCCTGGAACGCGACCTGGCCGTCCGGGGCGATCAGGGGGGCGCGGTTGCGCACGCCTGCGGCCTCCGGCCGGGGGAGGGTGCCGGGCATCAGCCAGACCCTATGGCGCTGTGCCGTCTCGCGCATGATGTTCAGGATGGCGTCGCTGTAACGGCAGACGGCCGCCAGTTCCGCCGCCGGATCGGGCCGGTCGGTCAGTGCGGCGGCGGCTTCCATGCAGGAATATTCCGGCATCAGCAGCAGGTCCGCGTGCGGCGCGGCTTCTGCCACCAGGGCGTCCAGATGGCGGGCGTAATCCTCGATCGTGTGATTGCGTGCCACTTCCCAGGCCAGCACGCCCAGTCGGATTGGTTTGTTCATGCATCATGCTCCTGCGTCTCGAGGCTGGCGGGGATCGGTGCGCCGCGAAGCGATTTGATGAAGAAATCGAGCGTGTGGGGCGTTTCTTCGGCGTGGCCCGGCTCTTTCCAGTCCAGTTGGCACGTCACGCCGGGCAGGGGGCGGAAGCCGCGTCGGGCCCAGAAGGCGTGCAGCGTGGTGGCGCCAGGCGGGCGGGCCGGATGATCGTCCGGACGGCGCACCGAGCAGAAGGTCGCGAAATTGGCCAGGCTCGTCGTGAGAGCATGGCGTTCGCGCTCTTCGAAGAAGCGTACGCCCAGCCCCTGGCCGCGATAGGCATCGAGAAGCACGGACTCGCCGAAATAGAAGAAATCGTCCGTGCTCAGGCCGCGTGTTTCCAAAGGCGCGCGAATGGCCTCCTGTTCGTCCCGCATCGGCAGGCAGGTGGAGGCGCCGACCACGCTGTCGCCGTCGCGGGCGATGATGACGGCTGCTCCTTCGCTGCGGACATAGAATTGGAGGTATTTTTCCTCGTAGGCCACGTCTCCGTCATACAGATAGGGCCAGTCGCGGAAGACGCCGATGCGCAGGCGGGCGAGATCCGGAAGAACCGGAATGATGCGCTCGCCTGTTAATGTTTCGATCGTCACGCGCATTCTGGCTGATCCTTTTCAGTTGCTTTCCCAGCCGGGCTGCGGCGAGGAAATCGGCGCCAGGGTGGCGTCGAGCGCACTGCGCGCATCGTCCGGTGCGATCTTTACAACCAGGCCCCGCGCGCCGGCATTGACGTAGATATAGTCCTTGCTGGACGCGGCGGCGTCGATTACCACCGGCACCTGCGTTTTCTGGCCGAACGGGCTGATGCCGCCGACCTGGAAACCGGTCAATTCCTCGGCCTCGGCCGCCGGGATCATGCGGGCATTGCGGCCGCCGAACAGGGCTGCGACCTGCTTGAGATTGACCTTGCCGGCGGCGGGAGCGATCAGGCACACGGGTTTTTCGCGGTCGACCCGCACCATCAGGGTCTTGAAGACGAATGACGGATCTTCGCCGATGGCGGAGGCGGCCTGCATGCCGATCAGGGTGCCGGCGGGATCATATTCGTAGCGATGGACGCTGAATCGGACGCCGCGCTCCGTGAGGAAGGAGGTGCCCGCCGTCTTGTCCTGCTGCATGCGGGCGCTCCCTCGCGCACATTAAATCACCGGATGTTGAATATAAGGCCGCCGGCGGAGCGTCAAGGGATGGGCGAACGGGTCGGGGAAGGCAATTCGCAGGGCCACAAGACGGGTGATTCGTTTCAGGTGCGTGCCGATGGAAAGGCGTTGCCTCTCGTTGGTCTCTTTACACTTCACAGGCCGGTCAGCGAAGATATCCTTAGGGATCAGGCCATTGCCCAGGATGGGAAAAGTCTGATATTTCGTATCCTGGGAGGCGATTCTATGAGTAGTGATCCGAAACACATTATTATCCCGATCTTTTACAACCATCGGGGCGCCATGATTTTCCGTGATCGGCCGCTCAGGATAAAGCCCACCCCCTCCACGATGCAGAGCATCCTGGGATTGGTTAATAAGAATTCTCTCCCAAAAGAAAAAACGATCTATCAGGATTATTTTTACTACGGGTTTGAATTCAATCCGAAGAAGATGCGTCTGGTGAACGCTCTCATGGGCGGTATTTTTGATTATTTCCATTCCATCGGGGTGACTTTTAATTACCCTGGCGTCGATCAGAGCTCGATCGCCGAGGACTGGGTCGGGAGGACGCGTTATCATGTCGTAGCCGTCATGGCCGATGTGCGTAACCCGTATCTCTGTGCCTATGGCTATCTCGATCCGTCAACCAATGCCTTTATCGAGGACGACAACGAGACGAATCCGCGCTCCAAGATGAAGTCGCCTGCCGTATCCGTGGCGACAGTGAAGAATATGATCCGCAAGGGTGAGCTTGGTGAGGCGCATATTCGTCTGGCACAGATGCAGCTATCCGCTCCGTGACGGAATAGATAATCTTTACTGGCTTCCATTCTCTTTAGCCGTGTGTCCCCTCAATGCAGAGATGGGGTGCGGATTGGCGGATCTGGCTGCTCCGCAGATTTAGGCGGCTTTGGCGGCGGTAAGGCTCGCCCTTTCAGGTGAAATACAGGTTCTCGGACGGGGGGGCGTGTAAGGGTCCAGACCGGAAGGCGTCTTTGCGTTTTATGGGGCCGGTTGGGAATTGCAGGGCGGCAGTTGCGAAACGCGTTGGATTGCCGCCAGTGCGTTTCCTGGCCGGCTCGGAAAATGGCCGGCAGCGCGCACCATGATCGCGATGACGATGTACTGTTCTGGTCCCGGCGTCGGATCGAATACGGAAAATATGACTGGCTTTGCTGGCCGGATGGTTCGGTGTCTGAATATCCGATGTTCCCTGCGTGAAGAATGTCCGTAGGGCTGACGATGATTGGTGGGACAACGAAGCTTTTCGGCCTGATGGGGCATCCGGTCGCGCATGCCCGCACATCTCAGGCGATGAATGCCCTCTTCGAACGCAACGGGCTTGATGCGGTCATGGTGCCGTTCGACGTTCCGGGGGGTGGATCTGGCGCGCTGTCTGGCGGGGCCGTCAATGTCATGCGCCGTGTCGGCGAGGATGCGTTCGCGGGGGACATGCCGGATGGCGAGGGCTTTGTCGCCGGACTGGCCGCTGCCGGGCATTCGGTGGCCGGGCGACGGATCTGCATCGTGGGGGCGGCCGGGGCGGCCAGCGCGATTGCGGTGGCGCTGGTCGAATGGCAGCCCGCGAAACTGACCCTGATCAACCGTTCGCGGGAACGGCTTATGGCGCTTCACGAGCGGCTGAGATTGCGGTTTCCGGATCTGGAGATCGTGATCGGGGAGCATGTCGGGGGGCATGATCTGGTCGTCAATGCGACATCGCTCGGTCTGCGGGAGGCCTGATCGGTCCGCCCCGAGGGGCGGACCGGGGGGATGTGTCAGGCGCGGCCCGTCAGCACGTCCAGCAGGGTCTGACCCAGCAGGGCCGGGCTGGCGGAGACGTGGATGCCGGCGTCGCGCAGGGCCTCGATCTTGGCGGCTGCCGTCTCGTGCCCGCCGGTGATGACCGCGCCGGCATGGCCCATGCGGCGCCCCGGCGGGGCGGTAGCCCCGGCGATGAAGCCCACGACCGGCTTGCGGGTCCCGCTGTCGCGAATCAGCGTGGCGCCGTCGATTTCCGACGTGCCGCCGATTTCGCCGATCATGATGATCGAATCGGTGTCGGGGTCCGCGATGAAGCGTTCCAGCACGTCGATGAAATCCATCCCCTTGACCGGGTCGCCGCCGATGCCGACGCAGGTGCTCTGCCCCAGCCCGACCGCTGTGGTCTGGGCCACGGCCTCGTAGGTCAGGGTGCCGGAGCGCGAGACGATGCCCACCTTGCCGGGGCGGTGGATCGCGCCGGGCATGATGCCGATCTTGCACTCGCCGGGGGTGATGATGCCGGGGCAGTTGGGGCCGATCAGCAGGCTGTCGGACCGGTGCAGCACCTGCTGCACACGCACCATGTCCAGCACCGGAATGCCTTCGGTGATGCAGACGATCAGGGGCACGCCGGCGGCGATTGCTTCCAGGATCGCATCGGCGGCACCGGCGGGCGGCACGTAGATGACGCTGGCATCGACCCGCGTGGCCGCGCAGGCCTGGGCCACCGTATCGAAGACCGGCAGGCCGAGATGGGTCTCGCCGCCCCGGCCGGGGGTGACGCCGCCGACCAGTCTGGTGCCGTAGGCCAGGGCCTGTTCGGAATGGAAGGTGCCCTGGGCGCCGGTGAAGCCCTGGGTGATGACGCGGGTATCGCTATGGACCAGGATGGACATCAGGCGACTCCTTCCGCGCGCACGGCTGCGATGATCTTGCGCGCCGCGTCGCCCAGATCGTTGGCCGGGATGATCTTCAGGCCGGAGTGGGACAGGATCTCCTGCCCGCGTTCGACATTGGTGCCGGCCAGACGGACCACCAGCGGCACGCGCAGGCCCGTCTCGTGCGAGGCGGCGACGATGGCTTCGGCGATGATGTCGCAGCGCATGATGCCGCCGAAGATGTTCACCAGGATGCCGCGCACCTTCTGGTCGGACAGCACGATGCGGAACGCCGCCGCCACCCGCTCGCGCGAGGCGCCGCCGCCGACATCGAGGAAATTGGCCGGTTCCTCGCCCTCCATCTTGATGATGTCCATGGTCGCCATGGCCAGGCCGGCGCCGTTGACCATGCAGCCGATGGTGCCGTCCAGCCCGACATAGGCCAGACCGTGGCGCGCGGCCTCGCGCTCGCGGGGGTCTTCCTCGTTCTCGTCGCGCAGTTCCTCCAGTTCCGGGTGGCGGAACAGCGCGTTGTCGTCGAAGCTCATCTTGGCGTCGAGCGCCACCAGGTCGCCCGAGCCGGTGACGACCAGCGGATTGATCTCGACGATCGCGGCGTCCAGCGACACGAAGGCCTCGTAGGCCGCGCGCAGGACGGTGGTGAAGGCGCGGATCGAGCGGCCATGCAGGTCCAGCCGGGCCGCGAGGGTGCGGGCCTGGTAGTCGGACAGGCCGATGGCGGGGTCGATCGATTCCTTCAGGATGCGTTCGGGCGTGGCGGCGGCGACGTCCTCGATCGCCATGCCGCCATCCTGCGACGCGACGATGACGATGCGGCCGGTGGCGCGATCGACCAGCAGGGAGAGATAGAGTTCACGCGCGATCTCGCAGCCGGCCTCGATATAGAGGCGGCGGACGACGCGGCCGGCCGGACCGGTCTGGCGGGTGACGAGGGTGCTGTCCAGCATCGCGACGGCGGCCTGCTGCGCATCGTCGGGGGTGCGGGCCAGGCGGACGCCGCCCTTGCCGCCGGGGTCGTCGGCGAAATGGCCGGCACCACGGCCGCCGGCGTGGATCTGCGCCTTGACGACCACGATCGGGCCGCCGATCGCGCGGGCAGCCACTAGGGCCTCATCGGGTGAACGGACGACCCGCCCGTCCAGCACGGGCATGCCGAATCCCTTCAAGAGGGCTTTCGCCTGATATTCGTGTATGTTCATACGGTTATAATCCGCGTTTGTTGTCATTGCGCCAGGGGGAAGCCGGGCGGTGCGCCGGTCGCGTATGCGCCAGCTATGGTCTGCATGGCATAATTGGACGGTTTATGCCATCTCCCAAGCTGAAAAGGACTTGTTCAGGCTTCGTATATGCCCTTCTGCACGGAAGGGCGGGAGAGAGGGAAACGGGGCAGGATGGCATGAAAGACGGAGCACGATGAAACACTGGCGCATTGAGCAGATGGATTGGGACAGTTTCGATCCGGCCCGTGTCGACCCCGACATCGTCCAGCTGGTCAAGGCGGCGTCGGTCGTCGAACGGAACGGCGTGGATTATGCGCTCTATCTGAACAATGTGTTCTTCGATGACCCGGCCTTCCGCGAGGCGGCGGACAATTGGGCGATCGAGGAAGTGCAGCATGGCGACGCCCTGGGGCGGTGGGCGATGCTGGCCGATCCGTCATGGGATTATCCGCAGGCGTTCGAACGCTACCGGACATCGTACAAGCTGGAACTGGAGGTCGATCGGTCCATTCGCGGGTCGCGCACCGGGGAGCTGATTGCGCGCTGCATGGTGGAGACCGGGACGTCGTCCTTCTACACCGCGCTGGCCGATGCCACGGAGGAGCCGCTGCTGAAGGCGATCTGTCGGCAGATCGCAGCGGACGAATATAGGCATTTCAAGCTGTTCTACGATCACATGAACCGTTACCTGAAGCGCGAGAAGCTGGGTGTGTGGCAGCGTATGCGTATCGCGCTGGGCCGGGTGACGGAGAGCGAGGACGACGAACTGGCTTCGGCCTACCACACGACCAACGAGCCGGCCGGCGTGCCCTATGACCATGGCCGGTGCATTGCGGCTTATATGGCGCGGGCAATGCGCTATTATCAGCCCAGGCACACCGTGCGCGTCACCGGCATGGTCCTGAAGACCATCGGGATCACGCCGCATGGCTGGGTGCATGAACTGGTCGCGCGGGGCGTGTATCATCTGATTCGCATACGGCAGAAGAAATTCGCGCGTCAGGCGGCCTTGGCCTGACGGGGGCGGGAATCTGGAGGGAGTGACGATGTTGGTGCGCAAAATGATCGCGGCCGCGAGCCTCGGCCTGACCGTGGCGGCGTTATGCCCGGCGGAGGCTGTGCTGGCCCAACCTTATTCCCTGCCAATCGCGACGTCGCCCGCAGCGCCGCCGCCCCCCGATGCCGCCGCCGTCGCGGTACAGCAGGACCTGGCCCAGGTGGGGGTTGCGGCCTTTACCGCGCCCGCCTTTCGGCCGGCGCTGATCCGGCATGTGGTGCTGTTCCGCTTCCTCAAGGACGTGACGCCGTTTCAGAGGGCCGAGATCGCCCGGCGTTTCCTGGAGCTGGCGGCCGATTCCCGTCGTCCCGACGGTCGCCCGGTGGTCGAATCGATCGAGACCGGTTTCCAGAACAGTGGCGAGGGCGTGGATGAGGGGTACCAGATGGGGTTCCTGGTCAGTTTCCGCTCGGAAGGGGACCGGAATTACTATGTCGGCCGGCCGGTCGTGACCCAGCCGGGCTTCTTCGATCCCGCGCATGATGCCTTCAAGGCGTTCGCGGCGCCGTATCTGGCCGGAATCATGACGTTCGATTATCGCGTGGCGGCGCTGGCGCGTCCGCCGGAGCCTGTGAAAACCGCTGGATCGCGGGCTGGGCACCGCAAATAAACCGTCATACTGTACCCCGTTCGTAACAGAATGAAGGGAAACGGGATGTCGGATTCCAGGCGATATGGGCGGAGCGGTTCGGCGCGGCGCGCATGGTTGTGCGGCGTCGCGCTGCTGACGGCGGCGAGTTGGAGCGGCGGGGCGCGGGCGGCTGAACCGGCCGTGGCGGCGAAGGTCGCCGACGGGGCCGACGCGCCGTCCTACGGGGCCTGGGGCTTCGACGTGGCCGGACGGGATCTGTCGATCGCGCCGGGCAACAATTTCTTCGGCTACGCCAACGGCCAGGCGGTGCACGACATCGTCATCCCGCCCGACATGACGGCCTATGGGCCGTTCAACATGCTGCACGAACTGTCGCGCAAGCGTGTGCAGGGCATTCTGAACGACCTGTCGGCCCATCCGGTGGCCGAGCCCGCGACGGTCGACCAGAAGCTGGGCACCTTCTACGCGACCTTCATGGACGAGAAGGGGATCGAAGCCCTGGGGATTCGGCCGCTGGCGTCGGATCTGGATGCCGTGCGCGCGGTGAGCGACCGGACCGCCTTCGCCGCTCTGCTGGGGCACGCCCAGACGGGATTCCAGTATTCGCTGTTCGGGCTGGGTATCCAGCCGGACGCCAAGGACCCGACCGTCTACGCGCTGATGCTGGACCAGGCGGGCCTGGGGCTGCCGGATCGGGATTATTATCTGAAGCCTGAACTGGCGGCGAAGAAGACCGCCTATCAGACTTATGTCCAGCAGGCCCTGACCCTGATCGGCTGGCCGGATGCCGCGCGGCAGGCCCAGGCCATCGTGGCATTCGAAACGCGGCTGGCGCAGGTCCACTGGGCGCGGCAGGACCTGCGCGATCCCGACAAGATCTATAACCCGATCACGGTCGTCGACCTGGCCAAGCGTGCGCCGGGCTTCGACTGGGCGGCCTATCTGACCGGTGCCGAACTGCCCGAGACGATCGTGAAATCGGGCACGCTGATCGTCGGCGAGCCCGATGCCATCATCGGCGAGGCCCGCATTGCGTCGGAAACCCCCCTGGATACGCTGCGGGCCTGGCTGGCCTTCCACCTGGTGGACAATGCAGCGCACTCTCTGCCCAAGGCCTTCGTCCAGGCATCGTTCGACTTCAACGACAAGACGCTGGGCGGCCAGCCGCAATTGCCCGACCGGTGGAAACGCGGCGTGACCGCCACCGGCAATGCGATGGGCATGGCACTGGGCCAGAGCTATGTCGCGCGCTATTTCCCGCCGGAATACCGGCGGATGATGGAGTCGCTGACCACCGAGCTGAAGGCGGCCTTCCGTGTGCGGCTGCAGCATAATGCGTGGATGGGCCCGGAGACGCGCGCGGCAGCCCTACAGAAGCTGGATCATTTCACCATCCAGATCGGTTATCCCAAGCGCTGGCGGGATTATGCGACGCTCGTCGTCAAGCAGGGGGATGCCTATGGCAATGCCGGGCGCGCCGTGGGCTTCGAATGGCGCTACTGGCTGGGGCATCTGGGCCACCCGGTCGATCGGGATGAGTGGGACATGACCCCGCAGACGGTCAATGCCTACAACAACCCGCTGTTCAACGAGGTCGTGTTCCCGGCCGCGATCCTGCAGCCGCCCTTCTTCAACCCCAAGGCGGACCCGGCGATCAATTATGGTGCGATCGGCGGCGTGATCGGCCATGAGATGACGCATTCCTTCGACGATGAGGGACGCAAGTTCGATTATCTGGGCCGCTTGAAGGAATGGTGGACCAAGGATGACGAGGCCCGTTTCAACAAGCTGGCCGATCGCTTCGGCAAACAGTACGACGCGTTCGAGGTGCTGCCGGGCGTGCATGTGAACGGCAAGCTGACGATGGGCGAGAACATTGCCGATCTTGGCGGGCTGACCCTGGCGCTGGATGCCTATCATGCCTCGCTGCACGGCAAGCCGGCCCCGGTGATCGGCGGCCTGACCGGGGACCAGCGCGTGTTCCTGGGCTGGGCGCAGGTCTGGCGGCAGAAGCTGCGTGACGACATCGCGCGCCAGCGGGTGATGACGGACCCGCATTCGCCGCCGCAGGCGCGGGTCAATATCCCCATGCACAATATCGATGCGTGGTACAAGGCCTGGAACGTCAAGCCGGGCGACACGCTGTATCTGAAGCCCGAGGACCGGGTGAAGATCTGGTAACGGCGGGAAGCCTCGCACGCCGGGAGCAGGGGGCATGCAGGGACGGTTTTTTGCCGTTCCGCCCCTTGCGCAAACGGGTGCCACCTGCTGGAAACCACCTCGTGATCGGGGAGAGGTGTGATGACGACGGTGACGCTTGGCCATCCGGAAACCATCCTGCATGCGGCAGCCGCGGCGGCGGTGGTGCGTGTGCTGGAAGCCTATGACCTGGAGGTCGAATATGTCACCGGCGGCCAGGACGAACTGACGGCCGCGATGAAGGCCGGCGGGATCGACCTGTTCGTGTCCGCATGGCTGCCCGATGTCGATGCCCGGTGGCTGGACCGGTCGCTGGGCATGGATGTGCTCGGAGAATTGTACAAGCCCGTCTTCGGCTGGTTCATGCCCGAAGGGTGCGCGCCGGATGTGGCCTCGATTGCCGATCTGGGACGCGATGACGGGGCGGTCAACCGCAATATCGTGGCGCCGGAATCGGCTCTCGAACGGGTACGGCTCGGCGTGGGGGCCTATGGGCTGACGGAGCGCGGCTTTACCATCGAGGCCCGTCCCGATGAGGACGCCTATCAGCATGCGGCGAAGGCGATCGAAGCCGGCGAGGCGTCGATCCTACCGCTGTGGCAGCCGCATTTCCTGCATCATGGCGGCCGGCTGCGGCCGCTGGAAGACCCCAGGAACGTGCTGGCCGGCGAGCAGGCCGCGCGGATGCTGGTGCGCCGGGAGGCGCGTGCGGAACTGGATTCCGACCTGCTGGACGAGCTGGACGAGCTGATGCTGGGCCACAAGGTGGTGAGCGCGCTGGAATATGCCGTGCGTTGCGACGGCATGAGTGCCGACGAGGCTGCCGAGGCCTGGCAGCGCGGAAAGCTTCTGCCCCGCTAGGTCCATGGAGCATGCCGATTATCTGACCGTTGGAACGGCCGGCGACCTGAGCGAAGCCGATTACTGGCTGTTCGGGGCCATGCGGCCGCGTTCATGCCCGTTGCGCGTGCTGGTTGCCGGGGACGACGCCGCCGTTGCGGCCCGGCTGGCCGAGGCCTTCAGTGCTGGAGGACGGCCCGGTGCGGTTGCCTTTCTCGCGCCCGGTGCGCAGCCCGTGCATTCTGTTCACGACTATATCGATTGCGACCTGAGCGCGGATGCGGCCCCGCGGGCGCGGCTGGGAGCCCTGGCCGACCTGCTGGCGCCCGGCGGCGGGATGCGGATCGTGGTCGCCGCGTCGGATGGGCGTGGCGACGGCTACGATGTCGCGGGACTGTTCGACCTGCTGGCGGCGGCCGGATTGGCGCCTGTCTGCCTGATGGCGCCGCTGGAATACGACCCCGCGCTGCTTGATGCGGAGCCAGCGCTTTGTACCGATCTTGATTTCCAGCCTGATCGCGCCCGGGCCTGCCTGGCCGAATCGCGGGCGGGGGAGCGGGCGTTCCATGTGGCTTATGTCCGCCGGGCGGGAGATCGGGTGTGGCGGGCCGATCCGATGGATCGGGATTCGGTGCCGGTTCTGCATGGCGGGGACGGGTTCGCCCTTTCACGGCTTATGCGGCCGGATAACCGCCTGCCGGTTCGTCTGGGTGACCGTGTGGTGCTGGTGCCGGTGCCGTCGCAATCGCGCGGGCTGCTGCCGCTGATCGATGGCAGGCGCACGGTTGGGGACCTGATGGCGATTCTGGACAATCGGGGCGTGGAAGCCGATCAGTTCCGGCAGGTCTGGCGGACGATGTTTGCCACGTTCGCGGGGCTGAGCCGGCTTCTGCTTCAGGCGCCACCGTGACCGGGCGGCCGGATGCGCCGCTGGCCATCGTGATCTTCGGGGCGGCGGTGCGTCCCGATGGCACGCCCACGCCGACATTGCGTCGCCGGGTGGCGGCCGCGGCCGCCTTCGGGCGGATGTGCGCGGAACCGCTGTTCGTGCCGACCGGCGGCAGCCTGGATGGGCGCCCGGCCGAAGCGCCTGTGATGGCGGACCTGCTGCGTCGGGCGGGTATTCCCGACACGGCGATCATGATCGAGGCGACGGCGCGCGATACGCTGGATTCGGTGCTGGCCTGTTCCGCGCTGCTGCGGGCGCGTGGCTATCGCGGCCCCGTTGCGGTTGCCAGCAGCGCCTACCACCTGCCGCGTTGCCTGGTGCTGATGCGGTTGGCCGGCTGGCGGGTGATGCGGGTGCCGCCGCCGTCCGTGCCGGCCGCCCGGCGCCTGGCGCGCCGGTGGTTCTGGCGCCTGCGTGAGGTCCCGGCCCTGCCGTGGGATGTCCTGCTGCTGCTGTGCCGTCGCCGGGATGGCGTGCCCCGCGATTGACAGGCGCCGTATCCTGTCGGCATCTCGCGGACCGGAACGCGAGATTTCTTTTGGATAATGAGGACAGCATGACCGTTCACGCCTTCATCTTCCCCGGTCAGGGTAGCCAGTCCGTTGGGATGGGGGCCGAACTGGCCGCTGCCTTTGCCCCGGCGCGCGAAGTGTTCGAAGAAGTCGATGATGCGCTGGAGCAGAAGCTCTCGACCCTGATGTTCGAAGGGCCGATGGAGGAGCTGACCCGCACCGAAAATACGCAGCCTGCCCTGATGGCGGTGTCGCTGGCGGTGCTGCGGGTGCTGGAGAAGGAAGGCGGGCTGGAACTGAAGCGCGCGGCCGCGCTGGTGGCCGGTCATTCGCTGGGTGAGTATTCGGCGCTGGCGGCGGCGGGGTCACTGGGGATTGCCCAGACGGCGCGCCTGCTGCGCCTGCGCGGCACGGCGATGCAGAAGGCGGTGCCGGCGGGTGAAGGCGGCATGGCCGCGCTGATCGGCGTGGACCTTGAGCAGGCGCGCGCAATCTGCGCCGAGGCCGCGATCCTGCGCGTCGAGGGCGAGCCGGATCGGAGCGAGATCATCGAGGTCGCCAATGATAATGGCGGCGGGCAGATCGTCATTTCGGGCCGGGCGACGGCTATCGAGCGCGCGATCGCGGTCGCCAAGGCGCGTGGGGTGAAGCGGGCGGTGGTGCTGCCGGTGTCGGCGCCGTTCCACTGCTCGCTGATGGCGCCGGCCGCCGATGCGATGGGTGAGGCGCTGGAACGGGCCGAAATCGCCGCGCCGGTAGTGCCGCTGGTGGCCAATGTCTCGGCGGCGAAGGTGACCGACCCGCAGGCGATTCGCGACCTGCTGGTGCGCCAGGTGACCGGCACCGTGCGCTGGCGCGAGAGTGTCGAGGCGATGGCGGCGATGGGCGTCGACAGTTTTGTGGAACTGGGAGCCGGCAAGGTGCTGTCGGGGCTGGTCCGGCGCATCGCGCCCGAAGCGGCGACACGCTCGGTCGGCACCCCGGCGGATATCGAGGCGTTCCTCGCCTCTCTCTGATGGCGGGGCGGCGATAAGTGGTTTTTCAGGCAAGGACGGGCTGATGTTCAGGTTGGATGGCAAGACCGCGCTGGTGACGGGCGCATCGGGGGGGATCGGCGCCGCGATTGCGCGGACCCTGCATGCCCAGGGGGCGCGGGTGGTGCTTTCCGGCACGCGTGAGGCCGTGCTGGCCGCGGTGGCGGCCGAGATCGCGCCGGATGGCGAGCGGGTCCATGTGTGCCCCGCCGACCTGTCCGACCCGGCCGCGGCCGATGCGCTGGTCTCGGCCGCCGAGGTCGCGGCAGGCGCGCCGCTGGACATCCTGGTCAACAATGCCGGCCTGACGCGTGACGGGCTGGCGATTCGCATGAAGGACGAGGACTGGAACCGCGTCCTTGAGGTGGATCTGGCGGCGCCCTTCCGCCTGTGCCGCGCCGTGCTGAAGGGCATGCTGCGCCGCCGGGCCGGGCGAATCGTCAGCATCGCCTCGATCGTCGGTGTGACCGGCAATGCCGGCCAGGCGAATTATGCGGCGGCCAAGGCGGGCATGATCGGCATGACCAAGTCCCTGGCGCAGGAAGCCGGGTCGCGCGGCGTGACCGTCAATGTCGTGGCGCCGGGCTTCGTCCAGACCGCGATGACCGATGTGCTCTCGGAAGGGCAGCGCGAGAAGCTGCTGGGCGGCATTCCGCTGGGCCGCATGGGGAAGCCCGAGGATATCGCAGCATCCGTCGCCTATCTGGCGTCGGACGAGGCCGGCTGGATCACGGGCACGACGCTGAACGTCAATGGCGGGATGGCGATGCCCTGATCGCCGGGGGAGCACGCTGATTCCGCTGGACGCAGGCAGGGATATGGCGGACAACAATCCGATTTTGCGGGGCCGGTTTCGGGGTTTTGCAGCGGATTGTGACGGAAAGAAGATCCGCCGCCTTGGCTATTGCCGGGGAACCGTGCTAATCCGCCGCTGCTTCGTCCGGAAGCGGGCTGGGCATGTTCCGGCGGTTCCGCTTCGCGGGACGTCAGACAGGACGAATGAATTTCGAACCGCCCGTATCTCATTGGGGCAGACAGGAAGCGAAGACAGATGAGCGAAATCGCTGACAAGGTTAAGAAGATTGTGGTCGAGCACCTCGGTGTCGAGGAAAGCAAGGTCACGCCGGAGGCCTCCTTCATCGACGATCTGGGCGCGGACAGCCTGGACACGGTCGAACTGG
The DNA here is from genome assembly GCF_014174215.1 of Gluconacetobacter tumulicola. Classification (GTDB taxonomy): domain Bacteria; phylum Pseudomonadota; class Alphaproteobacteria; order Acetobacterales; family Acetobacteraceae; genus Gluconacetobacter; species Gluconacetobacter tumulicola. The sequence goes on along the minus strand of NZ_JABEQL010000001.1, from coordinate 20,676 downwards.
TGATGGCCTTCGAAGAGGCTTTCAGCGTCGAGATCCCGGAAGATGCGGCTGAGAAGATCGCCACCGTGAAGGACGCGATCGACTACATCGAGAAGCAGAAGGCCGCCTGAGGCTGCTATTACCGAACGTCGGATTTTGTGATCAGGGAGCGGTGCGGGTTGATACAATCTGCCGGAGGAGCGTCGGGACATCGACGCGTTGTTGTTACCGGTATGGGCATTGTCAGCCCGCTCGGGCTCGGGCTCGAACATAACTGGTCGCGCCTGATCGCCGGCGAAAGCGGGATCGGCCGCATCGCCTCGTTCGATCCATCGGACCTGCCGGCGCATGTCGCCGGCGAGGTGCCGGCGGGGCCGACCGAGGCGGGCGGTCTGACCCTGTCCGACTGGGTCCCGGTCAAGGACCAGAAGAAGATGGATCGCTTCATCCATCTGGGCCTTGTCGCGGCAACCGAGGCGGTCGAGGATTCCGGGTGGAAGCCCGAATCCGAGGAAGATCGGTGCCGGACCGGCGTGATGATCGGTTCGGGCATCGGTGGCCTGCAGACGATTTATGATGCGTCGATCACGGTGCATGAGGGACGGGCCCGCCGCCTGTCGCCCTTCTTTATTCCATCGGCGCTGATCAACCTGGTCTCCGGCCATGTTTCGATCAAATACGGCTTCAAGGGCCCCAACCATTCGGTCGTGACCGCGTGTGCCACCGGTGTGCATGCGATCGGCGATGCGTCGCGTCTGATCATGCTCGGCGATGCCGACGTGATGGTCGCGGGCGGTGCCGAAGCGGCTGTCTGCCCGTTGGGAATCGCCGGCTTCAGTTCGGCGCGTGCGCTGTCCACCGCGTTCAATGACACGCCGGAAAAGGCCTCGCGCCCCTGGGACCGCGATCGCGACGGATTCGTCATGGGCGAAGGTGCGGGCATCGTGGTGCTGGAAGAATATGAGCACGCGAAGGCGCGCGGCGCCAAGATCTATGGCGAGATCATCGGATATGGCATGTCCGGCGACGCCTACCACATCACCGCGCCGGCCGAAGGGCATGAGGGTGCGTATCGCGCCATGCAGGCGGCTGTGCGCAGCGCCGGTATTTCGGTCTCCGACATCGGCTATGTGAACGCCCATGGGACGTCGACCATGGCGGACGATCTGGAATTGCAGGCGGTCGAGCGCCTGTTCGGCGACGCCGCGAGCCAGGTTGCGATGTCGTCGACCAAATCGGCCATCGGTCATCTGCTGGGTGCTGCCGGCGCCGTCGAGGCGATTTTCTCGATCCTGGCGATCCGTGACAATGTCGCGCCGCCGACGCTGAACCTGGACAATCCGTCCACCGAAAGCGTGATCGACCGGGTGGCGCACGAAGCCCAGCGCCGCGAGATCGACATTGCCCTGTCGAACAGCTTCGGATTCGGCGGCACCAACGCCAGCATCATCGTACGCGGCGTCTGACCTGCTCCCGGGCCGGTCTGGCCCGGACAGACGGATCGGGCTGCCGGCCTGATCCGCGTCCGGGGTTCTTGTCTTTGACATCGTGACGCGGAAGAAGAGCATCATGCTCAAGCGTCTTCTGATTTTCAGCCTGAGTCTGCTGCTGGTAATCTGCGCGGCAGGCGGGGGCATTGCCGCCTGGGGATGGTGGCAATATGGCGCGCCGGGACCGGCGCCCGAATCCCGCGCGGTGGTCATTCCCCGTGGCGGCCTGGCCAGCACGGCGGCAACCTTGCAGCATGAAGGCGTGATCGCGCCGGGCCGTGTCGGCAGCCTGCTGTTTCGCGTAGCCGTTCATCTTACGCGCTATGATGGTGTCCTGCATGCGGCGGAACTGGCGTTTCCGGCCCATGCTTCGCTTCGCGACGTGCTGTTCGTGTTGCGCCATGGCAAGCCGGTGGTGCATTGGCTGACGGTGGCCGAGGGCCTTTCCGCCCTTCAGGTGGCGGAACTGATCGACCGCGCGCCGGTGCTGGCTGGCCCGCTGCTTTCGCCGCCGGCCGAGGGTTCTGTCCTGCCGCAGACTTACGATTATGAATGGGGAACGCCGCGCGCTGTCCTGCTGGGGCGAATGCAGGCGGCGATGGAGGCGGCGCTGGATGCGGTCTGGCGTGATCGGGCGCCCGTGCCGGAAATTCCCGATCGGCGGACGTTGCTTGTCCTCGCCTCGATGGTGGAGCGTGAGACCGCGATTGCGGGCGAGCGCCCGTTGGTGGCCCGCGTCTTCATCAACCGGCTGCGCCTTGGTATGCGGCTGCAATCCGATCCGACCGTGGTTTATGGAATCAATCGGGGCGCCGGGCCGCTGGGCCATGCCCTGACGCGGGCTGAACTGGAAGCGCCGGATGCCTACAACACATACACGCTGCCGGGCCTGCCGGCCGGACCGATCTGTTCGTCCGGCCGGGCGTCACTGGATGCGGTGGCGCATCCTGCCGACAGCGATGCGCTGTATTTTGTTGCCGATGGCAGCGGGGGGCATGCGTTCGCCAGCAGTCTGGCGGAGCATAATCGCAATGTCGGAGCCTGGCGTGCGCGCCAGGCCCCGGGCAAGTGACCTCAGGGGGGTGAAAGAGGCTGGCTGCTGACGGGGCCGGATGCAGGGACGTTGACCTGTGACGGCTCGCCGCCTGCGCCGGGCTGGGCATAGGCCGGGGGCGGCATGGAAGGCGCGCCGGCAGTGGCCCTGGCCTGCACTTCGCTGAGTGCGGCGCGCAGGGGGTCGGCACCGGGATTGTTGACCCGCATTGAGACGACGATGTCCTCGGGGCCGACGATCTGGTTGTAATAGGCGCGATTCGCGCCGCTGTTGACCGTCAGTTTCGAACCGCCCAGCGCCGCGCCGGCAAACAGGCCCTTGGATTTCTGCAGCGCCATGATGTCGGTATTGCGCTCGCCCGCCGTGCCGCTTTCGATGCCGGACCCCATCGTCGCGAAGGACGCGGCGGCGTTGGCGCCGAACTGGAACTGGCTGTCCAGCAGTGCCTGCAGGCCGCGATCGGTCATGACGAAGAACATCATCTGGGAATCCTGCATGCCGAGCTGGATTCCGACATTGGCCGAGCTGAGCGTGTAGAAGGCGGGATCGGACCACGATCCGCGCGCATCGCGCGACAGCAGGGCGCAGCCGCCGCCCGCACCGCCGAAGCCGATCGACATGCGGAAAATGGACGGGCAGACCATCACCGCGCGGGCCTGCGTCATGTAGCGGGTGATCTTGCTGTTCGGGCCGGCGCCGTTGAACATCTCGCGCACCGTCAGGGTGGCGCGGTCCACCAGGGCCTGCTGCCGTTCGCCCGCAGCCAGGGCCGGCGCCGCCGGCAGTGCCAGCGCAATGGCCGCCAGGGCCAGGGTTGTGCGGGAAAGACCGTCTCGCAAAGGCATGCTCCGTATGTTCGGCTGGGCGTGTGGTGGGCCATCGACCCACGCCCACTCCTGCCGGATTTTTATGGCGTAACCATGGCTGGCGGCAGCCGATCAGTCCAGCGGTACTGCGAGTGCCGCCGCCAGATCGTCGGCGATTCCGGGTGCCGTCGCTAGCAGGGTGATGCCGCCATCCAGCCCGCCATCCCGCAGGAAGGGGGAGAAGCGGGCCCCGGCTTCCTCCAGCAGCACCAGCGCTGCCGCGACATCCCACAGGTTGATGACCATTTCCAGATAGCCGTCCTGCCGGCCACACGCGACATCGGCCAGGGCCAGCGCGCCGGAGCCGCCGGAGCGTGGCATGGCGCCAAGATCCAGGATCGCGGCCATCTTGGCCGCATAGACGCCGTCCGGGACCTTGTTGCTCCACCCCATCTCGACCATTGCGGACCTTGTATCCGTCACCGGCGAAGCCTGGATCGGCCGGCCGTTGAGGAAGGCGCCGTGGCCTCGCACGGCGGTATAGATCTCGTTCAGGGCCGGGGCGTGGATGATGCCGGCGACCGGCTGGTCGCCATCCATCAGGCCCAGCGAGACGCACCAGCGTGGACGGCCGCGCGCGTAGTTGGATGTGCCGTCGATGGGGTCGACCACCCAGCGTAACTGGCCGGTACGGGTGCGTCCTTCTTCTTCGCCCTGGAAGCCGTCCTCGGGGAACAGGGCGCCGATCCGTTCGGAAATCAGGGCCTCGACCGCGCCGTCGGCTTCGGTCAGCCAGTCCTGGGCGCTCTTCTGCTTGCCCGAGGGGCCGCCCGGCGGCGGGCGCATCGCCATGGCCAGATCGGCCGCGTCGCGGACGATGGAGCGTGCGGCCTCGAACCGGCGCAGGATGGCGGCATCGGACATCGGAAAACCTTTCAGGGTTGGTTGGATGGGGCGGAGCGCGATCATTCGGCCCGCCCTGCCATCCGCAGGGCAGCCGTGATGGCGGGGTCGTCCAGACGGGCCAGCCGTGCGGCTGCCTGGGTGGCGAACAGCCATGTCAGCTTCCGCCGCCGTGCGGACGGCAGGGCGGTCGTGGCCGATGGCCGCAGGATGGCGGTTTCGGCGATCACGTTCAGGCCGTCGGGGATGGTATCGGTATCGGCGACCATGATCCCGGTCGCCTCGGGCAGCAGGGAAAGAGGAAAAGTGCGATCGACGGCGAAGAAAAGCTGGTCGCACCAATCGTGATAGCAGGTCCATTTCCGGTCGGTCAGGAAGTCGCGGGGGCCGGATTTGATTTCGATGCAGACGAATCCGTTGTCGGGCCGCAGGGCCATGACATCCGCCCGGCGCCCGTCCGGCAGGATCAGTTCGTTCAGGGCCGCCCAGCCCATCTGGCCGCAGAGATGATTGACCGCGCGGCGGATGGCGATCTGGTTCTGGATGGGATCGATGGGCATCCCGCGCACCATGCCACGGGTGGGTCGGCGCGTCACGGTCGCGGAGGTTTGCGAACGCGGCCTGATGGGATAGACCGCTCGGCGGCCGTCATGGGGCGGCCTTGCAGCATGGGGAGCGGCATGGGCATCCTGCGCACCGATATCTGGCGGACGGGCATTCTGCCCTGTGCGCTGCCCGAAATCCTGGCGCGTGGCGGCGTTGACGGGTTACCGGTGACCTGGCTGCCGGATCTCGGGCCGTTCCGTTTTCTGGCCGATCCGTTCGGGGTGTGGCGGGATGATCGGCTGTATCTGTTTGCCGAGGTTTATGATTATCGCGACCGGATCGGCCGGATCGACGTCTTCGTCTTCGATCGGGCGATGCGCCTTCTGGATGCACGGTCGGCGCTGTCCGAGCCGTGGCATCTGTCCTATCCGGTGGTGATCGCGGAAGGGGATGAGATCTATCTGCTGCCCGAAGCCTATCGGTCCGGTCGGCTGACATTGTATCGCGCCGCCTCCTTTCCCGATCGCTGGGAGAAGGTCCCCGATTTCGCCTTTCCCGAAGCGGCGATCGATGCTTCGCCGGTGCGGATCGATGGTAGGTGGTGGATGTTCTACTGCCCCTCCAGCGGGTCGGCGGAAGACAAGCAGAGTCTGCTGCATGTCGCCTGGGCCGACACGCTGCGCGGCCCGTGGCATCTGCATCCCGGCAATCCGGTGCGGCGGGATCGTCGCAGTGCGCGGCCGGGGGGCACGCCGATCCTGGTTGATGGGCGGGTGGTGCTGCCGACCCAGGATTGCACGGGCACGTATGGCGGGGCGATCGTGCCTCTGACGATCACCGAACTGGGGACGACGCGCTTTGTCGCCCGGGCCGGCGCGCCCATCGTCGCGGCGGCGGACTGGAAGCCCTATACCGACGGCCTGCACACTTTGTCCGCCGCCGGGGATGTGACGCTGGTGGATGCGAAGCGGATCAGCCGCTCGCCGCGTCGGATCGCGATCGAACTGGATCGTCTGAGTCGGCGGAGGATCGGCAAGGGCCGATAGGAGGCCTCAGCCGCGCCGAGGGGGCGTGATCCGTGCCAGGATCGCATCGCCGGCGGCATCGAACCGTTCGGGGGCGAACAGGTCCAGCACGTGGGTTCGTGCGGCCTGGCCCATGGTGGCCAGGGCTTGGGGCTGGCGCAGCATCCTTGCCAGGGCCTCGGCCAGGGCGGTGGGATCGGCGGGGGGAACCAGCAGTCCGGACACGCCGTCCTGCACGGTGTAGCGGATCTCGCCGACCGCGGAGGCGACGGGGGCCAGGCCCGCCTGCATGGCCTGATGCACGCCGATGCACAGTCCTTCATGCAATGAGGGCTGGACGTAGCCGTGCTGGGTGGACAGGAAGCCGGCCACCGCGCTGGTGAAGCCTGCCAGGCGCAGCGTGGTCAGGCCGTGTTCCCGGATCTGGCTTTCGAGTTGGGGGCGTGCATCGCCTTCGCCGGCGATGGTGACCTGAAAAGGCGGCAGGGACAGGTCGTTCTTCAGCAGCGCGAGGGCGTGACACAGCACGTCATAGCCCTTGACCGGATGCAGCCGCCCCAGAGAGCCGATCCGTACGATTTCGCCGGCTTGCCAGGCGCGGGCGGGCGGGCAGGTGGGATCGGCGCGGAAAATTGGCCACAATGCGGCGCGGTTTGCCGGAATCCGCAGCCGGTGGCGCATGAAATCCAGCACGCAACTGGAATCGGCGACCCAGATCCGGCTCAGTCCCCGCAGGCTGCGCAGCAGGCGGGTGTTGGCGGGGCTCAGGCCGGCGGAATGCTGCCAACTGACGACGGGGAGGCGGCGCTTCAGCCCCACCATCTGTCCTATCACGGTGGCCCGGGTCAGGGACGTCCAGATCAGGTCGGGGTGCCAGTTTCCGATCTGGTGGTTCAGCCAGCGCAGGGCTGCCAGATGGTCGCGTTGTCCTTCGGGACAGATTTGGACCGGGAGGCCGGCTGCCTGCATCGCCGGCAGAGCGCGGCCGTCGCGGCGGAGCAGTGCGAAGATGGCGACCTCGTGCCCGGCGCGGCGCAGGACGCCGGTGATGTCGGGCACGGGGAAGGCAGCGCCGCCGCCCTCCAGCGAGTTGATGATGTAGGCGATGCGCATGGAGTTATGCGAACCGTGCGGTCTCTTTCTTCTTTTTCTGAAGAAAAAGAAGCAAAAAGACTTTTATCCGTTTGGTGTCCGACGATGCCCGCAGGATTTCCCTCAAGGAATCAAAAGTTTTTTGGTTCTTTTTTTTAAAAAAGAACAGGGATGCGTCCTTCATTCGGAGGGGGGCCGGAGCAGGGATTCCACCAGAATCAGGTCGGCGGGTTTATCGACATCCACGGCGGCACGGCCGTCGGGCAGGGCGACCAGTTTGACCGAGGCCTGGCTCAGGCTGCCGACCCTTGCGCACAGGGCCGCGCGGGTCAGGCCGCCAGTCACGTAGCGCAGCAGGGTGCCGATCCCCAGCAGACGCGCCATGCGCAGCGGCCGTTTGCGTTCCTGCTCGATCCGCTGCCACAACTGCACCACGCCGATCGACGCCGGCGTGCGGAACAGGAACAGGTTGCAGCCGGAAAAGGCGCCATCGGCCAGACGGATCATCGTGCGTTTCGTGCCTGGGACGTCGCGCGCGATATCGGCCTCCATGGCGACGGCGGCGGCCATGTCGCACTGTGCGTCGACGGAGTCGAGGAAGGCGTCGATCCATTCCGGGCGCAACAGCGCATGGTCGGCGGTGGTGACCAGCAGCGGGGTGCCGAGTGTGCGCAGGGCCTCCATCACGCTGGCGCTGGGGCCGGCGGCGGGCGGCAGGAAATCCACCGCATGGTCCAGTTCGAGGCTCGTCAGAATGCCGGGGGTTTCGATGCTGATGACGATGCGGCCGATGCGGGGGTTGGCGGCAAGGGCGTCGATCACCCGTGCGATCATCGGCCGGCCGGCCACGGGAAGGATCGCCTTGTGCGACACGTTGGCGGCGCTGGCCATCGGGTCCTCGGCGCCGGCACGGGTGCCGGCGAGGACCAGGACGGTCAGGGGGGCGGCCGGCGGGGTGTCGGACGTCACGCTGCGTTCCGCTGCGGTGTCGCCCCGTCCGGCCGGTCGCGCGGAGGCGCGCCGGTCTGTTCCATCACCCAGGGATAGCGGCCGGCTTCTTCCAGATCGTAGCCCAGGTTGAAGACATGCGCGCTGCGCGGCCGGGCGCGGGCATCGACGTAATAGGTGCCGAAGACGCGGTCGACGACGAAGCTGGTGATGCCGTAATTGCCGTCCTCGTCATGGAAGTGATGCAGGACATGGCGCTGCTTCATCTTCTGAATCCAGCGCATCCGCGGCTTGTAGTTCAGGTGCTGGATGCAGTGGAAGAATTCATAGATGCAGGTGATGACCAGCCCGGTGCCCATTGCCGCCGCGGCGCCGCCGACATTGCCGATCAGGTAGCCGATTGGCAATGTGATGATGGCGATGGTGGGGATGGTATTCAGCGGCGAGCCGAACAGCACATCCAGCAGATGCGGGTCCTGATGATGGTCGAAATGGATGCGCTTCCACAGCGTGGCCGTCCATTTCATCCGATAGAGGAAGCGGCCGTGCAGGATGAAGCGGTGGATCATGTACCACGCCAGCGGATAGACCGCGACGACGGCACCAGCGGCGACCAGGGCCGGTCCGATGCCGGGGAACTGCCGTGCCAGCACCACGAGGCTGATCACGGCCAGAACGATATAGAGCAGGATCGTCGGGTAAGTGAGGTAGGCGATCCACAACTGGCGGAGATTCATTTTCCCCAGGTCGAAGCTTCGGCCGGTGCGGAGATTCGTGTTATGTAAGGTCGTGCCGATCATCTCTCTTCAATCCTCAACACCAGGGCACAGACGGCGAGCGTGAAGATCACGATGCCGGGCAGGGTTGCCGCCGGGGCGGGCAGCGTGCCGGCGTTGCCCAGTGCCCGCAGCATGCCCTGGAAGACCACGAACAGCAGGCCGGCCCCCAGGCACCAGACCGGCAGCCAGCTGCGTGTTCCGCTTCGTGGTGGGATATAGACCACCGGCAAGGCCAATAACAGCATTACCGCGAAGCTGAGGGGGGTGAGCACCCGTGCCAGCAGTGCAGTGCGGAGGGCCGCCGGCGGCTGGGACGCGGGCATGCGGCCGCGCAGGATCGCGATGATGGTGGTGGCCGAAAGTGGAGGCGTGTCCATCGACAGCCTGATCATGTCGGCGGGGCGAATCCCGGCAGGCCAGCCATGCGCCAGCGCCGGTGCGGGGGACAGCGTGGCCGTACGGACGGTGGCGGCGCCGGTCGGTTCGAGGCTGCGTCCGCCATTGTCGGTCCATGTACCGTCCGCATAGCGAAGCGTGTCGAGATGAACGGTGCGGAGCAGGCGGCCGTTCGGCCCCCGCTGATACAGGTCGACATGGGTGACGGTCGTGCCGCCATGGGCGACATAGCCGATATCGGCCAGTGTCGTACCGGCGCGGAACCAGAAGCCGTGCCCGGTTTCGGGATGGGGATCGGTGCGGTTCCACCAGCTTGCCAGCGCCAGTTCCGAGCGCGGTGTGATCTGGTCGTCGACCAGGGCCCCGGCCACGCCCAGTGCGAGGATCGCGGGCAGCATCAGGCGGGTCAGGCCGGGGGTGGTCAGGCCGGCGGCACGCAGGATCGCGATCTCGCTGCCGGTTGTCATCTGTACCAGCAGGACCAGAGAGCCGATCAGCACTGCCAGCGGCAGGGTGCCGCCCACCAGCATGGGTGCGTGCAGCATCATAAAATAGGCGATGCCGCGCGCACCCTGGTGCCGTTCCAGGATCGGCGTCAACTGTTCCAGCAGCGCCAGGATCTCCATCAGCGCCAGCAGGATGGCCGCTGTCGTCAGGATTCGCCCGATCAGTTCGCGCGTCAGGTAGCCGATCAGCACGTTGCGCGTCGGCGAGGGGGGCGGCGTACTCATGACGAGGGGCTGGCCGACAGCCGGGTGAAGGGGCGCCGCCAGATCCGGCCGCTTCCCGCCGATCCGGTCCGATGCACGATCAGCCAGACGCAGGCGCCGCAGAACAGGAAGAATGGCCCCCATATGACGAGCCAGGGTGACATCGAGCGGCTGGCGACCAGGCTCAGCCCCAGTTGCAGCGCGTGATCGAAGCCGACCAGGCTGATGGCGGCGATGGCCAGCCCCAGATTGCGCCGCTGGCGCTTGGCCACGCCCGCAAGCGCACAGGCCAGGATCGGGATGAAGGGTATGGCCAGGGCGCGGGCGAGGCGGAAATGGAGTTCGGCCACCAGATGAGGCCGTCGGATTGCCGGATCGCCGGTATGCACGCCCCGCAACAGTTCAAACAGGGTCAGTTCCCGCTCGTCATTGCCGCGGCGGCGGAAGGCGTGGGCCTGCGAGACGGTCTGGAAGATACGCGTGGTGGTGTCGAACTGCACCAGGGTCGGTGCTGTGTCCTGCCGGTCGGTGACGATGATGCCATGCGCCAGGTCGAGCCGGACCGAGGTCCGGTCATCGGCGATCCGCAAGGTTCCGCTCTCGGCGGAAATGTCGCGTTCCAGCCCGCTGCTCCGGTCGCGGATGAAGACGTGGTGCAGGCGCGTGCCGGCCCCGTCGACCCGGTCTGCCGTCAGCATCAGCGTGTCGGCGGGGGTTGCGAACATCCCGCTTTGCAAATGGGGGGCCCAGCCCGCATGGGCGGCGAAATACATCGCCTGCCGGAAATCGTAGCGGGCATAAGGCTGGATGAAGCCATAGAGGCTGAACCCCACCAGGCCCATGACCGAGCCCACCATGACGAAGGGGCGCGCGATCCGCAGCAGCGAGATGCCGCTGGCCATCAGGGCGTCGATCTCATTGTTCTGGCTCATCCGCCGAACGACCGAAAAGACGCTGACGCAGATCGCTGCCGGCAGGGCCAGGCCCAGATAATGGGGGATGAGGTCGGCCAGGAGCCCGGCGAAGATCTTGAGCGTGCCGCCATCCGCTGCCAGCACGTTCAGAAGGACCAGCAGCCGTTCCAGCAGCAGCGCTGTCATCACCACGGCCAGCGAGATCAGGAAAGGCGGTGCCATCTGCCGCACCAGATAACGGTCGAGGGTTCCCGGCGTGATCCTTTGCAGCAAGGCGGAAGGGCGAGGCGCGCGCATCATGTCGGCCCACACATACAAGCATCGCCTAGGGGAGGCGATAGACATCGAAGCGCCAGGGCGGCAACTCCTGGACCGGTTGGCCCGGTGCGACCAGCCGGCGGCGGATTTCGGCGGCATAGCCGCGCCCGGTGCCGGCGATGCGGATATGGTGCCATGCGGCCATGCGCTCCTGGCCCCGGGCCAGCATCGAGGCCGAGGCAATCCCCAGCACCGGCACCGTCGCCGTGGGGCCGGGCAGGGAGGACAGGCCGGAGCGATGGCTGTGGCCGTGCAGGACCAGTTCGGCCCCCGCCCGGGCAATGGCGGTGGCGAACAGTCCGCCATCCAGCAGTGCCTTGCGGCGGGACACGATGCCGGGAACCGGTGGATGATGGATCATGACCACGCGGAAGGCGCCTTCGCGGCCGGTTTCATGCAGTATGTCGGTCAGGCGGGCGGCCTGCGCCGCCCCGATCCGCCCGGCGGCGGAAAACCAGGGGGTGGGGCAGGCGGAATTGACGCCGATCAGCGCGAGCGGGCCGATCCGTCGGACAAAGGGAAAATCATCCGGCCGGGTCGCCATCCAGGGTTTCCAGAGCCCCAGCGTGGTGCCCCAGGGCGCGCGCACCAGCATGTCGTGATTGCCGGGGATGATCGCCGTTTGCTGGGGCAGGCGTGCCGACACCCATGAAGCCGCGCGCCGGCATTCCACCGGGAGGCCCAGATTGGTGAGGTCCCCCGTCAGGGCCACGGCATCCGGTGTCATGGCGCGGATGTCGGTGACCAGGGATTCCAGAACGGTGTCGACATGCAGGAAACGGCGCTTTCGCCGCCAGGAGAGCTGGCTGGTCATGCGCTTGTTCAGCAGGGCCCATGCCGGAAACCGCAGCCCATCATGTGCAAGATGCAGATCGGACAGATGGGCCAGGGTAATGTCGTTCATGGTTTCCTCCGCACTGTCGTCGGCCTCCATGTCCCGCGGGGTTCACGATCTTGCAATAATGCCGGGAACGCGGCTTATGACCCTAAGAATGTCGGTGCCACAGAGAAAGGTCGATAGGGAGTGAGCGAGCGGTTCGCCCTGATCCACAACCCGCGCAGCCGCCGCAATGGCCGTGAAGACGGCTCGTTCCGTCGGCGTGCGTCCCAGGCGTTGGGGCCGCTGTTCTTCCATTCGGCGTCCAAGCCTGCCGTGGTCGAGATCGTGACCGAACTGGCCCGACGCGAAATCGGGGTGATTGCGATCGACGGGGGGGATGGCACCGTCAGCGATGTCATGTCCGCCATTCACCAATGCTATCCGGCGGACGCGTTGCCGGCACTTGCCGTACTGCCGTCGGGGAATACCAATCTGATCGCCGCCGATGTGGGGTTCGGTCTGCGTGGCAAGGCGGCGCTTGAACGGTTGAGCGTTCTGGCCGGCGAAGGCGCCCTGCGGCGTCGCATCCTGCGGCGCAACGTGCTGGCCGTTCGCTGGTCCGATCCGGCGCGTCCGGCCGTGCTGGGGATGTTCCATGGTGCCGCGGCCTTCACGCGCGGAATCCGTATCGCTCATCGGCCGGTCATCCTGAACCGCTTTTCGCATGATCTCGCGGTCGGGGTCGCGATCGCGTCCTCGCTGGGGCGGCTTGTTTTCCGCTCGACCCGCCGTAAATGGCTGGCCGGCGATCCCGTGACGCTTGCGGTCGGGGACGAGGTGCCGCGGACGGCGGACAGTTTCCTGTTCCTCGCCTCCACGCTGGCATGCCTGCCCGGAGGCATGTGGCCTTTTGCGTCGCGCGAGGGGCATGGCCTGTCTTATCTCAGCGTCGCAGCCTTTCCCGAACATCTGCTTTCCGCGACATGGTCGTTACTGCGCGGGCGGTCCGCCGCATGGCTGGATCACTCGCCATCCTACCGGCGTGGCCGTACCGATCGTCTGGCCCTGAAGCTGGAAGGCGACTTTGTGCTGGATGGCGAAATCCTGGATTCCGGTCCGGATGGGCAGACCTATCTGTCGGCGGGGCCGGCTTTCGATTTTATCCGGAATGCCTGATCCCCATGGATGACGTGCGATACGATCTTTTCGCCGCCGGGCGGGTCGCCCGTATCCTGACGGACGAGCTGGTTCGGCCGGTGGAACCGGCGGTGACGGCGTTTGTCGGCGAACTGGTCGGGGATGCGCCGGTACTGGGGGTGCTGTTCTATGGGTCTGGCCTGCGGCAGGTGGACCCGGAGGGCATTCTCGATTTCTACGTCGTGCTGGATCGGCAGGCGGACTGGCCGCGCAGCAGGGCGGCGCGCGAGGCGAATGCGCTGTTGCCGCCCAATGTGGAATATCATGAGCGCACCATCGATGGCCGATATGTCCGGGCCAAGGTCGCCATCCTGACCGTCGCGCAGTTCCGGGCGCTGACGGCGCGCGGCAATCTGGACACCACGATCTGGGCACGCTTCTGCCAGCCGGTGCGACTGGTCTGGGTGCGCGACGCGGCGGCGGCCGACGCGATCCTGGGCTGCCTGATCCGCGCCGTGGCTGTGGCCGCCTGGTGGGCGGCTCTGCTAGGCCCTGAGAGCGGAACGGCACAGGCCTATTGGGAAAGCCTATTCCGCCGGACTTATGCTGCGGAATTGCGGGTCGAAGGGGGGGATCGTCCCACCACGCTGCTGGCCGGTGATCTGGGGGCGCGCTTCGACGTGCTGCTGCCGGCCGCCTGGGCTGCGTCCGGCCTTTCGTTCGTGCGGGAGGGCGACATGCTGTGTCCGGCAGTATCGACCGACGCGCGCGCACGGGCGGGTCGCCAATGGCGGATTCGGGCCGATCTGGGGCGCCCGTTGAATGCGGCACGCCTGTTCAAGGCCGCCTTCACCTTCGCCGGCGGGGCGCGCTACATCGCCTGGAAGGTGCGCCGGCATAGTGGGTTCGACCTTGCGCTGACCCCGTTCGAGGCCAGGCATCCGCTGATCTGTCTGCCCCGGCTGCTCTGGCGGCTGAAGGGGGCTGGGATATTCCGGCGCTGAAGAGCGTCGGGGGGCTTCCCCGTCGCCTGAGGACGACGGGGCGGGGCTGGGCGTCTAGTGGCTGGCCCCCATTTCGCGGGCCACCGTGGCGAAGATTTCGATGGCCTGGTCGATCTGCGCCGCGTCATGCGTCGCCATCACCGAGGTGCGCAGCAGAGGGTGCTGGTCGGGGGTCGCGGGCGGCAAGCTGAGATTGACATACACGCCCAGATCCAGGAGCCGGTTCCAGAACTGTACCGCCTGGGCGACCTCGTCCAGAACCACCGATACGACGGGGCTGGCCTGCGGACCGGTACGCAGGCCGATCGCGTTCAGGCCGGCATGCAGGCGGCGGGCATTGTCCATCAGCCTGTGCCGCAGCTCAGGCCGCTGCTCCAACTCGCTCAACGCTGCCATGGTGGCGGCGATGACGTCCGGCGGAAGCGACGCGGTGAACATATAGGGCCGTGAGCATAGCCGGATCAGGTCCAGCCCGTCCTGGTCCGAAACGCAGTAGCCGCCGACCGTACCCAGGCTCTTGGAGAAGGTGCCGACGACGAAATCGACATCGTCCTCGACCCCGCAGGCTTCGGCGACGCCGCGCCCGTGTTCGCCCATGACACCCACGGAATGGGCCTCGTCCGCCAGCAGCCAGGCGCCGGTTTCGCGCTTCACTGCCGCGAACTCGGCCATCGGCACCACGTCGCCCATCATTGAGTAGATGCCTTCGACGACGATCAGCTTGGCGCCCGGTGTGCCGTCCAGGCGGCGCAGGCGCTTGTGCAAATCCTCGGGGTCGTTATGGCGGAAACGGATGACCTGCGCCTGGCTGAGCCGGCTGCCGTCATAGATGCTGGCGTGGCTGTCGGCATCCAGCAGCAGATAATCGTCCTTGCCGGCCAGGGCCGAGATCATGCCCAGATTCGCCTGGTAGCCCGTCGAGAATACCATGCAATGCCGACGGCGGAAGAAGGCGGCGATACGCTCTTCCAACTGGCGGTGCAGGCCCTGGGTGCCATTGGCGATGCGCGATCCGGTGGTGCCGACCCCATGGGTACGCAGTGTGCCGATCGCGGCATCGATCGCCGCTTCGCTCTGGCTGAGGCCCAGGTAATTGTTTGTGCCGAACAGCAGGGTCTCACGCCCTTCGATCACGCCCACGGTCGAGGACACGGGGTGGTCGATCACGACGGAAAACGGGTTGCGGCCTCCGCCATTGGTCACGGCCGCCAGCGAACGGGCCAGCGGCTCGTATTTGGTGAAGATCGACATGGAGTCAGTCGCCCTGCTTCAGCGACACGATGCAGTTGGCCAGGTCGTCGATGGTGCGAATGTCGGCAAGCCGGTCGAGCGGAACGGATACGTCGAGGGAATCCTCGATTTCCATTACGAAATTCATGACCGCGAGTGAATCGAAGGCCAAATCCTCGACGATCTTGCTGCTGCCGCTGATGTCGCGGGGAACCTTGGGATTCGCCAGCAGCGTCTGGATGATCAGGGCAGAGACGTCCGCGACCGTTTCACTCATTATAAATGCATCCTTATTGCGGGAGCCGTCCCCGTGTGACGTGCCCGAACCCCGCCTGCCATATCGGGGAGCAGGGCAGTCTGGCGGACTGCTTGCGCCCCCTCTCAACAGAGAGGATGTCCTTATATCGAAATCCGGTCGATTGGCCAGTATTGAAGCTGGGGCCTGTCGCGGGGCAGGCCCCAGCGGATCATGCGACCGATGCGGTCTCGCTGACCGAATCGAAAGCGCCCGACAGCAGCATGGCCTTGGCCCGTGCGCGGGTCAGCTTGCCCGACGAAGTCTGCGGCAGCGTATGGGGTGGGATCAGGATCACGGAGACATCGACCCCATGCTGGCGGCGGAACAGGCTGGCAGCTTCATTGCGCAGGGTTTCGCGGGCCTCGGGGGTGGCCGCGCGGCACTGGATCAGGGCCACGACCTTTTCGCCCTTCTCCTGATCGATCGAGAAGACGGCGACATCGCGGCTGCGCAGGGCGCCGATTTCGGTCTCGGCGGACCATTCCAGGTCCTGCGGCCAGATATTGCGGCCATTGATGATGATCAGATCCTTGGCGCGGCCGGTCACGACCACCTGCCCGTCGATCATGTAACCGAGATCGCCGGTATTCAGCCAGCCGCTGGCATCCAGAACGCGCTGGGTTTCCTGGGGCTGGTTGAAATAGCCGCGCATGAGGCTGGGGCCACGGACGAAAATGGTGCCGACCTTGCGGTCCGGCAGAGGCCGCCCCGCAGGGTCGCGAACCTCCAGTTCATGCTCGGGCAGAACCTTGCCGCATAGGGTGAATGTTCTCAGAGCATGCGAGGGGTCGTTTGAGGGGCGTGCCACACCTTGCGTCTCCAGGAAACGTAGATCGACCGTATCGGTCTGGATGCCGGTATGGAGCGGCACGAAGCTGATGGCCAGCGTGGCCTCGGCCATGCCGTAGCTGGCGGTAAACGCCCGCCCGTCGAATCCGGACGCCGCGAAGCGTTCGGCAAATTCCTCGAGGATATGGTGACGGATCATGTCGCCACCGATTCCCGCGACACGCCAGCACGACAGTTCGAGCGTGACCGTCGAGGCACGGCGCGCGCACAATTCGAAACCGAAGGAGGGGCTGTAGGAAATGGTGCCGCGATTGCGGCTGATCAGATCCAGCCAGACATGGGGACGACGGGCGAACTCGCGCGTTGGCAGCATATCGACGGTCAACTGGCAGGTGACCGGCGTGAGGAAGAAGCCGACGAGGCCCATATCATGATACAGCGGCAGCCACGACACGCACCGGTCGCCCGTTTCGCGGACCTTCAGGCCGTCGCGGGCGATTGCGCGGGCGTTTGCCATGCCTGATTGCTGGGTGACCGCGACCCCCATCGGAAAGCGGGTGCTGCCCGAGGAGAATTGGAGATAGGACAGATCGTCGGGGGAGACGGTCGGCAGCGCGACCGGGCCGACCGGCAGGGCCATCAGGTCGGCTGGACGCCCGCCGAAACGCAGATCGAAGCCTTCGACGATTTCGCCCGTCCAGCCGGCAATGATGTCGGGCACGATGACGGCGCCGGCGCCGGCGCTCTCGATCATACCGCGCAGGGTTGTCACATAGCCTTCGCGTCCGCCGAACGCGACTGGCAGCGGCAACGGTGCAGGTACCAGCCCTGCATATTGGCAGCCGAAAAAGATTCGGGCGAAATCGCCATCGCTTTCCGCGACGATTGCCACTCGCTCACCCGGGCGCAGCCCTAGTGTCAGCAGCCGTCGTGCGACATCCAGCGCCTGTTCGCGCAGTGTTCGGTAGGGGAGGGACTCCAGCAGTTGGCCACGGCCGGAATAGACGTTGAATCCCGCTTCCCCGAGGGCAGCGTAATCCAGAGCTTCCGGAAACGTGGCAAAATCGCCGAGGCGTCGCATCTGACCAGAATCTGTCGGAGTCGGAGAGAGTGTCATTTCAGGTAACGAATCTTCCACCTGGAGCATGTAATCAAGGCAGGTTCAAAGCGATGGCGAAGGCGCTCATGAATGCGCCTTTCGGAGGAATTCTACGATGGCATCCGCGCCAATTGGCGCTGTTGGCCCGATATCCGCCAGGCCGAAGGTCTCACGTATATACGATTTTTGCCGGTCAAGGAAATCCGGGTGCCCGGCGACGGCGCCATCCAGAGCCTGACCAAGGCTGGCCGCCGTGTCGATCACCGGCCCCAGGGACCAGAACAGATAGTCGGGATTGTCGTGCCATTTCGTCTCATGCGCGTCAAGAAACAGGCAGGGACGCGGGTTGATCAGAAATTCGGCCACCTGGCTGCTGACATCGCCCAGATAGAGGTCGGCACCCATGGTATAGGTCATGTCGACGCTTCTGGTGCTGCCCGGATCGATGAGCATGTGCGGTATTCCCTCATAGGCGCGCAGGATGCTCGCAGCTTTGTCGCGATGTGCGTCAAACAGCCGGTAATGCGGCGCGAAAACAAGATTGTATCCGTCCTGATTGGCAAAATAGTCCAGAACTTGAGTGCCCAGCTTATACCATGATGTCAGCTTGGGATTGAAATGCGGATTATAGAGAACTGTCGGGCGCCTGTTGCCAAACAATGGTGGGGCGTTGCTATGCATCAGGCGCACGAGATCGAATTTGGCATAGACCCCTGTGACGTAATGTCCAGGGCGCAGCGAGCCCTGGGTCAGAAGGCGATTTTCCAGCTTTCTTCCTGCCATCAGGATAAAATCAAAATGTCGGACATCCCGGGCAAAGCCCACCGCGCGGTCTCCGGCACCGTGTCGGGTCCAGATCAGGCGGGGGGCGCGCAGCCCGATCCTGCGCAGATAGAGGGATGTGCGCTCGGGAACGACAATCGCCTGAAATGTCTCGAAATAATTCTTGTTGAAAAGCAGGGTCGCCAGTTTGGTCAGGATGCTGGGCCCGCGACGGGTCAATTGCCGCCGTAACGGTCCGGGCAGGGTCAGCCGTTCATAAGCGACCTGCGAGTCCGGATAGAGGCTGGCCAGGCGCCGTATATAGGCTTCCTGCTCGTCTGTCAGGCAGGCGATATGGACCGCGATCTCCGGATATCGGCGCGCGATTTCCATAGCGACTGGCAGGGAGTGGGCGATTTGGTGGGGCTGGGCGATATAGGGAAAGACGATGCGCATTGGGATCAGGCCGGCCCTGGATTGGACGCGCTGGGGGAGGAGGTGTTGGGCGTCAGCGTTCGGCGTGCATGCGACGCCATGGCCAGTTGCATGAGGACCAGGACAATCGCTCCACCGACATTGGCTGGGCCTACGCCGTCCAGTCCATGGAAATGGATTAGAATCATCAGAACCGGCAGGAAGAAAATGACATCTACACAGCGTGCAATTACGACGGCGCCCGCGCGGCGGAATGTCATCAGCAATGGCTCCAGCGGCAGGCCGCAAATCGCCACGATCTCGGCACCGAGCATCCACAGCATGATGCTGACGGCTGCCTGATCCTGTGTGCCTATTACCAACCCCAGTAGTGGGCGCCCCAGCAGGAGCGCAAAGGCCATCAGCAGGCATCCGATACCTCCGGCTGCCAGACTGGACTGCCATGCCAGACGGTACATCCGTTCGGTCGCGCCCTCCCGCCATAGGGAGGCCATTTCGGGATAGAGGGTCTGCTGCATCATCGTTCCGGGCTTGGCGATGCCGGCGGCGATCTGGCTGGCAATACGATAATAGCCGGCGCTGACGGGGCCCAGCACGCTGCCGACGATCAGCGTCGTCACATGGCTGAAGACCAGGGACAGGGTGGCGTTGGCGTTGGTGATGAAGGCGAAGCGCCAGATCCCGGGAAAGTCGATGGCGATTCTGCCTTCCATCAGATCAGGGATGATATCTGCCATCCCTGTCCAGAAGCCTGCCATCAGTTCCCTCTTGTGCAGTTCGTGCCATGCCAGGCCGAACAGCAGCGTAAAGGACACGATCTCGGCCAGCATCCAGACCAGTGCCAGATGCTCGAAAGAGGGGCCGATCACCGGCAGGGCCAATGTTCCGAGCAGACGCACGATCGTTGCCGTGCTGCCTTGCAGGGCCAGCAGATCGAAGCGATTAAGGATACGCAGCACGCCCGTCGGCGTGGCGGCGGCCATGAACAGGGGGGGTAGGCTGTAGAATGTGCCGATAGGGTGCAGGATCGGCGGCCAGCCCAGGATCGGTCCCATCGTCAGGCTGGCGATGACAGCGATCCCACAGCCCGCGATGCCTCCGATCAGATCCAGGGTCAAACTGAAGCGCAGGACGCGATGGAAGCGCGGCAGGTCCCTGTCGCCCAAGGGGTGAAAGCCATACTGCAGCAGGGTCTGCCATGACTGAAAATCCACCAGATCGCCGATGGTGCGGGCGAACGCGTAAAGCATGACCACCAGGCCGAAGCCGTAACCGCCCAGCAGGTGGATGGCGAGGGAAGCATGCAGCAGACTGAGCGGAGCATTGAGGGCCCTTCCGCCAAGCAAAACCCCCAGATTGCGGAATGCGCGCCGAAGGCCGCGTCGTTCGTTGAGGGGCGATTGGTTCGGTGAGGCGGCGGACACGAGAAGATAGAGCCTGCTTTATCGGTGTGGATGAAGAAGGCCGCGTGGAAGCGGCCGGTGCCTGCTCAGATAGGGCGGCGGAGTAAGAGCATGAAAGGTGGCGGCGATGCAAAATCACTCTTTGCAGTGGCAGGACAGGTCCTACCGATCTGGAGGGGCTAAATCAGGAATGGCGGTTTTCCGGGATATTTCGTCGGGCTGAGCAACTTTTTTGTTTTTTTTTGAACTCCTGTGTTGACGGTGTTAGGGGTGGGGTGTAGATCGCTCTTCACCGCCGGGGCTGAGGTTCTTGACCTGGTGGGGATGACCTGCTAGTTTCTTTGGCCCTTCTGGGGTGTTTGAGATTAGAAGTTGTTCTTTGACAATAGAATATGGAATGGAAGGGATATGTTGGCGGCGTTCTGACGGCCTGCGAGAGTGGGTTGTAAGGGATTGGTTTTATCTGGGTTTAGCCTGGGTTTGATTGATGCCTGCTTGGACGCTGTGATGCATATTTCTTTGATTTATGCGTTTTTATAGCTTTCGAGTTTGATTGCTTGGGCCTTTGGTTTGAGTAGTTAAGGCTTGGATTGAGTTCGGGTTTGTTTGTTTTGGGTTTCTGCTTTTATGGAGATCTGAGATGAACCTGAGAGTTTGATCCTGGCTCAGAGCGAACGCTGGCGGCATGCTTAACACATGCAAGTCGCACGAACCTTTCGGGGTTAGTGGCGGACGGGTG